>CAZZVN010000010.1:23076-87704 GCA_964657625.1 uncultured Steroidobacteraceae bacterium
TATTGCGCGGCGCCTGCGGTGTAGATCTTCGGGCCGAGAACTTCGCCGGCTTCGACGCGGCGGCGCAGCGGGACGGTATCGAAGGGGTTCGAACCCACGTCGACCACGGTGGTGAAGCCGCGACGGGTGAGCATGTCCTGCATGAGCGAGGTGAGGGCGGCGGCGGACTTGTAGGCGGCGCCGCTCCAGTGAGGCTCGGTGAAGTGGACGTGGGCGTTCCAGAAGCCGGCGGTGACGATGCAATGGTGGCAGGGAAGGACCCGGGCGTCGGACGGCGCGGAGATGGCGGAACCGACCTCGACGATGCGTCCGTCGCGGATGAGGATGGAGGCGTGGTCGAGCGGCGCGTCGTCGGGCGAGACGTAGACGCGGGCGTCGCGGATGATGAGCGCGCCGGCGGCGAGCGGCTCGGCAGGGTGCTTGAGGCGCATCGGCCGGACGAGATACAGGTAGGCGGCGACGGCGAGGAACCCAAGCAGCGTGAGGGCGGCGAGAAATGAGCGGCGGAGCATGCGGGGCATCATCCGCCGTCCGCCAACGCCTTGCGCGCCTCGAATGCGGCGACGCACACCGGCAAGTCGCCGAACATCCGGGGGATCATTCCGCCGTTTTCTCCGCGCCTTGCGTTTCCATAGTCCTTCCAGAAGCGTTCGCAGACTCCGGCGTCGCTGTCTTGTCCGGATTTGCATCCGGCGATGGCTGCATCGCGCTGTGGCTTGATCCTGGCTTCTCGCGCCGCCTCGCACTTCGCCTCGAGCGCGGCGACATCCCCGGCTCGATCCGCCAGGCCGATCGAGGGGACGCACGACAGGAGCAGCAAGGCCGCGATGGCGGACTTTCGTTTCGAGGAACGGACGTCGGGTGCGAATGGCGACATCTGGAATCTCCAGTCTTTACCCGTAGAGATATTATCGCGGTTAAGCTGTGCTGCGGGTCAGGCTCGGACCTGAAAAAGCGCCAGCGCCCCCTACGCCTGACGAGATCGACCAACGTCGTAGCGAGCAGCGTAAACCGCGAACGGCCGTGGCCTTGAACCCCGAACAGTTCGACAAATTCGTCGGCTTCTACCAATTACACCCCGACGTGTTTTAACCGTTACCCGGAAGGGCGACCGCTTCTTCACGCGACAGACGGCACGACGGCCGTGGCTTCGATTTCAACTTTTGCCTGGGATTCCATGAGCGCCACCACCTGGACCACGCTCATGACCGGGAAATGCCTGCCCATGACCTCGCGGTAGGCGGCACCGATTTCTGCAAGCTCGGCGTGATATTCAGCGCGGCTGGTGAGATACCAGGTGAGCCGGACGATGTGCTCAGGTCCCGCTCCCGCCGTCGCGAGCACGGTGCAGACGTTCTCGAGTGCTTGCCTCACCTGATCCGCCAAGCGCGTGCTCTCGAAAATCCCTCGCTCGTTCCAGCCGATCTGGCCGGCAACGAAGATCTGCCTGCCGGAGGCGGCGATGCCGTTGCTGTAGCCGCGCGGTGGCGGCCATGCGGCGGGTTGTAGGATCCGCTTGTCGTGTTCGCTCGTCATGGCTGTCCCGCGCGCGCCTCTTCGAGCAATTCGCGCGAAATGATCAATTTCTGCACCTCGGTCGCACCTTCGTAGATCCGCAATGCGCGAATGTCGCGATACAGCCGTTCGGTGATCGCACCCTGCACGATGCCGGTCGCGCCGAGGAGCTGCACCGCCGCGTCGATCACGCGTTGCGCGGTCTCGGTGGCCGACATCTTGGCCATGGCAACGTCCCGGGTGGCGCGTTCGTCCCGGTCGCGACGCCACGCCGCCCGGTAGGTCAACAGCCGTGCCGCCTCGAGCCCGCTCGCCATGTCCGCGAGCGTGGCCTGGGTCATCTGCAAGTCGGCGAGCATCCTGCCGAACATCGGCCGTCGCAGCACATGCCGTACCGTCTCGTCCAGGGCGCGCTGGGCGAAGCCGAGCGCGGCGCCCGCCACCGACGTGCGAAAAACGTCGAGCGTGCGCATGGCCAGCTTGAAGCCGTCCCCTTCGGCGCCCAACCGATGGGTGGCGGGCACGCGGCAGCCCGAGAAGGCGAGGGTGGCGAGCGGATGCGGGGCGATGACGTCGATGCGGTTTTGAATGACGAATCCCGGCAACCCGGCGTCGACGACGAAGGCGCTGATGCCGCGCGCGCTCACCGAACCGTCGGGCCGCAGCTGCGCGGGCTGCGTGCGCGCGAACACACAATAAAAATCCGCGATCCCGCCGTTGGATATCCAGGTCTTCGCGCCGTCGAGGACGTAGGCATCGCCGTCCCGCCGCGCGCTGCAGTCCAGCGCCGCGACGTCGGAACCCGCGCCGGGTTCGGACAGGGCGAAAGCAGCGATGGACCGGCCGGCTGCGACCTGCGGCAGGTAGTGCGCCTGCAACTGCGGTGAACCGGCGAGCGAGATCGCGCCGCTGCCCAGGCCTTGCATGGCGAAGGCGAAGTCCGCGAGGCCGTCGTGATACGCGAGCGTCTCGCGGATCAGCGCGAGCGCGCGCACGTCGAAGCGCGGCAGGGCGTCCATTGGCGCAACGTACGGAACTTCAGCAGCGCCCGCCGCCGAAACGAGCGGCGCCCCTGCGGCGTAGGGCACCGAGTACCGCGTCCAGCCGGCGGCGCCGAGCAGCGTCACGAGAGCGCGGCATTTCTCGTCGAGGCCGGCCGGGTCATGGGCCTGCTGTGAAATATGCTCGGCGGCCCAATCGTCGAGCCGGTCCGCGACTTCGCGGTGCTCGGGCGCGAAGAACGGCCAGTCGAGAAAATTGCGGCGACGGCCCATGGCTCAATCACCCTCGAACAGCGGTGTTTGCCGCGCCGCAAAGGCCCGGTAGGCACGGTGGAAGTCCTGCGTCTGCATGCATTCGGCTTGAGCCGCCGCCTCCGCGTCGATCGCCGTGTCGACCGGCATGGCCCACTCCTCGTGCAGCATTTTCTTCGTCATCGCGTGGGCGAGCGTCGGTCCTGACGCGATCTGTGTCGCCACCTCGAGCGACTCCTCCAGCACCGACTCCGGTGCCACCAGCCGATTGAAGAACCCCCAGCCCAGACCTTCCTCCGCGGACATGGCGCGGCCGGTGAACAGCAGTTCGGAGGCGCGGCCCTGGCCGATGATGCGCGGCAGGATGGCGCAGGCCCCCATGTCGCAGCCGGCGAGACCGACCCGCGTGAACAGAAACGCGGTCTTGGTCCGTGGGGTGCCCAACCGCAGGTCAGCCGCCATGGCGAGAATCGCGCCCGCGCCGGCGCACACGCCGTCCACCGCCGCCACGAGGGGTTGCGGGCAGTGCCGCATCGCTTTGACCAGGTTGCCGGTCATGCGCGTGAAATCGAGCAGCTCAGCGGCGCTGCGCCGGGTCAGCGGACCGATGATCTCGTGCACGTCGCCGCCCGAGCAGAAATTTCCGCCGGCACCGCTGAGGACGATGGCACGCACGGCGCCCGACGCGCCGGTCGAGGACAGCGCACGGAATAGGTCGAGCAGTTCTTGATAGGACTCGAAGGTCAGCGGATTCTTGCGTTCAGGCCGGTTCAGGGTGACGACCCCGACGCGCCCCTCCACACGCCACTGGAAGTGGGCGGCTTCAAATGCGAAGACGCTCATCGGCGCAGCCGCTGTTTGACTTCGCCGAGCAGTTGGGCCAGTTGGTTCTTGTGCTTGACGCTGAGACCGTCGAACAGCTCGATCACCCATTGTTCGTGCTCGGCGGCCATGCGTCGGAACTGCCGTTGACCCTCGACCGAGAGCTTGACGTGGAACACCCGGCGGTCGGACGGGTCGACCTCGCGGATCACCAGGCCCTCTTTTTCCAGGCCGTCGGTGATGCCGGTGACATTGCCCCCCGTCACCATCATGCGCTGCGACACTTCGCTCATGCGCAACCCTTGCGGAGTCCGCTCCAGCTGTGCCATCAGATCGAACCGCGGCAGCGTGGTGCCGAACCGCGTCTGCAGCTTCTGGCGTATGACCGTCTCGATGTGATTGGTGCAGGCGAGCATGCGCAGCCACAGGCGAACCGATACATGGTGGTCTTCGTGGACGCGCGTCTCCGCATCGGCGGGCGGCTCGACGGACTGCACAGCCTTTCTCATGTCACTTCCCCTCCGGCCAGAACGATGCTTTGGCCGTTGACGCTCTCGGCACCCGGCCTGCACAGCCACAGCACCGTGTCCGCCACTTCGCGTGGCGTCACCAGCCGGCGCTGCGGATTGGTGGCGACCAGCGCCGCGAGTGCTTCGCCCGGGCTGCGGCCCGTGGTTCTGCTGATGTGGGCCACCGCCTCTTGCACGATGTCGGTGTCGACGTAACCCGGGCATACCGCGTTAACCGTGATGTTGCGCGCGGCATATTCCAGTGCCAGCGAGCGCGTGAGGCCGATGACGGCGTGCTTCGAGGCGGCGTAGGCCGATATATACGCGGCCCCGCGCAGGCCGGCGATGCTCGCGACATTGACGATGCGTCCGAAGCCCTCCGTCAGCATGTCGCCCACCCCCTGCCGCGTGCACAGGTAGGTGCCGGTCAGATTGACGCTCAGCAACCGGTCCCACAACGCCACGTCGGTGTCGGTAAATTTGGCGCTTGCGGCCTGCCCCGCATTGTTCACCAGGAGCTGCACCGGACCGAAGTGGCGGCGTGCGGCGGCAAACGCATCCTCGACCGAGGCCGCATCGCCCACATCGGCCACGATGGGCCAGGCGCGCTGCATGCCACCCATTTCCTGCGCCACTCGAGCGAGCGTGACTGCATCGCGTCCCAGCAGCGATACGCGCACACCATCGGCGGCCAGCGCGGCGGCGATTGCCGCACCGATTCCGCGACTGGCGCCGGTCACCACCGCGTGTTTGCCGGCGAGCGGCGTCGAGGCGGACCGTGAACTCATCACGGCGCCACGGACTGTGCAGCGCGCTGCAGAGTTCTCTCGAGCTGTGTCTTTCCCGACAGGTACTGCCGGGGCCACCATTGCGCCTCGTAGCCTTGGGCCGCGGCAGCCGCCAGCGTCCAGGCGGCATTCGCCAGATGAGGGCGCCCCAGGGCGCACAAGTCTGCGCGGCCCGAGGCGATGATGGAGTTGACGTGATCCGGCTCGTAGATGTTGCCGACCGCCAGCGTCCGCACGCCCAGTTCGTTGCGGACCGCGTCCGCGAACGGCGTCTGCCACATCCGTCCGTAGGCTGGCTTTTGCTGTGGCACGGTCTGTCCGGTCGAGACATCGATGAGATCCATGCCCGCATCGCGGAACTTACGCACCATGAAAAACAGCTGGTCTTCGTCCAAGCCGCCGTCCGCCCAGTCGGTGGCTGAAATCCGCACAGACAGCGGCTTGTCGGCAGGCCACGCGGCGCGCACGCCGTCGAGCACTTCGAGCGGGAACCGCAACCGATTGTCGATGCTGCCGCCGTACTCGTCGTCGCGGTGGTTCGTCAGCGGCGATAGGAACGAGGCCAACAGGTAGCCATGCGCCATGTGCAATTCGAGCATGTCGAAGCCCGCCGCAGCCCCCAGGCGGGCCGAGCGCACGAAGTCCTCCCGCACCGTGTCCATGGCGGCCCGGTCCATCTCGAGAGGCGGCTGACTGATGCCGGCGAGGTAGGGCACGGACGAGGGGGCGATCAGCGGCCAGTTCCCCGTCGCGAGCGGATGGTCCATCTTCTCCCAACCGAGCTGGGTCGAACCCTTGCGCCCTGCGTGTCCCAATTGCAGACAGATCCTGGCGTGAGACCGCCGGTGCACGAAATCGACGATATGCCGCCAAGCGTCGCACTGCGCCTCGTTCCACATACCCGTGCAGCCCGGCGTGATCCGCGCCGTCGGCGACGTGCAGGTCATTTCCGTGTAGACAAGGCCGGCACCGCCCAGGGCGAGGTGGCCGTAATGGACGAGGTGCCACTCATCGGGCACGCCGTCTACCGCGCAGTACTGCGCCATCGGCGACACGACCACACGGTTGGGCAGTTCCATGCCGCGTAGCTGCAACGGCAGGAACATCGGCGGCGAGGTGCACCGCGCGCCATTGTGGGCGGCGAGCCAGCCTTCATAGGATTCGACGAAATGCGGATCGCGAAGCCTCAAATTGTCATGGCCGATGCGCTGGCTGCCGGTCAGGAGACTGTAGGCGAACTGTTCCGGCGGCAGCTGCGCATAGCGCGCAACGTTCTCGAACCATTGCATCCGGTTGCGCGCAGCGCTCTGCAGCTTGAGGACTTCGATCTGGCGCTCCGCTTGATAGGCGCCGAGCGCTGCGTCGAGGTCAGTCGTCGTGGTCACGTGGCGCGCCAGCGAAATGGCGTCCTCCATGGCAAGTTTGGTGCCCGAGCCGATCGAGAAATGCGCCGTGTGCGCGGCGTCCCCGATCAGCACGGTGCGGCCGTGATGCCAGCGCCGGCAGGTCACGTGATTGAAGTTGAGCCACGCCGAACCACGCAGATGATTCGCGTTGCTGACGAGCGCATGTCCGGCCAGGTACGGTGCGAAAAGTTTTTCGCAGAAGGCGATCGATTCCCGGGTGCTGAACGTGTCCATTCCGTGCGCGGCCCAGGTTTCCTCGCGGGTCTCGACGATCATCGTCGACATGGTCTCGCTGAATTGATAAGCGTGGATCTGGAACCAGCCGTGCTCGGTGCGTTCGAACGCGAAAGTGAACGCGTCGAACGGCCGGGTGGTGCCGAGCCAGATGTAACGGCAGCGACGCACGTCGATGTCGGGCTGGAACTCGGCGACATGCCGGCTGCGGGTTCGGCTGTTCACCCCGTCCGCGGCGATGAGGAGGTCGGCATCCTCGAAAGCCGAGTCGTCGTCGACGGGGTGCTCAAACAGTTGATGCACTCCCACCGCCGCGGCACGTTCCTGCAACAGCCCGAGCAACCGCTTGCGGGCGATGCCGCAAAATCCATGCCCGGCGCTGCGGAAGTGCCGTCCGCCGATGTGGATGGCGATGTCATCCCAATGATGGAAGCTAGACAAGATGGCCGCATGGGTGGGCGCGTCGGCGCTGCGAAAATTGCCCATGGTCTGGTCGGAGAAGACCACGCCCCAGCCGAACGTATCGTCCGGACGGTTGCGTTCATAGACTTCGACACGGGTCGACGGTAGCGCCGTGCGCAGCAAAATGGCGGCGTAAAGTCCGGCCGGACCGCCGCCAATACAGACGATTCGCCGCATTTTGCCTCACTCCCGCGTCGCACGTATCTTCCAGGTTCTGGCTATGTTATATTTTAAAAATACTTCATGTGTCAATTAATATTCCCGCGAGGAATCCATGAACACATCCTTGCATGCCGCCCCACTCCTGGCACAACTCGCCGGCGCGATCGCCGGCGGTGGCATTCGCGTGATCGACCTCACCGTGCCGTTGGAGGCCGCGACGCCGACCATTGCGCTGCCGCCGCCGTTTGCGCCGTCGAAACCGTTTTCGTTGGAGGAAATCTCGCGCTACGACGAGCGTGGTCCCGCCTGGTACTGGAACAACATCGCGTGCGGTGAACACACCGGCACCCACTTCGATGCGCCCATCCACTGGGTGACGGGAAAAGACTTTCCGAACAATGCCACCCACAACATTCCGGTGGAGCGTTTCATCGGCCCGGCGTGCGTGATCGACGTTGCGGCGGAAGCGAAGGCGAACCCGGATTTCCTCCTGACGCAGGAGATCGTCGAGCTTTGGGAGCGCCGCAATGGCCGGATTCCCGAGCGTTCGTGGGTGCTCATCCGCACCGATTGGTCGCGGCGCACGCAAGCCAAGGAATTCCTCAATGCGGGTCCGGATGGTTCCCATACTCCGGGATTTCATCCGCAGTGCGTGCCGTTCCTGGCCGGGGAGCGGGACATTCTCGGGGTGGGCGTGGAGACCGTGGGCACGGATGCCGGCCAGGCGTACGGGTTCGATCCGCCGTTCCCCTGTCACTCCATCATGCACGGCTCCAACCGTTTCGGTCTGGCGAGCCTCACCAATCTCGATCAGCTGCCGCCGACCGGAGCCGTGGTCATCGCCCCGCCCCTGAAAATCGTCAACGGTTCGGGCAGCCCGTTGCGCGTACTCGCCCTGGTGCCCGTGTAGCCCTCGTCCACTCCGGAGTCTGAATCATGGCAGAACGGTCCTTCGAGAAAGAAGTGGAGTCGTTGCGTCTCGGCGCAGGCGAGGAGTTTCACGGCGAAGGCATCCTCGCCGTGACAAAAGCCTTGCTGCAGTCCGGGGTGGCGTACGTCGGCGGCTATCAGGGTGCGCCCATCTCACATCTGATGGACGTCTTGGCCGATGCCGAAGTCATCCTCAACGAACTCGGCGTGCATTTCGAGGCCAGCGCCTCCGAGGCCACGGCGGCGGCGATGCTCTCCGCGTCCATCAACTATCCGCTGCGCGGAGCGGTGACCTGGAAGTCCACCGTCGGTACGAACGTGGCGTCCGACGCGCTCGCCAATCTCGCCTCGTCGGGCGTGAAGGGCGGCGCGCTCATCATCCTCGGCGAGGATTACGGCGAAGGCGCGAGCATCATGCAGGAGCGCACCCACGCCTTCGCGATGAAGTCGCAGATGTGGCTGCTCGACCCGCGCCCCCACCTGCCGACCATCGTGCGTGCCGTCGAGGATGCCTTCGAGCTGTCGGAGGCCAGCAACACGCCGGTGATGTTGATGCTGCGCATCCGGGCCTGTCACGTCTACGGGCACTTCGAGACCAAGGACAACCGCCGGCCGGCCTTTTCCGCCGCCGACGCCCTCGCCGCGCCGGTCCGCGACTATGGGCGCATCATCCTGCCGCCGTCGACGTATGCGCAGGAGCGCGACAAGATCGAGGTGCGGCTGCCCGCGGCCCAGCGGTTCGTGGCCGAACGCGGGCTCAACGAATTCGTCGAGGCCGAGGGTGTGGTCGGCGGGGGCGGCACCCAAGGCGGCACTGCCGCGAACGACATCGGCATCATTCTGCAGGGGGGCTTGTACAACAACGTGCTGCGCGCCATGGAACTGTTGGGTTGCGCCGATACGTTTGGCGTCAGCCGCATTCCGCTGTACCTGCTGAACGTCACCTATCCGCTGGTGCCCGCGGAGTGGGTGAAATTTTGCAGCGGCAAGCGTGCCGTGCTCATCGTCGAGGAGGGTCAGCCCGAGTTCATCGAACAGGCCGCCAATCAAATCCTGCGTCAGAACGACATCGACGCCAGGATCGCGGGCAAATCTGTGTTGCCGAGGTTCGGGGAGTACGGCGTCGATGCCCTGTGCAAGGGCATCGATTCCTTCCTCGAGCAGTGGGCGCCGCATCTGCGCCCGCACGCCGAGCGAGCGGTGCCCCGCGCCCCCATATCGGCGGCCGCGGCCGCCAAGCTCGCGGCATTGATTCCGCCGAGACCTTCCGGCCTGTGTACCGGGTGTCCGGAACGACCGTTCTTCGCCGCCTTGAAAATATTACAGAAAGAGGTGGGCGCGCTGCACGTCAGTGCGGACATCGGCTGTCACTCGTTCGCCACGTTGCCACCCTTCAACATGGGCAACAGCATCATGGGCTACGGTCTCGGGGCCGCGGGCGCGTCGGCCCTCGGCACCGACGGCGGCAAGCGAGCGGTTTCCATCATGGGCGACGGCGGCTTCTGGCACAACGGACTGACCAGCGGCATCGGCAACGCCGTGTTCAACAAACATGATGACCTGACCGTCATCATCGACAACGGGTATTCCGCCGCCACGGGTGGCCAGGACATTCCTTCTTCCCGCACGCCGAATGCCCATCGACAGGGTAACAACAACATCGTCGATGCCGTGAAAGGGGTCGGCGTCAAATGGGTCCGGCGCACGCAGACCTACGACCTGCGCGGCACGCTCAAACTGCTGCGCGAGGCCATCAACACGTCGTTTCGCGGGCCGAAGGTCATCCTGGCCGACGGTGAATGCCAGCTCAACCGTCAACGCCGCGTGCGGCCGTTGCTGCGCAAGGCGATCGCCGGCGGCGAGCGCGTGGTGCGGGAGCGCTTCGGGGTCGATCCCGACACCTGTACGGGCGATCATTCCTGCATCCGATTGTCGGGTTGTCCATCGCTCACGGTCAAAGACAATCCCGATCCGCTGCGCAATGACCCCGTCGCCCACGTCGACAACAGTTGCGTCGGCTGCGGCGTGTGCGGTGAGGTGGCGCATGCCGCCGTGCTGTGTCCGTCTTTCTACCGCGCCGAATTGGTTTACAACCCGTCCCGCTGGGATCGGACGAAGGCCCGCGTCCGGGCGGCCGTGATCAGCGCCCTGCAGCGTCGCAGCGAGCGTGCTCGCCTGCGTTACGCGTTGTAGGGCCGTTTCGCGGCGGCCATGGGCGAACGACCGATAAAACTCACGATCGCAGCGCTGGGCGGGCAGGGCGGCGGGGTGCTCGCCGACTGGCTGGTGCAGATCGGCGAGGCGGAAGGATTCATCGCGCAGACCACCTCGGTACCCGGCGTCGCGCAGCGTACCGGCGCCACCCTCTATTACCTTGAACTGTTCCCGCGGGCGGTGGCGGCGCAAGCAGGGCGCGAGCCGGTGCTGGCGCTCATGCCGGTGCCGGGCGACGTCGATTGCGTCATCGCCTCCGAACTTGCGGAGGCGGCCCGCGCCGTCCAGCGTGGGTTGGTCACCCCCGACCGCACGACGCTCATCGCCTCGTCGCACCGCACCTATGCCATCGGCGAGAAGAGCGCGATGGGCGAAGGGGCGGCGGATAGCGAACGACTCGCCGAACTGGTGCGCGGTCGCGCCAAGCGGCTGGTGCTCTTCGACATGGAAGAGACCGCCGAGCGCAGTCAAAGCGTCATCAGTTCCGTCATGCTCGGCGCGCTGTGCGGCAGTGGCGTGCTGCCCTTCCGTCAGCAGAGCTTCGAAGAGGCGATCAAGACCAGCGGGATCGCCGTCAAGGCCAATCTGGCCGCGTTCGAGGATGCCCGCCAGCGCGCGCTGCGCGGCGACAGCGGGTTTACCGGCAAGGCCGATCCGAAGCTGTCCCCGGACGTGCCGACGCACGCCCGCACCCCGACACTGCAGCCGCTGCTCGACCGGGTCAGGCGCCTGCCGGTCGCCGTCCAGCCGGTGGTGCTCGAAGGGGTGCGCCGGATGCTCGATTACCAGGACCCGCCGTATGCGGCGCTGTTTCTGACGCGCGTGGAATCGCTGGCGAGCCTCGATGAGCGCCTGCCGAATCCCGGCCCGCACGCACTGCTCGAGGCCGCGTCGCGCGGTCTGGCGTTGTGGATGACTTTCGAGGACCCCATCCGCGTCGCCGACCTGAAAACGCGCGGGTCGCGCTTCGCGCGGGTGCGCGACGAAATCCGCGCCGACCCGGGCCAGCTGTTCGGCATCACGGAGTTCATGAAGCCGCGCGTCGAAGAAGTCGCCGGCATGCTTCCCGCGACGCTCGGCCGCTGGTTGCTGGACTCACCGCGAGTTTGCGGCTGGCTCGGTCGCTGGACCGGGGGAAAACAGATCCGCACCAGCACCCTGCGCGGGTTCCTCACGCTGCACGTGCTGAGCGGCTTCAAGCGCTGGCGCCGCGCCACGCTGCGCTTCCACGAGGAGAACGAGCGCATCGAGGGTTGGCTCGCGCGCATCGCGTACCTCGCACCACGGCACTACGCGTTGTCGGTCGAATTCGCCCGTGCCCAACGCTTGATAAAGGGCTACGGCGAGACCCACGAGCGCGGCTGGCGAAATTTTCAGGCGCTGGCCGGCCAGCTCGACTTGCTCGCCACGCGCTCCGACGGCGCGTCTTTGCTCGCCGCGCTGATGGCCGCTGCGCTCGCCGACGAAGAAGGGCAGGCGCTCAAGTCGGCGCTGGCGCAGCTGCCCACCGCCGCCAATGCCGCCGTCACCGTCACCGCCGCCACCGCCGCGCATGCGGATGCGCCGCTTCTGCGCACCCCATGAGCGCGTTCGTGCGCACCGAACACGACGCGGATGTGGCTGTGCTCGTCATCGATAATCCGCCGATCAACGCCGTGTCGATCGACGTCCGCCGCGGACTTCTGGACGAGATTCGACGTGCGGCGGCCGATCCGCAGATTCGCGCCATGGTGGTCATGGGTGCAGGCACGACGTTCATCGCCGGCGCCGATTTGCGCGAGTTCGACCGGCCGCCCGCCGACCCGCAATTACCCGCGGTCATCGCCGCGATCGAGGCGAGCGGCAAGCCCGTGGTCGCGGCGCTGCATGGCGCGGCGCTCGGCGGCGGACTGGAACTCGCGCTAGGGTGCGACGCGCGAATCGCGCTGGCGGGCACAGTGCTCGGCCTGCCGGAGGTCACGCTCGGCATCATCCCCGGCGCCGGCGGTACGCAACGACTGCCGCGGCTCGTGGGACTTCCCAAAGCGATCTCCCTCATCAGCGCCGGCGAGCGCGTATCCGCGGACGCGGCACTCGCGTTGGGGCTGCTCGACGCGGTGGTGCGGGCCGACCTGCGCGGCGCGGCGGTGGCGTACGCGCGCAATATGTCGGGTAAGATCCGGGTGCGCGACCTCGCGGTGCCGGGGTTCGATGCATCGGCGGTCGCCCAGGCATCCGCCGGCGCGCTGCGCGCCGGGAAGCATCGACCGGCGATCAACGCCGCCATCGAGGCGGTGGTCTCTGCGGCAACATTGCCCATCGACGAGGCGCTCGCCCGAGATCGAAGGAGCTTCGAGGCGTTGCGCGGATCGGTGGAGGCGCGCGCGCTGCGACACCAATTCTTCGCCGAACGCGAGGCGGCCAAACATCCGGGGGTGGACGCATCCGCCGGGCGACCGTTCGAGCGGCTCGCGGTGATCGGGGCCGGCACCATGGGCGTGGGAATTGCCATCGCCGCCCTCGACGCCGGACTCGAGGTGACCTTGCTCGAGAAAGACGGCACGGCACTGGCCGCGGGCGCCGCGCGCATCCGCGACTACTACGCTGGGCGCGTCTCGGCAGGCAAGCTCGGCGCCGCCGCGGCCGCCGAGCGGGAGGCGCGGCTGAGCGCAGCGCTCGACTGGTCCATGGTGTACTCCTGCCACCTCATCATCGAAGCGGTCGTCGAGGACCTGCAAGTCAAGCAGGCGGTCTTTCGTCGTCTCGATGCGCTCGCCCGTCCGGGAACCATCCTGGCATCGAACACGTCGTACCTGAACCTCGACGCGATCGCCGCCGCCACGGCACGCCCTCAGGACGTGGTCGGCCTGCATTTCTTCAGCCCGGCGCAGGTCATGCGCTTGCTCGAAATCGTGCAGGGGCGCGCCACGGCGCCGGACGTGTTAACGACCGCTCTGCAATTGGCGCGGCGTCTGCGCAAAATCTCGGTGGTGTCGGCCAACGCCTTTGGGTTCATCGGCAACCGGATCTATTCGGCCTATCGGCGGCAGTGCGAGTTCATGCTGGAGGAGGGCGCGTCCCTCCAGCAGATCGACACCGCGCTGGAGGCGTTCGGGTTCGCGATGGGACCCTTCGCGGTGGGCGATCTGTCCGGACTCGACATCGGTTGGCGCATGCGGCAGAGCCTGGCCCCGACGCGTGATCCGAAAGCCCGTTACGTGCGCATTTCGGACCTGCTCTGCGAAGCCGGCCGTTTCGGGAGAAAGACCGGCGCCGGATACTACCGGTACGAAGGTCCGGACGGTACGCGCCAACCGGATGTTGCGGTGGATGCCATCATCGAGCATGCCAGAGCCGAGAAGGGCATCGTGTCGCGCCCGTTCGAGGCGTCGGAAATCACCCGTCGTGCGCTGCTGTCGATGGTCAACGACGCCGCCCTGTTGCTACAAGAGGGCGTGGCTCAGCGAGCGAACGACGTGGATGTCGTCATGGTCAACGGCTACGGCTTCCCGCGCTGGCAGGGCGGCCCCGTGTTCTGGGCCCGCGAACGCGGTGCGCACGCCTTGGCGCTCGACCTGGACTGGCTCGCAAGCTCGAGCGGTCCCGGCTTCGTGCGGGGTGACATCGAGTACCTGTTGACGTCCGCGACCCTGTAGGCAACGCACCCGTGGCCATGATCGGCGCCTGCGACCCGAAGCCTCGCAAACACCTTCAAATCCGGTTCCAATCCACCGGCTGGCGGATGTCGATCAACGGCAGGACTTCGTGGATTGCTTCGGGATATTTTTGCGCCGCGCCCGTATTGAACACCACGATCCGTTCGTCCGCCCGCACCTGACCGCGGGCGAGGAGCAGTTCCAAGGCGCCGAAACACACGGCGGTCTCCGGACAGATCGACAGGCCTTCCAGGCTGATCGCCTTCTTCATCCACGGCGCGATGGTGTCCTCGGGTACTGCGAGCGCCAGACCGCCGCTGTCGCGCACTGCATCGAGAATCATGAAATCGCCGACGGCGACCGGCACCCGCACGCCGCTGGCGATGGTCGCCGCGTTCTCGAACTTTTCGGCGAACCGCTCGCCGCGCTCGAATGCCCGGGAAATCGGTGCGCAGCCGTCGCTCTGGCAGGAGATCATGCGCGGTTTGCGCGGCGAGTTCAGCCAGCCCAGCGCGTCGAGTTCCGCGAACGCCTTCCACATGCCGATCAAGCCGGTGCCGCCGCCGGTCGGGTAGAGGATCACGTCCGGCAGCTCCCACCCGAGTTGTTCTGCCAGCTCGAGACCCATCGTCTTCTTGCCCTCGATGCGATACGGTTCTTTCAGGGTGGACAGGTCGAACCAGTGCTTGCGCGACTTTCCTTCCGCGACGATGCGTCCGCAATCGTTGATGAGTCCGTTGACGTGAAAGGTGTGGGCGCCCGCCAGCCAGCATTCCTTGGCGTTGATGACCGGGGTGTCCTGCGGCATGAACACGTACGCCTCCATCCCTGCGCGTGCGGCATAGGCTGCCATGGCGCCGCCCGCGTTGCCCGCCGTGGGGGCCGCCACGCGGCGGATGCCCAGTTCGTGGGCCTTGGAAATCGCCATTGCCATGCCACGCGCCTTGAAACTGCCGGTCGGCAGCCGACTCTCGTCCTTGACCAGCAGCTCGCGCACGCCGAATGAAGCAGCGAGCCGTGGGGCGGCGAGCAGCGGCGTGACGGTCTCCCCCAGGGTGACGACATTCGCCGGATCGCGGACCGGCAGCAGTTCGCGATACCGCCACATCGTATTCTCGCGGGCGGCGAGGCTTGGTTTCGCGAAGTGCCGTCCCACCGCCTCAAGGTCGTAACGCACCCATAACGGTCGCTGGCAGTGGACGCACAATCCCTGCACGAGATCGGCGTCGTACCTTTCGTGGCACTTCGCGCATTCCAAATGAGTCACGAAACAGGTCATTTGCCTCCACCTCGGGTTCAGCGGTCGACGGTGCGCGGGTGCCGCCTACCCAGAGCGTAGAGCAGAGCGCCGATGACAGTCAAAACGGCGACGTCGCGGGTCTCCGCGAACGAGGAGCTGGCGAGCAGCCACGCGATCAAGGCCAGCGCCGCGGCAGGAATCGCCGGACCGCCGCGGAGCATGAAGCGCGCCGCGGGCACGTCCGGACTGCGGCGCAGTTTCGGCAACGCGGCACACGTGGCACCGAACACGAGGAGGCGCGCGATGGTGCTCACGGTCAGCAAATAGACGAACTCGCCGCTCAGCGTGAGAGCGAGCAGGAGCATCCCGGAGAAGATGACGGACACATGGGGTGTCCGGTACCGCGCGTGAACAGCGGCCAGCACGCGCGGCAGCTGCCCTGCGACGGCCATCGCATAGGGAAGCCGGGAGATCGTGATCATCGAGCCGTTCAGCGTGCCGAGCATGGACACCGCGGCGCCGAAGGTGATCATCAGCGCGCCCGCGGGTCCGAGAAACTTGCGGCCGGCATCGACCAGGGGACGCTCCGACCCGGCGAGCCCCGGCAGGCTGCCCACGCAGACCGCCTGTATGAGCAGGTACAACACCGCCACCACGGCGAGGCCCAAGATCAGGGCGCGCGGCAGTTCGCGGCGCGGATCATGGGTCTCACCCGCCGCCACGACCACGCTCTCCCAGCCGACGAAGGCGAAACTCAACAACAGGACCGTCTTCGCGAAATTCGCGTTGTCGGGACGCGCCACATGCTCAAAATACGTCCAGTCGAGGTGGAAGACGCCGACCGTCACGAACAGCAGCAGCGGCAGAAGCTTGGCCAGCGTGACGAGATTGCCGAACACGGTGGCACGCCGGATTCCCAGAACATGCAGCAGCGTCAATCCGCCGACGATGGCGGTCGCGCTCGCCACCCGACCAGCGCCCTGATTCAGGCCCGGTACGAGATCGGCGAGATATTGCAGCAACAGGGAACAGATCGCGCAAGACCCCGTGACACGCGCGATCCACAGCAGCCATCCGGTCAGGAACCCGGGCAGCGGTCCAAATGCCGCACCCGCGTAGAGGAAGGGACCGCCCGTCTCCGTGAAACGACTCGCCACTTCGGCGAAACATAGGATCACGAGGCCGATGATCGCGGCACACGCCAGGATGGCCGCGAGTCCATACCCACCCAACAGCGCTTGAACCTTGGCTGGCAGGCCGAAGATTCCCGCGCCGACGATCCCGTTGATGACCAGCGCCAGAAGGTCCCAGCGGCCGAGTGCCCGCACCAGGTTGGGCCCTACGTGGGTGGCAGGCTTGATCAAGGCGTACCAGCGCAAGACGTGACACACCGTGCGTCCGGATGGCACGCAATGTTAGTTCGTCGATGTCGCGCTGCAGGCCCCACGACGGTCTCAAATTCCAAAACTTGCGTATACGCGTTCACCGATTACGATTCTGCGCTCGCGCAGACCGTTACGACCGCCGCGTAGGGTAGATCCGACACCACGCCGACCGGCTCCTCGAGAACCGGGATTGCGCGGTACGTCACCGCTGCAGCAACACCGTCCCTTCAGGCAGCGAGGAGATGTCGATGCTCGACGAGCGCGGCCACGAAGGCGTCGGCATCCTGCGCGTCGTTGTAGGCATGAAACCCGGCTCGCAGGCGCCCGTCGCGGTACGAGGTCACGATCTTCTGCTCCATCAGCGCTGCCACCAGTGCCGCCGGATCGAGGCTCGGGATTGCAATGAGCGGTCCGCGACACGTGTCTGCATCCGGACTGTCCACCCGGATTTTTGCATCACGCAGTGCGTCCAATGCATATCGGGTAACGGATCGCACCTGTGTTCCGATGGCATCCAAACCGATCTCGAGTACCAGCTTCAGCCCCGCCGCACATGCCAGGCAACTGGCGACGGAGGGAGTACCGGCCTCGAAACGCCGCGCCGAAGAATTCGGGACGTTCGCGAAGATGTCCATGGCGTCGATGTCCGCCTGGGCGAACCAGCCGCTGTTGCGCGGGATGAGGTGCTCGATGAGCGACCCGCGGACATATAGAAAGCCGACACCAGCCGAACCCAGCAGATATTTGAGCATTCCGCCCACGCACATGTCGACGCCGAGCGTACGCGGCTGGATGTTCTCCGTCCCGACGATCTGGTAGGTATCGAGCATGACCAGGGCGCCCCTGGCGTGCGCCAGTCGCGCGATCGCCCGAATGTCCTCGTCCGGAATGCGCCCGCCATTGCGGTAGCAGACCTGGGACAGGACCACGAGCGCCGTCTCATCGTCGATGAGCCGTTCGAAATGCTCGATCGGCATGACCCCCTCCTGTCGTTCGGCGACGTGGATGACCCGGGCCCCGGCACATTCCTGCGCGTGCCAGATTTGTCCACTGGTCGGGAATTCGAAGTTCGACACGAGCACCTTGTTGCGCGGCCCCCGAAAATCGATCGCGCTGGCAATCGCATTGATGCCGGCGGATGCGGACCCGGTGATCGCCACCTCGTCAGCATCGACCTGCAGGAGTGCGCTCATGAGCGAACGTACCGTTTCCTGTGCCGCAACCCAGCCCGCCCAGTCCGCGCCACGCGCGACGCGCGTTGCCAGATACTCGCCAAACGCCGCCGCCACGGTGTCCGCCAGCAGGCCGTAAGAGCCGCTGTTCAGATAAGTCAGAGTCTGCAACGAGGCGAAGCGTCCCCGAAAAGCGGCCAGGTCGAACGAGTCTGTCATGGTCATCTCCCACAAATTTCCCAGGGACGTTTTCGGGCGGCCCCGGCGCGGCCCGTCGTGTCGTTGCAACGAAATCCGCCTATAGTGACCACCGTAGCATCGGGTCCCACGTGGCGCGCCGTATTATATCCATATACATATGAGCATAAATGTTTATGTCGCCATCGTGTTCATTGACGATTTGCTATTACTTGCTATGATTTTTTGATTCATGAAGGCCACCGGGAAAATTGCCGCAGATTCTGCGGATCCCTCATCCGTTCTCGAATCCGGTAATGGCTGGCTGGACGATTTCCTTCCCTACCATCTCTACCGGGTTTCGAATCTCATGAACCTGCGTCTGCAGGGTCGTCTGCGAAACAACGGGATAAATCTGTCGCAGTGGCGCGTGCTTAGCGTCCTGCGTTCCTATGGACGATTGCATCTGTCGAAGGTCGTCGAGTACGCCCTGATGGAGCAACCGACCGCCAGCCGCGTCGTCGCGCAACTCGAGTCGGACGGCTTGATAGATCGCCGGGTTCCTGAAAAGGACTCGCGCCTGATGGAAGTGGCCTTGACGCACAAAGGCGCCGCGATGTTCGACGCCATCATCCCCGCGGCGTATCTGCACCAGCGTCGTGCGCTCGAGGGGCTGAGTCCGAAGGAACTCGTTGCGCTGCGGGAGACGCTGCGGGCCATTGCGGACAACATCGAGGACGAACAGTGATCAGGCGGAGGCCGCCGCAGCCCGACATTCGCCGGCGGCACTGAGAGTCCGATGACATACCGGTCAAGGCCACCCGGCGTGACCGGCGTCGTCACCCTGTTCTACTACCGAGATCTCCCCGCGGCACGGAATTGGTACCACAGTCGGCTCGGCTTCGAATGCACGATGGAGATCGAGGGGGTCGTCATGTACCGAATTCACGAACACAGCCACCTCGCCCTCGTCGCCGGCGACTTCGGCAGCCAGCGGCCGATCGACGGCACGAATAAAGGTGCCATGATCTCGCTGCAGACCTCCGAACTCGAAACCTGGCATCGACGGCTGGTGGACGTCCACGGAGCAGAGCACGGGATTCGTGTCGGCGCAGGAGGTCGGACCCGGGAATTCAAGGTATATGACCCTGAAGGCTATTCGCTCGAGTTTTTCGAATGGATTACGTAGCGTTATCCTGAAGCCGTTGCCTTCCCGGTCGGGGACGTCAGAAGTGAACCCTTGCATCCATGCCGAACGTTCTCGGTACCGCCCAGGTGACTTTCCACTGCTGGTAGGGCGCTAGGTAGAACGCATTTTCC
The DNA here is from genome assembly GCA_964657625.1 of uncultured Steroidobacteraceae bacterium. Classification (GTDB taxonomy): domain Bacteria; phylum Pseudomonadota; class Gammaproteobacteria; order Steroidobacterales; family Steroidobacteraceae; genus Bog-1198. The sequence continues at coordinate 42,301 of CAZZVN010000010.1, forward strand.
AGATAGCGCTGGTCGAAGAGGTTCTTCGACCAAAGCCCGAACTCGTAGCGGCCGTTCGACCCTGTGTATGCGACGCGCGCATTCGCAACCCGGAATCCGGGTACCAGCCCCTCCGCATTGTTCGTCGGCTCGACGTAGCTTGCGGAATGATGGGACCAATCGAAGCGATAGCTGACGTTCGAGGAGTCGGTGATGCGCTGTTGATACTCCGCGCCGGCGCTCACCGTCCATTTCGTCACGAACGGCAGATACTTGCCGGCGCAGGACAGACCCGCGCCGCAGGCATCGAACTGCCGAAAGCGCGCGTCCGTATAGCCGGCGGAAAAATGCAGATCCAATCCCGGATAAGCCTGGATGATCGTCTCCAGCTCGCTGCCCTTGATCTTCGAACTGGCGGCGTTTTCGATCTGGAAGGCGTCGCCCACCAACTGCGAGACCTGCAGCCCGCTGATGTTGCTCTGAAAAATCGCGAGATTGGCGCGCGCTCTGCCCGCGAACGGCTCTGACTTGAGTCCCACTTCGTACGCCGTGACGTACTCCGGAGCGAACGCAATATTGGTGCTGCCGACCACGTCCGCGTTGAACCCGCCGCTCTTGAACCCCTTGGAAAAGGTCGCGTAGGTGCGGAAGTTGCTGGCGATCTTGTACGTGATACCGGCATTCCCCGTCACGTCGCTGTAGGTATTTTGCAGCGGCGCCGCCAGCGTCGGCAGGCCGATGAAGCTGGTGTCGCGCTGGCGAAAGTCGACCGCCTTGGTCTCGTCGCTGTAACGCAGGCCGGCGGTGATCTCGACGGTCTCGACGGGGCGATAGTTGCCCGAGACGAACGCCGCGTACGCATCCGTCTTCAAGGCGGAGTTGTCGGTGATGTAGCCGATGAAGCCTTCGCCGTTCACCAGTGTCGAGCGATTCGATGCTGAATATTGATGGAAATAATACAACCCGCCGAGATAATCCAGGGGCCCTTCGTTCGGTGAGGCGAGTCGAATTTCCTGGGTGAGCTGCTCCGAGGAATCGATGAAATTCGATGACGCCACATTGATCGGTCGCGCATCATCGTCGTCCTGAAAACGGCTCGCTTCCCGTCCATAAGCTGAAATGCTGGTGAGCGTGAAGCGGTTCGGCAGCTTCCAGTTGATCTGCACGTTGCCGCCGGCCGACTCGATGTCCTGGTAGCTCGGCGTATCCTGTTGCACCAGGTACGGATTGGCAAATATCCCCGGCTGCCCGGCGAGAAAGCCGTTGGTGTTTTCCTTCAGCTGTCCGTACAGCCGGTTGTCGTTTTGGCTGTCGTAGTACGCGTTGGCGCGGACCTCAAAGTCCTCGAACGGCGTGAACAGAAGGCCTACCCGGGCGCCGTCGTGGTGCAGGTCGTCGACCCGGGTGTTGAGGGTCTCGTTGTAGATGTAGCCATCGCGGTTGTTCGAATAGCCGCTGACGATCACGGAGAGCTTGCCGTCGATCAGCGGGCCCGAGAAATAGCCGCCCACGTCCCGCGTGCCTAGGTTGCCGAGCTCCGTGTGCAGGTCGCCGGTGAACGTGTCGGACGGACGGATGGTCGTGATGTTGATCGCACCGGCCGTGGTGTTGCGTCCGAACAAGGTACCTTGAGGACCGCGCAGTACCTCGATGCTGGCGATGTCGGGCAGCTCCTGATTGGCGGTGGTCGGGCGGACGGTCAAGACACCGTCGACATAGACTCCCAGGCCGCTGTCGAAGCCCAGATTGCGTGTTTCGGAGACGATCCCGCGCAGACCGATCGCGCCCAAGATGTTGCCGCCGCCGTCCGCCACCATGTTGGGAACGGACTCGACGAGATCCGTGACGCGTCTGACCTGCAGCTCCTGCAGCTGCTCGCTGCTGAACGCAGTGATTGCAATCGGCACATCCTGGACGTTTTCCGCGCGCTTGCGGGCGGTCACCGTGATTTCGCTCAACCCACCGCCGGCATCGGGCACCGCGGTCTCGGCGCCGGCCTCGGCACCGGCCGCCGGTTGCGCCAGGGGTATCGCGAGACCGAGCCCCGCACCGAACCATGCGCTGATCAGAAGTCTCTTCACTGTCCATGCTCCCTTACCGATGCCCGCACCCCACGACCGTTCTTCAAATCTTTATTATTGAAAGCATATGAATGTGAATATAGTATTTAGCTGGTTCACAAAAGACAAGACTCTTTTAACCGCATAATCGGCGGGCCGGTGCTTGACGACCGGCGCCACGCCGTGTGCGCCACCCAAGGAATCGCTCATGTCGAATTACACATCGTGGGCCGCCGCGGGGATGCTCACCGCGGGCTTCCTTGCCCTGGCACCGGCCCACGCGGCGCTGCAGATGGAATTTCCCGACTGGCAAAAAGTGGAGATCGTGGATCGGGACCTCGGCGGCCGGGTGCACATGCTGCAGGGTTTCGGCGGCAATATCGGCGTTCTGTTGACGGACCGGGAAGTGCTCATGGTCGATGCCGAATATCCGGAGCTGTCCGACAAGATCCTCGCGAAGATCCGCAGTCTCGCCGACCAGCCCCTGCACTACCTGGTCGATACCCACTTCCACTGGGATCACGTCGGCGGGAATGCCGCGATGGCCGGCGCGGGCGCCAAGATCATCGCCAGCAAGGAGACGCTGCTCCACATCAAGGAGCAACAGCACGCAGGAAATTCACCGCCCGGTCAATATGTCCCGGACGCACGAGCGCTCCCCACGATCACGGTCGCCGACCGCAAGACGCTGCGGCTCGGCGGCGAGACGGTCGAGATCTACCATATCCGGCACGCGCATACGGACGGCGACTTGGTGGTGAGGTTCGTGAACGCGGACGTCATACAAACCGGCGACGCGTTTTTCAACGGTTTCTATCCGTACATCGACGTCCGGCACGGCGGCTCCATCGACCAGGCCATCGCCTTTTGCGATGACCTTTATTCCCTGTCCACTCCGCGTACGAAAATCATTCCCGGGCACGGCGACATTACGGGTCGTGAGTACATCATCGAGTACCGCGTCATGCTCCAGACGGTGCGTGATCGCGTCGCCGCCGCGATCGCCGCGGGCCGCTCGCTCGACGAGATCATCGCCGCCGGGCCGCTCGCCGATCTCGACGGCCGATGGGGTGGCAATCTGATCAAAGCGCCGGACTTTCTCGAGATCGTCTATACCGATCTCATCCGCACCAAGCGTCGATGAGCGCCGGCCGTCAGTTCCGTGACGAGGCGCGGGTGGTTCCGGTAAGGGCGACGATCATCACGGCCGCGATGCACGCACAACCGCAGACGACATAGGCGGCCAAGGCAGTGCTGCCGGAGTGAGCCTGTGACAGGCCCATCAGGTAGGGCCCGAAGAATCCTCCCAGGGCACCGAATACATTCAACAGAGCGAAACCAACTGCCGCGGCCTTGCCGGTGAAAAATTGGCTCGCCAGCGCCCACAGCAACGGCGTGAGGCCTATGAACATCGCGGTCGAGAACATCAATCCTGCCACCGACAGCACCGGGGACTTCACGAACGCACCGCTGAGCGCCAACCCCGTCGCGGCGGCGAGGCAGGACAGGGCGATGTGCCAGCGCCGCTCCCCCAGCAGGTCCGAACTACGCCCCAATCCGAACATCACCAGCATGGACAATGCATACGGCAGCGCAGACAGCACTCCGATCGCCGCATAGCCGCCGATCCCCGACACCTTGAGTATGCTCGGTGTCCAAAACACCCCCGCGTAGATCCCGAGATTGACGGCCGCCATGACGAACCCAAGCAGCCAGGTGCGCGGCTGCGACAGCGCACGGGAAACGCTCCCCGCCTTCGAAACAACGTGTTCATCCGCTGCCAACAGGACTGCGATGCGTGCCCGCTCCGGTGCGGAGAGCCAGGGCGCCGTGTCGGGACGCTCCGCCAGCAGAGCGAGCAGAGCGATGCCGATCGCCACCGCCGGCAGCCCTTGCAGCAGAAACAGCCACTGCCAGTTGTGCAACCCGCCCACGTTCTCGAACTGCCCCATCATCCATCCGGACAAGGGTCCGACGACGATGCCGCCCACCGCCGCACCCATCGTGAACAACGAGAACGTCCGCGCTCGCCGATCTTGGGGGAACCAGCGGGTCAGATAGTAGATGACACCCGGGAAAAACCCCGCCTCAGCCACGCCCAGGGAAAAACGCAGGGCGTAAAAGCCCGCCGGCGACGCCACCCCCATGATGAGAATGGAGATCACCCCCCAGGTCACCATGATGCGCGCGATCCATCGCCGCGCGCCCACTCTGTACAGCAGCAAATTGCTCGGTATCTCGAACAGGATGAAGCCCAGGAAAAAAATTCCGGCACCCAAGCCGTACACCGACTCGCTGAAATGCAGGTCGGACAACATTTGCAGCTTCGCGAAGCCGATGCTGACCCGATCGATGTACGCGATCACGTAGGACAGCAGAAGAATCGGCAGAATCCTCAGCGTCACCTTGCGGAACAACAGCACGTCGTCCACCGGCGTCTGCGTTGGTGCCCTCATTGTCTGGCCCGAATCCGTGCGGTCGCCGACCTCGCGGTCAGCCCGACATTCCGGTGATCAGTTTCCCCAGGAAACTCTCGCAGATCGCCAGCTGCTCGAGGGAGACGTATTCGTCGGGCTTGTGGGCCTGATCGATGCTGCCGGGTCCGCACAGGATGCTGGGAATGCCGATCTCTTGATAGAAAGAGGCTTCACTGCCATAGGCGACCTTGCCGGTGCCCTGCTGTCCCGACAAGGCAAGCGCCAGCTTCAGTATCTCGTCGGTATCGGCGGCGTCGAGCGCGGGGATGACGCCAATACGCTCGAATTCGATGCCGGCGTCCGCACTGACCGCCTTCATCCGCGGCAACAGCTCGCGGTCGGCGAACTGCTCGATCGACGAGATGAAGTGCTCGGGCGACATGCCGGGGAGAAATCTGTATTCGAACATGAACTCGCAGCTCGCCGGCACGATGTTCATGCCGTTGCCACCGGAAATCAAGTTGGTCGAAATCGTCGAGAAAGGAATGTCGAACCCCGCGTCTCGTTCGCCTCGCGCCGTCTCTTGATCGGCCAGCGCCTGGATATGCGAAATGATCCGCGACGCGTACTCGATGGCGTTCACGCCGCGCGGCGTCAGCGACGCATGCGCCGCCCGGCCCTTGACGCGGCAGCGGTAGAGACGGCCGCCCTTGTGCGCAGCTATCACGCGCATGTCGGTAGGCTCGCCGACGATGCACCCGGTGGGCATTATTCCCGCTGCGCGGATATCGGCGAGCAAACTCGGTATTCCGAGACAGCCCATCTCTTCGTCGTAGGTAAGCGCAACATGGATCGGCTCACGAAGTTTGGCGTTCCCTAGAGCCGATACCTGCGAAAGCACGACGGCGATGAATGCCTTCATGTCGCACGCACCGCGACCGTAGATCTTATGGTCGCGAAGCGCAGCGGCGAACGGATCGGTCGTCCAGTGCTGCCCGTCGACGGGAACGACGTCGGTGTGTCCCGACAGTACCACCCCGCCGGTACCGTAGCCAAAAGTCGCAAAGAGATTGGCTTTTGTCTTGTCTGCCTTGTAGTCGTAACGAAGCGTGGCGCCCGCTCGCTCCAGCCGATCTGCCGCCCAATCGATCAGCGCGAGGTTGGAATTGCGGCTGGTGGTATCGAAGCCAATCAGTTCTTTGAGCGCATCGACACAGCCTTGGGTGGGGACGGCGGGCGGAATCGTGTTCATTTCTGTTCAGCGATCGACGAGTGCACCGCATCCATCACAGACTCCGGCACTGCGGGCGAAAGACCGACAATAAGCCGGTGCAGGGCCTGCGCGAACGAGTGCGATACCTCGGGAAAGCGAGACACCATGGTTGGCCGCTGTCACCTGCTTGATTGAGACACTTTACTGTATTCAAAATCATATTCTTTTGCAATTTTGGATGACCAGGGATGCAAGCTGCTTGCGTTTCCGTGAGGCCTCTCGTGCCGAGGGCACTGGCCCCCGCGCCTGAATGACGTCACCATACGCGCCGCGTCGCCGCCGGGTCACACCATGAATTTTCGCACCCTCGTCCTGTTCTCGATTCTCTGCGTGTGCTGGGGCATTCCCTACTTCTTCATCAAGCTGGCGCTGACGGATATCCCACCCGTGTGCGTGGCGTGGGGACGCCTCACCCTGGCCGCACTCGTGCTGCTGCCGGTAGCCTGGCGGCGTGGCGCGCTACCCGCGACGCTGCGCCACAAGGGCGCCATCGTGGCGTTTGCCGTGAGCGAACTCGTGATTCCCTTCTCATTGATCGCGGTGGCGGAACAGCGGCTGAGTTCGTCACTGGCCGGTGTGCTGGTGGCGAGCGTGCCGTTGACCATCGTGATGGTCGCTCCCCTGTTCGGCGTGCGCGAGCCCCTGACCGCGCGCCGGCTCGGCGGCCTGCTGTTGGGGCTGGCCGGGGTCGTCGTCCTGCTGGGCTTCGATTCCGTCACCGGCGCGGCGCAGTGGTGGGCGGTGGCGGCAATGACCCTGGCCATCATCGGCTATGCGGTGGGACCGCTGGTGGTGCAGCGGTATCTCGCAGGGGTGGATGAAATCGCCTCGCTGGCAATGAGCCTGCTGGTAGCCTCCGTGCTGCTGCTGCCCGTGGCCCTGCTCACCCGGCCGCACCACCTGCCTTCCGCCGTCGCCCTGGGCTCAGTGGCGGTGCTGGGCCTGGTCTCCACCGCCGCCGCGCTGCTGCTGTATTTCCAGGTCATCCATGCCGCCGGCGCGGCCCGTGCGTCGGTGGTCGCGTACATCAGCCCGGCGGTGGCCGCGCTGCTCGGCATCCTCGCCCTGCACGAACACTTCGGCGTCGGCATCGCCGTGGGCTTGCTGCTGATCCTGGTGGGGTCGGCACTGGGTTCGGGCGGGTCGAAGGCAAGCGATCCTGCGTAGGCGCCACCGCGTTCTCATTTCCGGGGCCAGCATCGCGGGGCCGGCGCTTGCCTTGTGGCTCCATCGGTACGGTTTCGACGTCACCCTCGTCGAGAGCGCTCAGCACGTGCGGTCTGGCGGCCAGGCCGTGGATTTCAAAGGCAGCACCCATCTGACCGTGCTCGAGCGGATGGGCATCCTCGATGCGGTCCGACAGGCGCGGTCCGCGCACACGGGCGACGGGGTCGTGGTCGATTCGACAGGGCGCCGGATTGCGACGATTCCGGCCGCGTTCAGCGGCGGAGAGGTCGAGATCGCCCGCGGCGATCTGGCCCGGATTCTTTTCGAACGCACGTCCGCGACCTGCGAGTACGTGTTCGGCGATACGATCGCCGCACTGACCGAGACCCGGGACGGCGTCCAGGTGACCTTCGACAAGTCCGCGCCGCGTGTGTTCGACCTCGTGGTGGGCGCCGATGGCATCCATTCGAACGTGCGCCGGCTGGCATTCGGTCCGGAGTCGGATTACGTCCGCCACCTCGGCTATTACTACGCCCTCGCGAGCCTCGAGGGTGATGCCTGTCGGGAAGACCTGATGTACAACGAGCCACGGCGGATGGCGGCCACCGGCGGGCCCAAGGCGCCGGCTTTCTTCGTGTTCGCGTCCGAGCCGCTCGACTACGGGCGTGATGACGTCGGGCGGCAGAAGGCACTGCTGATCGCTGCCTACCAAGGCTGCGGCTGGCGGATTCCGGAATTGATGAACGAGCTCCCGAACGCGGAGGACTTCTACATGGACTCGATCAGCCGGGTGACCACCGACCGGTACAGCAACGGCCGGGTCGTTCTGCTGGGGGACGCCGCCTACGGAAACGCGCTCGGTGGCTTCGGCACCGGGCTCGCCATCGTCGGCGCCTACGTGCTCGCGGGCGAGCTGCAGCGCGCCGACGGCGACCACCGTGTCGCGTACGCGCAGTACCACACCAAGTTCCGTGGTTACGCCAAGGTGTCGCAGCAGGTGAACGCCGGCAAACTGCTCGCTCCCGCCACCCGCCTCGGTCTATACGCGCGAAATCGAATGTTTTCGGCCGCGTTTTTGACAAAGGGCTTGATGAGCCTCATGGACCATTTCGCCACGGACATCGACTTGGAGGACTACGCCAAAGGTCGGTAGCCGGCGCGTCCCTATGACCGCAGCGCGACGGCCGGCTTGATCGTCATCGCAATCCACGCCTGACGTGCAGCCGCGAGGGCGGCGGTTGCCAGCGTCGCCAGCAGCGCCAGGCCCAGTGCCCAAAAGGCGAACGGCGACCGCTCCGTGTAAGCAGCCAGGTAACGTCCGATCGCGAGCGCGGTCAAAGGCAGCGCAACGACCGCCGACACCAGCATGACGGTGCCGATGTCCTGGGCGAGGAGCCGGCCGATGTCGCGGCGCCGTGACCCGAACAGTTTACGCAACGCAATTTCCCTGGTGCGACGCTGGACGATGTCGGCCGCGAGCACGTAGACGCCGAAGGCCGCGATCACCATGGCGATGATCGTCGCGAAGCTGAGCATCCTGGCAAGTCGCGCATCGTCGCCATAATTGGCGGCATAGATTGCCTTGGCCGGCTTCATGTCGAGCACCGAGTTGGGATAGTACTGCGACCACACTTCCCGGGCGGCGCGTTCCGCGTCCGGGATCGCGCCGCTGGCGCGCACCGTCAGCGTGACATCCTCGCCGCGCGATACGACATAGACGATGGGGCCCGGCGCCTCGCGCAAGGAGTTGAAACGCACCTCCGGGGCGATGCCCACGATGCGTTTGGTGACGAACACCGGGACCTCGTCTTCGATCTTCCTGAACAGCAACGTCTGCCCGAGCGCTCGTTCCGGTGTGGCGAAACCGAGTTGTCGCGCGGCGATCCCGTTGAGCACGATCGGAACCGGGTCGGCCTCCTTGTCGAGCGCCGTGTCGAACATTCTTCCCGCCGCCGCCCGGATGCCATATTGCTCGAAGAAGTTGGTGCTGACCGATTTCACGTCGATGGTCAGCGAATCGCGCCCCTCACGCTTGACTTCGGCGCTCCAGGATTCCTGGGCGCGTCCGACCGCATCGTTCGATACGCCGACGTCGGCGATTTCCGGTCGCTGCGAGAGCGCGGCGACCAGGCCGCGCGGCTTCTCGTCTCCCGTCGCCGCCCCTTTGGGAAGATCGAAGACCAGCAACGCGGACATATCGAATCCCGGCCAGACATCGAGGGCGAAGCGGGTCTGCCAGGAAATCGCGAGGGTGTAACTCGCCAATCCCATCGCGGCAGACACCTGCACCACGGACAGCACCTGTCGGAACCTCTTGTTACCGGGCGATTCCGAATCCGGGCGGCCCATCAGCATCAAGGAAGGCCGCACGGCAGAGGCGATCCCTGCGGGGTACAGGGCAATCGTCAGGCCTAAGATGATCCCAAGACCCAGCGCAAGGCTTACGTTCTCGAGCGACCACAGCCCCGGCAGATCGCGGTTCATCACCTCTGAAAATACGGGCAGCGCCAGGCAGGCCAGAACGAATCCGGCGGCGGTGGCCAGCAGCGAGACCAGCAACGACTCTGCTGCGAATTGCAGGGCGAGGCGGACGTTGCTCGCACCCAGTACTTTGCGCATCGCGATCTCGCGCTGGCGACGGATCACCCGGAGGGTTGCCAGGTTGACGTGGTTGACGGCCGCCAGCGTGAGAATGAGCAGCGCGACGGCGACGAGGCCCGCGACCATGGCGGAATTGCCCCGGTCGACCTGCAGGGACAGCCAGTTCGTCGCCACTTCGCGGTCGAAGTAGGCATCCCGCAGGGGGGACAATTTGATATCCCTGACAGGGCGGCCGCCCAGACGGTCTTTCTGTTCGGGGGCGGTCTTCTGCGTGCCGGGGGCCTGGTCGAAAGCGTGTTGTAAAGCCTCGGTGACGGCCCCCGGCGGGGTGCCGGGTTGCAGGCGGATCAACAGATAGCCCAGCCACTCAGAGTTGCCGAGCAGTTCGTTACGCAGCGGGGTCGGCACCAGACCAAGATGCGGACCGTTGAGCGTCTCGAAGGGAATGGTGGTGTTCGTCGGAGGATCGCGCAGGATGGCGGCGATGAGCGCGCTGCTGCGATTCTCGTCCACCGCGCTCAGACGCAGCTGCAGCGTCCTCCCCAACACGTCTGTCTTACCGAACAGACGCGTGGCGGCACGTTGGGTGATTGCGATGGCATCGGGCCGCGACAGCGCCTCGCGCAGATCGCCCTCGAGTGTTGCGAGCCCCATGATGTCCGCGAAGCCGGGCAGCACGGTAAGGCTGCCGAGCTTGCGCAGCTGGCCGTCTACTTCAACCGTCAAAGGCAGCCAGTTGACGTAGGCGCTCGCGTTCTCGACGCCCGGCACCGTCGCCGCAGCCCGACCGAGGAACAGCGGGGCCTGGTCGTACCACGGCGTGCCCAGCCGGAGATTGTCGCGCTGTTTGACGACGTACACGTCGTCGACATCCGGCACCTGCGAATCGTACTGCCAGCAGTAGCGGGCATAACTCAGCAGCAACAAGCATACGCAGAGGCCGATGCCCAGGCCAAATATGGAGACCAGCGAGTACACGGGGCTGCCGGCGAGAATCCGCAACCCCACGCGAAAGTTCCGAAATGTCATGAGGGCACGGCGCGCCCGGCCGACGCCGCCGTCGTTGCCGTAACCGCGCCATCGAGCAGACCGATCGTGCGCGAGGCGCGCGCTGCGTGCGCCGGTGAATGGGTGACCATCACGATGGTGGTGCCTGCTTCGTGAATCTGCCCGAGGAGGCGCATCACTTCCTCGCCGTGAGCGGTGTCGAGGTTGCCGGTCGGTTCATCGGCCAGCAGCACCATCGGGTCGTTCACCAGCGCTCGGGCAATGGCCACCCGCTGCTGCTGGCCGCCGGAGAGTTGCGAGGGACGATGCCGGGCCCGATGCGCGATCCCGAGTCGTTCCAGCATTAGCGTGACCCGCGCCTGACGACCCCGGGTCGGGACCCGGGTGTATTGCAGTGCCAGTTCGACGTTTTCCTCGACCGTGAGCGCTTCGATGAGGTTGAAGCTCTGGAAGATGAAGCCGACACGCCCACGTCGCAGCGCGCTCAACCTGGCTTCGCTCCATCCGGCCACGTTGCGGCCCTCGAACCAGTACTCGCCGTGGTCCGGTGTGTCGAGCATGCCGAGAATGGACAACAGCGTCGATTTTCCGCATCCCGACGGGCCCGTCACTGCCACGTATTCACCGGCATGGATGTCGAGGCTGACATCGTTCAGAGCCAGGGTGACGACCTCACCGCCGGAAAACTGTCGCGTTGCATTCATCAATTTGATCATGGCCTTCCTTGGATGCTATGGCGCTATCTGCAGCCGCTCGGCCTCACGAAATCTGGAATAAGAGGAAACGATCACGCGCTCGCCCGGTGCCAGCCCCGCGGCGATCTGCAGCTGGCTGTTGTTGCGACGGCCGACACGAATGGGTCGACGCTGGGCGGACCGACCGTCGGCGCTCAACACATACGCCCAGGCGCCGCCGGTATCGGCATAAAAGGCATCGTTCGGCAGGAGCAGACCGGGGCTCGCCCCGCCGAGCGTAATCCGGGTCTCTGCGCTCTGACCAGGGCTCATGTCCGGCGGCGTCGCGCCGGTGAAAAGCAATTCGGCCGAGAACCGGCCATCCTTGATCTGTGGGAAGACCCTGCTGACCCGTACCGGGTGTTCACGCCCGTTGACAGTGACGGAGCCTTCTTTGCCGACCGTGACACTGCGTAAAAAATATTCATCGATCTGCGCCGTCAGCTTGAATCGTGTGGGATCGTCGATGCGTCCGACCCGCTGCTGCGCATTGACTATCTCGCCCAGCTGCAGCCGAAAATCGGTCAGGCGGCCTGCGATCGGTGCACGTACTGCCAGTGCGTCGATGGACGCCTTCACCACGTTCAAGCCATCGTCCAACTGCGCGATGGCGTGTTCCAACTGCCTGACACCGTCCCGCTTGACGCGGGTCTCGATGACGTAGCGCGCCTCCTCGTCGCGCAGCGACTCGCCCTGCTGGTGATAATTGTCCCGGGAATCTTCGAAGTCCGCGACGGAGACTGCACCGCTCTTCACCATGGTCGCGTTCCGCATATCGAGCCGCTCGGCCTGCGCCAGTGAGTAGCGCAGGTCCAGGACCCGCCGTTGATGATCGGTCTGGCTCGTTTCGAGCGACACCCGAAGCGCAGACAGGTTGGAAATCTGCTGGGCACGATCCGCCTCGCGTGCCACCAGATTCAGACGCAGCTGCGGATTCGACAGTCGGAACAGCAGGGCACCCTTTTCGATCGAGGCGCCGTCATTGACCAGAACCTCCTCGACACGGCCCGTATCCAGCACGTCGAGCATGATGGTATGCAGGGGCTCTGCGGTCGAACGCACCACTACATCATCGTGGAACATGCCCTCCTTGACGGTAGCCACCCGGATATCTCCTGCCGCGATCCGCAGGCCATGCGGTACCAACGACACCAGGGCGGCCAAACTGCCGGTCAGCAGCAGGGTGGCCACCCCCCACGCGGGGTAGCGACGGCGTCGTTTCGACACCGGCCGGTCCATGGCGGCGCCGGTCACCACCGCGCCGGGGGTGACGGTATGCCGCGCCGCCAGGGTTTCCGGCGCCAACTCAGGAGTGCTCGGTTCGTGGCGCCGCATCCGACACCAGCCGCCCGTCAAGCATATGAAGTAGTCGGCCCGCCCGGCAGGCATGGCCCAGCGAATGCGTGACCATCAAGATGGTCGTGCCCTGCTGGTTCAATGTCGTCAGCATGTCCATGACGTCTTCCCCGTGCTGCGAGTCGAGGTTGCCGGTGGGCTCGTCCGCGACGATGAGTCTTGGGTCTCCTACGACGGCGCGTGCGATGGCCACCCGCTGCTGCTGACCTCCCGAAAGCTGCATGGGCCGGTGACCGGCTCGGTGCTGCAGGTCGAGCAACTCCAGCACTTCGCGCACGCGCGTCCGACGCCGGGCGCGGGGCACCTTGAGACATACCAGCGGCAGTTCGACGTTTTCGTGAACGGACAGATCGTCGATCAACATGAAGTTCTGGAAGATGAATCCTATGTTGCCCCTCCTAATGTCAGCGAGCCGCGCTTCCGACGAACTCGACACCTCGGTCTCGCCGATTGCGTAGCTGCCGCTGGTCGGCGTATCGAGCATCGCGACGATGTTCAAGAGGGTCGATTTGCCGCAACCCGAAGGTCCCATCAGACATACGAATTCGCCCTCCCGTACGTCGAGGCTGATGTTTGCCAGCGCGGTGGTCTCGACCGAGCCCGTCAGATAGGTCTTGCTGACGTCACGGAGGCGGAAGAAGGCATCTTCCGCCGGGCCGGATTCTTGGTGTATTGCCACGGTAATACACTACCTCATCAATACGATGACCCGCAAGTCGAACTCGTGTATAAAGCAAAGCATGACGAAACTGCACCGCCCACAATGGGTCGAGGACGTGCCCATCTACCGCCAGCTGATGGAAGTGCTGGTGGCACGTATCCTCGATCAGGTCTATCTCGAGGAGGAGATGCTGCCCTCCGTACGGCAGCTGGCGCTCGACAGCGACGTCAATCCGCTCACGGTGGCGCGTGCCTACAAGGAACTTGCGCGTGAGGGCTTTACCGAAAGGCATCGCGGTGAAGGACTCATGCTGCGCAAGGGGGTGCGCGACATCCTGTTGCGCCGGGAGAAGCGCCGTTTCATGAAGGAGGAGCTGCCGGTGCTGCGGTCCCGGCTGAGGCGCCTCGGCATCGATCTCAAGACGCTGGCCGGCGACTTCTCATGACCTTGAAGAGGCGGAGCCTGGAATGGGTCCCGCACCGCTCATCCCGCATCTCCTCCAAAACGGCGCTACGGCGCAGGCGGGGTTGGCCAGCGGCCCATCTTGGAATTCCAATACGCCCAGGAGCGCGCATCAATGATGCCGGGCGGCGCTCGATCGAGTGCTTCGCGAAATGCGTTGTCCGGCACATGCGCCCGCAGGATTTGCATGTCCTCGTGCGTGGCATAGGCCATCGCATAAGCCATGAAGCGCACGGGATCGGCGAGCGCCTCGGCCGGCGGTTCGAACCAGAGGACACGCCGGGCGACTGCAGCGGTTTCAGCGGTCAGCGGAATCGGTTTCATTGGTCCGGTGCCTCCCCAGCGATATAGTGCGTCAGCGCACTGCGCGGCGCAACCGCGCAATGCCCCCTCAGAGAACGCGGCTAAACCGCCAGACCCGCCTCGAGTATTTCGCGGAACTGGTCGGCGCCGGCGGGGCTGCCGAAGTAAAAGCCCTGGCCGCCGCCGCAGCCGCGAGCCTGTAAAAAATCGAGCTGGGCGGCGGTCTCGACGCCTTCGGCGACGACGTGCAGCGCGAGGCTGTGGCCGAGGTTGATGACGGCGCTGACGATGGTCGCGGCGTTTTCGTTGGCGACGATGTCCTGCACGAAGGATCTGTCGATCTTCAAGGTGTCGATCGGAAAACGCATGAGATAGGTGAGGCTCGAATAGCCGGTGCCAAAGTCGTCCATGGCGAAGCGCACGCCGAGGCGGCTCAACGCTTCGAGCACGTGCGAGGTCGCCGCGACGTTGCGCATGACGGCGGTTTCGGTCAGCTCGATCTCCAAGAAGCCGGGATCGAGACCGGTTTCCTCGAGGATGGCGCAGACGTTCGACAGGAACGCCTTGTTGTTGAACTCTGCGGCCGAGATGTTGACGGCGATCTTCTGAAATGGCAGCTTCGCATCGAGCCAGGCCCGGGCCTGCCTGCAGGCCTCGCGCAGCACCCACTTGCCGATGGGCTCGATGAGACCGGATTCTTCGGCAATTCCGATGAACAGCCCCGGGGCCACCAGGCCGCGCTCGGGATGGTGCCAGCGGATGAGCGCTTCCGCGCCGGTCACCGCACCGGTCTGCAGGTTCACCGTCGGCTGGTAGTGCAGCACGAACTCGTGCCGGGAAATCGCGTGGTTCAGGGCGCCTTCGATGGATTGCCGCTGTGTGGCGCGCACGTTCATCTCCTCCTCGAAGAACTGGCTGTTGTTACGGCCGCTGGCTTTCGCGTGATACATCGCGCTGTCGGCCTTCTTGAAGAGGGTCTCGCCGTTGCGCCCGTCCTCGGGGAACAGGCTGATGCCGATGCTCGCCGCCAGGTGCAGGGGATGTCCGCCGATGCGGTAGGGTTCATTGAGGGTCTGTCTGATGTTCTCGGCCGCCGTCGCGGCATCCTGGGCGACATCGATTTCCGACAGGAGCACGACGAACTCGTCGCCGCCCTGCCGGCTCACGGTATCGGACTGGCGTACGCAGCGGGTCAGGCGTTGCGCGACCTCCTTGAGCAGTTCGTCGCCGATGGAGTGCCCCAAGGAGTCGTTGATGTGTTTGAAGTGATCCAGGTCCAGAAACAGAATGGCCAGCCGCCGCTCGTGGCGCGTGGCGAGCGTGATGCACTGGCTCAGCCGCTCGTTGAGCAGCATGCGGTTGGGCAGATCGGTGAGGTAGTCGTGCTGCGCGAGATAGGCCATCCGTTGCGCCATGGCGCGCGATTCGCTCAAGTCGCTGAAGACGATCACGGCGCCCGACAGATTCCCGGCGCGATCGTGGATGGGACTGGTGGAATCTTCGATGGGCAATTCCGTGCCGTCGGGCCGGACCAGCACGCAGGCCTGCGCCCAGCCGGGGCTCGGCCGGGATTGTCTCGCCGCCTCGATGGGATGGGTGACGGGCTCGCGGGTGCGGCCGTCGAGGAAGCTGAAGGCCTCCTTGAACTCCATACCGAGCGCCTGGGCGCCGGGCCGGCCGGTCAGACGCCGTGCGGCACGGTTGAGGTAGGTCACCCTCCCGCTGAGGTCCAGGCTGACCACGGCTTCGCCGATGGCATTCAGGATGACGGGAGCGAGGTCGGTTTCCAGGAAGAACTCATCGCTGCCCGTCTTCACGCGGATGGCGTTGCTCACCGCTCTCATCAGCGACTGGTGGTTCAACTCGTCCGTGAACAGGTATTCGTCGGCGCCGTTTTCCAGGACGTGGGCGGTGACCTCCTCGCCTCGCTCGTCCCCCAACACGATGACCGGCACCTGCGGCACTGCGCCATGCAGGCGCTGCAGCGTCCGTAGAGTGGTGTAGAGCTGCGGGCGGTGCAGCTCGATCAACACGGCGGCGAACGAACTGCCGCGCAGTCTTTCCAGAGCCCGGGAGACGTGCGCGACGCGTTCGAGTCGGCAGTCGATCTCACGATCGCTATCGCACGCACAAGCGTCCTGCACGCTGCGGGCGAGCGCTGCCGACACGCCGACGAAGAGCAGGGATAATATCGTGTGCCGGGTAGGGGGTTCGTCCAGCATGGTGGCTCACTCGCGTTTGTGACGTTTTTCCGCAAAAAAGAAGGTCAACGGCACGCCCAGTCCCGTGCGGGCGAAGCCTTTCGTTTTTTGGTGATGCTCGATGCAGTGTGCGAGCGTCGCGTCGTCATACGCGTGCGGCGTGCAAGACAATCTTTACATTTACGGCACGATTCATTACTCGATCTTCCGGCACGCTTCCTTGATTTACAAGCAAAACCTGCTCGCTTACCGTGCCCGCGCGCGGCGCGGTGCACGCCACCGACACCGGGTTATGCAGGTCTGTCGAAGTGCTGCGCGGTCTTTCACCGGCCGCTTTGGGCACGTAATGCAAATGAACCCGTGAAACGGCTTCGCCGCGTGATTTTGCGTGGCCGACATCGTATGCTCCGGCCGAACACGAACACCGTCACGGCCAAATCAATAAAGATCGTTTAATGTTCACCTTCATGACCGTCTCCGCAATTAGGCACCGCCACGCCCATTCATGGAAGTCGACTGTGAAGCGTCGTGCGGGTCATGGCGCCCGGCCGACGTACGGAACACTCTTCCGGCAGCACGCGGGAACACTCGTCGCCACGGTGTGGGTGGCCTTCCTCGGAGCGGTACTCGCAGGATGCGGGGCGTCCTCGACCGCGGTCACCGTGCTGAGCGGTTCCGGCACGGGATCCACGCGCGTGCTGCAGTCAATCGCGGTGAGTCCGGCAAACGCCACGCTCGCAGTGGGCCTCAGCCGTAATTTCATCGCCACCGGTTTGTACGACGACGGCACCAAGGCGGATATCACGTCGTCGGTGACGTGGACGTCGTCCGCGCCGGGGGTGGCCACGGTGAGCAACGCGGCTGCCACGCCCGGCCTGGGCGTGGCGATATCCGTAGGGTCGACGACCGTCACGGCGGCGCTGGTCACCGCGTCGGCCACCGTGTCTGGCACGACCACGCTCACCGTCGTCGCACCAACGCTGGCGTCGATCAGCGTCTCGCCGGCCAACCTGAGCATTGCGGCGGGGATGACCCAGCAATTCACGGCCACGGGACTCTATACAGACAATTCGCGGCAGGACGTCACTGCGAGTGCGACCTGGACCACCTCGAACGCAGCCATTGCCACAGTGACGGCCAGCGGGCTCGCGACCGGCGTGAGCGTGGGCTCGGCGGCCATCACCGCCACCTTGAACGGCGTGTCGGGGTATTCCACGCTGACGGTGACGGCGGCGACGCTGGTGTCGATCGCCGTGACACCGCCCACGGCCAACATCGGTCTGGGCGCAACCCAGCCGCTGACCGCGGTGGGCACCTTGAGCGACGGGTCGATGCAGACGCTGACCACCTCGGTGTCGTGGACGTCGGGCACGCCCGCGGTGGCGACGGTGAGCAACACCGCAGGCACGCAGGGCCAGGTCATGAGTGTGGGCCAGGGTACGGCGGTCATCACGGCAACCTCGGGGGCGGTGACGGGCACGGCGACGGTGACCGTGACCGCGGCGACGGCGGTGTCCGTCGGCGTGACGCCGGCGAACATCAGCCTCGCGCAGGGGACGCATCGTCAATACGTCGCCACTGCGGTCTATACCGACGGCACCGTGCACGACGTGACGGCGAATGCGCAGTGGACTTCTTCCGCGGTGAGCGTGGCCACGATCGGCAACGCCATGGCGGGTGATTCGGGGTTGGCGACCGCGGTGGCGGCCGGAACCACCACGATCGGCGCGACGGTGGCGACCACGACCGGCGGCACCGCGTCGGGCTCGACCACGCTGACGGTGACGGCGGCGACGCTGGTGTCGATCAGCGTGACACCGAGCGGGCCGCGCATCGCGGTCGGGACCACCCGGCAGCTCACGGCCACCGGCATCTACAGCGACGGGTCGCATCAGGATCTCACCGATGCGGTGACCTGGAGTTCGTCCGCGACGAGTGTGGCGACCATCGGCAACACGGCGGGTTCTTACGGCCTCGCCGCAGGCCTGGCGGCGGGGACGACCACCATTACTGCCAACTACGCGGGCATCATGGGCACGGACAGCCTGACCGTCACGAGTGCGACCCTCGCATCGATCGCGGTGACGCCGGCCAATGCCAGCCTGCCGGCCGGCAGCACGCAGCAATACGTGGCGACGGGCACCTACACCGACAATTCGACCCAGGTGCTCACCACGGCGGTGACCTGGGCGAGTTCCGCACCGACCATCGCCGGCGTCGGCAATACGGCCGGCACCCAGGGGGTCGTCACGACGCTCGCGCAGGGGACGGCGACCATCATGGCCAGTCTGAACGGGGTCAGTGGTTCCACAGCCTTGACGGTGACGGCCGCCACGCTCACGTCCCTTGCGGTGACGCCGGTGACCGCCACGGCCGCGGCCGGCACCACCCAGCCCTTCACGGCCATCGGCACCTACAGCGACATGTCGACGTTGGACCTGACCACCACGGTGACCTGGACGTCATCGTCCACCACGGTGGCCACCATCAGCAACGCTCCCGGGTCGCAAGGGACGGCGACCGCGGCGGGCGTCGGTGCGACGACCATCACGGCGACTCTCAACGGGTCGTCTGCCACCGCCACCTTCACCGTCACCGCGGCCACGCTGGTGTCGATCACCGTGACGCCGATGACCGTCAGCGTGCTCGACGGGTCCACGCAGCAGTTCACCGCCACGGGCACCTACAGCGATGGATCGACGCAGAATCTCACCTCGGCCGTGACCTGGACGTCGAGCGTGCCGAGCATCGCGACCATCAGCAACGCGGCCACCAATCCCGTGCCGGGACTCGCGACGGCGCTCTACGCCGGAACCACCCAGATCAGCGCGGCGTTGGGTACAACGCCCTCGAACGCGGCGACCCTGACGGTGGTCGCGCAGCAGTACGTGTACGTCGCGAATCTGGGATCGACCGGGGCCGCCGGAGTGGCGCAGTACCGGGTCAATGCCGACGGTACGCTGATGTCGCTCGGCAGCGTGAGCACGCAAAGCGGCCCGTTCGCGGTGGCCTTCGCGCCGTCCGGCCTGTACGCCTACGTGATCAATTACTTCAGCGACACGGTCTCGCAGTACAACGTCAATCCGGACGGCACGCTCACGTCGATGACCACGCCGACGGCGGCGACGGGACACAGTCCGAACAGCATCGCCATCGATCCGACGGGACGGTATGCGTACGTGGTCGATTACGACGACGGGGTGATGTCGAACGGGACCAATCCCACCGGCATGATTTCCGAGTTCACCTTCAACGCTACGGGAGGTCTGGTGCCCGCCGGCACCGTCCCGGCGGGCCAGCACCCTGCGACCATCGCCTTGGCCGCCAATGGGTATGCCTACGTCACGGACTACACCGGCAACACCATCCTGGAGTACGCCGTCGGGGCCGGCGGCGCGCTCGCGCCGATGGCCGCGCCGAACGCTTCGCTGGCGACCGGCAACAGCCCCACCGACGTGCTGATCGACCCGAGCGGAGCGCATGTTTACGTCACCAATTACGCTGCCCACACGGTCGCGCAGTTCACCGTCGGAACGACCGGCGCGCTGGCCGCCATGGGAACGCCCACCGTGCAGACCGGCAACGGTCCGTTCGCCATCGCGCTGGATGGCGGTACCGCGGGCACCTATGCGTATGTGGCCAACCGCAGCGACGGCACGGTGTCAGCGTTCAACGTCAGCGCGGCCGGCGTGTTGACCGCCCTGACCGCGCAACCGAGCGTGACGGTGGGCGCGGGCACGGGGCCTAACTTTCTGGCCGTCGATCTCACCCAAAAGTACCTGTACGTGACCGATCGCGGGACGGACAACGTCACCGAATTTTCGATCGGCGCGAGCGGGGCGTTGACGCTGCTCGGTACAGTGTCCGCGGGTCCCGGCGGGTCGAAACCGACGGGGATCTCGGTACTCAACCGATAGGAGCCCTTAGTTTCTACGACGTGGGTATCGACGCCCGGGGCGCCAGCGTCGCTAAGGCGGCCCGACGCCACCTGTCGCGCGTCGGCTGAGGACGGCGTGATGGCTTTCGATCTGCCGCGCCAGGTATTCGGCGTCACGGGCGATGCCGGAGAAGCGCCCCGAACCCCAGGTGTGCAGCCAGGGCAGCCCTAAAAAATATAAACCGGGGTGGGCAGTGACCCCGCGCTCGTGGCCTGGGCTGCCGCGGCCGTTGAACACGGGCACGTCGAGCCAGCCGAAATCCGGCGCGAAACCGATGCACCAGACGATGCAGGCGATGCCGGCGTCGCGCAGGTCGAGTTCCGTGCGCTCCCTGCCGGGCCGCCAGGTCGGCGTGTAGACCGTGGCGGGGGGCGCGTCGAGGGCATGCGCATCGATGTATTGATCGATGCTCGCGTTGATGCCGTTGTAGACGGCGTCCGCAGCGTCGAGGTTCCGGCCCAGATCCGCCTGGAACTCGAGCCGCGTGCCATCGGCGCCGGCGAACACGCCGTACAGCTGCATGCCCTCCGCGGCAAATTTACGCAGGTCGATGTCGCGCCCGCCGTCGCGTCCGGTGACGTAATGATTGGTGTTGTCACGCACCCCCTCGCGCAACGGGTGCGCCCCCACCGGCAGCTCGTAGTAATTCATCTCGGCCAGCCAGTCGACCACGTCCTTGCCGCGGTAGAAACGGGCGCAGCGCGGGGCTTTGCCGACGGCGAGGTGGACCTGGCGGCCGGCCAGGTGCAGGTCCTCGGCGATCTGTGCGCCGGACTGTCCGGAGCCAACCACCAGCACGGCACCCGGCGGCAGCTGGCCCGGGCCGCGGTATTGCTCGGAATGCAGCTGGTGAACGTCCTTCGGCAGGCGTTCGGCGCTGCGCGGGATCACCGGGTCGTGGTAGCCGCCGGCGGCGACGACCACCTGTGCTGCCGTGCACTCACCGGCGGAGGTGGACACCAGGTAGCCGCCTTCGCCCCGGCGTGTCACCCGCCGTACCGCGACGCCCTCCCGCAGGGGCGCCGCGACGGCGGCGGCGAACCCGGCGAGATACTCGTTGAGGGCCTCCTTCTTCATGAAGCCATGCGGATCGCCGCCGCGGTAGGGATGTCCCGGCAGCTGGCATTGCCAGTTCGGCGTCACCAGACAGAAGCTGTCCCAGCGCCGGTCGCGCCAGACGTGCAGGGCGCTGTGTCGCTCGAACACCACGTGCTCGATACCGGCGCGCTGCAGATAATAGCTCATCGACAATCCGGCCTGGCCGCCGCCGACGATAACCACCGCGTGATGAGTCAGCACTGCGTCTCCATGCGTCATGGCGTTGCCTCGTCTCCAAGGAATTCGACCATCACGACCCGGGCATCCGGATGGCCGGCGAAGCGCTCCGCCCGCTGTTCCACCTGGGTGAGTTGACCGAGGGCCCGTGAGCAGGGAAACCCATATTTCACGCGCACCCGCTCCGACGCGATGGCGGTGGCCGCGCGCAGTCGTTCCAGGAATTCAGCGAGCGGGTAACCGACGCCGACGACGAAATAATCGCGGATCACCAGAGAGGGCGAGTAGCAGTCGCTCTCACTGTCATCGGGCCAGCGCACACGATAGTGCATGGACGGCATACGTGGCTCAGTGCACGGCCGCGTGGCCGTCGGCCACGAAGCGTCGGTACAGCGTGATGTGTTGTGCCGCGCTCGCGGTCCAGCTGAAACGCGCACAGACCGGCGGTACGCCCGCTGCGTGCGCTTGGGTCGCCGCGCCGTGTTCCGTGAGCGCGGCGTGCAGCGCCCGCGCGATGGACCCGGCATCCAGCGGGTCGGCCCAGTGCACGTCGTCCTCGCTCAGGTATTCGGTGAACGGCGCGAGGCGCGACACCACCGCGGGCGTGCCGCTCGCCAGCGCTTCGAGCACGACCAGGCCGAAGCCTTCGCTCACCGAGGGCAGCGCGACCACGTCGGCCAGCCGCAGCACCGCGGGCATGTCGACGTCGGCGAGCGTGCCGGTGATGACGATGTCGCGTCCGGGACCTACGCCAAGGCCGCTCGCGGCAAGGGCGACGGCGAAGTCGCTGCGGTAGCTCGCGTGTTCGAACAGGCTCGCGCCGCCGACCAGCGCCCATTGCGCGCGGGGCAGCCGTCGGCGCAGCGCGACGAACGCCTCCAGCAGACGCAGCGTGTTCTTGCGCGGCTCGATACCGCCGATGCTCAAGACCAACGGCGCGCCCGGTGCGAGGCCGAGACGCCGGCACGTCTCGGCGTCCGCCGGTGCCGGCGCCGGCGTGAAGCGCCCGAGATCGACCCCGTTGCCGACCACGTCGGCGTCGATGCCGTACTCGTGCGCGAGAGACGTCCGCCACGTCTGGCTCACGCACAGCACGCGCCGTGCGCCACGAATGGCACGGTCCTGCCACGCCGCAAGTTCCGGGTCAGCGAAGCGATCGACGTGATGCACGGTACGCACGAAACCGCGCAGCATCCCACGCTCGCACAGCTCGGCGAGCGCGTTGCCGCCGATGCCGTCCTGGGCGTGCAGGACGTCGAACGCGTCGAGTGCGAATCCGGCGCCGCGCGCCGTTGACAGGTGCTCGACGTAGGCCTCGATACGAGCGCGCACCCGCTCCTTGAGGTCCGGCTGTTCAGGTGCGACCGTCACCAGCTCGACCGCACAGCGCATCGAGCGGAACAGCAGCTGCCCGCGGGCAGCCGGCGCCATGACGGTGACCTGCAGGCCCGCGGCGTGCAACGCCTCGGCAAGTTCCAGCGTGTGCACGACGCCGCCGCGGGGATTGACCGAGTGGGTGAGCAGCCCCACGCGCAGCGGCGCCGGGTGGTGCGCGGCAAAGCGTAGGTGAACGAGGTCAGGCAAGCGCGCGCCTGTGCGCCGGGCCGTACCCCGGCGCCGGGTCGTGCCCCTGCGAGCGGGCGAGCGTGGCCGGTCGCGCCGCCATGAACGGTTCCGCCGCCCAATCCCACAGCAGGGCGTCGCCGCCGCGATGACGGATGTCGAGGCGGGTGGCGGTGGTGACCACGCCCAGCTCGACAGCGGCCAGGTCGCGCGCGTGAAATGCCGCCAGCACGCTCGCGGCAAGTTCGGGCCGTACGCTCAAGATGAAGCCGTAGCTCGGAAACGCGGTGAGCCAGCGCAGCAGCGCGTGGTCGACGTCGGGACCGTGCGCGCCAGCCTTTGCGGTTGCGTCGTCATCCGGGGCGGCGCCCGCGCCGCCGTCGGCGCCGGCGGGACGCGGTATCGTCTCGATGTCGATCGAGGCGCCGACGCGTGAGCACTCGAGCAGCATGAGCAGGGTGCCGAGCGTGCCGGCCATGCTGATGTCCTTGGCGGCGTCGCAGAGCCCACGCTCGGCGAGCTCCGCGAGGATCTCGAGATCGGCGCGCAGCCTCGCGGGCGGGGCTTCGGTGGAAGCGTTCCAGTAGGGAAACGGATCTTGGTAGCGACCGCGCAGGTCCACGGCCATGACCAGGCGATCGCCGGGGCGCGCGGCGAAGCTCGTGAGCAGGCGCTGTGCGCGGCCGAGGATGGCGACGGCGAGCTGGCCGCGGGCGGCCCGGTTGTTGCTGTGGCCGCCGACGAGGGGCACCCCGTAGCGTCCGGCGGCGGCGCGCAGCCCGGCGAGTATCTCGCCGGCCGGGTGCATGCCCTCGCTCCATAATGCATCGACCACGGCCAGCGGCCGGCCGCCCATGGCATAGATGTCGCTGACATTGACCATGATGCCGCAGTAGCCGGCGAACCACGGTTGTTGCTGCACGAAGTCTTCGACGAAGCCTTCGATGGCGAACAACAAGTGACCCTCGCCGTCGGGTATGGCGGCACAGTCGTCGCCGTTGGCGACCGATATCGCTGGGAAGCCGTCGCGGCCGGCATCGAGGGTGGCGGCCACGCCGCTCTGCAACGCACTCATGACCTAGCTCAAGTCGTGCTTGTGGCGGAAGCCACGACTGTCGCGCACGGCGGCGGCGAGTTCGCCGGCGGTCATACGCCGACCCGGGCGGGTGCGGTTCGGTCCCGAGCAGGCGTTGCGCGGGTGACGAAGCCGCTGTACGGGGTCGCGCAGGGCGGGTAGTGGGCGAGGTCGGCCTGCATCAGCGCGTGGCGGCGGCCGTGCAGGTCGAGCGTGCCCTGCAGGTGCCAGTGCAGGCGTTCGAACAGGGTCACGTTCTGGCTCTGCACGTGGGCGAGGAAGGTGTCGCAGCCGCGCATGTGGGCGCTCGAGACGGCGAGGCGGATGAGGGTGGCGCCGATGCGTCCGAAGCTGCGGTAGGCGGCGGACACGGCCAGCCGTGAGCCCCACCACAGGCGCGGGGCTGCCTCATGAATGCGCACCGTGCCGACCACCTCGTCGGGGGCGCCGCCGACGCACGACAGGGCAACCAGGAGCTGGGCGTGGTCGTCGATGGCATCCCGGTCATCGTCGCCGAACAGTCCTTGCTCGCGGCAGAAGACCGTGCGGCGCAGGGCATGGGCCTCGCGATGCTCCCAATCGGACTCGGCCCACTTGATACGGTACTCGCAGGGCACGTAGTCGGTGGCGAGGTCGTGCAGCGGTGGCGACGTGAGGGCGGTGGGCATGCGTCACGCCTGCGCTTCGAACACCGACAGCGAGCTGCACGCACCGCAGCGGCCGCAGCCGGCCTTGATGTCGCGGGAGCGCAGTCCCGCGCGGGCCAGCATGGCGCCGAGCGGAGCGAGCACCGCGCGCATGAACTCAGGGCTGGGCGCGGGATGGCTTTCGAGCGGCGTGCCGCTGATCGGCACGAAGGGCACCACGAACGGGTACACGCCGAGCGAGAGCAGCGTCTCGCACATGTCGAGGATTTCGGCGGCGGTGTCGCCGAGGCCGGCGAGCACGTAGGTGCTCACCTGGACACGCCCGAACACGCGCACCGCGGCGGCGAACGCTTCGAAATAGCGCTCGAGCGGTACGCTCGCCTTGCCGGGCATGATGCGTTCGCGCACGGCCGGCGTGACCGCCTCCAGGTGCATGCCCAGCGAGTCGATGCCGGCCGCCTTCATGCGCTCGAACCAGCGGTCGTCGTCCGGCGGCTCGCACTGCCCCTGCAAAGGCAGATCGACGGCCGCCTTGATCGCGAACGCGCTGTCGCAGAGGATCTGCGCGCCGCGGTCCGTGGCGTTCGGCGTGCCCGTGGTCAACACCATGTGCTTGACGCCGTCGAGCAGCACGGCGGCGCGTGCCACCTCGGCGAGCTGTTCCGGCGTCTTGTGGGCGACGGTGCGGCCGGCGGCAAGCGACTGGCCGATGGCGCAGAAGCGGCAGGTCTTGTGCCGGCTCGCGTAGCGGATGCAGGTCTGCAGCACCGTGGTGGCGAGCACGTCGGAGCCGTGCAGCGTGGCGATGTGGCCATAGGGGATGCCGTCGAACGTCTGCAGCGCGTAGAAGCGGGGTTGACGCGGAAAGCGGATGTCGGCAACGGCCACGCCGTCGCGGTGCAGTTGGCTCGTGCCGTGCGCGTCGGGGGAGGCGGCGAGATAGGGCGATTCCCACGCGGTCGAGGTGTGCACCGGCACCATGATGGTGTGTCCGTCGACGATCACGGCCTTGTGGTCGGAGGGGCCGGCGCCGCCGCGGCGGCTGGCGGCTCCCGCTCGGGGATCAACCAGCCGCAGGCCGCGCGATTGCAGCTCCGTCATCAGCAGACGGCTCGCCTCCGAAAGGGATTGCTTGTCGTTCATCGCGGTTCTCCGGGAGAGTAAAGGCGCCGGCGAGCGGCATCGTGGGCGCGGCAGGGCTCGCATCGATGGCGAGCCTCAGCAGTTCCGGCCGGGCGTAATGCCCCACCGAATCCATCATGCGTTTGCGTTTGGTGATCAGGGCCATGTCGAGGTCGGCGACCACCAGGCCCTCGCCTTCGGTGAGCGGGGCGGCGAGATACACACCCTCGGGCGAGACGATGGCGGTGTGGCAGCCACCGCGCAGCGCTCGTTGCAGCGTTGCATCCTCGGTGATCGCAGCGATCTGTGCATCGTGCAGCCAGCCGGTGGCGTTCACCACGAAACAGCCGGACTCGAGTGCGTGATGCCGGATGGTGACGGCCATCTGGTCGGCGAATATCTGTCCGACCAGCGAGCCCGGAAATTGCGAGCAGTGGATTTCTTCGTGCTGCGTCATCAGCGCGTAGCGCGCGAGCGGGTTGTAGTGCTCCCAGCACGCGAGCGCCCCTACGCGCCCGACGCGGGTGTCCACCACCTTCAAGCCGCTGCCGTCGCCCTGACCCCATATCATGCGCTCGTGGTAAGTGGGCGTGATCTTGCGGCGCTTGAGCACGAGCGTGCCGTCGGCATCGAAGATCAGTTGTGTGTTGTACAGGCTGCCGTGGTCGCGCTCGTTGACGCCAAGCACGACCACGACGCCGTGCGCACGGGCGCGCTCGCCCACCCGGGCCGTCACCGGTCCGGGTACCACCACCGCGCGCTCGTACAGTCGCAAATGCTCCGCGCCCTGCAGCACCGGTGGCTTCACAAACGAGAAATACGGGTAGTAGGGCACGCACGTCTCGGGGAACACCACGAGTTCGGCGCCGCGCGCCGCGGCGGCGTCGATGGCGGCACACACGCGCCCGACCGTGCCGTCGTGGGACTCGAAGTCGGGCGCGAACTGCACGGCGGCGGCGCGCACGACACGGGGCTCACCCATGCGGGGTCCGCTCGTCGGGCGTGCAACCCGTCACGGCAGCCGATCCCCGGAGGGTCCGCCGGCGGTCAGACCGTCCACGTGTCGAGGATGAAAGCATTGCTCTTGCGATGGAGCAGCACGATGTCGAGCACGTCGAGCGGACTGATGGGGCGGATGCCCTCGATCAACGAACCCTCGCCGTGTCCGTACAGCGCCTGCAGCGCAAACCGGCAGGCATAGACCTTGCCGCCTTCGGCCATGAATTTTTCGAGCTGCTTGTTCATGTTCTGGTGACCCGGATAGGCCTCGTCGCCCAGGGTTGGGAAGCCGCGCTTGACGCCCAGCGTTACGCCCGGTCCATACAACAACACCGACGTTTCGAAGCCCTTGCGCAGCAACCGGGTTGCCTGCAACAGGTTCACGAAGCCGATGGAGCCCTCGAACGCCACTGTATGAAAAGTGACCAGCGCCTTCTCGCCGGGCTCGGCCTTGACGTCCTCGAACACCTTCTCTTCGTAATCAACGAGCCAATCGCCTTTCTTGAACGGTGCGACTTCTACTGCGGGCATGACGGTCTCCGGTGGTTTATTACGGCAGAGACAGCAACCTGCGTGCCACCGATACCCGGCGCGCGCCGGCAGCCATGCGATCAAGATGAGACATTGTTGAAAAGGAAAATCTTTCTTAATATAAAAAAACGAGGGGAATTTGCCAGGCGAGTGGGTCGACCAGGCGCCCGGGCAGCGGGCCGCACCGAGTTGATGCGTGCAGTCACGCGAATGCTTCACGATGAAGCGCGGGCGGTAGGGCTCCGCAACAGCATGCATACACTTTTCACCTGCGCGGAGGCGCCATGTCTCACGAAATGAACCGCTGGGCGGTGGCGGTCGCCGGCAGTGCGAAACCCGCGTATCTCGCCGTGGCCGATCAGATCTCGGACGAAATCCAGTCGGGGGCGCTCGCGGCCAACCAACGGCTGCCGGCCCTGCGCAATCTCGCCAAAGCACTCAAGTTGAATTTCACCACCGTCGCGCGCGGCTACGCCGAGGCGCAGCGGCGCGGACTCATCGACTCGCGCGCGGGCAGCGGTACGTTCGTGCGCGAGTTCATCGGTTCGGGCGCGGTCCGGCGCAGTGCCCCCGTGCAGCTCGTCGACATGACCATGAACATGCCGCCCGAGCCGCAGGACCGCGCCTTGCTGCAGCGGATGCGCGGGGGCATCGTGGCCCTCGCGAACGGCGCGGATCCGTACACGCTGCTGCGGTACCAGGAGTTCGGCGGGGCTGCCGAGGACCGCGCGGCGGGGGTAAGCTGGATGTCCCGCCACCTGCCCGGACTCGACGTGACGCGCGTGCTGGTGTGTCCGGGCATCCAGTCCGCGCTCCTTGCGTTGTGCGCGGTCCTGGCGCCGCGCGTGGGGGACAGCATCGCCTGTGAAGCCGTCACCTATCCGGGTTTGAAGGGCATCGCGGCGCAGTTGGGGATCCGGCTCGTGGGCCTGCCCGCCGATGACGCCGGCATCGATCCGGAGGCGTTCGGCGCCCTGTGCGCGAGCGACCTGCCGAAGGCGTTGTATCTCAATCCCACGCTCAACAATCCGACCACGGCGGTGATGTCGCAGCAGCGGCGTGAAGCGGTGGTCGAGATCGCGCGACGCTACAGCGTGCCCCTAATCGAGGACGATCCCTACGGCATGCTGCCGTCGACGCGGCCGGCCGCGCTCGCAGCGCTCGCGCCCGAACTGTGTTTCTTCGTCAGCGGTTTTGCAAAATGCGTGGGCGCGGGGCTGCGGATTGCGTACGTGGTCACGCCGAACGCGCGCTACAGCGCCCGCGTCGCCGCCACGTTGCGTACCACCAGCGTGATGGCGGCGCCGCTCCTGGTGAGCCTCGCCACGCGCTGGATCGAGGATGGCACCGTCGACGCCGCGACGTCGGCGATCCGCGAGGAATCGTGCCGACGTCAGGCGCTGGCGCGGGCGGTGTTGCCGCCGAAGTCCTACGTATCGAAGCCTGCAGCGTTCCATCTGTGGCTCACCGTGCCCGAGCCGTGGGACCGCATGGAGTTCGCGGCGCACTTGAGGGAGAACGGTGTGCCCGTGCTGGTGTCCGACTCGTTCACGGTGACCGGGCCCGCGCCGCAGGCGGTGCGGGTGTGCCTGGGCGGACCGGCGGATCGGGACACGTGCCGGCATTCGCTGCAGATCATCGACGACGCCCTGCGTCATCAGCCCGCCGCGCCGCGTTAGTCACGCGGCGCCGACTCCGGTCAGGGCGCCGTGGGCCAGCGGGCGCCGCAGTGTTGCGTGGAAAGCTCCCAGAGGCGGCCGGCGAGGCGGGGATCGCGCGCCGTCGCCGTGGCCTGGGCGGGAGCGACGTCGCCCTTGAGCTCGTACCAGCCGTTCGGGCCGTAATAGCCGCCGGGCGCTGCGCTGGGTGCGGTGGCGGCGAACAGCAGGGGCAGGGCGCCGTGGGCGGCGGACTGGCCGAAGGTCGGGACGAGCACGCGTGCGACCAAAGCGGCGAGCGCACTCTGGGTACCGGGTCCGTTGCTGAACAGGTCGGTGGTCGCAACGCCGGGGTGGGCGGCGATGCTGGTGAGGCCCCACCGGCCGGCGTCGCTGCGCCGTTGCAGTTCGTAGGCGAACAGCAGGTTGGCGAGCTTGGATTGGGCGTAGGCCCGGGATGGCCGGTAGCGGTGCGCTGATTGCAGGTCGTCGAAATCGATACGGCCACGACGGTGGGCGATGCTGCTCACCGTGACCACGCGCGGTGCGGTGCCCGGGTGCGGCGCGTCGTCCGCGCGCGCCGCGCCGCTCGGGTGCGATGCGTTGCCTGCGCGCAGCAGCGGCAGCAGCGCGGCCGTGAGTGCGACATGGCCCAGATGGTTGGTGCCGTATTGCAGTTCGAAGCCCTGGACCGTGAGGCGGCGCTCGGGCGGCGCCATGACGCCGGCATTGTTCACCAGCAGATCGAGGGGCCGGGCGTCGTGCAGCAGTGCGGCCGCCGCCGCGGCCACCGACTCGAGATCCGCAAGATCGATCAGCGCGAACTGCAGCCGGGCCGTGGGTAACTGGCGTTGCAGAGTCGAGAGCGCGAGACGCCCCTTGTCGGCGCTGCGCCCGGCCAGGATGACCTCCGCTCCGGCGCGGGCGAGGGCAAGCGCGGTCTCGTAACCCAGGCCGCCGGTGGCGCCGGTGATCAGGCAGCGGCGGCCGGCCTGCGGGGGAATGTCGGCGATGGACCACGCCGGCGTGGTCATGGGGGCCCGCGTTGCAGGGCGGGTGGCGTCATCGTTGACGCGATCTGCGCAACACGCTCTCGACCAGGATGGCTAGCAGGCCGGCGGCAAGCAGCAGTGCTTGCCGGGCGGGGGCAATCGGCAGTCGTGGCAGCACGAACGCGACCACGGCGATCCAGGCGACGATGGCGGCGGCGAAGCTGCCGTCGTCGATGAACAGGCCGAGCAGTTCGCGGAGGATGCTCCGCAGCCACTTCATACGCGTGTCCCGGGTGCGGCGGCAAGGCGGGCGCGGGCCCGGCAGAGGGGAAGGGCGAGCAGGGCGAGCGCGAGAAAGCCGGCGATCAGACCGACCAGGGACCCGTCGTTGCCGGGCCACGGCAGGCCAAGTCCTTCGCCCACCCAGAAGGTGCCAAACGCACTCAGCAGCACGCCGACGATGAACTTCAGGGTGTTCTCGGGCACGCGGGCGAGGGGGCGGTGCACGGCGACGCCCAAGGCTGCGACCACCAGCAGCGCGGCGAGCGCGCCGAACGCGGCCGGCAGCAGGAGGCCGGCGCCGCCGGCGCCCAGGGCGATGACGATGAACACTACTTCGGTGCCCTCGAGCAGGGTGATCTTGAACGATGTGGCGAAGGCGACGGTGTCGAGGCCGGCGGTGTGGGGTGCGATGCCGCGCAGCGAACCTTCCTGTTGCGTGTAGATGGCAGCTTCGTCGTGCAGCGACAAGACGCCTGCGCCGCGCAGGATGGCCTTGCGCAGCCAGCGCATGCCGAACAGCAGCAGCAGCGTGCCGACGGCGAGCTGCAACAGCTCGAGCGGAGCGCGGGTGAGGGCCGGACCGAGCGTGGCGATGAGCGTGAACAGCACCAGGATGGCGACGCCCGCGCCAAGCAGGGCTGCGCGCCAGCCGCGTACCGCGCCCACGGCGAGAATCACGGTGAGGGCCTCGACGCATTCGACCAGCGACGCGAGGAACGCAGCGGCGACGGTGGGACCGACGTGCGGCCAGTCGATCAGCATGGGGTGGTTCGCATGGGGAAGGTCTCGGCAGTGGGGGTGTCTGAGGGTGTCGCAGCGGCGTCGTCGGGCTGTGGGCCGGGCGACATCATAACGGCGCCCCGGCGGCGCACCCAAGCTCCTCGTCAAGCGGTGGGACGGGTTGGTCCCAGCTTCGTCATCAAATCGATATCAACGCGCAGATCAAGGACGCCTCAGGGGCCGGGCGGCAGCAGCCGGGTCACGGCGGCAGCCAAGCCTTCGAGGATGGGCTCCGCCACCGAGGGCGGAAAATCCGGCGGCAACGAACCGCGGACTTTCGCAATCACGGCGGGTGTCGACTCGCGCAACTCTGTCGTGAGCGGATCGACCTCGCCGGCGATGCCGCAGCGTTTGGCGAGATACTGCCAGTGCCGGTAGGTGATCGAATCCCAGTGGTAATGCCTGCGCTTCGCGCCCGGCACCGCCATGGCCATCTTCACCCTGTGCGGTGAGAGCTGACCGGCCTTGTCGCCGAGCACCGGATACGCGGAGAGCACGTCGTAACGGGGCGTCAATCGATACGCGCCCTGCGGGGCGAGAAAGATCGAGAAGTTCTTCGCGTGCCCATCGATCGCACACAGCGCCCAGAACAGCAGCTGCGTCTTGAAGAAATCCAGGCGATCGCGGGCAGGCTGTGATGACCCCAACAGCAGCGTCATGATCTGCTCGGCCCCGGGACCGCCGTCCGCCTCATATTTCCGTTCGCGATCCGTGCCGGTCGCCTGCGCCAGGTCCTCCTGTGGCAGGCGCATGAGCCAGCGGCCATTCGTCGACAGCCGACGGTCGAAGCGCTCGACGACCAGCACCTGTTGTTCCTCGAACCGATCCATCCAGCAGCGAGCGGTCGCAACCCCGTAGGCGGTCAATATCTGCGCGCACAGCCATTCGTTTTCGACCGAGCGCGCGCGGTTGCCCTCGCCCATGGGGAGCTTCAGGATGTGGGTGGTCGGGGTTGCGCCCAGCGGCCGAAACCATTGGTCTGCCTGGCGCAGCAGCGCGGTCTTCTCCTGCGCGCCGGCCAGCGAGATGCGAAATTCCGACTCGTTCACACCGCGCCCGAGCGCCGTGGCGCTCGTGGTATTGCGCAGGAGTTCGGCGATCGCCGCGGTGTCGACAGATTCCGCAGCGATTCGGCGCACGTTTTTCGGCGCCCTGTCCTCCTGCGTGAGCTGAATGGCACCGACGCAGTCACGGCCGATCTCCGTGAGCAGATCGAAAGCCTGGTCGGATTTCGCGTCGAAGCGCTGGCGCAGGCGCCGGCGAATCTGCCGGCTGTCGGGCAGCAGGTTCTCGAAGAAGCGTTCGACCAGTGCGCCCTGGTAGCGTGTGCCGGGTGCACCCAGCGGCATCGACAGCGATACCGGCCGCGAGAGCGGGGAGGCGAGCCACTGCTCGGCATAGGTGAGGGTTTGTGGATGATTGGCCCGTGCCGTCCATTCACCCACTCGCTCCCCGTTCATCCACAGGAACAGGGAGTGGACCTTGGCCGCGCGCGCCATCGCCTACCATTCCGTCCGTGAGCGTCTGCCGGGAGCCTGGGGGCCGCCGATTTCCCGCAAGACGAGCTCGAGCCCGAGGGCGGACAGCGCCTTGTAGAGCGTGGTCACGGTGGCCTTGGCATCGTGGGACTCGATCACGGATATCTGGGTCTGCAGCAGACCCGCCGTGGCCGCGACTTCGCTTTGCGACAGGCCGAGCTGTTTGCGCCGGCTCCTGAAAGCCTTCCCCAGTTGGTGCGCGGTGCGGGCGACGTACTCCATGTGAATCATCTCCTTTTCTAGATAAGAGTATTTTATCTACTATATTAGATAAATTAAAAATATCTAGGATATTAGATAAAAATGCGGACCGGCGTGCCATCCGATCCGGCGGATGGCGGCGGGACATGGCATCGAGGCCATGGAACGCCGCGTGCAAGCTCACCGCGTGCGGCGTTCGATGCGCTTCGCGAGTTCGGTGAGGTCTGCCTCTTCGTCGATGGTGATTTCGATGGGATTGTCGTTCGGTGCGGCCGGCGGCGGAGCACCCGCGGGGCGGGGCCGAGCGCCCAGCCCCGGTCTGGCGAGGAGCGGATCGTCGGCGATCTCGCCCGCCGTGGCGCTCTGCTCGGCGGCGGCCGACGTCGTGGCCTGCGCGGCCGTGGGACGCACCCAGTCGTGGTTCTGCTCCATCCAGCGTTGATAGCGGTCGAACGTCCACATGCCGTCGTCGCCGCCGGACTGGATGACGTTGGCGAGCTGGCTGAACTGGCCGGAACGCATGGCGCCCTTCGCACCGCTGCTCGCGAGCAGCAGTTCGCAACGCGGCACGCGCAGCTGCGGCCCCTCCAGAAAATCGAGCCGCTGGCACAGCACGCCCACCATGCTGTCGGCGAGCTGGGCGCGGATGTTGCTCTGTAGATCGGCGGGAAACGCCATGCACATGCGGCTCAACGCTTCGGCACAGGTGGCGGAATGCAGGGTGGCGAGCACCAGATGTCCGGTTTCGGCGGCGTTCAAGGTCAGGCGGATCACTTCGGGCGTGCGCATCTCGCTGATCACGAGCACGTCCGGATTTTCGCGCAGGGCGTCGATGATGGCCTGCTCGAAACTCGGGCTGTGCGTGGGTATCTCGCGCTGGCGGATGAAGGAGCGGCGGTTGGTGAACAAATATTCGAGCGGGCTTTCGAGCGTGATGATGTGCCGTGCCCGGGTGGCGTTCAGCTCCTCGATCAGCGCGGCGAGCGTGGTGGATTTACCGCTGCCGGTGGGGCCGGACACCACCACCAGGCCGGTGGTCGCGTCGACCAGCCGGCGTAGATCCGGATGTAGATTGCAGGCCCGTACGTCGTTGACGGAAGGCGCGAGCAGCCGGATGGCGAGGGCGAGACCGCGGATGGTGCGGTAGAAGTTGATCCGGCAGCGGGTTCCCGCTACCACCAGCGAGACGTCCGCGGAGCCGCGCGCCAGGAACTGGGCCCAGCCCTCGGCACGCAGCACTTCCTGACCGATGCGCACGAGGTCGCCGGCCGGCACGGCGTCGCCGAGCGCACGCATGTCGCCGCGGATGCGGGCGGCGAGCGCGGAGCCGCCCTCCAGATGCAGATCGCTGGCGCCCAGTCTGCGCCCCGTCGAGACCCATTCTTTCAGGCCCATCATGCTCTCCCGCAAACCGGCGCCAGTATAGCCCCGGCCCTTGCGCACACGCTGCCGCACCACGCCGCGCCACGTTTACCGTAATTTACCGCCGGGCGGGCTAAGGTTAATCGGCGCAGGGTCGATAGCTTTGGCGAAGGGGCATCGACATAACCGCAGCATCCGCTGCAGGAGTAATCATGGTAGCCGCCGTCGGATCGAGCAGCTCGAGCAGTGGACAGATCGCCGTACTGCAGAAAGAGCTCACCAAGTACGAAAAACAGTTGTCCGCGGACGAGGCGTCGGGCAGCACCGCCAATGCCACCGCTGCGCAGTTGGTGGCGACGCAGATCGCCCTGGTCGAATCGGAAATCGCCACGTTGAGCAAGGCGAGCACGGTCGCCAGTGCCGCGAGCCAGGCGGGCGCGGCGGCGGGTGCCACGACCGCCAAGACCGCAGCGACCACGACGAGCGGGTCCGCGCTCGGCAACACCCTGGACGTGACGGCCTGACACGCGGCGCGCGAGGGCGGCGGCAAACATCGGCCGCCCGGGGCAGGATCGTGCCGTGGCGGGCAGAGCACGGCGGCCGCGCGGCGCGGTATTTTTGTGAGACCGCGGTCCGCGTCGGCATTACGGTTAATTTCTTTACATCGTTTTACGGTTTTTTACTGGTTAGAGACTGATGATTTTCCGGCGACGGCCGAGAACTTGCTTGACGTGGGTACTGCGCTGATTGCGCGGAGTTCTCTCAATCAAGGAGTAGTCATATGAGCGTCACATCCATCTCGAGCAGCGGGCTGTCCATCCCCTTGTCGGCCCTGTCGAACATTCTTTCGCAAAGCGCCGACGGCAGCGACGACAGCGACGACACCAGCACGACCGGCGTGTCGTCGACATCGTCCCAGCCGCCCGGCGGCGATCTGCTGTCGGCGATCTTCAGTGCCCTGGCCTCGGTTGGCGCCACCGGTGCTTCCTCGACCACCGCCTCCGGCAGCGCGACCACCACCGCCACCGACAGCGCCAGCACGGCAGCGACTTCGTCCACCACGAGTGCATCGTCCGCCGACAACGTCGCCAAAGACTTTCAGACCTTCATGCAGACGCTGCTGGGGGCCCTTAAATCGCAGGCCCAGAGCGATTCGAGCGATCAGAGCGGCAGCACCTCGAGTGTCGCGGGCACGCAGGGCGTGAGCACGGGTGCGAGCCTCGCCGCGGACGTCAACAGCCTGATCCAGTCGCTGGCGAGCGGGGCGTCGTCCTCCGGCACGGCGTCGTCGGCGAGCACCGCCGCGTCGGCGAGCACCACCGACGGCACCGCCACCTCCGCCTCGTCCTCCGCGAGTTCGCTGCAATCCGCGTTCGACAAGCTGGTCTCCGATCTCGGCGGCACCGGGACCTCGGCGGGACTCACGAGCTTCCTGCAGGCGTTCTCCACCAACATGCAATCCGCATCGCCGCTCGGCAACCTGGTCAACGCCCAGGCCTGAGACAGCGCTTCAGGATGACGGGCGGTCGTGCGGACCACGCGCGCATTGCCCGTCGTCCTGCGACCCTGTAATTTGCCGCTACGACCAATTCAAGCGGTGGTGGCGTTGAGTTTCATGACCCGTATCCTGCTCATCGACGACGACGTCAAGCTGACGTCGTTGTTGCATGACTATCTTCAGGAGGAAGCGTTCGTCGTGCACGTCGAGAACGATGGTGCGCGCGGCGTGGCCGAGGCGTTGACCGGCGACTATTCGATGGTGGTGCTCGACGTCATGATGCCGAAACTCAACGGCCTCGACGTGCTGCGACGTATCCGCCATCAGAGCGGCGTGCCGGTGCTGATGTTGACGGCCCGCGGCGACGACGTCGATCGCATCACGGGCCTCGAACTCGGCGCCGACGATTACGTGTCGAAGCCCTGCACGCCGCGCGAACTCGTGGCGCGAATCCGCGCCATCCTGCGTCGTACGCTGCCGCTCGCGGCCTCCGGTCTGCCGGCCAGTGTGCTGGTCTCCGGCAGTCTGACCATGTGGCCGGAGCAGCGGCGCGCCGAGTGGCAGGGCACCCAGTTGAAGCTGACCAGCACGGAGTTCACCCTGCTCGAAGTGCTGCTGCGCCAGGCGGGCCGGCCGGTCAGCAAGGCGGATCTGTCGGAGCGGGCGCTCGGCCGGGCGCTCACCCGCCACGACCGCAGCATCGATGTGCACTTGAGCAGCATCCGGCGCAAGCTCGGCAACTTCTCGGACGGCCGCTCGCTCATCCAGGCGGTGCACCGTCAGGGCTACCAGCTGCTCAAGGAGTAGGCGGTGGGGAGACTGTTTTGGAAGTTCTTCGGCTTCATCTGGCTGGCGCAGCTCGCGGGCATCGTGGCCATCGGCGCCACCTTTTGGTTTGCCGCCCGGCATTTCGAGCGGGGCAACGACATCGACGTGGGTCCCGCGGCCGGGGCGTCCGTGGAGACGGCTGCGATCATCCTGCGGTATGCGGGGAAGCCCGCCTTCGCCGACTGGGTGCAGAAGGAACGCCGCGAGAAGGTGTTCGCCGTGGACGCCGCCGGGCGCGACCTGCTCTCGCGTGAGCTCGCGCCGGGGCTGCTCGAGCACGCCCGGCAGATGCATCTGCAAGCGCCCGAGTCGGGGATGGCGACGGAAGTGACGGATGCGAGCGGTCACCGCTATCTCTTGTTCGCGGCCGGGCGGGACATGATGCGCGCGGTCGGCATACGCGACGGGGGGATGCTCCGCGGATTGCCGCCCTTGCCGCCGACGATCGCGACCCTGCTGGCCAGCCTGCTGACGGCGGTGCTGCTCGCCTGGTACGTGGCGAAGCCCATCCGCAGCCTGCGTTTCGCCTTCGGCGCGATGTCGTCCGGCAACCTGGCGTTGCGGGTGGGCCCGTCGATCGGCGCGCGGCACGACGAACTGGCGGATCTTGGCCACGATTTCGACCGCATGGCCGAGCGGCTGCAGTCCTCCATGGAAGGACAACGGCGTCTGCTCCATGACGTCTCGCACGAAGTGCGCTCGCCGCTCGCCCGGCTGCAGGCGGCGGTCGGGCTGCTACGCCAGAAATACGACCGTGAGGATGCGACCATCGAGCGCATCGAGGAGGAGATCACACGCATCGACCGGCTGGTCGGGGATCTTCTCAAGCTGTCCCGCATCGAAGCCGGCGAGCTCGTGGAAAGAGAGCAGGACGTGGATCTGCGCGAACTGGTGTTCGAAATCGTCATGGATGCCAATTTCGAGGCGCAGGCCACGGGCCGCACGGTGCGCTGGTTGGACGAGACTTCTGCGACGACGTCCGGATGGCCTGAGATGCTGCGCGGCGCGGTCGAAAACATCGTCCGCAATGCGCTCAAGCACGCGCCGAACAGCGACGTGGTCGTGATCGAGACGACGCTCGTTGCCGCTCCTCCCCGCTACGTGATACGCGTGCTCGACGCCGGTCCGGGTGTTCCCGAGGAAGAGCTGAATGTGCTGTTCACGCCGTTCTACCGCTCGGCGCTCGGCTCCAGCACGGACGGTTACGGACTGGGACTGGCGATCGCGCGCCGCAGCGTCGAAACGCATGGCGGCACCATTCGCGCCCGCAACCGTGCGGGGGGCGGTTTGATGGTGGAAATCACGCTGCCGTTGCGCGGCCCGGCGGGCGAGCCGCGTGCGCAGGGGCAGGTGCCAAGCGGTGGTGAGGAGCGCCGCGGCGGGTCTGGGACGGGTGTATTGCTGGCGGCACGGGCGGGGCGGCAACGGCGGCGTTGAGCGGAGAGCGATCGGATTACGCGAGAGAGTAGGTATATTAGTATCTACGCGCGATGGTATAGTATCTAGTACCGTTGCAAGGGAGTTCTCATGGCTACCGTTGCCAAACTGTTCATGACCGGGCACAGCCAGGCGGTGCGCCTGCCGCGAGATTTTCGTTTCGAGGGCGATGAGGTCTACATTCGGCGTGACCCGAACACGGGAGATGTCGTTTTGTCGTCCCGACCCGAAAGCTGGGAAGATTTTTTTGAGCTGTGCCGAACGACGTCGGTGCCGTCGGACTTCATGAGTGAGGCGGATCGCGCGCAGGGGGCGCTGTCGCGGGGTCCTTTCGAAGGCGTCGCGTGACCCTGTATCTCCTCGACACCAACATCGCCAGTCATGTGATCAGAGACGACGATCTGCGGGTTAGAGAACGGCTGCTGAAGCTGCCCACTTACGGGGTGGCGGTTTCGGCCGTGACCCAGGCGGAGTTACTGTACGGCGTCGCGAAGCGAGGCAACCCGACTGGTCTCAATAGGCGAGTACGCGCATTCTTGCAAAGGGCGCAGCCGTTGCCTTGGACCCCGCAAGTCGCAGAGGTGTACGGCGACCTACGCAGCGTCTGTGAGTCGGGGGGCGTGGCGCTCGCACCCCTGCACATGATGATTGCCGCCCACGCTGTGGCGTTGAACGCAGTATTGGTAACCCGCGACAGAGCCTTCCGCCACCTCGAGGCAAGGGTGGTGCTCGAGACCTGGTCTTGAGCGCAGTCTCCTATCGACAGCAGACGTGCCGCTCCCGCCGTTTCCCGACAACGCAGTGCGTCATGCCGGCACTGCGTGGGAGATCGCAAGCGCGGTATGAGCCACCGGGCTAGCCTGAACCGCGGGCTGCGGGAAAACGATCCGCGGTAGAGTCTGTCTATCAAGACCATGAAAAGGATCGATTGGCTGTGTGGGCCCTGGCCGACTACCGTAGCCCTGTCACCTTGGGCCACGAAAGCCGCTTTCGTGTACGACCAAGCAATAAAAGTAATCTAGGAGTTATCCCAATGCGTATGAAGTTGCTCTCCGCTCTCGCGGTTGCTGCGTCAGCGTTTGCCGGCGTGGCCAGTGCCGATGGCCCCCCGCAGACGACCCAGTACTGGTGGCCGGACCACCTCGATCTCGCGCCTCTGCGCCAGCATGCCGCCGAGTCCGATCCGCTCGGCGACGGTTTCGACTATGCCAGGGCGTTCAACAGCCTGGACCTCAACGCCGTCAAACAGGACATCAAGAAGGTCCTGACCACGTCGCAGGATTGGTGGCCGGCCGACTACGGCAACTACGGACCGTTCTTCATTCGCATGGCCTGGCACGGCGCGGGCACCTATCGCATGAACGACGGCCGTGGCGGCGCGAGCGGCGCCCAGCAGCGCTTCGAGGCGCTCAACAGCTGGCCCGACAATGCCAACCTCGACAAGGCACGGCGTCTGCTGTGGCCGGTCAAACAGAAATACGGACAGAAGATCTCCTGGGGCGACCTCATGGTCCTGACCGGCAACGTCGCGCTGGAGTCCATGGGCTTCCAGACCTTCGGCTATGCCGGTGGGCGCCGGGATGACTGGGAACCCGATCTCGTTTACTGGGGCCCGGAGAAGAAGTGGCTTGACGATACCCGCTACACGGGCGACCGCAAACTCGAGAAGCCGCTCGCCGCCGTGCAGATGGGGCTGATCTACGTCAATCCCGAAGGCCCGAACAGCAACCACGATCCCATGTCGGCGGCGAAGGACATCCGCGAGACCTTCGGTCGCATGGCGATGAACGACGAGGAGACCGTGGCGCTGATTGCCGGCGGCCATACCTTCGGCAAGGCGCACGGCGCACACGAAGCCAAGTGCCTGGGCGCGGAGCCGGCCGCCGCCGGCGTCGAGCAGCAGGGCCTGGGCTGGCAGAACAAGTGCGGCAAGGGCAACGCGGGCGACACCGTCACCAGCGGCTTGGAAGGCGCCTGGTCCGCCAATCCGATCGCGTTCACGACCCAGTATTTCGACAACCTGTTCGCGTTCGACTGGGTGCAGACCAAGACCCCCGCCGGCGCGACCGAGTGGATCCCCGCGAAGGGTCAGGCGGCGAGCGCCGTGCCCGACGCGCACGATCCGACGCTGCGGCATGCGCCGATCATGTTCACGACCGATCTCGCGCTGAAAGTCGATCCGAGCTACAAGAAGATCTCGAAGCGCTTCCACGATCACCCGGAAGACTTCAAGCTCGCGTTCGCCAAGGCGTGGTTCAAGCTCACGCATCGCGACATGGGGCCGCGTTCGCGTTATCTCGGTCCTGAGATTCCGCAGGAGGACTTGATCTGGCAGGATCCGCTGCCGGCGCTGAATCACCCGGTGATCGACGCAGGCGACGTGGCTCAGCTCAAGACCAAGATCCTGGCTTCCGGGTTGAGCGAGCCTGAGCTGGTGCGCACCGCCTGGGCCTCCGCCTCGACGTTCCGCGGCACGGACATGCGCGGTGGGGCGAATGGGGCGCGTATTCGCCTGGCGCCGCAGAAGGATTGGGCCATCAACAATCCCGCCGAGCTCGCCAAGGTGTTGCAGCGTCTGCAGGGCATTCAAACGGATTTCAACCGCGCGCATGCCGGTGGGAAGCAGGTCTCGCTCGCCGATCTGATCGTGCTGGGCGGGGGCGCCGCCATCGAACAGGCGGCGAAGAAGGCGCAGTTCGACATCCAGGTTCCGTTCACGCCGGGCCGCACGGACGCGACGCAGGCGCAGACCGACGTGGCGGCCTTCGCGGTGCTCGAACCGACCGCGGATGGGTTCCGGAATTATTTCGTCCCCGGGCAGGCACGATCACCGGCGGAACTGCTGGTGGACAAGGCGAACCAGCTGACCTTGACGGTGCCGGAAATGACGGTGCTGGTGGGCGGCATGCGGGCGCTCGACGCCGATGCGGGCACGGGTGAATACGGCATTCTGACCGACCAGCCCGGCACGTTGAGCAATACGTACTTCGTCAACCTGCTCGACATGTCGACCAAGTGGAGCAAGTCGGCCACCGAGGGCCTCTACGAGGGCCACGACCGCGCCACCGACAAGCTGAAGTGGTCGGCGACGCCGGTCGATCTCGTGTTCGGCTCGAACTCGGAGCTGCGCGCCGTCGCCGAGGTCTATGCCTCGTCCGATGCGCAGGAGAAGTTCGTACGGGACTTCGTCAAGGCGTGGACCAAGGTCATGAACCTCGACCGTTCCGACGTGCACGGCGATCCGAGCGTGAGGCAGGCCGCGCTGTAAGAGCCGGTACGTTTGGCGTGAATGGACGGCGGCGCGTGATGCGCCGCCGTTTTCTTTTGTGCGCCCGGCAGGGCACGATCTATGCGAGGCGCAGCCACTGCGGCACGCACTGTCAGAACGCCAGCATTGATGGCATAGTGCAAGCATGACCGTTCAAATCAACATT
This sequence comes from uncultured Steroidobacteraceae bacterium, assembly GCA_964657625.1. GTDB lineage: Bacteria > Pseudomonadota > Gammaproteobacteria > Steroidobacterales > Steroidobacteraceae > Bog-1198. The sequence continues at coordinate 83,683 of CAZZVN010000010.1, forward strand.
CGTAATGTGCCCGAGAAAGTTCGCGACGAGCTGGCCGCCCGTGCGGCTCTGCAAGGTAAGTCGATGCAGGAGTTCTTGCGCGCCGAGCTGGAGCGATTGGCTGCGCGCCCGTCGATAGAAGCTTGGCTTCAGCAGGTGCGCAACAGAAAGCGCGCGACGCAGACTCGCCTCTCTTCCAAACAGATGCTTGACAGCAGAAACGCTGACCGTCGTTGAGTGTCGTCATTGATTCGTCGGTCGTGGTTGCCGCTCTCGTCGACAGCGGACCTTACGGCGAATGGGCGGAAGATGTTCTTGCAAGGGGTTTGCTGCAGGCACCGGAGCTGGTACGTGTTGAGGCGACGAATATATTCCGTCGCCTGGAGAGGGCAAAGCTGATTACGACGCCAGAGGCGAATGCGGCGCAGGACGATCTCATGCAACTCGAGATCGAGTTGTTTCCTTTTGAGCCCTTCGCCGGCCGCAGCTGGGAATTGCGGCACAACGTAACGTGCTACGACGCGTGGTATGTCGCCGTTGCCGAGGCGCTCGAGCTCCCGCTCGCGACTCTGGACAAACCCCTGTCGAAAGCAAATGGGGTTACCTGCAAATTCCTGACGCCCGGCTTCTGAGAACGTGCACGCCCAAGGGGAGTCGACAGCAGCCGCAAATTTGCCCCGGCCACCTGCATGAAGCTCTCGTCACCGCGTCCGCACGGTCACCTCGCGATTTGTTCTGTTGACGATCAAACTCGGATCACGCGCCAACAGGTCGGCCAGGGAGTCCGGATCGTCGGCATCGAACACGCCGGTGTACAGGCGGGATGATGCGTCGGAGTCTCCCATCACCAGCCGCCGTCGATTGTAGCGGTTGAACTCCTCGGCGATGCGGGCGAGCGACTCTCCCCGGAAGACCAGGCGCCGCTGCCGCCAGGCGACGGCGTCGGACACGGGGTTCTTGCCGCGTACCAGGTGGCCGGTGCGATCGATGCTCGCCTCTTCGTCCGCGCCGAGGGACAAAGGTTGAACGGCGCGGACGGTGTCCCCGCTTCGAGAGCTTGCCACGCTCGACTCGAACGGCGCGGGGCGGGGTGCGATGCTCACGCGCCCTTCGAGGACCGCGATGCGGGTGGTATCTGCGCGGGCATAGACGTCGAACTGGGTGCCCTGGTCTTCGGCGGTCGCCTCGTCGGTCGTCACCCGGAAAGGACGCGCGGGGTCGTGATGCACGCGGAACAAGGCTTCTCCGCGCAGGAGCCGCACCTGCCGCAGAGTCGGCGAAAAGCGGACGGTGGCACGCGAATCGGCGCTCAACTGCACGATCGAGCCGTCCTGCAGCTCGAACGAACGCTGCTCGCCGACGTCGGTGTGAAGCGTTTGCGGTGCCGTGCCGTTCGACAAGATCAGCAGCCATCCGCCGAGCGCGAGCGCGCAGGCGACGGCCACGCCTGCCTTGCGCCACGGCCGGCGGAGCGCGGGTCGGTGCGCGCGCGGGGCGGCGCGCCTACCCGCCGCATCAGGAAACGATGTCACCTGCGGGTCGATCTGCGCCATCAGCGAGGCGATGTCGTGCGAGCGCTGCGGGTCGATGTGTTGCAGGGCGTCGTCCAGGCCGAGCATGAACACGAGATCCTCCACGTTCTGCGGCGAGCACTTCAGCCAGGATACGAAGTCCGCCCGTTGTTCGTGACTCGGGTCTCCCAGTATCTGAACCCAGTTGGCGGCTTCCTCGGCGCGCAGGTAGGCGAGGGTTTTGCGGCGATGTGAATCGTGGCCCACGTTCAGGGCGTTCCCAGCGCGACGCGCAACCGGGCGCGCGCTTCCACGAGGTATTTCTCTATCGTATGAATCGACAGCCCCGAGGCGGCGGCCGCCTCCGCGTAGGAAAGCCCGTCGCGTTTGACCAACAAGAGCACCAGTTTGTGGGTGGCCGGTAATTGCGCGAGCGCCACTTCCAGGCGATTTTGTGCGTCCCACTGCTCGGCGCAACCCGTGGCCGAATTTGCACCAGTGTGCTCGCACGTGGCGTCGGTGATCTGTGAGTCGAAGGTGACGAGTTCACGCTGCCTGCGCTGGCGGAACTCCCGGATCACGTGGGCGGCTATCCCGAGCACGTAGGCGAGGGGGCTACGGACCAGTTCTGCATCGCGCACCCGCAGGAGTCGCGCAAATACCTCCTGGCTCAGATCGTCCGCGTCCTGCGGGTGTCCCACACGACGCAGCAGATAGCGTCTGAGCTCGGCCGAGTGTTCCTTGAACGAAACGCCGGCGAGCCGCGCCGCGCTTCGGGCAGTCTCTGGATGCATGACTCCATAGTGCCGCCGGGCATCGAAAGCCGGTAGTGGGCGGAGACTACCGGCTTTTGGCCTGCCGACTACACTGCATGGGAACGAGCGCTTTCAGCGGCGACGCTGGAAGATCGGCCGACTATAACGACGTTGAGAAGGCAGGGGGACTGGCTATGCGATTTTTCACGACGCTGGTGAGCGCGGTGGCGCTGATCATGGGCAGTGCGCGGGCACAGGGGTTGCCGCCGACGGACCCGCACCCCCTCGACATCCCGATGGCGCCGCTCAGTGAATCCTTGAACACGCTCGCCCAGCAATCCCATCTCCAAATCCTGTTCGCCTCCCCGCTCGTGCAGATGCTGCAGGGGCCGGCGGTCAAGGGATCCTTGACCGCGGAAGAGGCCCTGCGCAGGCTGCTGGCCGCCTCGGAACTGCAGTTCGAATTCGTGAACCCGCATACCGTCACCATCACGGCGAGGAGACGCCCGGCCACCAAGACCGCATACCATGCCATGGCAGCCGAGCCGGTCGTGAACGCGGTCGTGGCGGACACGCCCGCGGACGATCGGGAACCCAGCCTCGAGGAAATCGTCGTCACGGCGACCAAGCGCAGCGAAAACCTGCAAAACGTCCCGATGACCGTCTCGGTCGTCTCCCAGGCGCTGCTGCATTCCCAGAACCTGGCGGACACCGCCGATCTCAAGCGGCTGGTGCCGGACCTGCAGTTCACCCACGGCTTCAGCGCGGGGGACGATCATTTCGGCATCCGCGGCATCACCACCCAGGTGGTGGGCCAGGGCCTCGAACAGTCGGTGGGCGTCGCCTTCGATGGCGTGCCGCTCGGCCGCAATGTCGGCTCGATCGCCGACCTGGTGGACGTGCACAGCGTCGAAGCGCTGAAGGGACCGCAGGGCACCCTGTTCGGCAAGAATGCGTCGGCCGGTCTCATCAATGTCTTCACGAACGTGCCGCAGCTCGACGTGACGGAGGAAATGCTCAGAGCGTCCTTCGGCTCGATGAACCTGCGCCAATACTCTGCCACCGTGAATCTGCCGGTCACGGAGCAATCTGCGATTCGCGTGAGCGCCTGGAAGTTCAGCCACGACGGCCCGGTCGAGGAGGTCAACACCGGCCAGGACATGGGCGACAAGAACAGCGAGGGGGCGCGGCTGCGCTACCGCTGGCGGCCCACGGAGGAGTGGGATCTGAATTTCACGGGCGAGTGGACGGATCATCACGAGAACGGCACCGGCTCGACGATCCGCGATTTCGTGCCGGCCAATTTCACGGCGGGCAACGCCGGCGCGCAGATCGAATCCTGGGAGCTGTCCCACGGCACCGTGCCGTCGGATCACAATTTGACCGCGCGCGGCCTCGCGCTGCCGTATTACGACGACGGCCGTACGGCCGCCTACACTGGCCAGGCCGACTATGCGCTGGCAGGGGGCACGCTGACGGCACTGGTGTCGTACCGCAACATCTACAGCGACGATCAATACGACACGTATCCCAGCGACAGTCCTACCAATCAACGCTTCAAGAACGAAGACACCGTCGAATACGACCAGACGTCCGAGGAGGTGAGATACGCGTCGCCTTCGGCAGAACGTCTGCGCTACGTCGTCGGCCTCTTCAACTTTCGCTTGAAGTTGCGCGAAGATCAGGGCATCGGGCTCAAGGTGGCCAACAGCCCGCTGATCATCAACGACAACTTCGACAAGCACGTCGAGAACGAGAATTACGCGGAGTTCGGCGA
>CAZZVN010000011.1:0-6147 GCA_964657625.1 uncultured Steroidobacteraceae bacterium
CCCGGGGTGTTGAGAGAGGGGTGGCGCGCGGGCGGGCCCCCCCCCGGGGGCCGCGTTAGTTGCGGTTCCCCATCATCAGGCGCAGCACATACCAGAACATGAGCGCGATAGACGCGAACAACTGCATCGCCGCGGACACGTACCGATCCTCGGGATAGTAGTGGATGATGTTCGAGGTGTCGTACAACACCGCCGCGCCGGCAAACCCGATCATCGCCACCGAGAACCAGGTGCCCAGCTGAAAGCCGAACACGGCGCCGCCGATCATGGCGATGATGGCGAGCACGCCGCCCCACATCAGGATCGCCCGCAGGAACGAGAAGTCCTTGCGTGTGCGGTGCGCAACCACCATCAGGCCGCCTGCGCCGAGGGCCGTCACCAGCACCGCGCTGTCGATGGTGCCGGGCGCCTTGGAATCGGCGAGATACAGCAACGGCACGAAGATCAGGGCCTCGACGACGACGTAAACGCCGTAGGCGAAGTACTGCATGCCTATCGACGTGCTGGTCTGCGCCGTGCGCGTCGCCAGCCAGCCGGTCACCATGAAGGCGCCCAGAATGAGCAGCCACGGCATGCTGAACATGAACCGCGCCACCTGCTCGGCCAGACCCGACTCGAACAACCCCAGCTCCACCAAGATGAAGCCCAGGATGCCCGCCACCAGGTGGGTGTAGGTGCGCGTGATGAAGATGCTGCGGCTGTCGACCCCGCCGCGCGGGAAGGCAGCATTGCTGCCGGGGAAATTAGCCATGTTCGCAAGTCCTCTGGTTCAGATGGCCGCCATTTTAGCACCGCCGGGCATCGCGTGCCGAATGCCCGACCGAGGCTGAGGATTGAGGCCGCGCGGCGGTTTTCAAGGTGGCCGGCTCGTGCGTATGCGTGGCGTTCTGCCGCGGCACCACGCGGAACGACCCGTGTGGGCCTGACGGGCTTTCGCTGGCGCGATCGGATTGGCGGGTGGCGCAGCCTTTCCGCATACTTTCCGTGTGAGTCTCGACGTCCTCCGTGTTCCGCCCGCGCTTCGAGCCCGCCTTGCGCGCCTCGGCGCGAACATCGAGCAAGCCCTGGCTGCGGCGCGCATCCCCCTGGACTCGGGCGAGGCCAGCACCGCGCAGTACTTCGAATTCTGGGAGGCGCTGGGTGCTTCCTCGCCCCTCGAGATCGGCCTTCGACTTGCGGCGCAGACGACGGTGCACGAGTACGATCTCTCGTTGCTCGCGGCGCTGCACTCGCCCGACGTGCGGACTGCGCTCGATAAGCTCGCCCGCTACAAACGCCTTTGTGGACCGCAGGACTTGAACCGGGAACATTCCTCGCAGGAAGTTGTTGTTTCGACGGTCTGGTTGAACGCCTCGTCGCCGCCGCCACCGCGCCTGGTCGATGCCATGTTCGCTACGCTGCTCTTGCTGCTCCAGCGAGGCTCCGGCCGTGCGCTCGCCCCGAAGCGCGTCGAGCTCACGCGGGTTCGCGCCGATGAGGCGATGCTGCGGCGGTTCTTCGGCTGTCCGGTCAGGTTCCGCGCCCGGCGGGACGCGCTGGTCTTCGACGAACGGGTTTTGGACACGCCCTTCGTTACGCACAACGCTGACCTGCTGCTCGCGCTGCTCCCCGGTCTCGACGAGCTAGTCGCGAAGAAACGTGGCAAAGGTTTCCTTGAGGATGTTCGCGAGGCCGTCACCAAACGCATGTCGGGCGAACGTCCCAGCGCCGACAAGGTTGCCTATGAGCTCGCGACCAGCGCGCGCACGCTTCAGCGTCGGCTCGGGCAACACGGAACGAGCTACCAGGAGGTTCTCGACGACGTGCGCCGTCACACGGCCCGGCGACTTCTCGACGCAGAGAGCATCGAGATCGCCGAAATTGCCTTCCTGCTCGGGTTCGAGGAACTGAACTCCTTCACGCGCGCGTTTCGAGGCTGGGAGGGGAAGACGCCGAAACAGTGGCGTGCACTTCATGGCGCGACCGGATGAGTTGTGGGCGCGATCGGATTTGGGCCTTCGCGCCCGGATCGCTACCGTATCGGTATGCCGTTCAACATCCCCCCGACGACGAGGCTTGAAATGAATCCTGTGATGACGAAACCTGAAGTGAAGCTGGGCGCCACCGGCCCGACGGTGTTCCCGATCGCGCTCGGCTGCATGGGCATGGGCGCGACGAGTTGGTACGGTGCGAGCGACGAAGGCGAGAACATTGCGACGATTTACGAAGCGCTCGACCGGGGCGTGAACGTGCTCGACACCGGTGACTTCTACGGCATGGGGCGCAACGAACTCCTCGTCGGCAAGGCTATCCGAGGGCGACACGAACAGACGCTGCTGAGCGTCAAGTTCGGACTGCAGCGTGGCCCGGACGGCACGGTCCTCGGCTATGACGCGCGACCGCAGGCAGTGAAGAACGCCTTGGCGCACAGCCTGTCGCGGCTCGGCGTCGACTACATTGACATCTATCGAGCGGGGCTCGACCCGAACGTACCTATCGAAGAAACAGTGGGGGCGATCGGCGAAATGGTGAAGGCGGGCTACGTCCGCTACATCGCCCTCTCCGAAGTCGGCGCCGACACGGTTCGTCGCGCTGCCAAGGTGCATCCCATTTGCGACGTGCAACTCGAGTACAGCCTTTTGAGCCGTGGCATCGAATCGAAGGTCATCCCGGCGCTCGCGGAGCTTGGAATCGCCGTGACTGCCTATGGCGTGCTTTCGCGCGGCCTGCTGACCGGAGCCAGGCCGAAGGCGGACGGAGACGCCCGTTCACACCTCCCGCGCTTCGAGTCGGCAAAAAAGAACGAACCGCTCGTCGAAGCGCTTGCACGGGTCGCAGCCGAAAAGAACGTAACGCCGGCGCAGCTCGCCATTGCTTGGGCGCGTGCCCGGGGCGCGGCATTGGGCGTGACCCTGGTCCCGACGCTGGGCGCTCGAACGCGCGCGCAGCTCCGCGACGTGCTCGCGAGCCTCGACGTGTCTCTCGACGCCACCGACGTCGTGGCGCTCGAGCAGGCCGTCCCGGCGAGTGCGGTCGTGGGCACGCGGTACCCCGAAGCCTGGCTGAGCAGGATCGACAGCGAGCAGTAATCGTCGGCCAATCCTGCCCTGCCTAGCGATCCGCTTGCACCACTTCCCGGGAAACGATCGATGATGTGGCGGTGCTGCCGGAATGCCGCGCCGTAGCTGCGCGGGGCCCACTTAAAATTTTGACGTATTTCTCCGTAGTACCTAAAGTTGTGTATGCGATTTATTTGGGACGAGGCGAAGCGACTCTCCTAAAGTCTTGTTGTCCTTGAGGATTGACGTTGATGTACTTCGAGTGGTTCAGGTCTCCAGGAAATGGGTACCAGACTCGTATCAACGGGGTGCTCCGTGCGTTCAAGGAAGCGACCCTGCAGGCACAGTCCCTCGAAGATGCTCCGCAAAGGTCGAGTTGGCAAAATGTTGCACGAACGCAAGGTGTAGGCCTTGAACCATGGGCAACACGAGCAAGGTTTCGATACTTGGGACTTTTTTTCTCGTGGTAGCGAGTTGCAGCACGACACCGCATCAGCAGATTGATGGCGCCGCTATAGCTCACCTGCCCGCGTTATCGGGCGATTATTTCGAGCAAGCTTCGAAAGAGACGGGTCTGCGCTATTACATCTACGTTCGCCTGCCGGAGGATTACGCCAAGGCGCCGCCGACCATCCGTTATCCGGTGGTGTACCTGCTCGACGGTGATTCGTTGTTCCCGATGCTGGCGCCGGAGCACCTGTTCCTCACGTATGATGAGAAGCTGCCGGAGGCCATCATCGTTGGCATTGCCTATGGGTCGTTCGATCCATCGGTCAACAAACGTGACGTTGATTTTTCCGGTCCCGCACCAGGCGTAGACCTTGCGCGCGTTGGGGCACCTGCTTTTCAAAGATACCTAAAAAACGAACTCATCCCGGTAATCGACCAAAAGTTTCATACCGATCCTGATCGACGCATACTGTTCGGCCAATCGCGCGGAGGGTCCTTCGTGCTCTATTCTGCGTTTACGGATCCTGATCTGTTTTGGGGCCGAATTGCGAGCAACCCTTCCTTCAGTCCAGATGGTGAGCTCTTCTTCAGCGAGCCTTCGAAAGCGACTCGTCATGACCTGGGGCTGGTCGTGACGAGTGGTAGTCGTGACCGCCCTAAACTACGGGAAGGGGCCCTGAAATGGTTCCAGCGATGGAACGGTGCGAAGGAGACGCCTTGGGCGGTCAAGACCGTGACCATCGAGGGTGGAACCCATGCGTCAGACAGCACCAATGCTTACAGAGCGGGCATGTTGTGGCTGTTTCGTTCGAGCGCTGCGCCCTAGCGGAGGATATATACTGGGGGCTCGGAAGGCTGGCCGAGTGGTTTAAGGCACTAGTCTTGAAAACTAGCGAGGGTTTACGCTCTCCGTGGGTTCGAATCCCACGCCTTCCAAAATTTCGCGGTCTTCATGATAAACGGCCTTAGCATTGCCACGCGGAAGTGAAAATTCACGCATTCAAGGTCTTGGAAGAGACAGCCAGCCCCAGGAAAACGAGAATGGCCTGATTCAGCCGCAAAATATCTTCATCGTCCAACCTGCCCACGCGCGCACCCACTTTGGTCTTCGGAACGGTGGAAATTTTGTCCACCATCAGACTGCACGTTGTCCGTAGCCCGTTGCGCTCGTTCGGTTGCACGGGAAGGCGGAACAGTGGCGCGTCCGTCTCATCCGTGGTGAAGGCGCAGACGGTGATCGAATCGGTCGAGTCGAAGCAATCTTCCTGAACGATCAAGACGGGACGCGGTTTGCCGGCATAGTCCTTGCCGCCGGCAGCAGTCCAGATATCGCCTCGCCTCATTCATCGTCCCAATCCGAAACTGCACCGATGAATGCCTGATCATCGGCAGCATGAGTACTGGCGGCAACTGCGGCCGACTGACGATGCGCTGCGGAACGGAACGCGGGGGAGCGCACGTCCGGCACCCAGATCTGGATGGGGCGCAGGCCCTGCTTACGCAGGCGCTCACGATGTTCGCGTACCTTGATGCGCGAAGATTTGCTGCTTGATGCCTCTGCCATAACGGATCTCCACCTGGTTACATGTAACCTACCATGGGCTGCCGGCGTTGCGCCACTTCTTACCACGGCGCCCGCTGTCGGGACGGACCCTTCGGCGCCTGCTTCACCTCTTCGGATAGTATCTCGTTCCGCGCATCCCTTCTAAGTCACTGTCCTGGGTCCAGAGGACCGCGTGGTTGCGCTGCGCGGTTGCGAGCATGATGCTGTCCGCCATGGCAATGCCGTGCAGTATCGACAGACGCGCAGCTTCGAGCGCGGTGGCGCGATCCAAATCGATGACCTTGCCCTGTTCCATCGCCGCAACTACGCGCAGTGCTTCATCTTCGCTGCGTAGCTGACTTACTCGTTTAAACACTTCGTATAACGCGAGTGAGGGCACCAACAGTGACCCGGTAGCCTGGATCGGTTTTGAAAACAGCGAGGCGTTCGGCCCGTCCGCAAAATATTCGAGCCACGCGGAGGAATCGACCACGTTCATATCCGGTCAGCATCTCGTGCGACGGTGGTGTCGATTCCCTTCAACGATCCGCGACTGGCCTTCGCCGACCGGACTGGCACGAGTTCGATGCGGCCTCGATATTCAATGGCGTGCAATTTCTCGCCGGGCTTGATGCCGAGCGCGGCGCGAATTTTCAACGGAATGACAATCTGATACTTGGAAGATACGGTAATGGTAGTCATACATTTCCCCGATCGATGTGGAAACGGTAAAGCGCCGGGTTAGTATATGATGTCGGCAACCCAGATCGCAGGTTTCGTGTACACCGCAAATCAAACCGATCCTGTTCCCTTGTCCGACTGGGTGGCGACCATGTCGGGGGAGGCGGTGCTGACGTTGTCGACGGTCGCTGCCGGTCGTGTCACGGCGCTGCGAATGCAATTCGACTTCAAACAGGGCGGTGGCTTCGTGGTTGCTCGCAGGGCGTGGCGTCGTGCCATGCCGGAGGAATTCTCGATACGTTTCCGCCTGCGCGGCGGCGGCCGGCCCGCCGATCTGGAATTGAAACTTGTGGATCCCGGAGGTTTGAACGTCTGGCGCTACGTCATGAAGGGCGTGGCGCGTACGGGCCGCTGGAGGCGGCTGCGCATTGCGAG
>CAZZVN010000011.1:6247-87399 GCA_964657625.1 uncultured Steroidobacteraceae bacterium
CATCGACTGGCGGGCGGGTGCGCCCGCGGACGGGTTTCGGGTGAGTACGTCGAACACCGGTCGTCGCTGGAAGACGGTGTACACCACGACGCGGGCCGGCGGCCGGCGCAGCTCCGTGTATCTGCCCGGCTGCCGTACGCGTTTTTTCCGCCTGCAGCTGCACGGTGCCAATGCAGGCGCGCGTGTCGGTCTGCGTCCCTTCGACTTCTCCCGATCCATCGATGCGTTCTGGTACGACGTCGTCGCCGTGGAACCGCGCGGCTGGCATCCGCGTTGGCTGCACCGGGAACAAAGTCTGTGGACACCCATCGGCATCGCCGACGGCACGCAGTGCGCGCTGATCAACGGCGACGGCATGGTCGAGCCGTGCGAGGGTTCCTGCTCGCTGGAACCGTGTCTGTGGATCGACGGCCGCCTGTGGACCTGGGCCGACGTGACCGCGCGTCAGGAACTCGAGGAGGGCTGGATGCCCGTGCCGTCGGTGATCTGGGAAACCTCGCGCTGGCGCCTGCGAATACGCGTCGAGTCGACGGTGGCGAACCACATCCGTGTACGGTATCGTTTCGAGAACCTGGCGGGTGTGGTGGGCGATGGCGGCGCGGAGCTCGTGCCGGGCGGGCCGGGCGGCGAGGGCGTGCTGGCGGTGCGGCTGTTCGTCATTGTCCGGCCCTTCCAGGTCACGCCGCCCTGGCAGCACTTTCGCAACGTGGGCGGCGTACGGCCGGTGCACGAGCTCGTGTGGCGCGACGGGTCGGTGCGCGTCGACGAGACGCTGCGGGTCACGCCCGCGAGCGCGCCCGACGACTTCGGCGCGCTGAGTTTCGACGAGGGGCCCATCGCCGAATTTTTATCGGCCGGTACGCTGCCGCCCCGCACCCACGTGCACGATCCGTTCGGCTTCGCGACCGGGGCGCTGGCCTTCGATCTGGCGACGGCCCGCGGCGCGTGTTGCGAGCGTGTGGTGAGTTGCGCGCCGGTGGCGGCCGGTGCGGCCACACTCGAGACCGCCTTCGACTGGCGCGGGCGTCTGCCGGTGGCGCAATGGTCGGCGAACGGATGGGGCGGCGAGGCCATTCGCGCGGCGCTCACCGCGACGGCGCACGTACTGGTCACCCGGTGCGGACCTGCCCTGCAGCCGGGCCCGCGACGTTACACCCGGTCCTGGATCCGCGACGGCGCGATGATGAGCGCAGCGCTGCTGCGCATGGGCCAGACGGATGCCGTCCGGGATTTTATCCGCTGGTATGCGCCGTACCAGCGTGCCGACGGTTTCGTGCCGTGCTGCGTCGATCGCGACGGCGTCGATACGCTGGTCGAACACGACAGCCATGGTCAATGGGTGGCGCTGATCGCCGATCATCACCGGTTCACCGGCGACGATGTACTGCTGCGCGAGTGCTGGACTTGCGTAGAGCAGGCGGTCGGCTACCTCGAACGCGTGGTGGGAACCGACGGGGCGAACGGGCTGCTGCCGGTCTCGGTGAGCCACGAGGGCTATCTCGCGCAGCCCGTGCATGCGTACTGGGACGACGCCTGGGCACTGCGCGGACTGCGCGACGCCGTGCCGCTGGCCGAACGGCTCGGGCACGCCGAACTCGCGCAGCACTGGCGTACGCTCGCCGCCCGCTTGAGCGAGGCGTTGTTCGCCTCGATCGACGCCACCCGCAAGGCGCGCGCGCTCGAATTCGTACCCGGCAGCATCGAGTGGGCGGACTTCGATCCCACCGCCACCGCCAACGCCGTATATCTGCTCGGCGTTCCGCCGGAACTCGACCGTGCCGCGCTCGAGCACACCTTCGATGCGTACCTGGACGACTGGCGCCGCAAGCGCAGCGGTGCGCTGCCGTGGAGCAACTACACCCCGTACGAAATCCGCATCATCGGCGCGCTGGTGCGCTTGGGCAGACGTGCCGACGCACTCGAACTGCTGCGCTTTTTCCTGGCCGACCGGCGGCCCGAGCCGTGGAATCAATGGCCGGAAATCGCCTGGCGCGATGCGGCGGCGCCCGCGCACCTGGGCGATCTGCCGCACACCTGGATCGCGGCCGAATACGTGCTCAGCCTGCGCAGCCTGTTTGCCTACGAAGACGACGCAGGCGGCCGACTGATCGTCGCGGCTGGGCTCGATGCTGGGTGGCTCGACGGGCCCGGCTGCCGGGTCGAGGCCATGCCGACCGCCTACGGCCCGCTCACCTATGCGTGCCGCAAGACCCATGCGAGCACCCTGGAGGTCACCGTCGGCGGCGGGATCGCGGTGCCGCTGGAAGTGCGCCCGCCGCTCGCGGGCGTGCTGCGCAGCGTGACCCTCGATGGCAGACCGTACCCAAACTTCGATGGCACCTCAGTGCGGCTCGATGCCACCCCTGCGCGCCTGGTGCTCACGACGGAAGCCACGTGAGCGGAACCGACTCCGACCCCGGCGGCGGCGTGGCGGCGGGTGCTGCGGGCGGTGCGGCTCCGGCGAGTCCGGCTGGCGCGGCCGGTGCGGGGGGCGCGGCCGGCGCCGCGGGCAGTACCGTCGCTGCGCTCAGTTTCCGCCGTCAGATCGCGATGGTGTGCCGGGCGGTGTTCGCCTCGCCGGTGGGCAGAACCCTGTGCCTGTTGATCGCCGCGGTGTTCATCGTCATCATCGTCACGGCCTACGGGCAGATACGTCTGAACCGGTGGAACAAATCCTTCTACGACGCCTTGTCGCGACGCGACTCGCGCGACTTTCTCTATCAGCTCGGGGTGTTTTTCCTGATCGCAGGGTGTCTCCTGATGCTCAACGTCGTGCAACGCTACCTGGCCGAAAGTCTGCAGGTGAAGCTGCGGGAGGGGCTGGTGGGCAGCCTGCTCGAGGACTGGCTGCGGCCGCGCAGGGCCTTCTTGCTGGCGAACGCCGGCAGCGTGGGCGTGAATCCCGATCAGCGCATCCACGAGGACGCCCGCAAGCTGTGCGAACTGTCGGCCGATCTCGGCCTGGGCCTGCTGCAGGCCGCGATCCTGTTCGGCACCTTCACCGGGGTGCTGTGGGTGTTGTCGAGCGATTTCTCGTTCCGCATCGCCGGCCGGGACCACGCCATCCCCGGCTTCATGGTGTGGGCAGCGGTGCTGTACGCCAGCGCCGGCTCGCTGCTCAGTTACTGGGTGGGCCGTGGTCTCATCAACCGCAACGCCGAGCGCTACGCGTGCGAGGCGGACCTGCGCTTCTCGCTGGTGCGCGTCAACGAACACGTCGACGACATCACGCTCGCCGAGGGCGAGCGCGACGAAAAACGCCGCATCGACACGCATCTGCGCAACGTGCTCGACGCCACGCAGCGCATCGTGCTCGGCCACACCAATCTCACCTGGGTCACCGCAGGCTTCGGCTGGATCACCCAGGTCGCACCCATCCTGGTGGCCGCGCCGCTGTATTTCACCGGCAAGGTCTCGTTCGGCGGACTCATGATGGCCGCCGGCGCCTTCACCCAGGCGCAGTCCTCGCTGCGCTGGTTCATCGACAACTTCAGCGTCATCGCCGACTGGCGCGCGACGCTTCTGCGCGTGGCGAGCTTCCGTCAGGCGCTGCGCGCCGACACCGACCGGAGCGCGTTCGCCGGGCGCATCGTCTATGACGAGGGAGAGGCGGGCGTCATCGTCATCCGTGGCCTCGAGATCCTGTCCTCCGCCAACGCGGACCGGTTGAGCGAGGCGGAAATCACCCTGCCGGCCGGCGCCCGGGCGCTGATCCTGTGCGCGCCCGGCACGGGGAAGACACAGTTGTTCCGGGCCTTGGCGGGGTTGTGGACCTGGGGCGCCGGCCGCATCGTACGCCCGCGCGGCGAGCAGATTTTTTACCTGCCGCGCGGCACGCCCTACCTGCCGAGGGGCAGCCTGCGCGAGGTGCTCGCGTATCCGTCCAAGACGCTGCGCAGCACCGAGGACTACAACCGCTCGTTGCACCGGCTCGGCCTCGGGCGGCTCGTACCGATGCTCGACGCAACGCTGCGCTGGGATCGGGAGTTGAACCAGGACGAACAGACCAGTATTGCGTTCGCCCGCCTGCTGCTGCAGTCACCGCCCTGGGTCCTGATCGACGGCACGCTCGGCGTGCTCGACGCGGAAGTACTCGCGCGGGTGACCGACGTGTTGACGCACGAACTTCAGGGCAGCAGCCTGATCCACATCGGCAGTGCAGGCCAGGCGCAGTCGCTCTTCCCTATCCGGCTGCACCTGGTGAAGCAATGAGGGCGGCCCACGTACGGGCGCTCGGACCGGTCCTCGCGTTGATGGGCGGTCTGCTGTTTTGTGCCGGAGCCCGTGCCCTTCAGTTCGATTTCCGGGCGCCGGCCACGGTTGCCGATGCCGCGACACCCGCCCTCATGCGCGATCTCGCCGAGCGGCTCATCCCGGTCTACCAGGATGCCGATCCCGACCGGTACCTCGCGACGTTGTCCGCGTTGCAGACCGTGGCCGGCGACCCGGCGGCCGCCGACGCCTCGCGGCAGGAGTTGCGCGAGCGGCACGCCGCGGACCGCCCTGCACGCCCCTTGAACCGCAGCATCGTCTACGACCTGTACGCGAGCGCACGTGCACGTGAGGCCGACCAACACGTGCCGTTCGCGGACGGCTTCAAACGGGCGGTCGAGGACACGTTGGCGGCCGCGAGCGACCAGGAAGCCTATGCCCTGGGACAGTGGCTCGCCATATCGCCTTCCGTCTACAGGATCGAGCTGCAGCGGACGCTGGATGAACTCAGGCCCAAAGACAGCATCGATCAGCCGGAGGCCGTGCAGCTGGTCTGGAAATACCTCGCCTTCGATGCCCACCGGACTTTTGCCCCGCTGGTGGACGCGCTCGAGGCGGCCGACCAGCAACGCCGCTACATCGTCGAGGACGGCGTGACGATCCGCACCCGCGACGGCACACGGCTCTCGGCGCTGGTGATTCGGCCGCGCGCCGCGGTGCGACCCCTGCCGGCGTTGCTAGAATTCACGATCTACGAGTCGCAGAATTATGCGAGGGAATGCGCCGCGCACGGTTATGTCGGCGTCGTCGCGTACGCGCGCGGCAAGCGCGCCAGCGTCGATCCGGTGATTCCGTACGAGCATGACGGCGCGGACGCGCGTGCCGTGATCGAGTGGATCGCCGGGCAAACCTGGAGCGACGGCCGGGTGGGCATGTACGGCTCGGGGTACAGCGGTTTCACGTCCTGGGCGGCGGCCAAGCGCATGCCGTCTGCGCTCAAGGCCATCGCCACCGCGGCGGCCGACGCCCCCGGCATCGATGTGCCCCTGCAAGGCGGCATCTTTCAGAATTCCGCCTATCGCTGGTCGCTGCATGCCACCAATACCCGCGCGGCGGACGAGACGCGTCTGCACGACGAATTGCGCTGGCGCGCGTTCGACGAACGCTGGTACCGCAGTGGTCGGCGCTATCGCGATCTGGGGCGGTCCTACGGCCGGCCGAATCCGATTTTCATCCGTTGGTTGAACCATCCGAGCTACGACCGTTACTGGCAGAAGATGCTGCCCCATGGCGCCGAATTCGCGCACGTCGACATCCCGGTGCTCACCGTGACCGGCTATTACGCGCCGAGCGAGCCGGGCGACCTGTATTATTTCGCGCAGCACCTCAAGCATGCTCCGCACGCGGACCACCGTCTCCTCGTCGGTCCCTACGATGATGCGGGCGTCGACGCGGCGGAGCCCGCGCCACTGCTCGAGGGCTACGCCATCGATCCGGCGGCGCGCGTCGATCTGCACGAACTTCGCTATCAGTGGTTCGATCACGTGTTCAAGGGAGCGACGCTGCCCCCACTGCTGGCGCAGGCGGTCAACTACCAGGTCATGGGGGCCAACACCTGGCGGCATGCGTCGTCGCTCGAGGCCATGGCGCCGGAACGGTCGCGGTACTATCTCGATGCCGCGCCCTCGGGCTTTGCGGCCTCGCGCGCGGGCCTGCGGCTGAGCGCGCAGCGCAGTGCGCACGAAGCGTTCGTACCGCAGACGGTCGACTTCGCTGACCGCAAGGACGCGGACGTCGCCCCGCGACCGATCTTGGCCAGAAGCCTCGCGATCCGCGACGAGAAGATCTTCGTGAGCGAGCCGGTGCGCGAGGGTACGGAAATCGCGGGGCTGCTGTCGGGGCGGCTCGATTTCGCCGTGAACAAGACTGACATGGATGTTGAGCTCAGTCTGTACGAACTTCTCGCCACGGGCGATTACATCCGCCTGTTCAGCCCGGCACATGCGTTTCGAGCGAGCTATGCACGCGATCGCGCACACCGCCGCCTGCTGCGGGCGGGCGAGCGACAGGTGCTCGCGTTCGCGAGCGAACGCATCACCGCCCGGCAGCTCAAGGCGGGAAGCCGGCTGGTCGTGGTGCTCGGTATCGTCAAGCGGCCGGATCGCGAAGTGAACTACGGGACCGGCAATGACGTGAGCGAGGAATCGATCTCGGATGCCGGCGTTCCGCTCAAGATCCGCTGGTACGACGACAGCTTCGTCGAGCTGCCGATCCGCCCGGGGCGCCGGTAACGGCGCAATGGCGCGCCGTCATGCGGCCGTGATACTTTCGCGCTCGACCGATTCGATCATCCCCCAGTCGCAGGAATCACCTTTGAAACATACTTATCTCTCATTGTTCGCCCTCACCGCGTTGTCGGCCGGCCTCGTGCACGCCGAGGACACTTTTTCCGATGCGGACCATAAATTCGTCGCCATGGTCAGCCAGGGCGGCATGTTCGAAGTCAAGTTGGGCGAGGTCGCCTCCAAACAGGGCAGCACCCAGGACATCATCGACCAGGGCACCACCGAAGTGCACGACCACAAACTGGTGGGCGACAAACTCAAATCGATCGCCAACGCGAACGGCGTTCAGTTTCCCGACACGTTGAACGACATGTTCCAGAAAAAATTGGATGGTGTGAGCGCCCTGTCGGGGAAGGCGTTCGACAAGGCCTACATCGCCGCCATGAAGGACATCCACGCCAAAGACGGCGCCGCGTTCGCGAAAGAGGCGGTGGGTGGCAAGAATCCGGATCTCAAGGCGTTCGCCACCGAGACCCACCGCATCGTCGTGCGGCATATCGGCGAGGTCAGCGCCCAGCCCTGACGGTCGCAGGGGCCTGCGGCACGAACGCGCGCCGCAGGCCGGCCTGCTCCAACATCGGCATGACGCTGCGATTCCACCGCTGCAGGCCGTCGAGGTAGTCTATCCAGCACAGCAGGAGGCCATCGATACCGGCGGCCGACAGCCGCCCACACTGTTCGGCGATGTACTCTGCGGTGCCGACCAGCGGAAAGCCGCCGGCACCGGCGATGTAGCGGTTCTTGAAGACCAGGAACGCCTCCGGCGACATCATCTTGGACTGTGCGCCGAGCATGGCCATCATGGCGTCGTTGGCACGGTGATCGGCGTTGGCGAGCACGTGCCGTTGATAGGCCTCCGCCTCCGCCTGGGTATCGCGCTGGATGACGTAGGCAACGGTCCACACCTGAATGTGGCGACCAAAATCGCGCCTGGCGAGTTCCCGGTATGCGTCCGCATCGGCCTTCGCCGCCTCCGGTTCGTTCGAACGCAGCAGGGTGAAGCACATGTCCGCGTAACGGGCTGCGAAGGTGCGACCTTGCTCCGAACCTCCCGCGCTCATGATGGGCGGAGCGGGCGTCTGCAGGGGCTTGGGAAACGACTCGCCTTTCTTGATCGAGTAAAAGCTGCCGTTGAAGTCGAAATCGTCGGTTTCGCGCCATAGCCGGGTGATGACCTCCATCCACTCCGCCGCCTGCGCATACCGGTCGCCATGGCTCTTAAGGTCGCCCCCGAACATCTCGAACTCCGGCGCGTTCCACCCCGCCACCACGTTGAGTGCAAACCGGCCGCCGCTGATCTGATCGACGGTGGCCGCCTGTTTGGCGGCGATGATGGGATGAATCAGTGACATGTGCGCCGTCGCCATCACCGCAGGATGACGCGTGGCCTGGCCCAGACCCGCGGCCCAGATGAACGGATCGTAGACGTCGAGCGTCGCCGGATCCACGGCATCGCGTGTCTGGCCATGCTTCCAGCGCGCGAACGGCACCAAGGCCTCGAATCCCGCCGTGTCCGCCAGGGCGCCCACGTCGAGGATGCGCGGCCAGGTGGGCACATGGAGCTCGTCCAGCATCGTATGGCTGGGGGCCTGGCCGTTGAACCCGAACACGCCGAGTTTCAAGCGATTGTCATTGAACAGCGGGTTGCGAGGTTGCATGGGTGTGCGCCGCAGGTGTGAGTTAGCTCATGATGTGACCAAGTTATCAAAATACGCTAATTAAATACATCTAACACGAATTATTGTCCTGCTAAGTAGTTATCCAGTGTCACGTAACGCTGCCCATTCCCCGCCGGGGGCGGCTGCGGGAGTGCCGCGGTGCGGAGTGTGGATCGAGTCCGCAGGGCGTGCTACGGCGCACAGTGAGGCCGTGGCAACGGCTGATAGCATGGGGCACTTAACTAAAAGTCCGCAGGCACGTCGTGCACATCTTCAAAGCGCTCAATCGCGGCGTGGCCGTGGCCACCCAGCCGCAAGTGTTGTTTCCGCTGGTCGGTGTGGTGCTGTTGAGCGTGATCTGGACGTTGGCGCTCGGCATGATCCGGCTCAAATACGCCGCGGCCGAGCAGACCGCCAAGACGTCGAGCGGCGAGTTGCTCGATACCTATGAGGCGCAGGTCGTGCGCGCGTTGAGTGAGATCAATCACACGTTGAACCTCGTGAAATTCTGGCACGAGCGGCCCGGCGGCCACGAGAGCCTCGCGTGGCTGCGCGACAAGGGGCTGCTGCCGCCGGACCTGGTGTTCGTCGTCAGCATCGCGAACGCGGACGGCGTGGTCACCGACAGCACGCGCAGCTGGACCAAGGCGAGCATCTCCGGCGAAGATTATTTCCGCGGCCAGCGCGACGGCGGCACCATTCTGGTCGGGCAGCCGCCCAAAGCCGGCGACGCGGACAGCATGCTGCGCTTCAGCCGCCGCCTGAGCACTGCGGACGGCACCTTCGACGGCATCGTCATCGTTGCCGTGGACGCATCCTATTTCGTCAGCGGTTACGAAGCCTCCAATCTCGGGCGGCACGGCGTGCTTGGGCTGCTCGGATCGGACGGCGTCTTCCGGGTGCGACGCACCGGCGAGACGGTGTCCTACGGGGACTCGGTGGAGTACGCGAAACTAATCTCGGATCCGGAGGACGTGGAGCACAGCGCGCGGATCCTGACCGACCCGAAGGACCGCGTCCGGCGCTGGGTGGGCGGACGCGAGCTCTTCGGTTTCCCGCTCGCGGTGATCGTCGGACTGTCGATCGAGGAGCAGCTCGCGGACGCGCAACGCAGCAAGACCGACTACCTCTGGAAGGCCACGCTGGCGAGCGTGTTGCTGGCGGCGCTGATCGTGGTGCTCGGCCGCATGAGCTGGCAGCTCGCCCAGAGCCGTCTGCGCGAAGGCGAGGCGGCGCTGGCACACGCCCAACGCGCCGAGTATCTCGCCTATCACGACGGACTCACCGGGCTGCCCAACCGCAGCCTGTTCAGCAAGTTGCTGAGTCAGGCCATCCACGATGCACGCCGCAACAACCGGTCGCTGGCCGTAGCGTTCCTCGATCTCGACAGTTTCAAACGGATCAACGACACCCTGGGCCACGAGGCGGGCGACCTGCTGCTCAAGGAGTTGGCCGTGCGGATCAAGTCGTGCGTGCGTGAGAGCGATACCGTTGCCCGGCTGGGTGGCGACGAGTTCGTGGTGCTGTTCCCGGACATCGGCGCTGACAACTTCGCCCATGCCGCCGCGCGCGGGATTCTGCTCGCCACCGCCGAGGCCTTCACCCTGGTGGATCACGAGTTTCGGGTGACGGCGAGCATCGGCATCAGCCTCTACCCCCAGGACGGACTCGACGAGCAGACGCTCACCAAGAATGCCGACATCGCCATGTACCAGGCCAAGGCGGACGGCAAGAATAATTTTCAGTTCTACTCCGACGGCCTGAACGCGCATTCGCTCGAGCGTCTCGCGCTCGAATCGGGCCTGCGGCAGGCGCTGAAACTGCAGGAGTTTCGTCTGTACTACCAGGCGCGCCGCGACCTGCGCAGCGGACGGGTGACGGGCGTCGAGGCCCTGGTGCGTTGGGAGCATCCCGACCAGGGATCGTTGCCGCCATCGCAGTTCATCCACGTCGCCGACGACAGCGGCCTGAGCATTCCGCTGGGAAAATGGGTGCTCAAACAGGTCTGCATGCAAAGCGTGGCCTGGCGGGAACAGGGTCTTCCGGCCGTGGCGATTGCGGTCAACCTTACGGTGCGCCAGTTCGCCGACGAGCAGCTCGTCCAGGACGTGCGGTCCATCCTGGAATCCACGGGCATGGAGCCGCGGCTGCTGGAACTCGAGCTCCCCGAAAGCGTGCTCATTCATCGGGTCGATGCGACGTTGCGCATCCTTGCCGACCTGAAGAAACTGGGCGTGCGCATCGCCGTCGGTGACTTCGGCACAGCCTTCTCCGCGCTCGCGCTGCTGCAGCAGTTCCCGCTCGACACCATCAAGATCGACCGCTCGCTGATCAACTCCATCGCCGCGGCCACCACCGGGCCGGGACTCGCGGACGCCATCATCGCCATGGGCAAGAGCTTGAGCGTGACGGTGGTCGCGCAAGGGGTGGAGACCCACGATCAGGCCGAGTTCCTGCGCCTGCACGCCTGTGATGAGTTGCAGGGTTTTTATTTCAAGCGGCCTCTGCCCGCGCCTGAGTTCACGAGACTGCTGCTGGCGCAGGCGACGGTCATCACCTACGTGGGCAAACGGCTCGGCCTCTCGGCCTGATCTAGAGCAGCACCCGCACGCTGTCGTCCAACATTTTCTCGTCGATGTAGCCGATGGCCTGGGGGTTTTGCGCGAGGTGTTTCTTCACCTCGTCGTCGTTACGCAGCGCGCGCGGCGGCTGGCCGCGCCCGGTGAAGATGATCTTCGACCAGTACGCCTTGATTTGTGCCGGTGACTTGCCGGCGATCTTTTCGTAGAAGTGGTCGAATGCCGCCGATCCCTCCGCCTGGTCGACCGGCACAATCAACGCGCCGTTGGGCAGGCGGCTCATCCTGCCCAGAAAGAGGTCGGCGACCTGACCCTTGCTCAAGGATGTGATCGGGCTTTTGGAGGAGACCACCGCCACCACGTCGGCGCGCGGCTCGGCCGACGCCATCAGGGCAAAGGTGCTGAACGAGATCAGCGCGACGCGATGTAGGAAGGTCATGCCGAAGCCGCTCAAAACACGAAGTCCACGGTGACACTGATCAAATCATAGACGCGGCCGGGTTGAAAACCGACCTGCATGTTGCGCAGCGTGCCCGGGGAACCGGCGTTAAGGCTGGTACGGTCATACTGCGCCTTGAGGTCCACGTCTTTCATGAAGTCCCAACGTGCGCCCCCCGACAGCGTGTGCTGACCTCCGCTGATGGATTTCAAACCGTCCAAGAGCTGTGTGGCGGGAACGGCGAGGTACGCGGGCAGTTCTGCGACCGTGAAGCCCGGGTCGGAAAAGCTGCGCTGCACGCTCTGTGCGCCGTAGGTCGCGTAGGGCGTGACGGTGCCGAGGCGGTAGCCGCCCGTCACATACCATCCGGTGCGCTTGTTGAGGACGGAATTGCTGGTGGTTTGCACCCATTCACCCATGACGAAAAACTTGCCCGGGTCGTAGCTGCCGCCAGCGCCATAGAAGGCGGTATGCTGCTTCGTGATGTCGAAGCGGTCCGCGATGCTCGCGCCCACCGGCCCAGATTGACGCAAGGCGTCGAACACGCCGCCGATCTGGTCGATGCCGACGGTGGTACGACTGTAATTGATGCGCAGGGTGGTGAACCCCTGTTCGAACGTGTCCGCGAAGGTTGCCTGGCCGCGGGATCTGGCGGTTTGCGCACCTAGGCTGGCGCCGGTTGGAACCTTCGCGTCCGACCGGCCGAAGGTCGCCTGCAGAGTGTCGATGGCCGTGCCGAAATGCATGCGGTAGCTCAGGTCGACGCCGTCGTTGCTGGTCACCGGGGACAGCGAGTACACCTCGATGGGCGGCCTCACCCAGGGATTGGCGTAACCGATCTTGCGCGAGTCGTTGACCATGAAGCTGGGCAGCGTGGTGCGGCCGACCCGGGCGTCCAAATCCGGCGTGAACGCATATTTGACGTTGGCCCACTCCACGTGCGGCCGGTAGCTGCCGTCGTAATTCTGCTCGGCGATGACCTGCACCACGGCCGAGAGCTGCGGCAGGATGTGCGCCGTCACCTGGGCGGCGAGCAGACTGTCCGCGTCTTTGCTCCAGTCGTGCGTGGCGCCGGCGCCGTTCGGCTGGTAGACGCTGGAGGTAAAGTCGGCCCGGTGTTCGGTGGAATGCACCGCGCCCAGGGTGCCGAAACCGTCGAAGGAAAACAGCTGGGTCGCCGAGTCCTCGGCCAGGGCGACGGCGGCGGGCAACGCCAGTGCGCCGAACAGCCAGATTCTTATTGTTGTATCGAACATGCTTCAGCGCCGGCAAGGGGGAAACCCGTGCCCGTTTTAGTGCAATGCGCAGATCACGACTGTGAAGCATCGTCCAATTTCGACATAAGGCGGCCGGCGTCGAGCGGCCGGCGGCTGGCGGTGGGCAGCTGGCGTTGGGCAGCCACCGCGCCAAACGTCGCGGTAACGTTAGTTAACGTCAGAAAAAACAGTAAATGACCTGCGTACGGGGCGAGCACTCTCTACAGTGCGGCGCGTCGTCACGATGCAGCGAGTGGTCACTCTCGCTCGACGGCCGGCGTGGTCGGTAGTCGATAAATGGAAAACATAATGAGCAATGGGCGGGCAGGGCGGGCAGGAAGTGCGTGGGTGTGCCAGGCACTGCTATGGGGAGCGGGCCTCGGTCTGGCCGCCCCGGCCGCGCCCGCCGCCGAGGAATCGGCCGAACTCGAGTCCATCACGGTCACCGCGGAACGCTTGGGCCTGTTGGGTGCGGCGACCACCGCGAGCCAGGGGGTGATCGTCAACGACGAGATCGCCCTGACCCCGGCCTATCGGGTCGGACAGCTGCTCGAGACGGTACCCGGTCTGCAGGTCACCAGCCACAGCGGCGAGGGCAAGGCGAATCAGTATTTGATGCGGGGCTACAATCTGGACCATGGCACCGATCTCGCCGTGTTCGTCGATGGCATGCCGGTCAACGAACTCACCCACGCACACGGCGAGGGCTATACGGATCTCAATTTCATGATTCCGGAACTCGCCACCAATATCAAATACACGAAAGGCCCCTATTACGCGGACGAGGGGGATTTCGCCTCCGTGGGCTCGATCCGAATCGGGTACCTCAACCGCATCGACGATCAGCTCAAGGTGACCGGTGGAACGCTCGGCTACCAACGGGTGTTCACGGCGGGCACCACCGATCTGGGCGGGGGTTCGCTGCTGGGTGCGCTCGAGCTGCAGCATTACGACGGACCCTGGGTCAATCCCGACGATCAGCGCAAGGTCAATGCGGTGCTCCGCTACCACTCTGGCGACGCCCTGGACGGTTTTTCGCTGACCGGGATGTACTATCACGGCCTCTGGAACTCCACCACCGATCAGCCCTCGCGCGCCGTCGCGGCCGGGACCATCGGCGCGTTCGGCTCGCTGGACCCCACCGACGGCGGCCAGGCGCAACGCGTCAACCTCACCGCGCAGGCGGACCGCAGCATCGCCGGCGGTCATCTACATGCAAATGCTTACGTGTTCAGCAATCAACTGACTCTGTGGAACGACTTCACCCATTACCTGAACGATCCGGTCAACGGCGACCAGGAGGCACAGCACGAGGATCGCATCGCGGTGGGCGGCGAACTCAATTTCGAGCACGACGCGTCGTTCTTCGGAGTTCAGAACAGCGTGCTGGCCGGTACCACGGTGCGCAACGACTACAACGACGTCTCGCGCTACCCGACACGTGATCGCATGGCGATAACGCCGGGCGAGCAGCCGCTGGGCTTCAGCGAAGCCGACAAAGTGCGGCTGTCGAATCTGGCGGGCTACGTGCAGGCCAGCACGCATTGGAACGACTGGTTCCGCTCGGTGCTCGGGTTGCGCGTCGACCGGATCTATGGCTCCGACACCGGCACCAACCCCGGCAGCGCCAGCGCACATCTTCTGCAGCCCAAGGGCAGCCTGATCTTCCGGCCCGTGGAACGCACGGAAATCTACCTGAGCGGCGGCCGGGGGTTCCACAGCAACGACCTGCGTGGGGTCACATCGGCCGACGCCGGCGGTCAGGGCCAGGCAACGCTGATCGCCCGACAGACCGGTTACGAAGCCGGCATCCGCCAGCAGTTCACCCCGTCGCTCACCGCGACGCTCGCGCTCTACACGCTGCATGCTGAGTCTGAAACCACGTATGATCCGGATGCGGGCGTGGACAGCGCGGGCCCCGGCAGCAGGCGTCGCGGGCTCGAGGTGAACGTGACCTATCAGGCCCTGCGCTGGCTGGAATTCTATGCAAGCTATTCGGTGAACCATGCCCGCTTCACAACGCCCTACGACGACGGCACCGGGCACATCGGCTTTTTTCTTCCCAATGCGCCCACCGCCACCGGTTCGTTCAACGTCTACGTGAAGAATCTGGGCGACTGGAGCGGCGGCCTCGGCTATCGATATCTGAGCGGCTTTCCGCTGTCCTCGGACGATGTCATCAAGGGTCGTGGCTACGGCGAATGGAACGCCGACGCGAACTACGTCATCGGTCAGGGCTGGAGCGCCGGTCTCGGCATTTATAATATGCTCGACAAGCATGCCGATGCCGCCGAGTTCTGGTACGTCGACCGCCTGCAGGGTGAGGCGGCCGCCGGTGTCGCCGACGTGCATGTCCATCCGCTCGAGCCGCGCTCGGCGCGGCTCACCATCACGAAGGCGTTTTGAACGGCGCGCGCCTGCAGCCGTGCACCGACCGGGCGCGTACCGCCGAGGCGACACCGCGCACGAATGCCGAAGCATTGCGCGCCGGTGCGGCGGCACTGCGCACGGGCAGCGCAGCCCTGTGCATGGCGGCCACGGCATTGTGTCTGAGCACCGTGGCGGCGGCGCACGGCATCGCCGGCAAGGACGCCTCTTTCGTGACCGCGAGCCGCGGCGCGCAGTTCATCCCCTTCCTTTACCTCGGCGCCAAGCACATGGTGACCGGCTACGATCACCTCTTGTTCATCGTCGGCGTCGTCTTTTTCCTGTACCGGATCAAGGACGTCGCTTTGTATGTCACGGCGTTCAGCCTCGGGCACAGCATCACGTTGCTGGCGGGGACGCTGTTCGATATGCAGGTGAACACCCATCTGGTCGATGCGGCGATCGGCGCCTCGATCCTCTACAAGGCCCTCGACAATCTCGACGGGTTTCGTACCCTGCTCGGCGCCGAACCCAACGCCGTCGCTTGCACGTTCGGTTTCGGCCTGATTCATGGACTCGGCCTCGCGACCAAGTTGCAGAGCCTGCATCCCGTCCGGCAGGGCCTGCTCGCGAACATGCTGGCGTTCAATGTCGGAGTCGAACTCGGCCAGCTCGCGGTGCTCTTCTGGATTCTCGCGGTGATGACGTGGTGGCGCGGTTCGTCGCACTTCTCCAGGCAGGCGTTGGCGGCCAATGCGCTGCTGCTGACGGCGGGGATGGTGTTGCTGGGGCGGCAATTGGCGGCGTTTTATCTGGGAGCAGCGTGATGCAAGAAGCGCGTATCGAGCCGCGGCTGTCTGCGGGCAGGTTGCTGGGAGTGACCTTCGGTGCCGCCATCGTGGCCACGGTCGTCGTGTTCGGCGCGGTGCTGCCGGCCGAGTTCGGCAAGGATCCCACCGGCTTCGGGCGGCTGTCCGGTCTGAGCCGGCTCGCGGCGCCGCAGGGCCAGGTCGCTCCCCGGCCCTCCGCAGCCGCAGCCGGAGTCGGCCTGACCCGCTTCGAAGTCGGGCCGCCACACAACGACACCCTCGACATCTCCCTGGCCGCGGCCGATACCGATCCCGCGGGTGCCGAGCTCGAGTACAAGGTGGCGATGCAGGCTGGCGCGGCGCTGGTCTACACCTGGACCGTGGAGGGGTTGTCCAACGCGGCCGAATTTTATTACGACTTGCACAGCGAAGGCGAAGGCACGCCCGAGCCGCGGGTTGTCGAATATCGCCAGGCGACCGGGTCTGCCTCGAGCGGTTCGCTGACCGCACCGTTCGATGGCATCCATGGTTGGTATTTCCAGAATCAATCGGACCGACCCGTGGTCGTGCACCTGCGGATCAGCGGGTTTTACGAGCTCATCCCGCCCGGCCGACCCGGTAATCTGGCGGGCGTGATGCCCGGAACACGGAAGTGATGCCCGTCGGTGCGGTGGTGATGCCCCGCGCCGTCACGGGGCCAGGGTTTTTCCTTTCGTCTCCGGGAGCAGGAACGCGGCCAGCGCCATGATGGCGTAGGCCACGGCGCCGAACACGCCGATGGCCAACCCCAAGCCCATGCGGCCGGACAGATAACCGACCAGCGCAGGGAAGCAGGCCCCCAGCGCGCGGCCAATGTTATAGGCGAACCCCTGGCCGACGCCACGCACCCGGGTCGGGAACTGCTCGGTATAAAACGCTCCCATGCCGCTGAAGACCCCCGCGCCAAAAAAGCCCAGCGGAAAACCCAAAAGCCACGCGGCGGTGTTGCCGAAGGGAATGGCCGTGTAGGTGAACACCAGCACCGCTGCGCAAAGGGCGAACAGCAGGAAAGTCAGGCGTCGCCCGATCCGATCGGAGACGTAGCCGCCGGTGACGTAGCCGAAAAAGGAGCCGACGATGAGCACCGCGAGATAGCCCGAGGAGTCGAGCACCGACAGGTGACGTTCGGTGCGCAGATAGGTGGGCAGCCAGGTTGTGAGGGCGTTGTACCCGCCCTGGGCCCCTGTGCCGACCAGTCCTCCCAGGACGGTGATCTTGAGGAGCGGGGGCTCGAAGATTTCGCGAAAGGCGCTCGGCTCGTTGCCGGTCAAGGATTCGCGATGTCGCAAGTACACCGCCGGCTCCTCGAGGAAACGACGCAGGAAGAACACGCCCACCGCCGGGGTGACGCCGACGAAGAACATCACGCGCCAGGCAGTGGCGGGCGGCAGCAACGTGAACAGCAGCGCATACAACAGGGCGGCGGCGCCCCAGCCCACGGCCCAGCCGGCCTGCATGAAACCCAGCGCTTTGCCGCGATGGGCGGGCCGCATGGTCTCGCCGAGCAGCACGGCCCCCGCCGCCCATTCGCCGCCGAAACCCAATCCCATGAGCGCGCGCGCCGCGAAGAGTTGTTGCACGTTCTGAGCGAGACCGGAGAGCAGGGTGAAAACGGCGAACCAGAGAATGGCGAGTTGCAGCGTGCGGACCCGGCCGTAACGGTCGGCCAGCCAGCCGCCCAGCCAACCACCGACGGCCGAGGAGAGCAGGGCGGCGGTGCCGATGAGTCCCGCCTGACCGCGTGTGAGGTTCCAGAGCGCGACGAGCGTCGGGATCACGAAGCTGTAGATCTGCACGTCCATCGCGTCGAGTGCCCAGCCGCCGAGCGCTGCGCCGAACGCGCGCCGCTCGGAAGGCGTGAGGCCGGTGCGGCCGTCGCCGTCGATACGGCCGACGCCAACCGGGCATTCGACGGAGTCGCGCGGCAGGCGGGTTTTTCCCTCGATCGTCATGGGGTAATCCGCTATGCGTGGTGTAAATTCGGTAAACTTAGCAAAATAGGCGATAAGTCGATAGTTTCGGGGGTACGCGGTGAAAGTAGGAATCTTGGTGGCAGTGCTGGCCTATCTGGCCATCCTGGTCGTTGGCGTCGGCATGTGGCTCTCGAAGCGCGAAAAGAAGCACCATGCGGTGGAAGGAGATTTCGCCCTGGGCGGGCGCAACCTTTCCACACCGGTGGTGGCGGTGACCCTCGCGTTCTCCGTGCTCGGCACCGCGCACATCCTCGGAGTGTTCGAGTTGTCGTGGACGCTCGGCGCGTCGGCGGTATGGTTCTCCCTCGCCCACGTCATTTTGCTGGTGGTGGTGTGCCTCTCCACGGGTCTGTGGGTACGGCGTCTCGGCGTGTCGACGGTTCCCGAGATATTGCAACTGCTGTTCGGCGAGAAAACCCGCATCCTGGTGAGCTGCGTGATGGCGGGGGTGGTCGCGGGACTGCTTACCGTGGAAACGCAAGGCTTGGGCATCCTCATGTCCACCATGACCGGCTGGCCGTTGCACCAGGGTGCGGTCGCCGGCGGCGTCATCGGCATCCTCTACGTCATCATGGCGGGCATGAAAGAGGTGGGCTATCTCAATGTCATCAACGCCGCGGTGAAATACGGCGGTTTGATACTCGCGACGATTTTTCTGGCGGCAAAACTGCCGGGCGGTAATTTCAACAGCGTGCGTGATTTCTACGTGACCGGCGGCCATGCCGACATGCTGAGCATCTACGGGACGCCCACCATATTGATGACCTTCGCGCTCGGCACGGTGATCGCGGTGCTGTTCAGCCAGGGTATCAGCCAGATGGTGCTGCAGCCGGCCATGGGCGCACGCAACGAAGCGACCATCCGCAAGGCGTTGTGGATTGCCGCACCGGTGAACGGCATGTTCGGCGTGTTCGCGGTGGTCATCGGCCTTACCGCCAAATCGCTGCCGCAGTTCCAGGTGCTCGGTCCCAAGGTCGCGGCGACCACGATGCTGGTCACCCTGTTGCCGCCCTGGCTCGCGGCGATGCTGCTGGCCTCGTTCCTCACCGCCGTGCTGTCGACCTTCGCGATGGCGTGCCTCGCACCCGCGACGCTGTTCAGCGTGGACATCTACAAGGGTTTGTACCGCCCCGACGCGAGTGAGGCGCAGATCAAACGCGTGACCCGCATCGCCATCGTGGTGCTCGGCGGCGTCGCCATTGCGGTGGCGTCCGCGCTGCCACCCATCCTGGCTTCGGTGAACTGGCTGTTCTCCTGGCTGGTGCCGGTGTTCTGGGTGGTGGTGTTCGGACTGTTCTGGAAGCGCAACGCGGCAGTGGCCAGTGCCACCTTGCTGAGTGCGTGGGTGGTCAACTGTGCGTGGTCGTTCACCGGATTGTCGGCGGCGCTCGGCCTGCCGGGCATCCCGAACGCCTATGTGACCCTCGCCGTCACGCTGGCGGTCGGCGTGCTGGGCAATCTCGTGGCCGGGGGCAAGGAAGCCTATTTCAAATCCGGCGAATACCGACAGCGCCAGGCCGCCGGTGCCTTGTCCGCGGCGGGAGCACTCTGATGTTCTGGAGCATTTTCATCCAGTCGACGGCCTTCATCGCCGCGATCGTGGTGCTCGGCGGCATCGTAGGCTGGCTCACGGCAATCCCCAAGCAGCACCCTTGAACGCCGGTCACGGCAAAGGATCCCCATGCAGGAAGACACCACTACTTTGATCTGGATGGGCGGTGTGATGCTCATCATGCTGAGCTACGGCGCGATCGCCATCGCAGGGTTCCTGAGACGTCGGCGAAAAGCGTAATTCTCAAATTATGACAATCGGTCTCAAGAAAAAGTCTTTTTTTACTGATTTTTGGAATTCATAGTCAGTGCAGCGGCACTGAGGTACCATTGCGGCGTCGATGCCGCGAAGTGACCCCTGCGGCATCCTCTTTCATCTCCTCCTACTCAAACGGGTTTACATCATCATGAAATTGGCATCTTTTTCGAACAAGGGCGTGGCCACCTGGGGCGTCGTGGCAGACGGACAGATCGCGGACGTGGGCGCCACGCTGCGCGGCAAATACCCGACCTTGCGGGACGTGATCGCCGCCGATGCATACGCCGCGGTGCAGAGCGCGGCCAAGGATGCGGAAAAAGTGAAGCTCGACGGCGTCAAGTTTCTCCCTGTGATCCCGAACCCGGCAAAGGTGCTGTGCGTCGGTCTCAACTATGAGACCCATCGCCGCGAGACCGGACGTCCCGTGTCCGAGCATCCGACCATCTTCACTCGCTATGCCGACAGCCTGATCGGACATGACGAGAATATCGTACGGCCTCATGTTTCCACGGCGCTCGATTACGAAGGGGAACTCGCGGTCATCATCGGCAAAGGCGGCCGTTACATCAAGCGTGAAGACGCGATGAAGCACGTGGCGGGTTATTCGTGCCACAACGATGGCACCATCCGCGACTGGCAGCGTCATACCTCCCAGTTCACCGCCGGCAAGACCTTTCCGGGAACCGGACCGCTGGGTCCGTATCTGGTGACCGCCGACGAAATTGCAGACCTGGATGCCGTCACGTTGGAGACGCGTTTGAACGGTGTCACCGTCCAGACGACCACCATCGGGCACATGATATTTCCCATCGCGCAACTCATCGAATATATCTCCGCGTTCACTCCGCTCGCGCCGGGCGACGTCATCGCCACCGGGACACCGGGCGGGGTTGGCGTCAAGCGCGAGCCGCCCCTGTTCATGAAGGCAGGCGACCGCGTGGAGGTCGAGATCAGCGGTGTCGGTTTGTTGAGCAATGGCATCGCCGACGAGAGCTGAGGACCCACCTTCCCTTCCGGGGAAAACTGATCCGGCCGCCCTGCACGTGCCCATTCTCGTGGTGGGTGCCGGGCCGGCGGGTCTCACGCTCGCAAATCTGCTGGGTGTGCAGGGCGTGCAGGCCCTGCTCGTGGAACGCAACGCCTCGACGGTGAACGAGCCGCGCGCTGTCTCCATCGACGATGAATCATTACGTACCGTGCAGGCCATCGGCCTCAGTGACGGGGTGCTTCGCACCGTCGTGCCCGGCTACGGCTCGGATTACCTGACCCCGGGCGGACGCCGGTTCCTTACCGTCGAACCCACCGGTCGACCGTTCGGGTTTCCTCGGCGGAACGCGTTCCGCCAGCCGCAATTGGAGGCGCAGCTGCAGCAGGGCATCGCGCGTTTTTCCAGCATCGGAATCCGGCACGGCTGGACCCTGGAGAGCTTCACGCAGGACGCCACCGGCGTCACCGCGCGATTGACGGATACCCACCGCGCAGAGCACACGGTGCGCTGCGACTACCTCATCGGCTGCGACGGGGCGGCGAGCGGCGTGCGCAAACAGCTCGGCCTGCGTCTCGAGGGGAAGACGTTTGCCGAACGTTGGCTGATCGTCGATCTGGCCAATTCTCCCGCCGACCGGCGCAACACCGTGGTGTTCTGTGACAGCAAACGTCCGTGCATCGCGTTGCCGGGACCCGAGCTCACGCGCCGGTTCGAGTTCAAGCTGCACCCGCATGAGCGCGAGGAGGACATGCTGCGGCCGGCGACGCTCGAAGGGCTGCTGGGCGCGCATGGCGCTCACCCGGGCAGCGTGCTGGTGCGCAAGGTGGTTTACACGTTCCACGCCCGGGTGGCGCCCTGCTGGTCCGTGGGCCGGGTGTTCCTGGCGGGAGATGCGGCGCATCTCACCCCGCCCTTTGCCGGCCAGGGGATGAACAGCGGTTTGCGTGATTGCAGCAACCTGGCCTGGAAACTGGCCCTGGTCACCCGTGGACATCTGCCGCGTGCGCTGCTCGCCACCTACCAGCAGGAGCGGCTCGCGCATGTCTGGCAGATGATTCATCTGGCCTTGCGCATGGGCCGGATCATGAGCCCCAGAAGCCGTCTGCACGGCTTCGTGGTACAGCGCGCCTTCTTGGCGGTGGGTCTGTGGCCCGCGGCCAAGCGTTTTTTCGGTGAAATGAAGTACAAGCCGAAACCCAGGTTCACGGCGGGGTTCATGCAGGCCGACGGCCTCGACCGACGCGCGACGCTGGTCGGCCGCATGCTGGCCCAGCCGCAGGTGCTGACGTCAGGCCGCAGTGTGCTGCTCGATGAGCTGCTGGGCTGCGGTTTTGCCCTGCTTGGGATCGAAGTGAGTGCGGCGGACGTCGCGGACGCGTGCAGACACCCCGCGCTCGCGCACTTGGCGCCGGTGTGTGTGGTGTTGAACCCGCCGCCGCCGACGCGAGCGCCATCGGCGCCTGCCACCGGGCCGTCCGCAGCGGTGATGGTCGCGAGTCTGGACGTCTACCCCCCCGAGTTTGGGCCATACCGCGGCCGCGTGTTGCTGGTACGCCCCGACCGCTACGTCGCCGCTGCGGGTGCGCCGGGCGGGCCGGACGCGATTGGATCCGCCGTACAAAAAATGATCACCCGTTTGAACACTCAAGAGGACGCGTGATGAAAAATCCCGTTGGCGACAACCCCTGGGAATGGCTGCAGCCGCACGATGCGGCCCGATTCGGTGAGGTGATCCACGATCCGGCGGAGCGTGCCCGCTGGTGCAGGGCCGTGCTGACCGGCGGGCTGCCGCTGATCTGGCGGCAGAAGGCCGCGTCGGTGCGCGAACTGATGTATCTCAAGATGGACCTGCGCGAGGGCGACAACGTGCTCGTCATCGGCGAGAGCTTGGACGGCTGCGGCTTCGTCGACGACATCCGCGAGCGCATCGGCGGCAAGGGCAGGGTGCATGCCATCGACATCATCGAGGAGGCGCGTGATTCGGTGGCGGCCAATCGTCGCGGCCGCAGCGGGCAGTTGGGCACCTGGGCCTACGGCTACACCGCCGATGTCCCCACCGCTCACTACGACTGCGTCGGCATCCTGCAGGCCGTGCAACACTGCGACGACTGGCGGGAAGCGGCGACAGAGTTCGTGCGCGTGCTCAAGCCGGGCGGCATGATCATGCTGTCCGAGATCGGTTTCGGCCAGGCCATGCGCAATGCCATGGCGCTGGACCTGCACGTCGAGTACTACATGGACAAGTTGTGCCGGGGCGCGGGACTGTCCGGCATGGACCTCGCGTACTACAGCCCGACGGAGCTGCGCACGGCGTTCGAGGGTCTGGTCGACGAGCCGTCGAATTTCGAGTGGCGCGGGGCCGAATTGTTCTGGGGACGAAAACCCGTATAGTCACGAGGGGCCGCCGGCATCGTCTTCCGGCACCACACGACATCTGACCTCGGATCGCCACCATTGAAATTCGAACATGACCGATAGAGCCTTTCAGTTGCTGGGGCTCTTTTCGTTGGAGCGGCCGGCATGGACGGTCGATCAGATCGCTCCCCAGCTTGGCATCGCGGTCAGCAGCGCTTACCGGTTGATCGGCAGGCTGTCGAGTGCGGGCCTGGTCGATGCCATCACGCCGGGACGCTACGTGCTGGGCCCGGCCATCATACAGTTCGACCGGCAGATCCAGCTGACCGACCCCTTGGTGCACGCCGCCCGTCCGGTCATGGATTATCTCATCGGCTTCGCGCCGCAGGGTTCGACGGTGCTCCTGTGCCGCGCCTTTCGCGACGCCGTGATGTGCGTTCACCAAGTTGCGAGCGGACCCCAGGTGCCGGTGAGCTACGAGCGCGGGCGGCCCCGGCCACTGTTCCGGGGCGCAACGTCGAAGGCCATTCTCGGCTTCATGCCGCGACGGGTGTTGAAGCGCCTGTACACCGCGCGCGCGCAGGAAATCGAGGCCGCCCAGCTCGGAGCGGACTGGAAGTCGTTTCTCGCCACGCTGCGCGCCTGGCGCATCGCGGGTCACGTTCTTGCCAACAGCGAGGTGGACCGGGGGAGATTCGGCATCGCTGCGCCGGTATTGAGCGGCGACCGCCGGGCCATCGGCAGCCTGAGCTTCGTACTCGAAGCAGACAATGCGGATGAACGCACGGTAAACCGCCTGGCGCCGATGGTGATGTCCGCCGCCCGCGAAATCGAACGCTCCATGCAGGAAACGGATCAGGCCAAAACCAAACCGGCACCCAAACCTGCGAGCGTGCGGGCGGCGCGCAGGAAAACCACGCCCAGCGCCACGGCCTGACGGGTGCTTCAGCTGCGCATCACGCCGCTCAGCTGCGCATCACGCCGCGTCCCCAGCTGTTGAGCGTACG
Source organism: uncultured Steroidobacteraceae bacterium (assembly GCA_964657625.1). Taxonomy (GTDB): domain Bacteria; phylum Pseudomonadota; class Gammaproteobacteria; order Steroidobacterales; family Steroidobacteraceae; genus Bog-1198. The sequence goes on from CAZZVN010000011.1 coordinate 30,085, forward strand.
CTCTTCATGGGGCCATGAGCCCACCGGCCGGTCCGGCTCCACGATCTCCAGCTCCGCGGACACTTCGACCCAATTGCCGTCAGGGTCGTGCACGAATACGAACAAGTTGTTGCCCGGACCGTGGCGCCCCGGACCCCACACCACGGGCAGGTGAATGGACGCGAAATGATCGCCCCAGTCCCTGATGCTGTTCCAGTCCGCCGATTCGTAACAATGATGGTCCAGACGATTCGAGTCAGCCTGAAAAATGGCGAGACTGTGGTGCTCGTGATCGGTGCGCAGGAAACAGGTACGCATTGCCCCGGCTCCATCCACCACGCAATCCGACAATCGAAAGCCGACGACATCCCGAAAGAACGCCAGCATGCGTGCCGCATCGCGGCTCGCGAGAACGACATGCTGCAACCGGGCTGGCAGCGCGCCGGTCACCGCTGGAGCCGGCGTCGGCACGGGCAGCCCGAATACGAAACGATGACCGTCCGGGTCGACGAAACTGACCGACTCCTTCTCGAACCACGGTGTGGCAAACGGAACGGTCTCGACGCCTGCGGCGCGCAGCCGTATCGTCAAACCCTCGAGTGAGGCCGCGTCGCTCACGGCGTACGCCGCAAACCCCAACACGCCCTTGGCGCCGGGCGCGACGATGAGACCGCGCTGCGGCCCGCGGCACAGCCACTGTCCCTCCTGTTCGACGACCGACATCCCCAGACCGCGTTGATAGAAGCCTGCGAGAGCGCCTGCATCCGGCGAAAGGATCTGCAAGTGGTGCAGATGTCCGGTCAGCGTGTGCACGCTCGGGGAAACGCTTTGGGTCGATGCCGTCACGATGTCCTCTACACGGTTATGCCTATAGCAAATTGCATAATACAGTAATCCTATCCTAGCGAGCGATACAAAAATCGCATATGACGCTATTTTTGTCATTTCCAGGCTATGTATGTTCCTGGGGGGTGTATAGTTTTGACCGGAGTTGGCACGAGGAGCGGCGCGTTTCCAGCGCCTCGAACCCCGTAGATCGTGCGAGTCATGGCAAAGCGAACCGACAAGATTCACCTGGGATTGATGCTGACGGCCACGGGCGCTCATTTCGGCAGCTGGCGGTTGCCGGAAGCGACGCCGCAGTCGGCCTTCAGTCTGGCCCACTACGCCGAATTCGCGCGTATCGCAGAGGCGGGCCTGTTCGATTTTCTGTTCGTCGCCGATACGCTGGCGCTTTATCCCAGCAATGATCCGCTGACGCTCGGTCGAGCACCGCTGATCGCGCATCTGGAGCCGTTCACGTTGTTGGCGGCGCTGGCGGCCAGCACCCGCAACATCGGCCTCGCGGGCAGCGCCACCACCACCTACAACCATCCCTATCAGGTGGCGCGTGTTATCGCTTCGCTCGACCATATTTCCGGCGGCCGCGCCGCGTGGAATCTCATCACCTCCGGAAATCCCGCGGAAGCTTGGAACTTCGGCTTCAAGGATCATCCAGACCACGCCGACCGCTATCAGCGTGCGGGTGAATTCGCCGACGTGGTGACGGGATTATGGGACAGTTGGAGCAGCGAAGCCTTCCGATTCGACAAGACGACCGGGCAGTATTTCGAGCCCGCCGGCCTGCGCGTGTTGAACCATGACGGGGTGCACTTCAAGGTTCGCGGACCTTTGAACATGGCCCGTTCGCCGCAGGGCAGGCCGGTGATCGCTCAGGCCGGCTCGTCGGAACCCGGCCGCTCGCTGGCTGCGCGCACGGCGCAGATCGTATTCACCGCCCAGCAAACGTTCGCCGGTGCCAGGGCGTTCTACGACGACCTCAAGCAGCGCACCCGCAGCGCAGGCCGCGTCGATGCGGAGGCTTTGATTTTTCCCGGCGTGGTACCGATCGTCGGATCCACCCAGGCCGAGGCCGACGCCAAACGTGCGCGCATCGACGCCGCATTCGACCCGGCGTTGGGGATCGAATCCTTGAGTGTGGAGTTTGGCATCGACATGTCCGTGTATCCGCTCGATCGAAAACTTCCCACCGATCTGCCGGCCACCGGCAGGGCCTCGAGCCGCCGCGAGCTGCTGCTGGAGCAGGCACTTCGCGACGGGCTGACGTTGCGCCAACTCGCCGCGAAGACCGCATCGCTCGGCCACTGGACCGTGTGTGGAACGGCGGCCTCGATTACCGACACTCTGCAGGCGTGGTTCGAGGACGGCGCTGCGGACGGCTTCATCGTCATGCCCGCGTCGCAGCCTGACGGGATCCGCGATTTCGTCGATGCGGTGGCGCCGGAGCTGCAGCGTCGCGGGCTGTTTCGTCTTGAATACGAAGGCGCCACGTTGCGCGGCAACCTCGGTCTGCCGGTGCCGCCACCCGTCTGGCTGAACTCTTGAGCAGAGGTCCCCTATGAATGCACGACAGGTCTATCAGGTCGACGAGGTGATCGATTCGCAGCCCGTGGGCGCGCTGCAGATACGCGTGGTGGCGCTGTGCTGCGCGATCGGTGCGTTGAACGGTTTCGATGGGCAGGTAATCGGCTTCCTGGCGCCATCCATCGCAAACACCCTGCAGGTGGACGTCAAATCCTTCGGTCCGCTGTTCGCGGCGGGATTCCTGGGATTGATGCTGGGTGCGATGGTGATGGGTCCGCTCGGGGACCGGTGGGGCCGCCGGCCCGCGCTGCTGGCAAGCACTCTTCTATTCGGGGTGCTCGCGGGGCTGACCGGCTTCGTGCACACCTTCAACGAATTGATGCTGGTACGTTTCCTGACTGGACTTGGCCTCGGCGGTGCGTTGCCCAACGTGGCTGCGCTCGCCACCGAGTACGTGCCCAAGCGGCTGCAGCGCATTCCGGCGAGCCTGATTGGCGCCGCCATACCGGGCGGGGCCATGTGTGCCGGACTGCTCGCGTCCGTAATGCTGCCGGCGTTCGGCTGGCGTTCGCTGTTCTTTCTTGGCGGCGTCATGCCCATCGTGCTCGCGGTGGTGCTGGTCTTCGCGCTGCCCGAGTCGGCACGGTATCTGAGCTTGAATCCGGCGCGGCAGGGCAGGCTGCGCGAGATCATGGGACGCATCTGGCCGCAGGGACTGAGTTCGAACGTGCATTTCAGCGCTCCACCGCCCGCGGCGCAGACGGGCGGCTCGGTGTTCGAGCTGTTCCGCAGCGGCCGCGCCGTCGTCACCTCGATGTTGTGGGTGATCAACGTCATGAGTTTCATGGTGCTGTACTTCATCATCAGCTGGCTGCCTTCGTTGCTCGAAGCGGCCGCGCTGCCGAGTTCGGCCGGCATTTTATCCATCACGAGCTTCAGCCTGGGCGGCATCGTGGGATCTTTGGCGGAGGGGCCGCTGATGAATCGCTTCAGGCCGGAACTCGTGCTGGGAGTCGAGTTCGTGTCGTTCGCGCTGGTGGTGGCGGTGCTCGCCGTGGCGCCCTTGTCGTTGGGGCTGGTGGCGGTATTGAGCTTCGGGCTCGGGGTCTTCATCCAGGCGGCCCAGGCAGGATTGATCATTTTCGCCGTCACCCTGTACCCGACGGAAGTACGCAGCACCGGCGTGGGCTGGAGCGTGGCGGTCGGGCTCGTCGGCTCCATCGTCGGGCCTCTGCTCGGCGGCGTCGCCTTGCTCGCAGGTTGGAGCGCGCAGCAGATTTTCCTCTCGGGCGCGGCGCCGGCGCTGTGCGCGGCCACCGCCGTCGGAGTCATCGTCTGGGCCCATGCGCGACGTGCCAGAGCGGGGCGTATTTCTCAAAATGTTAGAGTGCGCATCTAATAAAAAAGCGTTTTTCTTCAAATACAGTAAATACTAAACTAGGATCCTGGCGGCTGTAATCGGGGGTTGCAATGAAAATTAGTTTCGTCCGTGTGACGACGGCGTTGGTGTCGGCCTTGCCTTTGGCTTTCATGTCGATTGGGCCAGCGTCGGCGCAGCTTGCTGCCACCGCGGCACAACCATCGGGGGCGCCTGACTCGGCGGCGCCGGCCGCCGGCGGCGAGCTGAGCGAGATCGTGGTGACTTCGCAGAAGCGCGCGGAGAACGTGCAGTCCTCGGCGATCGCGGTTTCCGTGGTGACCGGCGATACGCTGGCCAACAAGGGGGTCACCGACGTACTGCGCCTGAACGACGCCATACCGGGACTCGCAACGGACAACAGCCTGGGGCAAACCGTGTTGTACCTGCGTGGTATCGGGCCGCAGATCAACCTGCCGCAATACGCCGCGGCCGTACCGTTTCAGATGGACGGGGCCGACATACAGCGGGAGACGATGGGCACTGGATTGTTCGATATTGCGCAGCTCGAGGTGCTGCGCGGACCGCAGGGCACGCTCTACGGCCGCAACGCCATCGGCGGCGTCGTCAACATCACGAGCAATCGACCGGTCAACACAGTGCAGGGTGCGGTCGAGGTGGAGGCCGGAAACTACGGATTGTTTCGTTCCAGCGGCATGTTGAATCTACCGCTCAGCGATGTGTTGTACGCACGGCTGGCATTTCAAACCGTGTCCCACGACGGCTATGAGACCAACGGTGCGGGTCAACTGGTCGCACAGGCCGGCCGGCTGGAGTTTTTCTTCGTGCCGAGCGACAAATTCGATCTGCTTCTGACCGTCTCGGGCGGTCATCAGGGCGGCAATACGGAAGATTGGATACCGAAGACCTGTGGTTACGCGCTGCCGTCGACCATTCAGAACCCGGCCTCGTGCGGCAACACGCCGCACAAGTACGGACTGATCAATTCGGACAATCCCTGGTACGACAATCAGTCGACAGCGGGCAACTTCGAGAAGGAAAATAACTATCAGATCGCCGCGCAGATGAATTATCGGTTCGCGGACGATCTGACCCTGACCTTCCTGCCCTCGTACGCGCTGGCCCGACAGGATCAGTACACCCTGGTGGGGCCGACGGGCATCGGCACCTCGGTACGCGATCAACAGAATTCCGAGGAGCTGCGTCTCGCAAATTCGGCCGGCAAGGAGCAGGGCGCCGTCAACTGGCTGGTCGGTCTGTATCACTTCATGTCGAACATCCCCTATTCGGCGTACATCAACCCACCCTCGAGCCAGCCTTACTATTACCCGATCACAGCGCCTGCCGCGGCGGGCAATTATTTTCCGGCCATTCCCGGCGCCTACGTCAATGTGAGCGAACCGCAGATCAATCAGAAGTCGTATGCCGTCTTCGGTCAGACCACCTACTCGGCGCGGGACTGGCTGCGCTTCACCGCCGGCGTGCGGTTCTCCTCCGACGAGGAGAAAGGCGCCACGGAGTTCGGACCGAACTTTCTGCCCCTCTCGTATACCCAGCACGACCAGAAGAACAGCCGTGTGGATTGGAAGGCCGGCGTCGATCTGGACGTCGCGCAGAGTTCCCTGCTGTACGCCAACATCCAGACCGGCTACCTGCAGGGTGGCTTTTCGCTCGGCGGCGATTTCAGACCCGAGACCATGCGGGCCTACTCGTTGGGATCGAAGAACCGTTTCTTGAACAACCGGCTCGAACTGAATGCGGAGGGTTTCTACTACGCCTACAGTAATTATCAGCTCTCGTTCAACGATCCCACGAGCGGGTTGCAGGAAATCTTCAACGCCAACAAGGCCTCGGTGTACGGCATCGATCTCTCCTCGCAGTTCAGTCTGACCGCACACGACAAGTTCGATGCGACGCTCGAGATCCTGCGCGCCCAGATCGACGAGTACCACACGCCGTTCAGCACGTATGGAGACCCTGCGAGTTCCACGGTGGTGATTCCCGGTGGCAGCAGCCTTGCGGGTTACGACCTCATCGAATCGCCACACACCTCGGCGAGCCTTGGCTACGAGCACGACTTCGATCTGCCGTCCGGTGCGATGGTTGCGGCGCGGGTGGACAATCACTATGAAACGTCGCACTGGGGCGATTATGAACATCAGTATGCGGATTGGTCGCCGCCGTTCGTGAAGACCAACATCTCGCTCAACTACACCTCTGCGGGTCGCGGCTGGCATGCCGGCGTGTACGTGTATAACCTCGAGAACGCGGTGAGCTTCGGCCAGGGCGGCGCCTATGCGGGTACCTATATCTTCCCACCGCGTACGTACGGCGCAAAATTCGGCATGAACTTCTGAAGGGGCCTGACATGGCGCGATGGATGATCGGTGATATCGGGGTGGACCGGGTCGCGGAGCTCGAGGGTCCGATGTTCCGGCCAGCGGACGTGTTCCCCGATTTCGATCCCGAGGTGCTGGACCGGCATTACGCGGATCTGGTGCCGCGTCACTATTCGCCCGAGCTGGGTGTGGTGATCGGTACCATCCAAAGCTACGTCATCCGCAGCGGCGGCTTCAACATCCTGGTCGATACGTGTTGCGGCAATGACAAGCAACGGCCGGCCGAACCGCCGTTCCATGATCTGCACACCCCGTATCTGGAGCGTCTGGCGGCGCTCGGGCTCGCGCCGGAGGACATTCATTTCGTGTTGTGCACCCATCTGCACGTCGATCACGTCGGCTGGAACACGCGGCTCGACAACGGCCGCTGGGTCCCCACCTTCCCGAATGCAACCTACGTCTTCGCGCAGACCGAGCTGGACTACCTGCTCGGGGTCACGAACGCAGGGCCGCCCCTCGACCGCCACGGCGTCCATTACGCCGACAGCATAGAACCCGTGCTCGCCGGCCGCTGCGCGAAGCTGCTCACGCATCCGGAGGCGTTGATTCCGGGACTGGATATCGAGTTCACGCCGGGACACACCCCGGGCCACGTCGTGTTGCGGGCGCGCTCCGGGGGCACGGAGGCGTTGTTCATCGGCGATGTGGTGCAGCATCCCTTTCAGGTATATCGGCCGCATTGGAACAGCGCGTTCTGTGCGTCGCCCGAACAGTCCCGGGCCACCCGGCGCCGTGTTCTCGGCGAATGTGCGGATCGGGGCGTGCTGGTGTTTCCGGCGCACTTCGCGGATCCCTACGCCGTGCGGATACGGCGCCTCGAGGATGCTTTCGCGATCGCCCCGTGACGACACGCCCGCGTTTCGACGTCGCCGGATTTCTCGATCAGTGCAACGTCGGCCCGCTGCAGATTCGCGTGCTGTGGATCTGCGGGCTGATCGGTGCGGTGGAAGGGTTCGATGCACAGGCGCTCGGCTATATCGCACCCACCTTGAGCGCCGCCTGGCATCTGCGAGCGGGCGCCCTGGCCCCCGCGTTTTCCGTGAGCTTGTTCGGCCTCATGTTGGGCGCTCTTTTCGTCGCACCCCTGGCCGACCGCATCGGGCGTCGCCCCATCCTGCTCGGCAGTTTGCTGGTATTCGCCACGGGCACCCTGCTCACCGCTCTCGCGCGCAACCTCGACGCGTTGCTGGTGCTGCGTTTCGTCACGGGTCTCGGGCTCGGAGGTGCGATGCCGAACGCCGTTGCGCTGACCTCCGAGTACATGCCGCTGCGCCGTCGCGCTTTCCTCGTCATGATGATGTTCAACGGTTTCAACGTCGGGTCCATGGCCGGCGGAATTTTGTCGGCCCAGTTCGTCGGAACGCTCGGCTGGCAGGCCGTGTTCGTGGTGGGTGGCGTCCTGCCGCTGTTGCTGGCGCCGGTTATCTACTTCCGGCTGCCGGAATCGGTGGCTTTTCTGGCGTTGCGCGGGGGCTCGCGCAGCCGTGTCTTGAGTCTGCTGCGCGAGGTGGAGCCGCGTTTGAGCATCGGCGAGGACGTGGAACTGCACACCGGCCGCGCCGCGGACCGGCCGCGGCCTGCGATCGCGGAGCTGTTCGCGCACGGCCGAGCGACGACGACGGTGCTGCTCTGGGTGGTGTTCTTCATGAGTCTGCTCGACATCTACATGCTGGTGAGCTGGTTGCCCACCGCTCTGAACGCGGGAGGAGCGCCGGTGCGCACGGCCATCCTCGCCGGCATCGTGCTGCAGCTGGGTTCGGTGCTCGGCTGTTTCCCCATCGGCTGGGCATTGGACCGCTTCGGCGCTCCGCTCGCCATGACCGGTGCCTACGTCATCGGCGCTGCCTGCATCGCAGGCATCGGGGCGTTCAGCCATGACATCCCGCTGACCTTGTGCATCACGTTCGGTGCGGGCTTCGGCCTGATCGGCGGCCAGGCGGCGGCGAACGCACTGGCCGCAACGTCGTATCCCACCGAAGTGCGTTCGACCGGGGTGGGCTGGGCGCTCGGCATCGGTCGCATCGGCTCCATCGTCGGCCCCCTGGTAGGCGGCGCCTTGATGGCCGCGCGGGTGGATATCGGCAGATTGTTCCTGCTGGCGTCGATCCCGGCCGCTGTGGCGGCGCTGGCATTGCTTGCCATGGGCCTGACCACGCGTCGCACGGCACGACTCGAACCGGCGCGGGCGCCGCCCCGTCCGCAGTAAGCGGGCGGGGCGCCAGGTTTTGTGCTGCAATGCCCGGCGATCGGTTCACATGAGCACAGGGTGGCCAAAAAATCGGAAGTGGCGGAGAGTCGCCGCCTGACGCGCGAGGACTGGGTGGATGGCGCGATCGCCTTTCTCTCCCAGCACAGCGTGGGCACGCTGCGCCTCGACCTGTTGGTGAAGCAGATGGGTGTCACCAAGGGGAGCTTCTACTGGCATTTTGCCTCCCGGGAGAAGCTGCTCGATGCCGTGCTCGAATCCTGGCAGACCCGCATGATCCGCGATGTCGAGGCCTGGCTCGAAACCACCGCCGGAGGCCCGGAGGACCGTTTGCGACGGCTTCTTCACGTCGGGATCTCGTCCCGGCCCGACGTGCCCGGCGGACCTCTGGAGCTTTCGCTGCGCGACTGGGCGCGCCGGGATGCGCGGGTGGCGCGCATCGTCACGCAGGTGGACGCGGAACGTCTGCGCATCGTCAAGAACCTCTATCTCGAGATCGGCCTCGATGCAGCACAGGCCGATGCGCAGGCGCTGCTCCACATGACCTTCGTGGTGGGCGGACGCATGATGCTGTTCGAAGGCGACCAGGCCACCATCGAGAAGCGTTGGCTCATCGGCGAGCGCTTCCTGGTGCCCGCGCCCGCCATGCCCGCCGCAACCGCCGCGTTGGTTGCGGATGTCGGACCCGGACTCGACAAGAAGCTCGGTTAGCGGCCTGTCAGATCACCTGCTTCGAACGCAGCGCCGCGTAGCGCTCGGGAGCCAGGTTCATCAGGTTCAGGTACACCTCGTCGTTGTGCTGGCCCAGACTGGGTGCGACCCAGCGGATGCCGCCGGGGGTTTCGGACAACTTCGGCGCGACGTTCTGCATCTTCAACGGACCGTAATGCGGATCGTTGACGGTCACGATGGCCTTGCGGGCGGCAAAGTGGGGATCGCTCAACATGTCCGGGGCCCGGTAGATCAATCCCGAGGGCACTCCGTGCCGGTCCATCAGCGCCAGCACCTCGCTGGTCGGCAGCGTGGCCGTCCAACCACCGACGATCTCATCGAGCACACGCTGGTTGCGGCCGCGCGCCTGGTGGTCCACATAGTCCGGGTCGGTGGCGAGTTCGGGGCGGTTCATGGCCTCGCACAGCCGCCTGAACACCGTGTCCTGGTTTGCGGCGATCAGCACCAGGCTGTCCGAGGTGGGATAGACGTTCGAGGGCGCGATATTGGGCAATATGGCGCCGGTGCGCTCGCGGATGAAATCGGTCTTGTCGTATTCGGTGACGAGCGATTCCATCATGTTGAGCACCGCCTCGTAGATCGCCGAATCGACGACCTGACCGCGGCCGGTTTTCTCCCGGTAATGCAACGCCGACAGCGCGCCCACACAGGCGAAGGTGGCGGCCAGCGAGTCACCGATGCTGATGCCCATGCGCGAGGGCGGGGTTGAGGGATCGCCCACCACGTAACGCAGGCCGCCCATGGCCTCGCCGATCGCACCGAACCCGGCGCGATGGGCATACGGTCCGGTTTGACCATAGCCGGAGACCCGGATCATGATCAGCCGCGGGTTGAGCTCGCTCAATGTTTCATAGCCGAGGCCCCACTTCTCGAGGGTGCCCGGCCGGAAATTCTCCAGCAGAAAATCCGTCTTCTGCACCATCTCCTTGAGCAGCTCCTGGCCTTCGTGCTGCCGCAGATCGAGCGTCACGGACTTCTTGTTGCGAGAGACCACGGGCCACCACAGCGAGGGACCCGACTTCGCGTCGTGGCGGCCCCATACCCGCAACGGATCGCCCTGTTTGGGAGGTTCGATCTTGATCACTTCCGCGCCCATATCGCCGAGGATCTGGCCGCAGAACGGGCCTGCCAGTAGAGTGCCGAGTTCGAGGACCCGCAGATCCGCCAGGGCACCGTTCATGAACTCAACCGGTCGATTCATAAAATTCCTAAGTGTTTCAAGGTAATATGCATAGTTGTATACAATACGTAACCGTCAAAACAAGCCTTGCCGCATTTGAGGTATCATGGTTCGCGATAAATGGTGCTCATGGGCCCGACAATACTTGAATGTCACTGTCGATATGAGTAATCTCTCTCGCTATTGTATACAATAAAGGGCGCAATGAAAATAGAGTTGGTCGAAGTGGGGCCGCGGGACGGATTGCAAAGCGAGGGGGTGTTGCTGCCCACGGACCGCAAAATCGAGTTGATCGGGCGGCTCATCGCCGCGGGTCTGAAACGCATCGAAGTAACCAGCTTCGTCCACCCGAAAAAGGTCCCGCAGATGGCGGATGCAGAAGCGGTGCTCGCCGCGCTGCCCCGGGACGCCGGGGTGTCCTATATTGGCCTGGTGTTGAATCGCAAGGGCTTCGATCGCGCGCTCGCGGCGGGCTGTCATGAAGTAGGCATGGCGGTGGTCGCGAGCGACACCTTCAATCGGCGCAATCAGGGCGTCGGCACGGAGGAATCCATCGCCGCCTGGCTCGACATTGCGCGTGCGGCGCACGCCGCGGGCATCAAACCGAACGTGACCATATCCGCCGCCTTCGGCTGCCCCTTCGAGGGCGAGATCGATCCTGACCGCGTCATCGAGATCGCCATGCGCTGTGCCGAAGCGCAGCCCGTCGAGATCGCGATCGCGGACACCATCGGCGTCGGCGTGCCGAGCCAGGTCACCGATATCTTCGGACGGTTGCGCGAGAGCTTGCCCGGCATGGCGTTGCGCGGCCATTTCCATAACACCCGTAACACGGGGCTCGCCAATGCCTACGCCGCCGTGATGGCGGGTGCCCGCATCCTGGACGCAAGTGTCGGCGGGGTGGGTGGCTGCCCGTTTGCCCCGGCGGCCACGGGTAACATTCCCACCGAAGACGTGCTGTACATGTTGGATCGCATGCACGTCGAAACGGGCGTAGCGATCCAGGCCATGATCGACACGGGCCGCTGGTTGCAGGAGCAGATCGGGCGGCCGATCCCCGGAATGCTGATGAAAGCCGGCGTATTTCCCTCGCGTTTAAATTCATAGAAGGGTTGAGCATGTCATATCGTTTAGGGGTGGACGTCGGCGGAACCTTCACCGACTTGTTTCTGGTGGACGAGAAGTCCGGCCGTATCTTCACCGCGAAGGTGTCGAGCACGCCGGCGGATCAGTCCATCGGCGTGTTGCGCGGCATCGAACGGGTTTGCGAGCGCGCGGGTATCGCGCCCGACCAGATCGATCACGTCATGCACGGCACCACGGTCGCCACCAATACGGTACTCACGGGTACGGGCGCGCGCTGCGGCCTGGTCACCACGAAGGGTTACCGGCAGGTGCTGCAGATCGCCCGCTCGTTCGTGCCGGGAGGCCTGGGCGGCTGGGTCATCTACAACAAGTCGTTGCCCATGGCGCCGCTTTCCTGCACCATCGAAGCGCATGAGCGCATCGGCGCGAAAGGCGACGTGGTGCACGAACTCGACGAGCCTCAATTGCGTGCCGATCTCGCGACTCTCGCCAAGCAGGGCATCGAGGCACTGACGGTGTGTCTGATCAATTCCTTCGCCAACCCGTCGCACGAGCATCGGGTGCGCGACATCGCTCGTGAGGTGCTGGCCGACATCCCGGTGTCCCTGTCGAGCGACGTCGTCCCCGAAATGCAGGAGTACGAACGCACGGTGACCACCGTGGCGAATTCCTACGTGCGCCCGAAGGTCTCGAAGTACATCGCCAATCTCAAGAGCAAGATCGAGCAGACCGCGAAGGACGTGCGCCTGCACATCCTGCGCTCCGACGGCGGTCTTGCCGGCGCACGCGCCGCCGAGGAATATCCGGTGAACCTGTTGATGTCCGGTCCGGCCGGTGGCGTCACCGGGGCGGTATGGGTGGCGGTGCAGGCCGGTTTCCCCAATCTGCTGACGGTGGACGTGGGCGGCACCTCCACCGACGTCGCGTTGATTCAGAACGGCGCGCCGCGCCTGCGCCGCGAAACCACGATCGGCGACGTGACGGTGCGCGCTTCATCGGTCGACATCCGCACCGTGGGGGCGGGCGGCGGCTCCATCGCGCACGTGCCGGAATTGACCCGTGCATTGCGCGTGGGGCCGCAGTCCGCGGGCGCCGATCCGGGCCCTGCGGCCTATGGACGGGGCGGCACGGAGCCGACGGTGACGGATGCCAACGTGGTGCTCGGCTACATGCCCGAGATGCAGAAACTCGGTGGCGACATGAGTTTGAACCGTGAGCTGTCCACCCAGGCCGTGCAGAAGGTGGCGACGGCCTTGAAGATGACGCTCAAGGAAGCGGCGCTCGGCGTCTACAACATCGTCAACGAGAACATGGTGGGGGCGCTGCGTCTGGTCTCCGTCGAGCAGGGTTACGATCCGCGTGATTACGCCCTGATGGCGTTCGGCGGCGCGGGGCCCCTGCACGCGAACGCGCTGTCCCGTCTGCTCGGTTCGTGGCCGGCCATCATTCCGCCCGGACCCGGCGTGCTCTGTGCGCTCGGCGATGCCACCACCGCGGTGCGCGACGAGCGGGCCAAGACCTACGTCAAGAAATTCTCCGACACCCACGCGAAGGAACTCGCCAAGATCTTGAAGACCCTCGGCCAGGACGCCGCCAAGTCGCTGGAACGCGAGGGCGTGGCGCGGGCCGAGGTCACCACGGCCTACGAGGTGGACCTGCGCTACCACGGCCAGGGCCTGCGGCTCACCGTCGACGTGACGCTGGCCAATCTGGAGAAGCAGGGTTTGAAGGCCATCTCCGACCGCTTCGACGCCGAGCACAAGCGGCTGTTCACGTTCGCCCTGCAACTGGAGCACGAGCTGGTCACCCTGCGCGCCTCGGTGAAGGGCCGCGGCATCAAGGTCAAGCGTGCCCCGATCGCGCGCGGCACCGCCGAGGCGTCCAAGGCCGTGGTCGGCAAACAGGCCAGCTACATGGACGGCAAGAACGTGACGGCGCTGGTCTACGACCGCGCCCGGCTCAAGGCGGGCAACAAGGTGAAGGGCCCGGCCATCATCATGGAGATGGACTCGACCACCGTGATCCTGCCCAAGCACGTGGGCCACGTGGACGCACTCGGCAACGTGCTGATATATCCGGAAGGCTACAAACCCGCCGGCAAGACGAAGAAAGGAGCTTAAGCGATGCCCGCCAAAATCATCCAGCGCAACACCAAGCGCATCAAGAAGGTCAAGGTCGACACCGTGACCATCGACATCATCGAGAGCGCGCTGCGCAACGCGCGCTTCGAGATGGACACGGTGCTGTTTCGCACGGCGATGTCGCCCGGCATCCGCGAGCAGCACGATGAGTTTCCGATGATCGCCAACCTCGAGGGCAAGATGGTGGTCGGCCAGTTCGGCTCGTTCATCTGGGGTTTCATGCAGGGCTACGAGGGGACGATCGAGGAGGGTGACATCTTCCTCACCAACGACCCGTATTCGGTGCGCGGCGCCATCAGCCATGCCAACGACTGGCTGATGCTCATGCCCATCTATCGCGACCACCGTCTGATCGCCTGGGCGGCGATGTTCGGCCACATGACCGACGTCGGCGGCAAGGTGCCGGGATCACTGCCCACCGACGCGCGCACCCTGTACGAGGAGGGCGTCACGGTGCCGCCGGTGAAGATCTACAAGCAGGGCGTGCTCAACGACGACGTGCTCAAGATCATGTTGCACAACTGTCGGCTGCCACACTGGAACCTGTCCGATTTCAACGCCATCGTCGCGGCGTTGCGCACGGCGTCGACCCGCTGCGTCGAGATCAGCACACGTTTCGGCGACGAGGTGTTCTACTCGGCCATGGACGAGATGCTCGCGCGCAACAAACGGGCGATGCGTCAGCTCATCGCGCGCACCGTGCCCGAGAAGAAGCAGTATTTCGAGGATTACATCTGCGACGACGGGTTGAACATGGGGCCGTACAAGATCGCCTGCACCATGTGGCGCGAGGGTGAGAAGTGCATCTTCGATTTCGAGGGCACCGATCCGCAGTCCATCTCCTCGATCAATTTCCTGTTGAACGAAGAGATGTTCAAGATGTTCGCCGGCGTCTACATGATCATGGTGTTCGATCCCCAGATCCTGTTCAACGACGGCTTCTACGAACTGATGGAGGTGCGCATCCCCGCAGGCACGCTGCTGAAGCCCTTGAAGCCCGCTGCGTTGTCGTGTCGCACCCACGCCCTCGGGCGCATCTTCGACATCCTGGGGGGGCTGCTCGGCCAGGGTAATCCGCAGTTCATGTGTGCGGCGGGGTTCTCGGATTCGCCGCACTTCATGTACTCGGGGTACGACAAGAACGGCGACTGGTACCAGCTGTACCAGATCACGTTCGGCGGCGTGCCGGGCAAGCCGTTCGGTGACGGCCCCGACGGCCACTCGCTGTGGCCTGCCTTCACCAACGTGCCGAACGAGTTCCTGGAGAGCTACTTCCCGCTGCGCATCGACATCTACGAAACCATCGCCGACACCGGCGGCCCCGGCAAGAACCGCGGCGGCAACGGTCTGCGCATCGGCTACCGCTTCCTGGAGCCGGGCGAAATTTCCATCCACGACGACCGCTGGCTCACCTATCCGTGGGGCGTCAACGGCGGCCTGCCGGGGGCACGCAGCCGCAAGACGCTGGTGCGTACCGACGGCAGCGAGGAGATCCTGCATTCCAAGCTCGACCACGTGAAGGTGCAGGCCGGTGATCTGCTGCTGTCCGACACCTGGGGCGGCGGCGGCTGCGGCGATCCCTTGGAGCGCGACACTGCCAAGGTGAAATTCGACGTCGACGCCGGCCTCGTCACCCGTGCGGGCGCGGCCCGCTACGGCGTGGTGATCGATGAGGACGGGGCGGTGGACGCCGCGGGGACCGAGGAGCTGCGGGCGAGCATGGCGCAGCAACGCGGTGCGGTCGCACTGTTCGACCGTGGCTTCGATTCCATCGATGAATTGAAGTCCCGATGTCTCGAGGAGACCGGTCTTCAGCCGCCGTCGCCACCGGCGTTTTCGCGCTGGGTGATGAAGCAGCTCGGCGGCAGAGCAGCCTGATGCGGGCGGCGGAGCGCGCCTATTCGATCGTTCGAGACGGCATCCTGGGCGGCCGCTATCTGGCCGGCTCGCACCTGACCGAGCACGAACTGGCACGTGTGGTGGGGGTCAGTCGCACGCCGATCCGGGAGGCTCTGCGGCGGCTGGATGCCGAAGGATTGGTGCAGTTCGAGCCCAACCACGGCGCCGTGGTCGCGCAGTTCCAGCGCGAGGATGCGGAGGAGATCTTCGAACTGCGGGGATTGCTCGAGCCCATCAGCGCCCGGCGCGCGGCGGAACGCGCGACCCCCGCCACCATCGCCGAATTGCGCCTTCTCGCCGAGCAACAGATCCTCGAGTCGTCACAGCGGTCCGGCGACTATATCGCCCGCATCGGTGGACTCAACGACAAGTTTCACCGGCTGGTGCAGGCCGCGGCGGGCAGCGCCCGGCTGGCGCGGACCCTGGCGGGCCTGATCGAGGTGCCCCTGATACTGAAGACGTTCAGCCAGTTCACCCCCGCCGAATTGATGAGGAGCGCGGATCAGCATCTGGAGCTCGTGCAGGCGTTCGAGGTGCGCGATCCGGTCTGGGCGCACAGCATCATGCGGGCGCACATCCTGGCGGGCAGGGCGACGTACAATCGCAGCGTGGAGCTGGCCGCCGTGGCGGGGGCAGGTGAAGCACCGGCCCACGCGGCGCCGGACGGCGGTGCGCAGGACGGTGCTGGTCAATGAGTGAGACCTTGCAGCAGAATTACGCCAAAGGGGGGTTCGGGCAGCGCCTCGCGCCGGGCCGCAGACCGGCGTTGCTGGTCATCGATTTCGTCGAGGCGTACCTCGCCGAGGGCTCGCCGCTGTATGCCGGCGTGGAGGCGGTGCGCGACTCGGCCGTGCGACTGCTCACGGCCGCGCGTGAGGCACACCTGCCCGTGGTCCACACCTATGTGCACTATCAGCCGGGTGGCCGCGACGGTGGGGTGTTCTTCCGCAAGGTGCCCGCATTGCGCTGTTTTGAGCAGGGCGCGCACCCGGAGCTCGCCGCATTTGCCCGCGGGCTCGAACCGCTGCCCGGTGAAACGGTGTTGGGCAAGCAGTACGCCAGTGCGTTCTTCGGCACGCCGCTCGCATCGACGTTGACTTCGCTGCAGGTGGACACGGTGTTGATCGCGGGGGTGTCGACCAGCGGCTGCGTGCGGGCGAGTGCGGTGGACTGCTGTCAGCACGGATTCATCCCGCTTGTGGTGCGCGACGCCGTCGGTGATCGGGCGCGCGAGCCGCACGAGGCGAATTTGTTCGACCTGCAGGCCAAGTACGCCGAGGTTATTTCGCTGGACGCCGCATTCGACTATTTGCGCACGCTGGCCTGACGCCCGTCAGCCTGCTGCGGTGAACGGCAGAAACCGCGCGAGGCAGGCCGCGAGTCCCGCTGGATCGAGTGGTTTGCCCAGGTGTGCGTCCATGCCGGCGAGGGCGCATTCACGCTGATCTTCGGCCATGACATTCGCGGTCAGCGCGATGATGGGCAGATGGGTGGAGCCACCGTCCCGCAATTCCCGCTCACGGATCCGCCGGCTGGCGGTGAAGCCGTCCATCACCGGCATCTGACAATCCATGAGCACGACGTCGAAGTGAGCGGCCGCGATCTTTTCGAGTGCCTGGGCGCCGTCGTTGGCCACGACGACCTCGGCGTCCAGCCGCTGCAGCATGAACGACGCCAGTTTCTGGTTCACCGCGTTGTCCTCGACCAACAGGATCCTGGACCCCTTGAAGCTGCGGCCCGTGCCGGAGGCGGGCCGCGTACTGGGTGTCTGTACGGTCGAGCCCTGCAGGACCTTGTCGATGAGCTCGCTCAAAATGAGGCCGCCGAGCGGCTTCATGATGATGGCGTCGGGCAGTACGCTCGCGGGCTTGCTGCTCTTCGAACCCACCAGCCTCATCAAGATGAAGGGTATGCCGGCATGGCGCGGGTCGGCGCGCAGCTCCGCGAGCAGTTCCAGGCCGTTTTGGTCAGGCATCAATTCGTCGGCGAGTATCAGATCGACCGCGGGACCGGAGCCCAGCAGCTCCTTGGCCTGCGCACCGCCTGACGCGCACTGGGTCGTGAAACCGGTCAGCGTCAAACGGGTCTGCACGCTGGAACGGCTGAGCGGGAGGTCGTCGACGATGAGCACGCGACGCTGCCGTCCGATATTGGGGAAGCTCGGTTGGTTCGCCGCCGACTCGAGCCTGATTTCCACCCAGAACGTGGATCCGTGTCCGGGTTCGCTGATTACGCCGACAGTGCCGCCCATCAGGGCGACCAGCCGTTTGACGATGGAGAGGCCGAGCCCGGTGCCCCCGTAGTGACGGGTGGTCGACGAGTCGACCTGCGAGAATGCCTGGAACAGCCGGTCGAGCTTTTCCGGCTCGATGCCGATGCCGGTATCGGTCACCTCGATGCGCAGCAGGCTGATTCCGTCGAGTTCCTGCAGCCGCCTGACGACGATGGCGACGTGACCGGCCGGCGTGAACTTGATGGCGTTGCCGATGAGGTTCGTGACGATCTGCCGCACCCGGCCCGGATCGCCCCGGACCAGCCGTGGCGTATGCACGTCGAAGTCCGCCACGAGCTCGATCCCCTTCTCCGCCCCCTGCAGCGCCAGGGCCGCCACGGTTTCGTGAATCACGCGGCGAAAGTTGAATTCCACGTTTTCCAGCTCCAGGCGATCGGCCTCGATCTTCGACAGATCGAGGATGTCGTTGATGAGTCCCAGCAGCGCCTCGGCGCTGTTGCGAATGATGTCGACGTAGCCGCGCTGGGTGTCGTCGAGCAGGGTTTCGCCCAGTATCCGCGCGATTCCTATCACACCGTTCATCGGAGTGCGGATCTCGTGGCTCATGTTCGCGAGAAAAATACTCTTGGCCCGATTGGCCGCCTCGGCCGCATGTTTCGCGTCCAGGGTTGCCTGCTCGGCGGCCTTGCGGTCCGTGATGCGCTGAATGGAGCCTGCGAGCCGTATCGGCACCCCACCGGCGTCGCGCTCCGCCATCGCCCGCGAGCGCACCCATTCATAGTGGCCCAGTTTGTGACGCATGCGGATCTCGACGTCATACGGCAGACCCTGCGACAGGTGATTTACCAGCGTCAGGCGATTCTTCTCCAGGTCGTCGGGGTGCACGAGTTCCGTGAGCCGGCTTTGGAAATTATCCAGATCGCCCTTGGTGTAGCCCAGGATGTCCTCGAAACGCAGGCCGAACCAGGGCGTGCCTGTGATCAAGTCCAGCTCCCACAGCCCGTCCTGTGTCGCAGTGAGCGCGCGTGCGAGTTGTTTCTCGACCGCACCGAGTTCCGCCTCGGTCCACTTCTTTTTCGTGATGTCCATCAGGGCGCCGGTGAAGCTCGAGAGTCCGCCGTCTGCGCTACGCTCGACATAGGCTTTCTCGGCGATCCAGCGCACGCGATTTTCGTGCAGCACCCGGTATTCGCATTCGTAGTAGGGATGTTCCCTGCTCGTCTCGAACGGCGCGCGCCGCGCTCGCTCGACATCGTCCGGGTGGACTGCATGCAACAGTGCGTCGAAATCCTCGAGCGCGGTGCCGGTTGGCACGCCGAGCAGCTCGCGGAAGTTCTCCGAGGCGATCAGGTCCTGCGCGATGAAGTCGAAATGGAACGTCGCCATTCCGGCGAGTCGCTGCGCACGGCTGAGCGCTTCGATCCTGCGCAGCTTATCCTCGAGCTCGCGACGTTCCGTGATGTCGTGGATGGTGCCGATGCTGCGCACCGTCCGGCCATCGGGCCCTGCCAACACCTGACCATGGGCGTGCAGCCAGCGAATCTCGCCGTCCGGTCGCACCGAGCGGTACTGCGCCTCGTTGCGCCCCGTGTCGGCGTTGGCGGCGTCGAGCGCGCGCAGCAGTGCATCGATGTCGCCCGGATGGACGGTCGCCAGCCATTCCTCCCGCGTGCAGCTGACACGGCCAGGCTCCATGCCGAGCAGGTGAAACAACGCGGCGGTTCCCCGGATCAAGCCGCTGTCGATATCGTATTCGTACGCGCCGAACCCACCGACGGCCTGGGCAAACTCCAACAGCTCTGAATGGCGAAGCCACGGGTCGGGCGGCGTGGACAGCCGCCGCGGGGACTTCAAGTCTCTGATGGATGTCATGCCGGCGGGTCCTTAGTTTCCCCTGCGCCGCCGTGTACCGGGCAAGGCCTCGTTCCTTGTACCTTACTCCCGTGCCGCGCCAGCCGATTCAGCTCACATCTCGGTTTTATTGCAAAGCAACATCCTATGTAAAACATGTGACGCATTGCGATAAATCCCTAGAACCTGTCAGCGGCCATGTCATGCTGCACAGATCGCATTCCCGGCGTCGAGGATACATATTGAGCACAGCAGATCGATCGCACAGGGCTGCCGCGCAGTGGGGCCCCTGCCTGCTGCTGCTGGCGGCCGGTGCGGCCGTGGCGGACGACGCGCAGCCGCCCGTTACCGAGGCGCAGCGGTCGCCGGACACGGCGAGACCCTTGTGGGAGGTGGGCATTGCCGGCGCGGTGGGGGGGTTCTCGGATTATCCCGGCTCTGATCATTACCGTGTGCGGGGGCTGCCCGTGCCTTATTTCATCTATCGCGGCGGTATATTCCGCTCCGACGCGTCCGGGCCGCGCCTGCACAAGGATGTGGGCAACGTGGAGTTCGAGGTCAGCGGCGGCGGCACCTTGTCCACCAACTCGCAGGATGCGGCGCGTATCGGCATGCCCAAGCTCGACTACCTCCTCGAGTCCGGCCCCAATGCCAAGATCACCGTTGCCAAACCCACGGCGACCTCGCGCGTGGTGGTGGATGTGCCGATCCGGCTGGCCATATCGACCGACTTTTCGTCGCGGCTGAATTTCCGTGGTGCCGTGTTTGCACCCGACGTGGTGTTCGAAGACCAGTCCCTGCTCGGCAGCAAATGGAGCGGGCGGGTGGGGCTCGGGGTCGAAGCGGCCACCTCGCAACTGCAGGACTACTGGTACGAGGTGGCCCCCCAATACGCGCGACCGGGCCGTCCGGCCTACCAGGCGCACGCCGGGTACCTGGGTTCTCGGCTCAGCGTGGGCGTGACACGCGCGGTGACGCGCAATTTCACCGTATTCGTCGCCACCGAATTCGACTCCTATGCAGGGGCCGAGAACCGCGACAGCCCGCTGATGAAGAGCAAGACCGGTACCAATGTCTCGCTCGGCTTCGCCTGGTCGCTGTGGCAGTCTCAGGCGCGCGAGGAGTCGACCAGCCGGCCGCCCTCGATGGTCGCTCCGGTATCATCGGAGACCGGGGCGCCGTGAGCAGCGGGGACAGCGGGCGGCTTCAGCCGGTCGGCGCGGGCGGCGCGTCGGGCTGACGGTCGGGCGCCGCCTGCGCAAACGCGGGCAGCGCCGCACAGGCAGCCTCGATTTCACGCAGGCAGGGATAGGGCTCCAAATCCACGCCGAATCGCCGCGCGCTGAACATCTGCGGGATCAGGTAGCAGTCGGCGAGCGTGGGTGCCTTGCCGTAACAAAAGCCCGCGCGCCCGGTGTCCGCGCCGAAATCCGACTCGAGTGCGGCGAAGCCGGCATCGATCCAATGCCGGCACCACGACGTCACCTTGGCCTCGTCGGCGTTGAACTCCGCCCGGAGCTGGTTCAGCACGCGCAAATTGTTGATGGGATGCATGTCGCAGCTCACCGCAGCCGCAATGGCCCGTACACGTGCGCGTGCCGCGGGCGCGGCCGGCAGCAGCGGAGGAGCGGGGTAGACCTCCTCGAGCCATTCGATGATGGCGGGCGATTGGGTCAGTGGCTCGCCGTGCACCTTGAGCACGGGCACCAGTCCCTGAGCGTTCAGCGCCAGGAACGCGGCGCTGCGATGCTGCTGTTTCGGCAGCGATATGGCTTCGTACTCATAGGGCAACCCCTTCAGATTGAGCGCGATCCTCACCCGGTGCGACGTGCCACTGCGGAAAAACCCGGCGAGCACCAACGGCGGCGGAAGCACGGCCGCCATCAACGGGCCTGCGCGATGGTGACGTGGAGATCGACGAGGCCGTCGACATGGCCGACCAGCGAATCGCCCGCGCGGACGTCACCGACATTTTCGGGGGTGCCCGTGTAGATCAGGTCGCCGGGCTTCAAGGTCATGTAGGTGGACAGGTCGGCGATGACCTCGGAGACGTTCCAGATCAGCAGGGACAGCTTGCTGGTCTGGCGAATCTCGCCGTTGATCTTCAGCCAGATCGCCCCCTCGGTGATCTCGCCGACCGTCGTCTTGGGCGAGAGCGGCCCACAGGGTGCGGAGTGATCGAAGCCCTTGCCCATGTCCCACGGCCGGCCGGCCTTGCGAGCCTGCATCTGCAGGTCGCGGCGGGTCATGTCCAAGCCGACCGCATACCCGAAGATCAGGTCGGCGGCCTGCTGGACGGAGACGTTCGCACCTTCCTTGTCGATCGCCACCACGAGTTCGATCTCGTGCTGGTAGGAATCGGTGTGCGGCGGGAACGGAATTTCGGCGCCGTCATGCACGATATTGTCGGTGGGTTTCATGAAGAAGAACGGCGCTTCACGGTCCGGGTCGACGCCCATCTCGACGGCATGTGCGCGGTAATTGCGTCCCACGCAATAGATGCGCCGCACCGGAAACTCGCCGCCGCCGACGATGGGTACCGAGGTCTTTTCTACGGTGAATGTCATGTCATCTCCACGCCACGTTCGTCACGCCACAGTCCGAGCATGTCCTGCACGGGCCGGTCCGAGGCACTGAACAAAACCGCGTCCGACGAGGCGGTGTGTCTGAGCCAGCTCCAGCCCGGCGTCACGAACACGTCGCGGGCCTTCCAGCGAATGATCGAGTCGCCGACCCGCGTCTCCCCCTCGCCCTCGACGCAGGTGTGGATGGTGGCATCGGTGCTGCGATAGGGGGCGGTCTTGAATCCCTTCGGCAGCAGCGCGATGAAGGTGCTGATGGTGGGCAACGGCGAGCCGCCGGTGGCAGGATTCACGTAACGCAGCTTGTAGCCGTGGAAAGGGTCGGGCGGGCCATTGTTGGCGAGCGTGTTCAAGGACTCGCGGGTTCGCGCATAGGGATAATTGAATATGGGCGAACTCAGCGTCGTCGGCTTCCAGTCCACGGGAAACAGATTATTGGCATAGCGTGCAGAGGAGTCGCCCGCAGGATGGGTGACTTCCTGGCTGTCGGCGCCGCCGGGCTCCGCAAAGCTCGCGTCGAGCATGCGCACCATGGGAATGTCGAGCACGTCGAGCCACACCATCGGCTCCTGGGTGTCGTTGCCGTGGTCGTGCCAGTTCCAGCTGGGCGTGGTGATGAAATCGCCCGGCTGCATGAGCGTCTTCTCGCCCTCCACTGTGGTGTACGCCCCGCCCCCCTGCAGCACGAAACGCAGTGCCGATTGGGTGTGGCGATGCGAGGGCGCGACCTCACCGGGCAATACCAGCTGGATGCCGGCATATAACGTGTGGGTCACGGATGCCTGACCGCGCAGGCCGGGATTTTCCAAAATCAGCACGCGACGCTCGGCCTGTTTGGCGGTCAACAACCCGCCGGCCTCCATGATCAGGGCGCGCAGCTCTCCATCGTAATCCCACTTGTAGGGTTTGACCGGGGTGGTCGGCTCGCGGGTCACCAGCGCGTGCAGACTTTCCCACAGCGGCGCCAGGTTGTGCCCGTCGAGCCGCTTGTAAAAGTGCTGGTGTACCGAGCTGGTCGGGCTTAAGTTCGCTGACATGGCTACCTCGTTACTGCGCCGGAGACGTACGGTTAAATCCATACCATTTGGTGTGGTTTGAGAATATCATACTCTGCTGAACATCGACCGAGGTTTGCTTTGAAACGACTCGCCGACGCGTCGCCTCCCGGGCTCGTGTTTTTCCTGTGTCTGGTGACCGCCGTCTTCGAGGGTGCGGACAACGTATCGCTGGGACTGGCCGCGCCGCGCATCGCCAGGGAGCTGGGACTGCACCCGGCGCAGATCGGGCTTGCCCTGAGCGCGAGCCTGCTCGGGCTGATGCTGGGCTCCTTTTTCGGCGGCCGGTTGGCCGACCGCATCGGCCGTAAGCGCGTGCTGGTGATGTCGATGATCACCCTCGGCCTTTTTTCGCTCGCCACCACCGTCGCGCGCAGTCTCGACATCCTGTTGAGCCTGCGACTGCTGGTGGGGCTCGGCATTGGCGGAGCATTTCCCATCCTCATCGCCATGGCCAGCGAAGCGAGCAGCCCCGGCCGCCGTGCGGCGGCGATCGGTCTGGTGTATTGCGGAAACCCCATCGGCGCGGCGTTGCTGTCCCTGCTGATGAGTCTGCTGGGCACCGATGTCGATTGGCGGGTGATCTTCTACGTGGGCGGCGTCGGTCCGTTGTTGCTCGCCCCCGTGCTGATCGCCTTCCTGCCCGAATCTGCCGCCTTCCGGGCAGCCCGCAGCGGGCTGGCCGGGGCCGCAGCGCCACTCGCGCGCGTGGGCGAGGTGTTGTTCGGCGAGGGCAGGCTGGCCGCCACGGTTCTGCTGTGGGTGAGCTGCGCCTTCACGCTGTTCGTGGTCTACCTGCTGCTCAACTGGATACCCTCCTTGATGCAGGGCAAGGGCTTGAGCGGTCCACAGGGTGCCATGGTGGCGATGACGCTCAATCTGGGGGGCGCCGTGGGCGTGCTGGTGTTCGGCGCGCTGGTCGACCGGGGATATCAGAAACGCGCCATCCTCGGCTGCTATCTCGTGCTGTTGCTCGCCCTAGCGGGACTGGCAGCCTTCAATGGCTACGCCGTCATGCTGCTGTTCGCGGGGTTCGCCGGCCTGTCCATGCTCGGCAGCCAGCTCGTGCTGTATTCTCTCGCCGCGGATTACTACCCGACCTTGTGTCGTGGCACGGGTCTCGGTGCCATGGTGTCGGTGGGACGCGTCGGTGCGGTGAGCGCGCCCTATGCCGCGGGCATCCTGCTGTCGGCGGGCTACGACGCGACGGCGGTGCTGTACACGGCGGTGGCCTGTGTGTTCATCGCCGCGGCCCTCGCCATCGCGCTGCTGACCCTGCCGGGTGCCGCGGCCCGGGAGCCCGCATGACCAACGCGCCGGGCGTGACCTACCGTCCCTTCGAACGCATCGAAACGGTCGCCATGATCGGTGCCGGCTCGGTGGGCCGCAGCTGGGCGGCGCTGTATCTCGCCTGCGGCTACCGCGTGATCGCCACCGATCCGAGCCCGGGGTTCGAGGAGGGCATGTGTGGCTTCATCAGCGCCGCGTGGGACTCGCTGCGCCGGCTGCACCCGACCGCCGAGGCCCTCGCGCCCCTGTCACGCCTGACGTTCGCGGCGTCGCCTGCGCAGGCCGCGAGCGAGGCCGACCTCGTCCAGGAGAATGCGCCGGAGGATCCGGACCTCAAGAGCCGGCTCATGGCGGAACTCGATGCGGCCACCGCGCCCGACTGTCTGATCTTGTCGAGCACGGGCGGGATCGGCCCCACGCTGTTGCAGGCGCATTGCCGTCACCCGGGACGGGTCGTCGTGGCCCATCCCTTCAATCCGCCCCACATCGTGCCGCTGGTCGAGATCGTTGGCGGCGCCGCCACCGATCCTGCGGCGGTGCAGTGGACCCGGTCGTTCATGTTGAAGCTCGGCAAGCGTCCGATCGTGCTGCGGCGCGAAGTCCCGGGACACCTGGCCAACCGGCTGCAGGCGGCGTTGCTGCGCGAGGCGTTTCACTGCCTCGTGGAGGACGTCGCGTCGGCGCAGGAAATCGACGATGCCGTGCGCTACGGTCTCGGCCTGCGCTGGGCATTGATGGGCGGCCTGCTGACGTTCCACCTCGCCGGTGGTCCCGGCGGAGCCGCGCATACGTTGGAACTCGCCGCCGACGCCTACGAACGCTGGTGGGCGGATCTGGGCGATATCCATCTGACCCCCGCCGTGCGCGCCAAGATCATCGCCGGCACGGCCGAGATCGCCGGCGACCGCTCGATCGGCGAGTGGATCCGTTGGCGCGACGAACAACTGGTCGATATCATCCGGCGCGCCGACGCCGTGGAGTCGAAGTCATGACGCAGATCCCCGAGACGCTGCTGGTGAGACAGGACGGCCCCGTGCTGCACCTGACCTTGAATCGTCCCGCCAAGCGCAACGCCCTGAACGACGCGCTGGCCTCCCGGCTGGAGGAGCTGCTGGCAGGTCTGGACAAGTCGGTGCGGGCCATTCTCCTCGATGCGAACGGACCGCACTTCTGCGCCGGTCTCGACCTCTCGGAGCAGAAGGACCGCGGACCGCTCGACGTGCATCAGGTGTCCCGGCGCTGGCATGCCATCAAGGAGCGCCTGCAGTTCGGTCCGCCGGTGATCGCGTCCCTGCATGGCGGCGTGATCGGCGGCGGTTTCGAGCTTGCGGCCACCGCGCACGTGCGCATCGCCGACCGCACCACGTACTTCCAGCTGCCCGAGGGAAGACGCGGGCTGTTCATCGGCGGCGGTGGCAGCGTGCGCATCAGCCGGCTGATCGGCGTCAGCCGCATGACCGAACTCATGCTCACCGGCCGGCCGGTCGATGCCGAGCAGGGTGAGCGCATCGGTCTCATCCATCGGCTCGTGGAGAATGGCGCCGCCGATGCCGCCGCGCTCGAGACGGCGCATGCGGTCGCGGCCAACGCGCCGCTGGTGAACTACCTGATTGTCAACGCCCTGCCGCGCATCGCCGACATGGGGGCAAGCGACGGCCTCTTCACGGAAAGTCTGGCGGCCAGCCTGTCACACGCCTCCACGCACGCCCATGACGGCATGCAGGAGTTCCTGACCCGCCGTGTTGCCGCCGACGTGCGCGACGGCGCATTGCCCGTGGAGAAATCCTCATGAGCCGATTCGATGCTTCAGTGCCGGAGTTTCAGTGGCTGCTGTGGAACGTGATCGAGACCGACGAGGTGCTCGCCCTGAGCGGCGTCGAGGGTCTGGACCGCGACACCGTGGACCAGCTGCTGGCCGCGGCGGGCGAATTCATCGACAACGACATCGCGCCGTTGAGCGACGCGTCCGACCAGGTGGGCTCGCGGCTCGAAGCGGGGCGCGTGGTCACGCCGCCGGGCTGGCGCGACGCCTACCAGGCCTGGTGCGAGAACGGCTGGCCGTCCTTGAGCATGCCGCAGACGCACGGTGGGCAGGGAATGCCGTTTCTCCTGCAGGCGTGTCTCGCCACCATGCTCGGCGGGGCCGATCTGGGTTTCGCCATGGTGGCCGTCTCCGCACGGGGCGCGGGTTCCGTGCTGCTCGCGCACGCGGAGCCTGCGCTCGCGGCGTTGTGCGTGCCGCGGCTCGCCAGCGGCGAGTGGACGGCGACCATCGCCATCACGGAGGCCCAGGCGGGCTCGGACGTGGGCCTGATCACCACCAAGGCCACCAAGCTCGCGGACGGCAGATATTCCCTGAACGGCTCGAAAATCTTCATCTCCGGCGGTGATCACGACCTCACCGAACAGATCCTGCACGTCGTGCTGGCCCGCGCCGAGGGCGGCGCCCCCGGGGTCAAGGGGTTGAGCCTGTTCCTGGTGCCGAGCCGGCACTTCACGCCGGACGGCGGGCTGCTCGGCCGCAATGGTGTTTCGGTGGCGCGGCTCGAGGAAAAAATGGGCCTGCATGGCTCGCCCACCTGCGTGCTGGATTTCGTCGCGGCCGAAGGCGTTCTGATCGGCGCCGAGGGAGCGGGTCTCGCGAATCTCTTCACCATGATGAACGAGCTGCGCATCGAGGTCGCGCTCAACGCGGTGGGCGTCAGTGCGTCCGCCACGGCCCATGCCATCGCCTATGCCGGCGAACGACGCCAGGGCCGCACGCCCGGCAGTCCTGCGACGGTGTCCATCGGCGAGCATCCCGACGTGCAGCGCATGTTGCTCATCATGCGCGCCCTGACCGACGGCGGGAGGGCCTTGATCCTCGAAGCCGCCCGCAACATCGACCTCGCGCGTCATTCGACCGTCCCTGCCGCACGGGAGGATGCCCGGGCGCGGCTCGACTGGCTGCTGCCGCTCTGCAAGGCGACGCTCTCGGACAATGCAGTCGATGTGGCGAACCTCGGCATCCAGGTTCGCGGCGGTCACGGGTTCGTGCGCGATGCGGGCGCGGAACAGTTCCTGCGCGACGTGCGCGTGCTGCCGATCTACGAGGGCACCAACGGCATCCACGCGATCGACCTCGTCACGCGCAAACTGCAGCGCGGCGGCGGACGCCCGTATCATCTTTTCGTTGCGGACGTGCGCGCGGACCTGCAGGCACTGGCGGACCGCGCCGATCTTGCGGACATTCGCGGCGCCGTGCAGCGCGGCCTCGACCTGCTGGAAAATGTGTCGGCGCAGCTCATCGGCTGCGGACCCGGCGGCGAGCCGGGCACGTTGTTCGGCGCCAAGGCCTACCTCGATCTTGCCGGGCGCGTCGCCATGGCCTGGATGTGGCTGCGCATGGCCGCGGCGGACGCGGTGAACCGTGAGAAGCGCTCGCTGGCGAGTTTCTTCGCGAGCTACTACGAGCCCGAGTTCGCGCTGCACGCCGCACGGGTGACCACCGCGCTGGCGCATTCCAATTTTTCCTCCCGCGCGGCCTGAGTCCGCGCGGAGACGGCCGACGAGAAATCAACAGACCAAGGAGCTGCACATGGCAAGCCGTAAAGTCATCGTAACGATCGCGCCCACGGGCGGCATGGCGAAGAAATCCCAGAATCCTCACCTGCCGACGCAGCCGCGCGAAATCGCGGCCGACGTGCATCGCTGCCATGACGCGGGCGCGAGCGTGGTCGCGGTGCATGCGCGCCGCCCCGACGACGGTGCCACGTGCGACGCCGCCATCTACGGCGAGATCAACAGCCTGATCCGCGCCAACGGCTGCGACATCGTCATCAACAATTCCACCGGCGGCGGGGTGGACGGCGACATGACCCGCAAGGCGGCGAACGGCTACTGGGAGATTCTCTGGGAGGAGCGGTTGAAGGGACTCGAGGCGGGCGCGGAGATGTGCACGCTCGACTCGCACACCATCGTCGCGAGTTTCGGCGGTCAGGAACTGCTGCTCAACACCGCGCCGTCGCGCTGCCTGGAGCTCGCCCAGAAGATGCAGCAGAAGGGCATCAAGCCCGAATGGGAGGTGTTCAACCCCGCCCACATCCTGCAGGACGCGACCGCGCTGATCAAAGCGGGCTACGACCAGCATCCGTTCTTCAACATCGTGCTCAATTGCGACCGCGCCTTCCAGGGCGCGCTGCCCTATACGCCGAAGATCCTGCAGATGATGGTCGACCTGCTGCCCGAAAACACCACGTTCTGCACCAGCGGCATCGGCCCGGCGCAGCTGCCGGCGGCGGTCAACACCCTGCTCCTCGGCGGCCACGTGCGCGTGGGGCTCGAGGACAACCTGTTCTACGAGAAGGGTGTGCCCGCCACCAACATCCAGCTGGTCGAGCGCATGGTGCGCATCGTGCGCGAGATGGGAATGGAACCGGCGAGCCCTGCGGAGGCACGCGAGATCATCGGCCTCGCGCCCCTGCGCGCGGCGCGCAAGCCCGCCCAGGCGCCCGCGCAAAGCGCCGCCTGACACCGCTCCTCGCCCACTTCAATGAACGAGAACGCCAAGAGCATCCAGATCCGCCGCCTGTTCCGGCCCACCTCGATCGCCATCGTGGGCGCCTCGACCTCCTTCGAGAAGGCAGGATCGCAGCTGGTGCATGCGCTGCGTGAGTTCAAGGGAGACGTCTACCCCATCAATCCCACGGCGGCCGAGATCCAGGGACTAAAGGCCTATCCGAATCTCGCCTCGCTGCCGCGTTCGCCGGACCTGGTCGCCATGGCGGTACCGGCCTCGGTGACGCCCGCCGTCATGCGCGAGGCCGCCGCTGCGCGCGCGGGCGGCGCCTTGATCATCGGCGGCGGGTTCGCGGAAATCGGCGAGCAGGGCGCGACGCTGCAGGCGCGGATGCTGACGGAGGCGCACGCGGGCGGAGTCCGCCTGCTCGGTCCGAACACGTCGGGGTTTTTCGATCCGGCCCGCGGCTGCTACGCGACCTTCGCGCCCGGCACCGAGACCATCGGTGCCGGCTCGGTGGCCATCATTGCGCAATCCGGCGGCGTGAACCTGACGTTGTCTTTCCTGCTGGCGCGGGCCGGCGCCGGCGTGAGCATGGCGGTGGGCTTGGGCAACGCGGCCGACGTGAATGCCTCGGACGTGCTCGACTTCCTGCTCGAGGATGAGGCGACGCGGGTGATCGGTCTGCATCTCGAAGGCGTCATGGACGGGCGGCTGCTCTACGACACGCTGCGGCGGGTCACGCCGGTCAAGCCCGTGGTGGTGCTCACCGTCGGCCGCGCCGACAGCGGAGAGTTCGCGCAGTCGCATACGGGCGCATTGCTCGGCGGCTTTGAACTCAAGGTGTCCGCCCTGCGCCAGGCGGGTGCGGTGGTGGTTGGCACCACCGAGGCACTGGTCGATGCCTGCGCCGCGTTGTCCGTCGTGAGGCTGGCGCCGCATCCGAATCCCGGGGTCGCGTTGATCACCGGCCAGGCGGGACCCGGGCTGCTCATCGTCGACAATTTGCGTGCCGCCGGCGTCAGTCTGCCGGCGCTCGGCGAGGCGGCCTTCGGCAAGGTGTCCAAGCTGCTGCCGCCGCTCACCTTCATGAAGAATCCGGTGGACACGGGACGTCCTTCGCCACAGTTCGGCGCCGTGCTCGATGCCGTGATGGCGGATCCGGGGATCGATCTCGCCTGTGTGTCGGCGCTCAACGAACCGGACGTGCTCGACGTGCCCACGGTGCTGGGGGCGGCTGCCGCCAGGACATCCAAGCCCTTTCTGTATTGCGGGATGGGCGCCGTCGGGCTGTTCGAACAGGTGTTGGCGGCCACCCGTGCGCAGGGTGTTCCGGCCTACGGCTCGCCGGAGCGTCTGGTGGGGGCCGTGACCGCGCTGGTGGAGGACGCCCGGCTGCGCGCCCGGCCCGCGCCGTCCGCGGCCAACACGGCCCCGCTGCCGGCCGGTTTTGCGGTGCCTCGCGGCGCTCTCGACGAGGTGGAGGCCAAGGTGTTGTTGGAGAGTGTGGGATTGCGTGCGCCTTTGCGCCGGGTGTGCAACAGCCGGGCGGAGGCGCTGGTCGCCCTCGCCGCGCACGGCGGGCCCATGGTGGTGAAAGTGGTGGACAGGGCCATATTGCACAAGACCGAGGTGGGGGGCGTGCACGTCAACGTGCGTACGCCGCAGGAACTCGAACTCGCGCTCGATCGCATCGACGCGATCGCCGGTCCGGCGCGCCCGTACCTGTTGGAGGAAATGGCGCCGTCCGGGTTGGAACTCATCATCGGCGCCGTTCGCGACCGCAGTTTCGGACCGGTGGTGTTGGTGGGGCTGGGCGGTACGCTCGCCGAGGCGGTGAAGGATGTGAGCCGGCGCGTGGCACCCCTCACGTCGGCGGATGCCGAGGAGATGCTCGGTGAATTGCGCGGTCATGCCTTGCTCGACGGCTGGCGCGGCGCGCCTGCGGTGAGCCGGACGGCCATCGTCGAAGCCATGCTCGCGCTGTCCGCCATCATCATGGCCAACCCGGCGGTGACGGAGGTCGAGATCAATCCTTTCCGGGTGTACCCGGACCGGGGTCTGATGCTCGACGCCCTCATCGTGCAGTCGGCCCAGGAAGCTTAGGCTCTCCCGCCAGGTTCAGTTCGCAGGTGGCGGCGTGCGTTTCGAGGAGAACAGCAGCCTGCCGTTCAAGTTCACGCCGTCCAATGCCGCGACCTCGAGCAGCGCCTCGAAAGGCGCGCGCAGGTCCGCGTGGCCCTCGAGTTCGCGCAGCCTGGCGCGGTTCGTGAACATTTCCGCCGTTTCCCGCACGCCCTCGTCGCGGGTGCCGGCGATCACCATCACCACGTTGCCGTCCGGGCCGCGAAACGTCGAAAAGAAGCCGTAGTCGCGATAGGGTGACGCCACTCCGGAGTTCTTCGGCTCGCCGAGGTTCTGGCTGGCCGTCTGACTGACGAAACGCCGCTTCGTCGTTTTGTCGAGGAGTTCGTCGTACGAATCCCCGACGGCAAAGCGCGAGGCTGCGAACACCAGATCCTTCATGATGCCCAAGCCGCTCAGATAGCCGATGTACACGATGTCGGCCGACTTGAGCATGCCGGGCGTCAGGTCCGACATCATGGTGACGCCGATCTGCCGGTTGCTGCCGGACAACAGCGGCATCACGTCGCGCAGGGCGAAGGCTACCGCGGTGGGCATGTAGCGCAGACCGACGTCGATATAGCGATCCGCCTCCTCGGGATGACCCTTGAGATACCGGTCCAGATCGCTCTTCGAATTCACCGAATACTCGCGGATGAGGCGCCGCACCTCCATCGAGGCATCGGTCTCGCCGACCAGGTAGTAATCGCCGACGGCGATGACGATGGGACGGGCGCTCTCGCGCACCCAGGACCACGGCGCGCTGCCGCGCACCTGGTCGAGATCCGACTTCGGTCCCCGCAGCCAGAGTCCCAAACACACTCCCAGCAGCGCCGCGCCCAACAAGGCTGCGCCCCACGATGCCGCGTGCCGTGCTGACGGTCGTCGGATCGCCGGACGCGGCGGCGGCGGGACGGCGGGCTCTGGCAAAGGTTCTGCGGCAGGTGGCGCGGTGCTCGCCACGAGGCGGTACTCGCCGCGCGGAATGTGCAGGGTGGTGCCGCGGCCTCCCGCGTCCTTGTAGAAATCGGCGAGAATGCGTCGCAGTTTGTGGATGTAGACGCGCACCAGGGCGTCCTGCGAAACGTCGAAGCGGGCGTCCTTGCCGAACACCCCCATGGCAATCGCGATCTCCTTCGGCGCGCGCCCGGCGAGTGAGTTCTCCACCAGGTAATCGAACAACTGCAGCACGCGTGCGTCGCCGAGCACGCCGCTCGCGCGGATCCGCGCAGCCTCGTTCTGCAGGTCGGTATGGGGGTCTTCGGGCATGGGTCTTCGCGGATTTTAGCGTTATGCTTGCGGTGAAGCGAATCGCGGCGGGAATCTCAAGGTATGCACGAGGTCGAGTGCGTTGTGATCGGAGCGGGCGTGATCGGCCTTGCCATCGCGCGGACTCTGGCGCTCGGGGACCGCGAGGTCGTCGTGCTCGAGCGTGAGCGCCGTTTCGGTACGCAAACCAGCTCCCACAACAGCGAGGTGATTCACGCCGGAATCTACTACGCGCCCGGGTCGCTCAAGGCCGCGACCTGCGTGGCCGGCCGTGAACTCTTATACCGGTATCTGCAGGAGCGTGGCGTCGCGCACCGCCGCTGCGGCAAACTCCTCGTGGCGGCCGTCGCGGAGCAGCTTCCGCAGCTCGATGCGCTGCAGGATGCGGCCCGCGCCAACGGTGTCCATGATCTGCAGCGGCTCGATGCCGGCGACGCGTGCCGCCTCGAGCCGCAGCTTGCCTGCGCGGGTGCGCTGCTGTCGCCATCCACCGGCATTCTCGATGGACATTCCTACATGGTGGCGCTGCTCGGCGACGCGGAGCGCGGCGGAGCGCGGGTGGCCTATGACGCTGCTGTTGCCGCCATCACGCCGACGCCCGCAGGTTTTGAGATCGCGTTCGACGGCGACGCAGCGCCGAACCTGCGTTCGCAGGTAGTGGTCAACTCCGCCGGACTCGATGCGCAGCGCGTCGCGGCCGCGACGCGTGGTGTTCCGCCGCGGCACATCCCCGCGCTGCATCTGGCCAAGGGCAGTTATTTCGCACTGTCCGGCGCGGCACCCTTCTCGCGTCTGATCTATCCGCTCCCGGAGGTCGGCGGTCTCGGCACTCATCTGACGCTGGATGTGGCCGGGCGCGCGCGCTTCGGCCCCGACGTGGAGTGGGTGGACGAGATCGACTACGACGTCGACGCGACGCGCGCCGAGCGCTTCTACGCGGCGATACGGCGTTACTGGCCCGGCCTGCGTGACGGACAACTGCACCCCGCCCATGCGGGCGTTCGCCCGAAGCTATCGGGTCCCGGTGCGCCCGCGGCGGACTTCTGCATCTCCGGTCCCCGCGAGCACGGCATCGCCGGTCTGGTGAATCTGTTCGGCATGGAGTCGCCCGGGTTGACTGCGTCCCTGGCGGTGGCGGAACGGGTGGCGGAACTCGTTTGAAGGGCCTGGACGACCGGTCCATCGACCTTCCTCAATGTGCCCCGAGTTTGCGGCGGATTTCGGCCACGCACGCATGCAACTGGGGCAACAGCACCTCGGCCGGTTGTGAGCGTATGGAGGCTCGCGGACGGGCCACCGAGATCGCTGCGATCGACTGCCGCCCATAGGGCAGGGGGACCGCGATGCAGTACAGATCATCCGCCGTTTCGCCATCATCGATGGAAAATCCCCGTTTTCGTATCAATTTTAAGGCCGCCAGGAGTTTCGCGGGGTCCGTAATCGTGCGACTCGTGAGCGCAACGAACGGGCTGGCCGTCAAATAGGCTTGCTGCGCGCTTTTCGGCAAGTAGGCGAGGAGCATCTTGCCGATCCCGGTGCAATACGCCTCGAGCTGGGTATCTTCGCGTGTGAACAAGGGCACCGAGTCTGCGGCGCGGCCGGTCGTTTTTACGAGATAGGTGACCATGTCACCCTCCCAGATCCCCAGGTGCACGGTGGCCCGGGTTCGTCGCGCGAGTTGATTGAGCGAGGGTCGCGCCACCTTCGCCAGGAGATCATGGGGCGAAATGCCCGCGAGCGATTCCATCACGCCCATCCCCACGTCGTACCGCCCCCGACCGACCCGGCTGATCAAACCGCCGCGTTCGAGGGCGGCCACCAGTCGATAAACAGTGGAGGAGGGGAGTTCCATATCCCGGGCGATGACCGCCAGCGGCGTGGTGCCCCGATCGGCCAGCAACCTTGAAAACAGTGCAAAGGCTTTTCCGAGCACTGCCACGCCGACTGCGCGCTTGGCCTTCATTTTCTCACAGTATGGCAAAAGCGGCGATTTGTAAATTGCGTCTCGCCGCCCGTCCTCCTACTCTACATCTTGGGCTGGGGCGCGAATCTCATGGGCAAGCAGAGAATCAAAACCGAATGAGTACGATGCAACACTTGGCCGAGCGCCTGCGAAACGCCTACCGCGACAAGCCCGTCGCACCGCTGCGCGATCTGTTGCTCCCCACCGATGCCGAGGCGGCCTACGCGATCCAAAGCATCAACACCCGCATCTGGGCCGCGCAAGGCCGCCGGGTCGTCGGGCGCAAGATCGGGCTCACGGCGAAGGCCGTTCAGGCGCAACTCGGCGTCGATCAGCCGGATTTCGGCGTGCTGTTCGAAGACATGATGATCGAGGACGGCGGCTTCCTAATCCGTTCGCAAGTGTTGCAACCCAAGGCCGAGGCCGAGGTCGCCCTCGTGCTGGCACACGATTTGCCCGATCCGAACGCGTCGGTGGACGACGTCATCGCCGCCACCGCCTATGCACTTCCCGCGATCGAGATCGTCGACAGCCGCATCGCCGATTGGAAAATCACCTTTGCCGATACCGTCGCGGACAACGGTTCGTCGGGCTTCTTCGTTTTGGGGCGGACGCCGCGGCCGCTCAACGGCCTCGATCTCAGGACCTGCGGCATGGTGCTCGAGGTCAACGGTCAGGTGGTCTCGTTGGGCGCCGGGGCGGCCTGTCTCGGACATCCGCTGAACGCGGCGGCGTGGCTGGCACGCACTGTTGCAAGTCGCGGCGACGGGTTGAAAGCCGGCGATGTCGTGCTCACCGGTGCACTCGGCCCGATGGTGACACTCGCGGTCGGCGACGTGGTGCGGGCTGAGATCGGCGGCCTCGGCAGCTGCGAATTTACCTACCGGGAGTAATTGATGGCTCAAAAAGTAAAGGTTGCGATCATCGGCTCTGGCAATATTGGCACTGACCTGATGATCAAGATCATGCGCACCTCGGCCACGCTGAGCGTAGCCGCTCTGGTCGGCATCGATCCTGCGTCCGATGGGTTGGCGCGCGCCGAGCGGTTGGGCGTCGCGGTCACCCACCGGGGCATCGAGGGCTTGCAGCAACTTGCCGCATGGCCAGACATCGGGATCGTGTTCGACGCCACCTCGGCCGGGGCCCACCGCCGCCACAGCGATGTCTGCACCGCCGCCGGCAAAGTCATGATCGACCTGACTCCGGCAGCGATCGGTCCTTTCGTCGTGCCGATCGTAAACGGCGATGACCATCTCGACGCGCTCAACGTGAACATGGTGACTTGTGGAGGGCAGGCGACGATACCGATCGTTGCCGCCGTGAGCTCCGTGGCCACGGTGCACTATGCCGAAATCGTCGCTTCGATTTCATCGCGGTCCGCCGGGCCCGGCACTCGCGCGAATATCGATGAGTTCACGGAAACGACGGCCAAAGCCATCGAGGTAGTGGGTGGCGCCGCCAAAGGCAAGGCCATCATTGTGTTGAACCCCGCCGAGCCGCCATTGATGATGCGGGACACGGTTCTGACCTTGTCATCGGGTGGTGACGAGAGGTCGATTGCTGCCGCCATCGAAGCCATGGTGGCCGGAGTGCAGGCCTACGTGCCGGGATATCGGCTCAAACAAAAAGTGCAGTTCGAGCACTTTGGTGCTGATAATCCGGTCCGAATCCCCGGTGTGGGCCGGTTCTCGGGGCTCAAGGCGATCACGTTTCTCGAGGTGGAAGGAGCGGCACATTATCTCCCGGCCTATGCGGGCAACCTCGACATCATGACTTCCGCCGCCCTCAAGACGGCGGAGAAGATCGCGGTGCGCAGCCGGCACGCGGAGTATGCATGATGGCGTTCGACCCGACGAAGACGAAACTCTACATTCAGGACGTCACGTTGCGCGACGGCATGCACGCGATACGGCATCAATATGGAATCGACTCGGTACGCAAGATCGCGAAGGCGCTCGATGATGCCAAGGTCGACGCGATCGAGGTCGCGCATGGCGATGGGCTCAGCGGCTCGTCGTTCAACTATGGGTTCGGCGCGCACACGGATTGGGAGTGGATCGAAGCGGTCGCCGACGTCGTCAAACATGCGCGTCTCACCACGTTGTTACTGCCCGGCATCGGCACGGTCGAGGACTTGAAGCATGCCCATCGCCTGGGGGTCACCTCGGTCAGGATAGCCACCCACTGCACGGAAGCCGACGTATCGCGGCAGCATATTGCAGCGGCCCGTGATCTTGGGATGGATACGGTGGGATTCTTGATGATGAGCCACATGGTTGAGCCGGATCATCTGGCTCAGCAGGCCAAGCTGATGGAGAATTATGGTGCCACGTGCGTGTATGTCACCGACAGCGGCGGTGCGCTCGACATGGAGGGATACAAGGCGCGGTTGGAAGCTTACGACCGCGTCTTGAAACCGGAGACCGAGCGCGGGATCCATGCCCACCACAACCTGTCGCTGGGCGTGGCGAACAGTATCGTCGGGGTTCAGGGCGGCGCCATCCGCATCGACGCCAGCCTGGCCGGCATGGGGGCGGGAGCGGGCAATGCGCCGCTCGAGGTCTTCATCGCCGCGGCTGATCGCAAGGGATGGAACCATGGCTGCGATCTGTACAAACTGATGGATGCGGCCGAAGAGCTCGTGCGGCCGCTGCAAGGCCGGCCTGTGCGGGTCGACCGTGAAACGCTCACCCTGGGCTATGCCGGCGTGTATTCGAGTTTTTTGCTCCATGCGGAGAAGGCGAGTCAGGTTTATGGCATCGACACCCGTCGAATTCTGGTCGAACTCGGACGTCGCCGCATGGTCGGTGGCCAGGAGGACATGATCATCGATGTGGCGCTTGATCTTAGCAAGGCAGTCGCCCCGGCTTGAACGATCGTCCCCGCTCGGACGATCGCCCCGGCCCGGGGCGTTAGAAATGGACCGAGAAACGCGCGCCGTATCTGGCCGGGTCACCGAGGAACGCGCGGAAGATGGTGGCGCCCGTGCCGGGGTCGGTGGCGCCTATCTGAGCGGCCAGCGGCTGAGCAATCGATGCCGTGTAGTAGCGCTTGTCGAAGATGTTGGAACCGAAGAGATCGGCTTGCCACCGGCCGCCGGGCGAGTGGATGCTGAGACTGAGGTCGGTGGTCTCGTAGCCCGACAACCTCGATTGTGGGTTGTCGGTGTTCGCGGTGAGGAAACTCGACGTGACACTTTCGCTCGCGTTCAAGGAGGCCGCATAGCCGTCGAACTCGCCGATGTTCCAGTTCAGGCCGACATTGCCGTGATACTTCGGTGCGTAATCGAGCGGCTGCCCGGATAAGTTCTGCACCAGAGGGCATCCCGGCGCTCCCGTGCAGCCCTCCAGGCCCGGCGCGCCGGGGTCCGACGTGTAGATGGAATTCAAATAGGTCAGGCTGTAGTTGAAGGTCAGATTCGACAAGGCGCGGAAGCGTCCGTCCAGGTCGATGCCGCGCGAGCGGACCGCGCCGGCGTTGCGCACCAGGAACTCCACGCCGTCGTAGGAGCGATCCTGAAAATTATGCAGCACCGTGTCGAACAACGTCGCGTTCAAGATCAGCTTACCGCCGAGCCATCGTGATTTCAGTCCGAGCTCATAGTCGGTGACCGTTTCCGACTTGAATGTGCGTGCTGCGGAACCCAGGACCGTCGTCGAAAAACCGGCGTTGAAGCCGCCGGACTTGTAGCCGGTGGAGTACGTGGCGAAGGTCATCAAATCGTCCGTCAGATGCCAGGACAGCGAAGCGCGAAAAGAGGGTTTGCTGTCGGTGAAGGACAGAGCATCGGGACCCTCGGGCGTGATGAAGGGCGCGATTCCGATCGGGTTGGTCGCCACTTGATTCAGGACGGCGTTCTTCCTGTCCGAGGTCTCGCGCGCGCCGAGATCCAGCGACAGCTCGGGGAGGATGGAATAGTTGACCTGAAAATATGCGGCGAGGCTCCTGCCCACCTGGCCGAGCGTGTCGTACCCGGCGTTGACCTGAGGTCCGGCCAGGCATGGCGCGACGAGACCGGGTGCCGCGAAGCCATAGACGAGACTGCAAAACTGGCTTCCCAGGTTGAAGCCCTGCGTGAGCGAATAATCCTCGTGGAAATAGTAGAGGCCCGAGGTGAATCCCAATCTGCCGCCTAGATAGGCGTCGCGCGAAGAGAGCAGCTGCAATTCGTGGCTCTGCGCCACGCTGCCCGTGGTGATCCGGACGTCCACCAGATCAAGCGACGTGGCAACGGAGTCCGGGGACCGCTGGTCGTCGTGCCAGTCGCGATAGGTGTCGATCAGGCGCAGCGTCAGTTTGTGGGACAGGTCCCAGCTCAAATCGCTGGTCACGCCTATCTGGTTGTCGTGGAGAAACGGCGATCCCACGAACTGGTTGAAGGTGTAGGACGGGCGGTTGCTGTAGACGGGCGGCGTGCCGCCCAGTCTGGTCGTGAAGGTGCTCAAGGCCGCCAGTTGGGAGGGACTGGCCGTGCTCGTGTCGACGGCCTCCCCGTTGACGCCGTCGCCGTCATTCTTGGTCCCATCGAGGCGCACGATCCAGGAGAGTTCCGGCGTGATATCCCAACGGGACGATCCGCGTCCGACATAGCTGGTGCTTTCGCCGTAGGTCTTTCCGTCCAGCTCGTTGTGAAAGATGCCGTCGGTGTGCGACCCCTGCAGGGCCACACGCACGGCGAATTGATCGTTGACGGGAAGGTTGCCGATGCCCGTCACCTTGTACGTTCCGTAGTTGCCGCCTTCCACGCTGGCGTCGAAACTCTCCTTCGAGGAGGGTGCATTGGTGTTGATCGAGATCGCGCCCATGGCGGCATTGCGGCCGAACAAGGTGCCTTGCGGGCCGCTCAGCACTTCAACGTTCTCGACGTCGAGCATCGAGCTCAGCAGTGCGCCCGATCTTGGGATGAAGGCCCCGTCGACATAGGCGGCGACGTCGGAGTCGACACCGGTGTTGCCCGGTGTACCGAAACCTCTGATACGTACATTGAGATCGCTGCCGTAGGCGGTGGTGCTGATCTGCAGCGAGGACACCAGTTTGGGGAGATCCATGGGCTTGTTGATGCCCGCAATTTGCAGATCCTCCCCGGTCACCGCCACGATCGACAGCGGCACGTTCTGCACGTTTTCAGCCCGCTTCTCGGCCGTGACGATGATTGCCTCGAGGCCCTGCTGCGCGTCCGCCGATTGTGCCATCGCCTCATGCCCTGCGCCGCTGAGCAGCGTCGCGCACCACAATAACCCGATCGAAATCTGATTGACCCGACTCCGCCGCCCATATGCCTTGACCGTCATGGTGTTTCTCCACTTGATTGCCAGCGTTTTGTTTTCATAGAGCAAGCGCACGCCAACCGTGTGTTTGCCCGTTCCCCCGAAATCAGCGCCCCGAATAAAGCCGGGTCCGTATATTAATTAATTGGTTGGTTGACCGTTCTGTCAATTAATAAGCCAAGTGAATGGCGTTGTCAATCGGCGGCCTGGCGGGAAAGACAGGGACGTCAACGCACCGATCCGGGAATGACTTTTCGCCTGATCGCGGTCAGCGAGGGTGGAACACGCCGGGTGCGGCGGGGTTTGGCGCGCGGCGTGGCCTAGCGGTCGGCCTTGATGCCTTCGAGCACGATCTGGGCCACGGCGAGAGGATCGACCGGCTCACCGATGACGTGTCCGAACGCGCAGGTGCTGAACAAGGCCTGAACCACGGCGCGGGAATCATGCGGGCGCAACTCGCCGGCTTTGACCCGATCCAAGAGATACCTCCCCAACAAACGGTGGATCTCGCGCAGCATCTCCTCCAAGCCATGCCTGATTTTCGGATTTGACGTGCCGGACAGGAAAAGCCCCACGAGAGCGCTGCGTTCGCTCATCATCCGGTCAAAGCCGAGCGTCAGCTCAGGCAGAACAACGGCCGCGGGCCGCTGTTTGGCGCGGGCGAGTAACTCGCGTAGCTCGGACAGAAACCCACGCTCGACGGTGACCGCGAGGGACAGCGCTTCCTTGCCCGAGAAGTAGTGATACAGCAAGCCGGGCGCGACGCCGGCTGCGGCGGAGACGTCCTTCATGCTCGCGCCGTCAACGCCCTTGCTGCCGAACACCTCCAGGGCGGCGTCGAGAATCCGCTGCCGACGCCATTCGGCGATTTCACTGCGGCGCACCGGCATTGCGGGACTTTTACTCGCTTTGATCGACATCGCGGGGTGGTTCCTCTCTAACGTGAGTGTTCTTCATCCGCTGTAACAGAGCGCACGCGCTCGTAAAGCGGTGGGTCATTCAGCACATCGATGCTCTGGGAGGGGGTCGGCGTGGCTCGACGAAGGCGTTGCCTCGCGTCGGCGATTTCTTCCGGCCACCATCGCTGCTTCGTGTAAGGACAGCGTACCCATCTAAAGCCTAGGCTGTTGCCGTAATCGTACTCGTGTTTCCGAGTCTCGTGTTGTTGGCCGACGGGCGCACCGGGTCGCTCAGGATCAAAGAAAAGTTGACAGACGCAGTTACCTTCCGTTTAATTGACAGAACGATCAACCAACAAAAAACGGCGGCCCCGGGTATCCAGGGGTACGGCGTTGGCGGAACTTAAGGAGTTGGCAATGGGCGACGTTGCAGGGCTTGGCTATCTCGGATTGACCGGGCCCGTCGAGGAGTGGCGTCAGCTCGCCGAGATTCTCGGGCTGCAAGCAGCGGCGCAGACCTCGCCCACGGAGGCGCGTTTTCGCATCGATGAACGAGCTTGGCGGATTGCCGTCAACGCCGGCCCGCCCGGACTTGGCTACATAGGATGGGAAATCGGCAGCCGTGCCGTGCTGGGTCAGGTTCGCGATAGGCTGGCGGCGGCGGGTTTTGCCATTGAAACGGATCCGGCCCTTGCGCGCGAGCGAGGCGTGCTCGAGTTGTTCACCTGCCGCGATCCATCGGGTTTGCCTCTGGAGTTTTTCTATGGGGCCGAGGTGGATACCGCGCCGTTCCAATCGCCCACCGGCGCCCGGTTCGTCACTCAGAATGCGGGAACCACCTTAGGACTGGGCCATGTCGTGTTGTTTGTCGACGATGCCAAGGCCACGGCGGACTTCTACATGGGGCTGCTCGGATTCGAGCACTCGGACTCGATCATCAGCGGATACATGGGGGCAACCTTCACGCACACCAATTCCCGCCATCACAGCCTGGCGTTCGGTGCCGCGCGCGGCGCGATGAAACGCGGGTTGGAGCACTTCATGCTCGAAGTCGACAGCTTGGATGTGGTGGGTCGAGCCTTGGACCGGGTTACCAAAACGGGCGTGCCCGTGACGGTCTCCTTGGGGAAGCACACCAATGACCACATGACCTCTTTTTATCTGCGTACACCGTCGGGATGCGACCTGGAGTATGGCGTCGGCGGCCGGCTGCTCGACGAATCATGGACACCGACGTGGTTCCGCAGCCCCAGTATTTGGGGTCATCGAAGAGCGCCGCCCGCGGATCCCGCGGCGTCCATTGCGTAGCGGCCGCGCTCCGACCGAAATGAACCAGAGCATGTGTCGATGACGGACCCATGCGTAGCAAAGCGATAAAAATGATCAAGGAGTGCCGATGACCATGGTTGCCACCGAACCGCAATTGCTGCGGATACCAAAAAGCTTGCTCGTCGATGCCGCGATCAAAATCGAGGTCGAGCAGTTCCTTTACTTTGAAGCGTCGCTGCTGGATGAGCGCCGATACGCCGACTGGTATCGCCTGATCGCGGACGACGTTCACTATTGGATGCCGAGCCGAATGAACCGACTCATGCACGAGGTCGAACGAGAGAACACGACAGAGCAGCAGCTCGGACTGTTCGACGATAACAAGCGATCCTTGAGCTGGCGCGTCGAGCAGCTACTCACCCGCAAGCATTGGGCGGAAGACCCCCCCAGTCGCACCCGGCACATGGTGACGAACATTCGAATCGAACCCACGTCTACCGCGAACGAATACGCGGTTCGCTCCAATTTTTTCGTGTATCGCAATCGCTTGGAGACCGAGGTCGACATCTGGGTGGGCGAGCGGCAGGACGTCTTGCGCCGTCTCGAGCCGTTGGCGTGGCAGATCGCACGCCGCACCATCATTCTCGATCAGAACGTGGTGCTGTCGAAGAACCTCTCCGTTTTATTCTAGCCAGATGACATTCATCCACCCGAGGACGACCGATGATCACCAATGACCAACTGAAGTCTTATGCTGACACCCAGAACGGCCTGATCAGTCCGCATGTTTTTTCGAGCCAGGAGATCTACGAACTCGAGCTCGAGCGCGTCTTCGGCCGGACTTGGCTGTTCCTCGCGCACGAAAGCCAGATTCCGAAACCGGGGGATTTCTTTTCGACGTACATGGGCGCCGACCCGGTGCTGGTCGTGCGGCAAAAGGATCGGTCGATCAAGGCATTCCTGAATTTCTGCCGGCATCGCGGGATGCGGGTATGTCGCGCCGACGCCGGGAATGCGAAGGCCTTCACCTGCACCTATCACGGCTGGTCCTACGATACGGCCGGCAGTCTGGTGAGCGTACCGAGCGCCGAGGAGGTCTATCACAACAAGCTCGAGTTTTCGAAGTGGGGACTCAAGCAGATCGCGCGCCTGGATAACTACAAGG
The DNA here is from genome assembly GCA_964657625.1 of uncultured Steroidobacteraceae bacterium. Lineage (GTDB taxonomy): Bacteria > Pseudomonadota > Gammaproteobacteria > Steroidobacterales > Steroidobacteraceae > Bog-1198. Next base: position 72,914 of record CAZZVN010000011.1, read on the forward strand.
GATTCATCTTCGGTTGTTTCGACGAGTCCGTTCCGTCGCTCCTGGACTACCTCGGCGAGGACATGAAGTATTACTTCGACTACTATTTCGACCGCCGCGAGGGCGGGGTCGAGATCGTCGGCGGGATCACGAAGACGAAGATGCCGGCCAACTGGAAGATGGCGGCCGAGCAGTTCGCGGGCGACTCTTATCATGCCGCCTATACCCACATCTCGAACTTCTCGGTGGTCACCGCGCCCCACTTCGCGAAGCTGCGCGCCAATGCGGCAGCCGCCGGCGGGCTCACCGCCAATCGGCGCACCACCCGCGGCCACCGATGCGGAGGGTCGCACCACGACCGTCATCCAGGGAAAAACGCAGGCAGGACGCCAGTTCACGTCGCCGCTCGGCCACGGCTCCGGCTTTCGCAGCGAGCCTGGCATGGGTGGCTTCGAAATGACCGGCGGCGACGCCATCATCGATCGGTACGAGGCATCCATCCGTCCGGAGATGGAAGCGCGACTGGGTAAAGACCGGGTGCAGATGAACAACCTGCACTGCAACGTCTTCCCGAATTTTTCGTGGCTGAATCCAGTGCGCACGTTGCGGGTGTGGCATCCGAAAGGCCCCAACTCCCTGGAATGTTGGTCGTTCGTCTTCGTCGACAAGCAGGCTCCCGAAGAGGTGAAGCAGGCGACGCGCTGGGTCACGCAGATGCAGTTCGGGCCGGCGGGTCTCGCCGAGCAGGATGACGGTGAGAACTGGGGTCTCATCGCCGGCAATCTGGCCGGACGTGGACCGCAGATACACAAGCTCGATCTGAACTACACCATGGGCCTTGGCCGCGAGGGCAGCGATCCGCAATTTCCCGGGCAGGTGTTGCAAAATCTCTGGGGCGAGATGCCACAGCGAATGTTTTACAACCGCTGGTCGGAATTCATGACCGCCGGCGCGGAGTGGCCCATGCCGTCCGGCCCGGCAAAAGACTCCTCCAACGGTGTGAGCTGATGATGTCTCCCGTCGCCGATGTCACGGCCGATGTCACCGCTGAAAACACGACCCGGTTCGTCGATACGAAGGACTACCGCATTCAGATCAATGAAGCGGGCAAGGGCCACCCGATTTTCATGATCCATGGTGGCGGACCGGGTGCGACGGGGTGGAGCAATTACTCGCCGAACATGGGGCCCTTGTCGCGGAAATTCCGCTGCATCTTGGTGACCATGCCGGGTTGGGGCGAATCGAGTCCGCAGACGGTCAAGACGGGACGGGACGGTGTCGAGGCGCTGAAGCAGCTGGCCGACTCGATGGGTATCGAGAAAGCCGCCTATGTCGGCAATTCGATGGGCGGCGGTGCCTCGTTGCGCTTCACCGGCGAGTATCCGGAGCGGGTTTCACACCTGATCACCATGGGATTGGGCAACCCGGACGGCGTCAGCACGCTGCAGCCGGCCGGACCGTCGGAGGGTATTCGCATCCTCATCGAGGCTTACCGGGACCCATCGCCGCACAACATGAAGCGGTTGGTCCAGATCATGTGCCATGACCCGTCGTTCGCATCCGATGAGTTGGCCCGGCAGCGTTCGGAACTCGCCCTCAAGTTTCCGGAGCACAACCAGAACTGGCTCGATCTGATGCGTGCGGGGCCGCCGATGAAGATTCCCGAAGGAACCTTGGCGAGGTTGTCGACTTTGAAGGTACCGACCCTGCTCATCCACGGGCGTGATGATCGGACCGCCCATTTCGAGGCCAGTCTGCGCATGCTCGCCATGATCCCCAATTCACGCATGGTGCTCTTGAACCGCTGCGGTCATTGGGCCCAGCTCGAACACGCCGTCGAGTTCAACCGCTTGGTCGGTGACTTCGTCGCCAACAGCTAAGAGGAACACCCCGATGCCGGCCAGGACCACGAACGCCGTTTGGACCCGAGTCTGCGCAATCACCGATCTGCCGCCGGGAGAAGCCACCACATTGAAAGTGGATCCTCCCGTCGCGGTGTTCCATGTCGAAGGATCGTTCTATGCGATCGACGACACGTGCACGCACGAAACATATTCATTGGCGGAAGGGTATATCCAGGGCACCCACGTCGAGTGCCCCTTGCATCTCGCGAGGTTCGATCTCAAGACGGGCGCCGCACTGTGTTTGCCCGCGACGGTCGGCGTGCGAACGTATCCCGTCAAAACGGAGAACGACCACGTTCTCGTGGACCTGAGCAGTCGTGACTAGCTATGTGATCGTCGGCGCCTCGCTCGCCGGACTGAGCGCTGCCGAGACGTTGCGCCGCAGTGGCTATGAGGGGCGTCTGGTCATGGTGGGGCAGGAACCCCGCAGGCCCTACGACCGTCCGCCACTCTCCAAGCAGATCCTCAACGGTAAGTGGACGCCCGAACAGGCGTTCCTGCGCAAGGACGCTGACTACGACACCCTGGATCTCGTGTGGAAGCTGGGGCGACGAGCCGCGAGTCTGGACCTGCTGGCACGCGCCGTCATCTTGGAGGACGGTGAGTCGATTGGATTCGACGGCCTCGTGATCGCGACCGGAGCCACTCCCAGGCGGCTTCCCGGCAGCGCGAACCTCGAGGGTGTCCACGTCTTGCGGACGCTGGACGACGCCATAGCCATCCGAACGCAGCTCGAAGGCGGACCGCGGGTCTGCGTGGTGGGAGGTGGCTTCATCGGCGCGGAGGTCGCGGCTGCGTGCCGCGCCAGGGGCCTCGAAGTGACGATCGTGGAAGCGCTTGCCGCTCCGCTCGCGCACATCCTGCCGCCCGGCTTGGCGTCGGCGTGTGTTCGGCTGCACGTAGACCATGGCGTCGACTTGCGATGCGGTGCGACGGTCGTCGGCTTCGACGGGGTTCGGCATGTGGAAGCGGTTCGTCTCGCCGGGGGGGAGCGGGTGCCCGCCGACCTGGTCGTGGTGGGAATCGGCGTGATTCCCGAGACGGGCTGGTTGGCGTCCTCCGGGCTGACGCTCGACAACGGGATCGTGTGCGATGCGACGCTGGCCACCGCCGCACCCGGTGTCGTGGCCGCCGGTGATGTCGCCCGGTGGCCCAATGCGCTTTTCGACGAAACCATGCGGATCGAGCACTGGACCAATGCACTCGACCAAGGCGCCGCCGCGGCGCGCAGGCTGCTGCTCGGTGGGGACCATACGGCGCCGTTCGCGCCCGTCCCCTACGTTTGGTCCGATCAATACGAGACGAAGATCCAGATGGTCGGACGGATCAAGCCAGGCGACGACGTGCACCTGGTGCACGGTTCTCTCGAGGAACGTCGATTCGTCGCGGTGACGGGCCGTTCCGGCCGGCTGGTCGGCGCGTTGGCCTTCAACGAGCCGCGCAAATTGATGGGCTGGCGAGGACCGATAGCAGCCGGGACCACGTGGTCCGCGGCGATCGCAAACGCCCGACCTGCCCTCCCGATCGCGTAAACATGGCCGCTCCCGCTCTTGATTCGGCATCGGCCGCCCAATCCGCCGCCGATGATGCAGGCTGGGGCCTGTCCGGACCTCGCCGCATCGCGGCGATTGCCGCCGTCTTGGCCGCGATGGTGCTCGTGGTGCTCGACGCGGCCATTCTCAACGTCGCGCTGCCTTCGATCGCCCGCGCGCTGCATGAGACGGCCGCCCTCTCGGTACGGATCATCACAGCGTACCAAATGGGTCTGATGATGGCGCTTCTGCCGTGCGCCGCGCTCGGCGAAAGCCGGGGCTATCGGCGCGTCTTCACGGTCGGAGTGGCCGTGTTCACCGGTGCGTCCACGCTGTGCGCCATGTCGCCATCCCTCACATGGCTGATCGCCGCCTGTTTCATCCAGGGTCTCGGCGGAGCGGCCGTCATGGCGCTCAGCGTCGCGCTGCTTCGATTCATCGTTCCGCAGCGACAGCTAGGGGCCGCGATCGGCTGGAACGCGATCACCGTCGCTCTGTCGTATGCCGCCGGTCCGACGATCGGTGCGATGATCCTGTCGGTTGCGGGCTGGCCCTGGCTATTCGCCATCAACGTTCCGCTGGGCCTCGCCGTGATGCTCGCCTGCCGCGCGCTGCCTCACGTCGCTGGTAACGGCCGCAAACTCGATACGTTGAGTGTGGCGTTGAACAACGGCGGCTTTGCCGCCCTGGTCGTGGGTGCAGAAATTTTGCCGGCCAGACCTGCGCTGGCCGTTGGCCTGCTTGCTGCAGCCGGAGTCGGCATGGCGGCGCTGGTGCGGCGCGAGATGCCGCGCGTGGCGCCCTTGATTCCGCTCGACCTGCTGCGCGATGGTTCCTTCCGGATTTCCGTATTGGCCTCAGTTTTTTCCTTCGCGGGTCAGATGATGGGACTGGTCTCACTGCCCTTCTACCTGCAGCACGGCCTCGGACAAAGTGCGTTGATGACGGGCTTTTACCTCACGCCGTGGCCCCTGGCCGTGGCGGTTGCCGCCCCCGCCGCGGGTCGCCTCGTGAACCGGGTGTCGACTGCCCGGCTCTGTGCTGGGGGAAGCGTGTGTCTTACGCTGGGTCTCGCGGCGGCCTCGCTATGGCCGCTGCAAGGTGACCTACGGCCGCTGGTCGCGTTCAATATCCTGTGTGGTCTCGGGTGTGCGTTTTTTCAGGTGCCCAATAACCGCATCATGTTTCTGTCGGCCCCCCGTGAGCGAAGCGGCGCGGCGGGAGGCATGCAAGCCACCGCCCGTCTGGTGGGGCAAATTGCGGGGGCGGTCATCATGACCTTGCTCTTCACGCTCATCTCCGTCGATACTGCGCCGCGAATCGGTCTTGCCATCGCGGCCGTGCTGACAGGGACGGCGGGGCTCGTGGGCATGCTGCGAAGTCGACCCACGCAGCAACCTCTGGCAAGCTCTTGAACCGCGAACTCGGCGGCGTGTTCACACACGGCGGGATCGCCGCTACGTCGTCCGTGCGCCGCCGAGCATGACGAACACCAGGGTCGCGGTGGCGTGGCCCGGGTTGCGCCAGGCGTGCCGGGTGCCGTTCTGGACGACGACGTCGCCCACCCGCAACGTCTCGCGCTGTCCGTCGTCCAGTTCCAACACCACCTCGCCCGACACCACGACGCCGTAGTCGAGCGAGTCCGTGCGGTGCATGCCGGGATGGTCGGGGTCGAAGCGTTCGGCGATGCCCGGCGCGAGCTCCGCCATTTCCCGACCGGTGGCTCGCGGATCGAAATCGGGATACATCGTCACGGAGTCCGGCGGGAAGGTGACCACCAGCAGACGCGATTCGCCGGGCGATGGATGCTGGGAACTCACCCCGGTGCGGAAGGCTTCGTCCACGTCGGGAACCGAAAAGCCGGCCGGCGTCGCCCAGGCCTTCGTGCTGGAAAAGCCCGGCACGTGTTTCGAGACGCGCGCCCGCAACGGTGCGGCGCTCACGATCCGCGACTTCCCCGACGCATCGTGCCCGGTCACCACCAGCCGTATAACCGATTTGTCGTCGCTCATGGCATCACAACCAGATTGGTAAATCCGCCTTCACCCGCGCGGAGATCGTTGACGGACACCCGCGGCAGCTAGCGGGCCCGCAGCGAATTCACGATGACGTCGTAGGTACGACCGTAATGGAGCTTGAGCAGGTCGACCGCGGCATCGGCATCGCGTGCCATGCAGGCGTCCACGATGGAGCGATGTTCGTCGAGCTCGTTGCGCTCGGGGACGAGTTCGATGCCGAGCAGCCGGTACCGCTCGGCCGCGTCGAACAGCCGTTCGCTGATCTGCACGATCCAATGTGTCCCACATCCGCCGATGAGCGCCATGTGAAAGGACTTGTGCCGGGTTTCCCACTCGGCACTCTCGAGATTGCCCGGTGCGCCGCGCGTGGTCTTCGCCAGTCGATGGAGGGCGAGCACGAGGTTCTCCTCCCAGCCGGTCTCGAAACGCGACACGGATTCGCGCACCGCAGCGCCATCGATCCAGCACCGCGCCGTCACCAGCTCGCTCAACTCGGCGTGGCTCACGGGCGCCACGCGGAAGCCCTTCTGCTCTTCCAGGGCGACGAAGCCCTCCGACAAGAGACGGTTGAGCGCTTCGCGCACGGGGCTGCTGCCGGTGTTGAAGCGCTGACGCAACGCGCCTGCGCCCAGTTTCTCGCCGGGCCGCAGCTTGCCGTTCAACACGTCGGCGCGCAGCTGCTCATAAACCGATTTCGTGAGCGTGGCAGCCTGGTACTCCTCGCTGCGTTCCGCGTCGCGCAGATTGCCCGGCGGCAGCGAAGTCTGGACGGGCGGAATCCGCTTCGGCGCCTGACGCGGTGCAATGCGGATCAGCTCGGAATCGTCTTTCATCGTGTCGGTCCCTGGCGGGTCGTGTCCCGGCGCATGTATTTCGAGGCGGGGTGCCTTCCTCATAAAATATCCGGCCGCCGTATTTTCAGCAACCACCGCCCGTGGCCGTGGCCTTCAACCGGGCGGCGGCGGTGCGTTGCGCAACGCGGTCCAGCAAGGCAACCATCTCCTCAAGTTCCGTCGCGGGGATGCCCTGGGTGATGAAAACGATCCGGGTACGTCGGTCGGCGTCCGGCCAGGCATCGAGCCACGCCAGGTTGTGAAGCAGATGCTGGGCACCTTGTATGACGGCGGGGCGGCCGGGCTCCTCGGCGACGTTCACGATGCCCTTGACTCGCAACAAATTCGGGCCGAGTTGCTGTTCCAACGAGGCGAGCAGCAGTTGCAGTGCCTCGCGATGCACGGGATGCTCGCGCACGAAGCTCAGCGAGGAGATGGCATCGTCGTGATGGTGCGCAAGGGCCGAACCCGCCAGGCCGGTGTTCGCTGCGCCGGGCGCGAAAGCCGCCGGACCGGGCTCGAGGCCGGCATGGGCGATCCATTGCGTCAAGGGTCCGGCGCCCTTGAGGGGATCGGGCCCGGCAGAGCGCAGCAGAACCATGGGATCGACGCCCGCGTCGGTCGTGTCGACGATGTGCGCGGTGGGGTTCAGGCGGCGCAGGCGCGCGACCAAGGCCTCGCGAACTGCGTCGCGGCGGGCGGCGGTAACGATATCCAGCTTGGTGATCAGGATCGTGTCGGCGAGCGCCGCCTGCCGCACCGATACCGCGTGTTCGGACAAGGTGTCGTCCCCGTTCACGGCATCGACCGTCGCGAGCACGGTGCCGACGCGATACAGCCCTTCGAGCGTGGGCTCGGACAGGAACGCCTGGATGACCGGGGTCAGATCGGCCAGTCCCGAGGTCTCGATGACCACGCGATCGAACTGGATTTCTGCAGCCTCGCGGGCGTAATACAGACGATTCAGCGTCTGCACGAGGTCGCCGAATACCGTGCAGCACAGGCACCCGTTCTCGAGCACCAGGATCGTGTCGTCGCTCTTCACGATCAGCGAATGATCGATGCTGACCGCACCGAATTCGTTGATGACCACGGCCGTGGCGCCCATGGCGGGATCGCGCAACGCACGATTCAACAGCGTGGTCTTGCCGCTCCCTAGAAAGCCCGTGAGCAGGGTGACGGCGGTGCGAGGGTCCGGCCGCGCGGCGGCCGCATTCATCTGGGATCCCGGGCGGCCCGGCTCAGGCCCACGTGGCGACGACCGCGCAGCACAGAGCCCAAAAGAGCGGGTATTCGCAGCCGCCGATGTGCCATAGCCACTTCTTTTCGACCTTGATCACGGCGAGGGTGGCAATGACGAGGTAGATCACCGCCACCCAGGCGACCGGACGCACCATCACTCCGGTCAGCAACAGCAATCCGAGCACCACTTCCAAGCTCATCGCGAAATAGCCGAACAACGGCGCAGGCCGAAAGCCCGCCTTGTCGAAAAAACCGAAGGCGGCCTGCTTGGCGGTAAACTTGCCGAGCGCATGCGGAAGAAAGAAAAATCCGCAAATCAGTCGCAATGCCGTCAGCGGGGTAAGGGCTGCGAAATAATCCATAGTCGAGGGTACCTGGTCGAGAATGGTTGCAATTTAGGTGACTTTATCGACAAAGTCACGGACCTTTGAAAATTTGCACGACCGGGCCGGGCCCTCGGTACAGGAGCTGCGCATGAAGATTGGATTCATCGGACTGGGTCGGATGGGCGGCGCCATGGCGCGGCGTCTGCTCGCGCACGAATACGATCTGAGCGTCTACGACCGCGACGCTGCACAGACCTCCTCGCTCGCTGCACTCGGCGCGCAGGTGGCGACGAGCATCGCGCAAGCCTGCCGGGGCCGGGATCTGATGATCACCATGCTGCCGAACGACGCGTTGCTGCGTGAGGTGGCCGAGGCGGCCGGCGGCCTGTGCGATTCGATGCAGGAAGGCGCGATTCACATGGTGAGCGGCACCCATGGTGTCGCTGCCGTGGGTGCGCTCGCGGCGGCCCATGCGCAACGCGGCCAGGTGCTGGTGTCGTGCACAGTGCTCGGCAGACCCGATCGAGCTGCGGAGGGCAAGCTGGGGCTCATCGCGGCGGGCGAACCGCGGGCCGTGGAGCGCCTGTTGGGCGTGCTGGCGGTGCTGGGTGAACGGGTGTTTCGGTCCGGGGAGAACCCGCTGTCCGCGGTTGCCATCAAGATCGCGAACAACTTCGTGCTGGGCTGTGCGATCGAGGCGATCGGCGAGGGCATGGCGTTGGTGAGAAAGTACGACGTGGACCCGGAGTTGTTCCACACGGTGCTCACCCAGGGGCTGTTCAACTGTATCGCGTACCAAAGTTACGGTGACGTCATTGCGAAGCAGGACTGGACGCGCGTGGGGGCGACGGTCGCCATCGGCTTGAAAGATGCACAACTCGCCTTCGAAGCGGCGGAGCGGGTGCGGGTGCCGTTGCCGAGCGGAAACGTGTGGCGCGATCACCTGCTGACGGCATACGGGCGGGGCGAGGAGGCGCTCGATTGGGCAGTGATGGCGCGCGAACAGTTTCGTAACAGCGGCCTCGAAAAGTAGACCACAATCCAGCGTATAAAAGGCTTTTGTCGATTTTATTTGGAAAGAGGCGTAGTCTGCCGATATAATCAGGAGGGCGTGTCGACGGGCTGGCACTGCAACTTTTGGATCTTTCGATTGGACGGGGGAACGCGATGATCAAGGCGGCAATAGTCGGGCTCGGCTGGTGGGGCAGCACGCTCGTAGAATCGGTGGCGGGCAGCGACGCAATCACGTTCACGGGCGCGCTGACACGTTCGCGATCCCAGCGCGACCAGGATTTCGCGGACAAGCACCATCTCAAGCTCTATGACGGGATGGATGCCCTGCTGGCGAGCCCCGACATTGATGCCATCGTGCTGGCGACGCCGCCATCTGGACACACCGCTCAGATCGTTGCAGCGGCCGCGGCCAACAAGCACGTGTTCTGCGAGAAGCCGTTGGGCATCGTCGCGGTGGGCGCGGACACGGCCGTGAGCGCGGTGGAGGCGGCGGGCGTGACCTTGGGGCTCGGTTACAACCGGCGCTTCCATCCGAGCTGGATCGATCTGCGCAACAAGATCCACGCCGGCGAGCTCGGCACCATTCTGCACATGGAGTGCACCATGAGCGGGCCGAACGGATTGACCGCGGCGGGCGATGCGTGGCGATCGCAGGCGGCCGAGGCGCCCTGCGGCGGCCTGATCCCGATGGGCGTGCACGCCGTCGACGGCTTCATCGACCTCGCCGGGGATGTAGAGCACGTTTTCTGCCAGAGTTTTCGGCGCGCCGTGCCCAACGACAATGACGATACGACCACCGTGTTGTTCAAGATGAAGGCGGGAATGTCGGCGTATCTCGGCACCATGATGGCCACCGCCGGCAGTTTTCGCTTTCAGGTCTACGGCTCGAAGGCCATGGCTTATCTGGGCGGCGCCGTCCACGTCGCCGGGCAGTCCTCGCATCAGCGGCGCAGCGGCCTGTTCGCCAGCTATTTCATACAACCCATCAAGGGTGAGGCGATTTCGATGGAGGTGCCCGAGTTCGACGTCAATCGTGCGGAACTCGAGGCCTTCGCGCGGGCGGCCGCGGGCGGGCCCCGCTATCCCATCACCCATCAGCAGATGATTCATGGAGTGGGCGTCACCGAAGCCATCGTCGCGTCCGCCCGTTCCGGTCGGATCGAAGTCGTCGGTTGACCGGCCAGCACTCACGGAGAAATGTATGGATCTCGGTAAATTCGGACATCTGACCTACTCCACGCTCGTGCATCCGGGCGACACCTGGGACGAGATGTGGCACAGCCTCACCACCTACGTCCCGCGGGTGAAGGCGCGCGTCTGCCCCGACGCGCCGTTCGGCGTCTCGTTGCGGCTGTCCGCGGCGTCGGTGGAAACGCTGAGCAAATCCCCCGAGAAGCGCAAGGAACTGAAGAGCTTCCTGGACGACAACGACCTTTATTTGTACACCGTCAATGCGTTTCCCTACGGACCCTTCAAGAACACCATCGTCAAGGCCGAGGTCTACGAGCCTGACTGGCGCACCCAGCTGCGTGCCACCTACACCGAGAAGGTCGCAGAAATCCTCGCCGAGGTATCCGCATCCTTCGTCAATCCGTCCATCCAGAGTCCGCCGCTCGGCTTCAAGCCGCGCGTCACCGGCGACGACATCGTCGAGGCGTATGCCGCCAATATTCGTCAACTCGCGGCGTATCTACATCGTTTGCACGGGCGCACGGGACGCATCGTCACCCTGGCGCTGGAGCCGGAGCCGTTCTGCTTCCTCGAGACCACCGAGGAGACGGTGCATTTTTTCACCAAGGTGCTGCGCTCGGAATCGTCCATCACGGCGCTCGCGGCCGAGCTGGGCGTCGACCCGGCCGAAGCCCGGGTCATCCTCCACCGGCACGTCGGCACGGTTTACGACATCTGTCATCAGGCCGTCGAATTCGAGAACATCGGCGCCTCGCTGCAGAGCCTGGTGGACAACGATATTCCGGTGTTCAAGCTGCAGGAGGCTGCGGCGGTGCGGGTGCCCGCCGTCACGCAACAGGCCGTCGATGCGCTGCGTGAGTATGCCGATTCGGTGTATCTCACGCAGACCATCGAATTGCGCAACGGCAAGCTGAACCGCTACTTGAATCTGCAGGATGCGTTCGCAGCCTTCGACAAGGATCCGACGGGGGAGCGGGAATGGCGCATCCATTTCCACGTGCCGGTGTTTTTGCAGGACCTGGGCGATCATTTCAAGACCACCCGGTTCGCCATCGAAGAAGCGCTCGCGTTCCACAAACGCAATCCGCTGAGCGCGCAGCTCGAAATTGAAACGTATACTTGGGACGTGCTGCCGGAGCATTTGAAGACCGGCGACATCGTCGACTACGTCGTTTTGGAACTCGACTGGGTTCGCGGCCAGCTGGCCGGTTAGCCGGTACTTTCATTCATCGTCGGAACATCGATAAGGTGGAGTGCTTATGACAAGTGGGATAACGAAGTCGTTGTCGCTGAGCGTGGCGCTCGCGGCGTTGCTGGGAGTGGGTCTGATATCCGGAACGCACGCGGCGCCGCCGCCGGACGGCGCACCGCCGCCCGGAGCGCCGCCGCCGGGTGCTCCGCCGATGCGTGCCGCCCCCCCGCCGGAAAAATACGACGGGCCGGTCTACAAGAGCTCGTGGGACGAGTACCAGGACTTGAAAGCCAAGGCCAATGGCGGCACGGTCTACACCGCGTCGAACACCCCCGATTGGGGTGGCATGTGGCGCCAGGCATTCGATCCGGAGAAGCTCGATCCGCGGGCCATCGTTCCGGCGTTGACCCCGAAGTATCTCGCCGCCTACCAGAAGAAGCGCGCGAACATCGCCAAGGGTATCGAATGGGACCGTCTGAGCTGGTGTCTGCCCATGGGCATGCCGCGCTGGCCCGCCGATCCCTGGTTGCGTGAATTCGTCATCACGCCCAAGCAGACCTATCTCATGTACGAACAGCTGCAGGAGAACCGCCGTGTCTACACGGACGGCCGCGGCCACGTGCCCGATAACGTTGCGATTCCGCTCTGGGACGGCGACTCGATCGGGTTCTGGGACGGCGAGACTCTGGTGATCCACACCAATCACATCAAGGCCGGCGAATACTGGCGCGGGTCTCCCGACACCAGCTTTCAGGCGAGCACGATCGAGAAGATACGGCGTGTGAATGCAGATACCATTGAGGACAAGCTGACCGTGTACGACCCCGTGTCCCTGACGCGACCCGTGCACCTGTCCTACAACTTCGTGCGGATCAAGGATCCCGCGGTCCGAATCGACTACGACTCGTGCGAAGAGGGCAACGACAACTATCAGACGGCCGAGGGCGGCACCGGCACGCGTTTGCCGGGCGAGCCGGGTTATCGTGAGCCCACCAGCTTCGGCATTCCCGAAGTGGCGCTCGATTCGATGCCCAAGTAACGGTTTAACAGTTAACGCGTTCTCAGGAGAGCCAGTATGAAGCGAATGAAGTTGGCCGCTCTCGCCGCTGCGGCGGTGATGGGCGGTGTGGTCCCGGCGATGGCGCATCACTCCGCCGCGATGTTCGACATGGCCAAGACCGTGTCGATCAGCGGCACCGTCAAGGAGTGGCAGTTCATGAATCCGCACTCCTGGCTGCAGGTGGTGTCCGTGGGTCCCGACGGCAAGGAAGTGCAGTGGTCGTTCGAAGGTCCTTCGCCCGCTGGCGGTGGAAGTTCCGTGAATTCCTCGATGCACAAGGACACCTTCAAGCCGGGAGACAAGATCACCGTCGAGTCGCATCCGATGAAGGACGGCCGTACCGCAGGATTGTTGGGCGAAGTGACGTTCGCGGACGGTCACAAGTGGACCCCGCGCCGGCCCGGACCGCCGCCGTCGGCGGACGGTGCTGCGCCTCCGCCGGGCGGCACGCCGCCCGGTGCCCCGCCCAGCCCGTAGGCCGGGTCGGGGTTTCGTCGATCGCATAGCTCAACAAGGCACACATCCATGGACGATCATTCGAGCGAGGCGGGCGCCCGCATCAACCGGCGCTCCGTCATCGCGGGCGCTGCGGCGCTGACGGCAGGTGCGCTCGCCGGCCCGCTGGGCCGTGCGCGAGCGGCCGACGCGGCCCCCGAAGCGCTGACGGAGTACGGCCGGGTCCGCGGTTTCCAGGACGGCCCGGTGAAGGTGTTCAAAGGAATTCCCTACGGGGCGCCCACCGGCGGTGAGAATCGCTGGCTGCCGCCGCAACCGCCAGCCAGGTGGAGCGGGGTCAAGGACACCGTCGTGCCGGGCGCCATGTGCCCGCAGGACAGTCATGGGGCGCCGTTGGCCGAAGAGCAGGCCATGTCGCAGACGGGTCCGCAGTCCGAGGACTGCCTGAACGTGAACGTCACGACGCCCGCGGTGGGATCGCATTCGGGCAAGCGTCCGGTCATCGTCTGGTTTCACGGCGGCGGGTTTTCGGCCGGATCGGGCAATGCCACGAGCTACGATGCGCGCAACCTCGCGCAGAAGCAGGATGTGGTGGTGGTCACCGTGACCCACCGTTTGAATGTGCTGGGGTTTCTCTACCTGGGCGATTTGTACGGGGCACCCTACGCCGAGTCTGGCAACGTGGGCATCCTCGACTGCGCCGCGGCGTTGAAGTGGGTTCGCGCCAACATCGCGAACTTCGGCGGCGATCCGACCAATGTCACCATCGCGGGTCAATCGGGAGGCGGCGCTAAGGTGGCCACGCTCATGGGAATGCCTGCGGCGAAGGGGCTGTTCCAGAGAGCCATCGGCGAGAGCGGCGTGTTTCTGCACGCGCCGACCAAGGAGGCCGCCGCCGCGTCGAGCAAGCGTTTCATCGATGCCCTCGGCGTGAAGGGGCTCGCGGAGTTGCAGGCGCTACCCCCGGAGCGGTTGCAAACGGTGGCCCAGCAGGTGCATTTGATGAGCAGCCCGATCGTGGACGGCAGTGTCCTACTGCGGCCGCCCTTCGATCCGGCGGCTCCCCCCGAGTCGCGGGACGTGCCGTTCCTGGTGGGCAGCACGGAGACGGAGGCCACGTTCTTCCCCATGACGCCGCTCGATGCGTTCGACGACGCCAAGCTTCATCAGCTGGTGAAGGGCGCGGTCAACGCGACCGATGCGGATGCCGATCATCTGATCGAGTTGTTTCGCCGGGTGTATCCGGGCAAGGACAACACGTATTTGTTCGAGCTGTACGCGAGCCAGGTGAGCCTGACGCAGATCGGTGTGATCACGGAGGCGGAGCGCAAGTTCGAACAAGGCGGCGCGCCGGTGTACGTGTATTACTTCACGAAGCATTCGCCTGTGCGGGACGGCAAATTGCGCGCCGTGCACACCATCGAGATTCCCTACGTGTTCGACAGCCTGGCGCATTCGGCACCCATCATCGGACCCGTGACGTCCGAGCAGCAGGCGCTCGCCGACAAGGTGAGTGCGGCCTGGGCGAGTTTCGCGCGCACGGGAAATCCCAACAATCCGAAGATCCCGCACTGGCCTGCGTTCGACACGCAGACGCGGACCATCATGGTGATCGACGATCAGTGGCACGCGGCGAACGATCCGCTGCGGGAGACCCGCCTGGCCATCGCGGACGTGAAATCCCGGACGGTGCCGCTGGCTCCGGGTGCGCCCCCCCCGGGAGCACCGCCGCCGGGAGC
>CAZZVN010000012.1:0-1257 GCA_964657625.1 uncultured Steroidobacteraceae bacterium
GAACCGAGCCGTCGGTCGGATCCCCACCGCCTCGAGCACCACCCGCAGCGGTACGCCGGTCCACTCGGAAATCGAAGACCACCCTTCCTCACACGTGTTTTTGGTGATCTGCGTCCGCGCGGGCATGCGTTTCAAATCCGTGAGTGAGAAACTGGACGGTCTCGCAACCCGGCCTTCGACCCGAAGACGCCAATCTGAAAAATCCGTGGTCCGCAACCTGTCGTAGAGCGGACCTCGCTCGGCATCGAATGCGGCCTCTCCGGAATCGCCGGGATCCGCGGTGCCGACTGCAGGGGTCGCGGAAATATCGCCATGGCCGTACTCGCGCGCCAGCGAGTGCGCAGGCAGCACCATGCGGAGTGCGCGATAGGTGACGATGTCCCCCATCCGGAGCAGGTTCCCGTAGGTCGGAGGCAGCTCCTTCGCTGAACATCCAGCGAGCAGCACTCCACCCGTAGACGCGAGGCCGGCGAGTATTTTTCGACGGCTGAGAATGATCTCGTTCTTCTTCATCTCAGCCTCCAAAAATCATCGCGCGCATCTGACGCCTGAACCCCGTCAGCAGCACCATCACCACGTGAACGACCGAGAACAACACGAGCGCGGCGAAGGCGAAGAAATGGACCGTTCGTGCAGACTGTGAACCACCGAAGACGTCGAGCAGGGCCGGATACGCGGCCGTGATCGCCGGCGACATGGTAAGGCCGGTCAGCACGACGAGGGGCAGCGTCACCACGACGACGCCGAAGTAGGCAAGCTTCTGCAGCGGTCCGTACGGCGGACCGCCGGCCACGCGGGGCGTCGGCGGGTGAACGTGGTTGACGACGTCCCGCCAAAGCACACGCGGCGACAGCTCGCGAGTCCCGGGTATCAGATTGCGTCGAAGGTGCCCGCCCACGAGACCGGTGACGATATAGAAAAAGGCAGTCACGATCATGCACCAAGCCGCGACGAAGTGCAGGCTGCGCGCCCAACTATTTTCGTTGAAGATATCGTAGGTACGGGCCCGACTGACGATACCAGGCGTTTCGGCGAAGAACGTCACCGGCGCCGCCCAGCCGCCGTGCTTGTAATTGCGGCCGATCGGAAGTTCGAAGAGAGCTGGCGTGAGATCGTTGCCGACGTCGCCCCAATAGAGCCGGGGATGCGACATCAGGATGACGAAACCAGAGACCGCGAGCGTCAACACACCCGCGGCAAGAATCCAGTGCGACGATCGAACCCAGAGCGGGTGCCTGCCCGCAGCAACGGGTACCC
>CAZZVN010000012.1:1357-9438 GCA_964657625.1 uncultured Steroidobacteraceae bacterium
ATCCAGTGCGACGATCGAACCCAGAGCGGGTGCCTGCCCGCAGCAACGGGTACCCGATTCGGACCAGCAACCTTCATGAATCCTCCGCGCCGCCCGGCAAACATATAGGGAAATAGAGCGGGCATGCGCATTCGAGGCTACACGTCCTTCGCACTGACCTCCAGCACGAGTCGGTCGGGCAAGCCGGAAACGGAGGCCGCGACCCGCGCGCCGTGGGCAATCTCGACAACCTTCGCGCCCAGAAAGCTTGCACGCATCAATCGCGAAAGCGGTTTCTGCGCAAGTCAGGCAGCACCATCAACGTGTAGTTCGACAATACGCGGCGAGATATTGCTGCCTTCAATCAATATATCCGCTATAGATATCGGAAGTTGGAATCGACGTGGCCCCGCGCTGCCAGGATTCACCAAAAAGATGCCGTGGCGTTGTTCGATTAGGGGCTTATGAGAATGTCCAGATACCACAACCCGAATCCCCGCCCTCGAAGGCTCGATATCGAGCTTTGAGAAATCATGGATGGCGTAGATATAGATTCCGCTAAACTCAAAGAACTCCGTCTCCGGAATCGCCTCCGCCCAAACACCCTTGTCATTGTTCCCACGTACAGCGGTAACCGGCGCTATGGTCGAAAGCCGCGCAAGTATTTCCGCGTTGCCGATGTCGCCGCCATGAACGATACGATCACAGCCCTGTAGAAATGCCATCGCCTGGGGTCGCAGGAGCCCATGGGTGTCCGAGATAATGCCAAGTCTTGCCACGGGTGTCTGGGTTGCTGCCTAGTGGGCGTTAAAAGTGAGGTCCCTGAAGAACAATCCAGCAACTGCCGGAAAAGAGGAATTTGTTCCTTTCACCGCTAAAGATGAACTCTCAAGTGCGCTTGGACTTTTGGCCATACGTGTCGAGGCACCGACTGAACGTCAGCCGCAGTGCGGCGCCTATTTCTGCCGCGGGGCTGTCCGCGTTCACTACGACCTTCGAATCCGGCGGTATACCGTCACCACTCCAGGCATCGATTTTCTCGTGATTGGTCGGGGAGCATTCAAGCCGCCCACCCCGTCGGTCAACATTGGCATGCAGCATGTTCATGAACAGTGCACGCTGGGTCTTGTAGCCGTATCGGCTCATGAAACTATCCCGCCACGCTCGATACTGCGACATTTTCTCTTCGACACTCCGATCGTTCTCGCCGTACCAGTCGTGCAAGGAGAGCTCTCGGCTATAGGCCAAGGCTTCGTTGACGGCGGCCCCCAACGTCGCATCATCAGCGTCAGGGACAAGCTCTATCTCGCGAGCGCAGGTCATTCTCCAGCCGGAAAATCCCGTGTACGCCGCCACAATCAGTACTTTGCCGTTGGACCAGGCCTCGGCACGCTCCGCCGTCAGTTTTTCCAGCGGCCAATTGGCCAATATGGCGTTTGCGTACTCGGCTCCCTGCGGCCCTGTTCGCGCCTGTCGAATCCGGTTGTCGCGCACCCGAAGCAATTCCTCGTCCGATACCCGGACAGGAGCACGGCCATTTTGATTCGACAGCACGGGCTTTTCGCTGCGGCCTCGCCGAAAGTATCTGGTCAGGTATCGATTTAGGAAATTCATCCGGTTTAATGTGACTTCAAATAACCACCGCTAGGCTGGACAGCAGACCGGCGGCACACGGGTGCGGATCACGTACAGTCCATCTAGCGCGGCCTCCGTGGCGATCTGATCGGTAAGCCGCTTGAACTCTGTCGTTATATATCATGGACCCCCCCTCAAGCGGCACCCCATTGAATCACAGGGACGCCGCAGATCCTGACCCGTATCACATCCGCTTGCCCCTGCGCCTGCGGCGTCACGGCGCCTTTCGCGCTAAGATTCCGCTCATGACCCTTCCTCGTATTGCATCGATCCACGCCGGCAAGGTCGCGCCGCTGGGTCCGGACCGTGTGCCCAGCGGCTTTGTGAAACAGTCTCTCGATCAACCAGTGCGAATAACGCCACTCGGCGTCTCGGGCGACGAACAGGCGGACCTTTCCGTGCATGGCGGTCCCGACAAGGCCGTTTATGGCTACTCATTCGAGCATTACAACCTGTGGCGCATGGAATATCCGCGGCATGCGGCGGTGCTGATGCCGGGTGGCTTCGGCGAGAATCTCTGTATCGAGGGCATGCGCGAGACGGACATCTGCGTGGGTGATGTTCATCGTATCGGGAGCGCCAGACTGCAGGTCTGCCAGCCCCGCGAACCCTGCTTCAAGCTCGCCTTGCGTTTTGCGGACAAGATGATGCCGAAGGCAATGGTGCGGTCCGGGCGCGCCGGATGGTATTACCGGGTTGTGGAGCAAGGTGAAATTTCACGCGGTGACGCGGTGCACTTGGAGGAGCGCCTCAATCCGGATTTTCCATTCGCACGCCTCGTGGAACTCGTCTCCCGCGGGAACGCGACCCGCCCTGAGTTGCAGCTCATGCAGCACATGGAGGGGCTTGCAGCCGATTGGAAGACTTGGGCGCATGATCGGCTGACGCGATTCAATTGATTAATGCCTCGCTCGCTGCGTCTCAACATGTAGATGCTCACCACCCCGGAGCCATCCATTCACGCGGCACCCCCGTCCGCCACGCGCACCGCGGTACAGGCGGCCGCGTCGCCTTAGAAAAGCGACGCCGACAGGGTGATGATGAACGAGCGCGGTTCGAGCAGGTTGTAGTACGCGCCGCTTGCATACAGTGCCTTGCCGGTCGTCGGGTCCAACGGACCCTTGGTCGCGAGCAGCGTCGTGGCACTGTCGAAGGTCAGCGCACGTTTGTTGGTCAGGTTGAAGGCGTTGAACTTCAGCTGCGGCTTCGTGAACCACGACGCGAAATCAGGGAAGCGCCAGCCGGCATTGAAGTCCAGGGTGGTGAAGCCGCCCGCCTGCTCGGTGTTCATCCAATCGGCCCAGAACGCGCCGCGATATCTCGCGTCCAGGTTCGCCCAGAGCGACCCCTGGTCATAGCTCAGGCGCAGGAACGCGGTGTTCTTCGGCGTGTCGAGGAATGTTTTGCCTTTCACGGGATAATAACCATCGCCGATCGAATCGAGATCTGCCGCGAAGATCGACTTCGTGTAGGCATAGGATCCATAGATGCTGACGGAGTCGATGATCTTGTAGCTGGCTTCGGCATTCACGCCCCGCTGATGCAGTTCCGGGACGGACAGATAGACCGTCTCGGAAGTTGCGCTGTCGAAGCCCGAGACCTGCTTGTTCTTCAGATTGGACGCGTAGGCATCGATACTGGCCGAAATGCCCTTCCCGTAGTAGCGCCAGCCCAGATCGACGGTTTCCGAGGTTTCCGGTTGATTGTTGGCGATGGCTGCAAGTTGCGCCGCCGTGATGTGGCTGTACGCCGCCTCGCTGGGGTTGGCCTCGTAATACTGCAGCACCGCCGCGTTCTGCAGCACTGATCCGTTGATCGGCGCACGGAACGTGCGGCCATAGCCCGCGTAGAACTGGTTCTGATCGTCCAGCTGGAACTTTACGCCCGCCGTCGGAGTGAACTTGCTGTACGTGTCCGACGCATAACCGCCGAATTGCTGCAGATAGCTCGGTCCTCCGGTCGCGCCCGAGTACGCGTAGTCGAAGCCGGTGCGCTTTTCGGTCGTATAGGCGCCGCCGGCCGTCAGCGTCCACTGGTTCGTGGGCGTCCAGGTATCCTGCAGGAATCCTCTGTACAGGGTGCTCTTGGTGTATTCGTTATAGAGGAACTGCGGACCGCCGGTGCCGATGTAGGTGAGGTTGTTTGCCGCGTTATTCATGAAGATGTCGGTTGGCTCTCCCCCCACCGTGCCCGTGAAAGGCTCATTCTGTTCCTGCCGCGGCACATCGACCCAGAATCCGGCCTCGAGGCTGTCGTCGCGGCCGATCTGTTGGATCACCTTGGCGATGACGCCCGGGCGCCACGTGTAGCTTCGGGACAGTTCGTACACCAGGGCTTTGCCGCCGATCGTGCCATTGTGGTCGACATCCTGATCGCTGTACCCGTACCTGCCGTCATTGCCCGCCGCCGTGGTTTCGGTAAAGGTGGTGCCGGCTCCCCCGCCGCCGCCACCGTATTGAAAGTAAGGAACGATCGACAGGCGCGTCGTCGGCGTCAGGTGGAACTCGCCGTCCAAGCTGGCGAGGTAGCTGTCGAACGGATTGGTGTGAAGTCTCCAATAGTTCGTGTCCGTCGGCGACACCAGGGTGGTGTCGTAATTCTGATAGTAACCGGCATTGGCTTGCGCCTTCGACAACGTCGCGTATGCATACTTCAACTCGTGGTTGTACTGCACCGAACCCGAGATGGAGGCGTCATCGTTGATCGTCAGGATGGTCTTGACGTCTGCTTTTTGGACGTTGGCGTTGCCGTCGCCGCGCCACAGATCGACCTGATTGTGCGAGAACGACACCCAGGAACGCAGCGGGCCGGTGTCCCCGGTTTGCAGGCGGAGGAATTCGCGCTCGTAGCTATGACTTCCGCCCGAGAAACTCAAGTCGGCTTCCGGCGTGTGCGCGGGGTCGATGGTCGCCCAGGCAATCGTGCCGCCGGCTGCCCCCGCGACCGGCTGGTCGACATCCGGATAGCCCTGCAGCAAGGTGATGTCACCGATATTCTCGGTATCGCCGTACTCGGTCGGATAGACGCGGTAGTTGCCGCTGTCATTGATCGGCGCGCCGTTCACCGTGACGCCGATCTCGTCGTTGGTGAAACCGCGGATCTGGTAGTTGGCATCGTTCAAACCGGTAACGTCATCCGTGATCACCAGCACGCCGGGGATGCTCTGGATCAACGCCGTGTAGTTCGCACCCGGCGCCGCCTTCACGATCGCGTCGCGCGTAACGGTCGACACGGCCTTTGGCGCGGACTGCACCGACATCAACCCACCGCCGAGGCTAAGCTTGTTCGATTGCACGACGATCTCGCTCAACGCGTCTTCCTCGCGCTGCGTCCGGACAGCGGTGGTCGTGTTCGACGTGCTCGAGGGATTCGGCGCGGTCGTGTCCGTCGGGGGTGTGGGCTCCGTATCGGCCGCGGCCGGTGCGGCCAACCGGCCGGCGATCGTGGAAATAATCAAAAGAGCGGAAATAGTTTTTCTCATCTTATGGGATCTCCCTGGTGATGGCGTCGGCATTCGGTAGCATGGATTTCGTTTGTGTCAGAATTATTTAAAACGTCCCTCTCGTCCACGCCTGTGTTGCAATAAGACAACACTATTGCCGTTCAACCGTTGTTTTTCAAAGCTATCAAATCCAGTGATTACTTGAAGTGCCCTGACTCGTTTCAAACAGGCGTTGCGCCCAGTTTACGAAAGGCCGTCAACTGGGGTGTGTCCCGCTTTCGGTGCCTCACATTTAAAACCGTCGGGTCATGACGCTTCCGAATGACCGTTGCGCGTGGAATCAGCTACGCTGCAGTTCCATGCAAGCGTTCGTCTCCGAACTAAGTCTCGCGGACCATAGTCATGGCGGTTCGCGGGATCGTGAATCGTTTTCCCGGACGCTCATGCACTCGTTGCAGCGCTTTGGCTTCGTCATCTTGCGCGACCATCCCGTACCCTTCACGTTGCTCGACGAGGCTTACGCTCTCAGCGCCCGCTTCTTTGCCCAGGAGGAATCGGCCAAGCGCCGCCATGCATTCGGCGCCCGGGGTTATGCCCCATTTCGCACCGAACATGCCAGGAATCGGTCGGAGCCCGATCTGAAAGAGTTCTGGCAATCGGGACCCGAGCCTGCGGGCGATGGCGAACCGGCGAATGTCTGGCCGGACTATCCGCAGGGATTCAAGAATACGGTTCTGTCTCTGTTCGACGCCCTGCAGGAGACCGGCCGGATCCTTCTCGGCGCGCTCGAGCGTCCCTTGGATCTGCCGGGCGGATTCTTCGAATCACTCCTGGGTGGCCGCAATTCCGTGTTACGCCTGCTGCACTATCCGCCCGTCAACCCGGGCGCGGGAGCCGGCAGCACGCGCTCCGCCGCGCATGAAGACATCAATCTCATCACGCTGCTTCCAGCGCCCCGTGAGCCGGGCCTGGAATTATTGGACCGCGATGGCCGGTGGCTCACAATCGAAACCCAACGCCACAATCTGATCGTCGACTCGGGCGACATGATGGCCAGACTGACCAATGACGTCATTCCCGCAACCACTCATCGCGTGGTAAATCCGCTGACCGACAACCGCAGCCGCTACTCGATGCCCTTCTTCATGCATCCGGATTCGGCGGTGGCGTTGCGCTGCCTGCCGTCATGCATCGGAACCGGCGCAAAATACGCTCCGATTCGGGCAGGCACCTTCCTGCAACAACGCCTGCGCGACATCGGCTTGCTGGAGAGCGGCGATTCCCGCTCCGCCGGCCCGACATGACGCACATCCTGCGCGGCTTATCGGGTATCGGCGCGCTGCTCCTGATCGCCATTGCGCTCTCCGACAACCGCCGCGCCATCCGCGCACGGGTCGCGGTGTCGGCGCTGGGGTTGCAGATCGCCATCGGTTCGCTGGTGCTGTTCGTACCTTGGGGACGCACCGCGCTTGCAGCAGCCGCCTCAGCCGTAAATCAGGTCATCTCCTACGGCAACAAAGGGGTGGACTTCATGTTCGGTGGCCTGGTCGGTCCGGCGATGCAAGAGCTGTTCGGCGCCACCGCCTTCGTGTTTGCGTTCAAGGTGCTGCCCGCCATCATCTACATGTCGGCGCTCATCGCAATCCTCTACCACACGGGCCTCATGCGCTGGATCGTCGAGGGCCTGGGCCTGTTGCTTCAAAAACTCATCGGCGTGAGCAAGATTGAATCCTTTTCGGCGGTGACCACGATTTTTCTCGGCCAAAGCGAAATGCCTGTAGTGCTTCGGCCATTTGCCGCGCAGCTGCACGGGCCGGAATTGTTTGCCATCATGTCGAGCGGCATGGCGTCGGTTGCCGGCTCCACCCTGGCCGGCTACGCGGCCCTGGGCGTTCCGATCGAGTATCTGCTCGCGGCGTCATTCATGGCCATCCCCGGCGGCCTGTTGTTCGCCAAGCTCATCTGTCCGAGTACCGAACCCAGTGCCGTCGAATTCAAGCATCTGCATTTCGATGACCATCCGTCCGCCAACGTGATCGAAGCAACGGCAGCCGGCGCCGCCCTCGGACTTCGCGTGGCCGTCAATGTAGGCGCCATGTTGATTGCTTTCATCGGCGTGATCGCGCTGCTCGACGGCGTTGTCAGCGGCATCATGAGTCGCTGCGGATTTCCCGCGTCGAACCTCGAGACGCTGTTGGGCGATGCCTTCGCCCCGCTGGCATGGCTGCTCGGTGTACCGTGGAATCAGGCCGGCATTGCCGGGAATCTGATCGGGCAGAAGCTCATTCTCAACGAATTTGTCGGCTATGCCGCGTTTGCACCCTATTTGCACGACGCCAGGACCGTGCTCGCATCCGGCTTGATGGTGCTCGACGCCAAGACCATCATCATCATCTCCTTTGCGTTGTGCGGTTTTGCCAATTTCTCATCGATCGCGATTCTCGCGGGCGGTTTCGGCGCCGTGGCGCCGGGGTCACGGGCAAAGGTCGCCCGCTACGGTCTGCGGGTCGTGGCGGCCGGCTCGCTGTCGAATCTCGCCAGCGCCACGATCGCGGGAACACTGCTCGGAATTCGAGGTTGAACGCCATGCCGGAGCAGGTCGCATCACTGATTCTCGCCGCACGCAACGCGCGCGAATCCGCTTACGCACCCTATTCGGGATTTCGCGTGGGCGCCGCGCTGCTCACCAAGGACGGTCGGATCTTCATCGGCTGCAATGTCGAGAATGTCGCGTACGGTCTCAGCAATTGCGCCGAGCGCACCGCCCTCTTTTCAGCGATCGCCGCCGGCTGCCGACCCGGCAATTTCAGCCACCTGGCCGTGATTGCCGACACTCGCGGACCGGTCGCACCCTGCGGCGCCTGCCGGCAGGTCATGCTGGAAATCGGGGGCGCGGCATTGATAGTGATCCAGGCCAACCTCGACGGCGACATCAGCCAATCCACCGCGGGCTCACTCCTGCCGGGAGCCTTCAGCGCCACGTTCAATCAAGTTTCCTGAGGCGCGGAATGCCGAGCGTCGGATC
>CAZZVN010000012.1:9538-14189 GCA_964657625.1 uncultured Steroidobacteraceae bacterium
AGGATTTGAGTGCTTTCGCAGCAGAACACTATTCAGCCCTCACCCCAGATTTCTCTCGTATCACAACTCGCGCGCTCGTCGTGGCTGGTGAGTACGACGCCAATAAGAGCGCTGAGAACAAGCAAAAGCATGGTATCGATTTCGAGGAAGCTCAGGAACTTTGGACCGACGCCGATCTAGTGGAAATCCCTGCTTGGCAAATTATGAAAGCCAATACCTTTGATCGCAAGTTTGATGCTGGCGAGCAGATCCTGGATCAGCTGGCCTTGGGCAAGGCGCGGCGTGCTGGCACCGACGCGAAGCGGGTCAATGTGGATTTTCCTGCATGGATGGTTGGCTCACTCGACCGGGAAGCTCGCCGGGTAGGAGTGACGCGACAGTCGCTCATCAAGTTGTGGCTTGCTGAAAGAGTTCGCGCCTGACCGCAGTTATGCCTGCGAGCATCACCCATTCGCACATATAGTCAAGCGGACTGTGACACTTTACCGGCGACTTGGGCCGCACGAACTCGAGCTGATCCGGATGGCCACCCCGAGAACACAACACCGTGCGCCTGGGCCGTGCCGGTCCATCCGTGCGGCCAAGCGCGATTGCTCAGATCTAAGCCTGGACGGCCCTGCTCACCGCGAACAGCGCCATCCATAGCTACGCCTCCCGTCTCGAAATCGAACTTCACCATCAACAGTCGGTTCTCGCCGTACTCAGTGACAGCATTCTGATGAGTCAAAGGCTCAAGGCTGTTACTGCATTCAGCGCTGTTTATCAGGCCGGGACAAACCATCAGAATGCACCTTCCGTAGTTGCAGAGTGAAGTTGTACGTCTGTCCGTTGCTGGAATAAGTGCCCGATAAAGCCAACAGGTCGTTCTGCAACTCAAAACCCCGTGCGAGCCTTTGCCCCTCGTAGGTTGGTTCCAAGGATACGGAAAGAATGTGTGTAACGGTGTGGGTAGCGGAGTTCACTTCGTACCGGCCGGCGTACGCTGTACCGTCATCTGCGGAAGCAACAAGTTCCTCGCGAGTTGCCGAGTCAAGGATCCATCGCCTATCAGAAGGCATGATGAGGGCAGTAACAAACATGTCCGGGGTGTACACGATGAAGCCGTGTTTTTCGCGGGCAGAGGTTGTTGCGACTACTTTTTCCCCAGCTTGAGTATCGGTTTCGCCCTCAAATCGCCATACACCCACGAGAGGGTTCGTAATCTTATCCCGGCTTTCGTCTTGCCCAGATCCCGAGATTGCCGCTGGCAACCCGAATATGCATATTGCGACGAATAATACGATGAAGGGCCTCGATCTTTGCATCAGAATCCTTACTTTATTGATGAGGATATCAAGGAATGAGATTCCGGACGGAGGGTGCTCGGTACTTCCATGGGAGAAACGCTCGGCCATGACCGACGACAAATCCGCGTTCGACGATCCGCAGATTTGTGGGCCGGAAAGCTCACCGACCACTGACCACCCGCGGTCAGGCCTCCTGTCGCATAGGCGCGAGGCTGCATCAGCGTAAGAACATCAGAGAGCGGATCCATAATCTGTACGCTCGCGACGATTTCATGGACGAATCAGCATTGATCGTAGGCCACGGCGCTATTAGCCTCCACGAAGACATCAATCTTCGAGGTAGAAGCGCATGCACATCTTCGTCACAGGCGGCTCTGGACAAACAGGTCCCACAATCGTCACCGAACTCATCGCCGCCGGGCATACCGTTACGGGGCTGGCCAGATCATCTAAGGCGGCGAACCGACTGCGCCAACTGGGGGCGGATGTTCTGGAGGGTTCCCTCGACGAGTTAGATGTGTTGATGAAGGGTGCTCAATCTGCCGATGGCGTCATTCACATGGCCTTTGGCGGAGATTTCTCTGATCCCCCGAGCATGACCCGGCGTGATTGTGCAGCGATCACTGCACTCGGCCAGGCTTTGATTGGCTCCGGCAAGCCGTTTGTCAGTACCTCGGGCACGTTGGTCATGACAGCTGGACATGTGGCCAACGAGTTCGATCCGCCCGATCCCGAGTCACTCGGCAGCTTCAGGATACCGGGAGAGCGGGCCTGCTTCGGCTTCACCGATCAGGGAGTTCGATGCAGCATCGTGCGCTTGGCGCCAACCGTTCACGGCCCGGAAGATCATGGATTCATTCCGTTTTTGATCTCTGCCGCGCGCAGAACGGGCGTTTCGGTCTATGTTGGTGAAGGTGCGAACCGCTGGCCCGCGATCCATCGCCGAGATGCAGCCACCGTTTTTCGCTTGGCTATCGAGAAGGCGCCAGCCGGCAGCGTTTTGCACGGCGTAGGAGAAACTGCGATCACCCTCCAGTCGGTCGCGCACCATATCGGACGTATGCTTCGAATACCGACTGCTTCTCTGAGTCCGGAAGAAGCCGCCTCTCACTTTAAAAATCAATTCCTCGCCAAATGCTTTGCCACCGATGCACCCGTCTCCAGCGCCCACACTCGCGCACTGTTGGACTGGAAACCCATGCACCCAACCCTTCTTGAGGACCTCGAAATCGGCGACTATTTTTCTGTGCAGGCAGCTTCGGCATTCGACCACTGATTAACGAAGGGTGGAGTGTCCGCAACGTTCTAACACTCAGCGAGTCCGCTCACCGACAATGGCAAGAGTCGGCCGATCGAAAAATAAATGATGGAGCGGGCGATGGGAATCGAACCCACGGCTCAAGCTTGGGAAGCTTGGGTATTACCATTATACGACGCCCGCCGAGGACCAGAGTTTATGCATTTCCCGGCTGCATAGCCACCCGGTTTCGACCTGGTACTGTTGCAGTGCAGCAGATTACGCCATACCTACCGGTCATGCCGTTCCCGTTTGTCGAAGCTCTCTTTCAAGGCATCGGCGAAGTTGGCGACGTTGAGGGTGCCGATCCCGACCGCAGGGCTGTAACCGTCGCGTCCCTGGTAGAACTCGTTGTTGCCGTATTTGATGGCGTTGAAGGGAGCATTCTTTCCGCCATACCCGCTCCCGCGCCGGGCCAGATCGTACATCGGGATGTTGAGCAGCCCCACCCGGCCGTGCACGTACTGATCGATCAACGCCGTTACGCCGTTCAACTGTGGGGCCACGAAGCTGGTGCCGCCAATGTACGTGTCGATGATGAAACCGCTCTGGTCCGAGGTGTAATAGATCACGTACCCGGTTTCCGGATCACCGTTGAGGGAAATGTCGGGAACGTTGCGACCGGCACAGTAGGCGGGGAGACTGAGCAGGGTCTGCGGCGGTGTGGTGGTCTCGTCGGTGAACTGCTGATGAGGCTGTGTTTTCTGTATGCCCGCGATACCGTACTGATAGAACGGCAGCCGGTATTCGAAGCTCACCCCCCCGCCGCTGCCGACCGGAAAGATCCCGCAGGCGATGGGGTCGTAGCCGAGTGCGGTGCAGAGTCCGTCGAGATAGTCCCAGCCCCACACCCGTTCGTGCGGAATCGTGACGGTGTAACTGCCGCTGGGCACGGTGTAACTCTGCTTACCGGCGAGCGTGGTCGCGCCGGCCGCGGTGATGAAAGAATCGCTCGCCGGATTGTCCACGCTCAAGGCCAACGTGTAATCCGGAGGCGTGGCCCCGTCGTTCGCGTCGTAGGCGCCGGAGTCCCCGGAGGCGGCAAACAAGCTTTGCCCCTGCAGGGCGGCCTGCAGAAAAATCTCATGAAACGCCTGGAGGCTGCTGACGGTGTCGCCGCTGTAGGGATCGGTCACGGCGCCGTTGGTCAGGTTGTCGTACCACTCCCATTCCCCCCAGCTCGTGGAAATGGAATCGGCCTTGTTGCCTTCCACCGCCTTCACGAACGCATCGAGGAAAGCTTGGTTGGTGTTGGGCGCCTGGTAGACGATGATCTTCGCGCCGGGCGCGAGGCCCCCGGATTGCTCCACGTCGAGCGTCGTTTCTTCTGAGCCGGAGGCGTCGCTCGGTGCACCGGGACCGCCATCGACGTCGACCACCGTGATCCGGCTGGCGTTGACCTTGAGACCCACCGCCGTCCAGTAGGCAAAGGCATCGGCGGGGGTGAAGGAGGCCAACGTGACGATGGCAAGCGTACGTCCTTCTCCGGTGACGTTCTTCGCGGCCAGCGGCTGCACGTCGTAATACCTGGAAAGATCGGCGACCGTCCAGAGACCCGGTGCATTGCCAGTGGTCGACCCGGAACTCGCGGACTGCGCTGACTGCGCCGCCTGGGGTTTGCCCAACTTGCCGGAGCTCCTGACGGAATGTGGAGAAAACTGCGGACGGGTGCTCAAACCGACGACGCTCTCGACCACGGCGCTGATTTCCGAGGGTACCGTCGGCGCGGTGGTGGGGGCATGGAATTGGTAGGAACTGGCACCGGCGTTCACCTGGTATTGATGCAGGCTCACTTGGAACGCGCGCTCGAGGTTCGCCGGGGAGCCGCTCACCCGCAAGG
This sequence comes from uncultured Steroidobacteraceae bacterium, assembly GCA_964657625.1. GTDB lineage: Bacteria > Pseudomonadota > Gammaproteobacteria > Steroidobacterales > Steroidobacteraceae > Bog-1198. Next base: position 13,962 of record CAZZVN010000012.1, read on the forward strand.
AACTCGCGCCGGCACGTTCGGCATGCAGCCCGTACGCCGCAAGGTGGGCCACCGTCGCAGCGACGTCCGCATCGCTTTGCGCAAACCTGGCCTTGAATTCAGCAGGGGTCAGGAACTGGTGAAAGCTCGGGCTCGTCTGGTCCGAGAGATTTGCGAGCAAATCCTCCGCGGCCTGGGAGTCGCGTAGTTTGAGAGGCAGCGTGACGGTCAGATCGCCCGCGACGTTTC
>CAZZVN010000012.1:14289-83108 GCA_964657625.1 uncultured Steroidobacteraceae bacterium
CAAGGCAGGTGAATTCGAAACGCATGATTACCTCGGACGACTCGTCAGCCGCCGCAAAAAAACCGAGTTGGGCATCCAGGAAACTTTTGGGCCGACTTTCAGCCTGCGACGCCACCAATATATACACGATTCTGCAATTGGCGAGGCGTGGATTATCCGTCGGGCACGTATCAGCCGGGCGCGGATTCACCGATGGCTTCGATTTCCACGAGCAGATCGTCCCGGCATATGTCGGCATGCAGATAGACGACAGGCGCCTGCGGCTGCACGGCCGCCGCAAGCGCGCCTTGAACCGCCGGGAGATCCCCGGCCCGACGTACGTATACCTTGTACTTCAAGCATTCCGGCACATAGCGCGGTTCAGCCGCCAGCCGATTTGCCTCGCGCAGCAGCGCCTGGATGTTCACCAGCGTTTCGAGTGTCTGAGCGACGACGTCGCCGGGATGGACGGACTCGTGACCCAGGATGCTGGCAGTGCCGGAGACGAGCAGGGTGGTACCGGCGGTCTGACCCAGCACGCAGGCACGCGAAAAAGTCGGGCTGTATGCGCCGAACTTCGAAGGGTAGTGATAGGCGCTGGTTTGACGCGGATTCTCTATCATGGCAGGCGCATGGCGTGATGCCAGAAAAAAAACGGAAATCGGGCCGCCGGCCGGCGAGCCCAGCGCACTGGCGGCCGGCACGCTGCCGATCGTCGCGCGGTCCGCGGCCCGAAAAGCCGTCTGCCGTGCCGAGTTGAAATGCCGATAGCGCTCCTCGCCATCCGCTTCGCCGTTGATATCCGGCAGATAGTTCCAGATCCGCACGAGGTGCGCAAAGCCCGTCGCGTCCAACGCGGAAAACAGGTCTTCGTACGCCGTCGTGGTCGCCCGCACCAATCCCACAGAGCCGCCGCCCGCCTCTTCGATGAGCATAGACCCGAACAGCAGGTCGTCTCCATGGCGAATGCGAACGCGGCCCTGCCGCAACACCTCGTTCACCAAAGCACCGCGGTCACCGTTCACGCGCCAAACTTCGCAGACGTCGTTCAAGGCGCCCAGGCAGGGCGTCCCGCTCGCCGCGACGGGAATCGAGCGTGACAACGGCAGCGCGCCGAGTGGCGGCAGGCCATCGAATCCCGCCACACCCAGCACCGACTTCCACCAGACCTCGGACTTCGCGGCCAGATCGTCCAGCCGGACGTAATCGTGTTGCAAAGCGGACATGCGCGGCAAGTTTATCCCGACGCCTGCCGTCACGATAGCCTGGTCAAAACGCCTCAGAAGGCGACGTACGGGCCCGTACCCACGCTGGTGGTTTCGTTCTCGATGGCATTCGCCACGCGCCGGCCGTAGAAGAAATTCAGGCCCCAGTCGAACGTGGTGGTGGACGACGAGTAGGGACCGGCCAACGTCGGGAAGGCGCTGTAAGACGCGTTGTTGGTGGAGAGGGTTTTTGCATTGCCGACGCTGAAGGACACGGAGGTGCTGTTTCCGCTCGCGCCCTGCAGGGTGCCGGAAAAAGTCAATGTACTGGCCGGACAGTAAAAGCCGCTGTAATTGGTGTCCGAACATTGACTCAAGGCCGCATCGCTCGAGTCATTGAAAAAATACCCGTTCGACCCGGAGTCGATGAAGCTCGTGGTCAACGAAACGCCGTTGAACACTGTGGTGAACTCCCCGTAGGTGTCGTCCAGATCGACAACGGTTTCGGTACCCGACTTGTTGTTGGACTGCGTATCGATGCCGAAGATCAGCGAGCCGCTGACCGTGGCGGCGCCGGCGCTGTCCACGCTCGCGAGCGAGATGATGGTGCCGTTGTTGTCGGTGGTGAAGGACGACACGGGATTCGGCACCTGACTCGCCAACGGTGCCGCGGACTGCGTGCAGGCCGATGTGGAACAAGAGTAGTAATACCCCGATGCCGCGTTGGAGGAGCAATACGAACCACAGTCTTGTTTGAACACGCCGACACCCAGGATGCCGTTCGCGCCGAAGGCCGTCACCGTATCCTCTGCGGTTCCCGTTCCGGAGCAGTCCGCAGGCACCGCCGGATACCGGGAATCGCCGATCACCTGCACGGGCAGCGAGGCGGCCGTTTCGCCCGACACCGTCAAGTCCGTCGACGCCACCGGCCCCCAGCTGTAACCGTCCACGAATTGAGTGCACTCAACGAGCGTGTTGCCGTCGGGCGCCGCCGTCAAGGGCAGCGTCAAGGTCAGCACCGACGACAAGATGCGCAGGCCCGTGGATCCCGTGTCGACTTGGATGTTGTCGATGGTCTGACATTCCGTGGTGCTGCCCGGGACGCACACCGTGACGGTCGTGAACAAGGTGTTGGCGCTGTTGCCGTTGGGGCCTGAATTGACTTCCAGGCTCACCACGTTCGCCGCCGCCGCCACAGGGCCGTTCGAGCTGCCCGATCCGGACCCGCCGCCGCCGCCGCAGGCCGCGACGATCACCGCCAACGCGCAAACGATCACGCCGTGCATTCTTCCCCTGGTCCAACGCATCAGTGCAGATCCTCCAGGGACACCCCGGCGGGCACCGCCTGCGGCAGATACGCCCGCCCGACGAAATGGCGCATGTGGCCGGTGGATTCAGCGATGAAATCGGAGTGGTTCACGGCAAAATGATGCCGGCTGGCATTGGTCTTCGCCTCTGTGACATAAGTCGTGAAATACGTGCCGAGCGTTTGACTCAGGTTCGGCACCGACCGACCCGACCATGCCACCGCGAAGACTGTGGCGTTGGCGTTCACGAACTCGCGCACCACCGTGCCCGAGGGCAACTCGATTTCATGCACGCGATAGCCGCTATAGGCCATGGACTTGATGGTCCCCTTCATCTGCTGGCCGTCGCTCTGCACCGAAGTTTCCGCCGCGCCGAGCGTCGCCGACGCAATACCGGGCACGAGCCCCGCCGTCATCAGCACCAACAACCCCGCACGCTTCATTTCGAATACTCCATGCTCGCTTGGAGCCATTATCTACAATTTGGTTCACGGGGGCAGATGTCGGTTACGGGCAACACCCGGGTATTAGACGAGATTTTACCTCTATTTACAGAGTGGCGCCCCGGCAGCCCGCGCGAGGTATAGTACGCCCCGAACTGCACCCGCACCGCCAACACAAGGGGATTCAAGGTAGATGAGCATCAGTCATGTCGCGCCCGGCAAAAAGGTCCCGCACGAATTCAACGTCATCATCGAAATTCCCATGAACGCTGATCCAATTAAATATGAGGTCGACAAGGAGTCCGGGGCCCTGTTCGTCGATCGATTCATGATGACGGCGATGCATTATCCGGCGAATTACGGATATGTGCCCCAGACCATCGGGGAGGATGACGATCCTGTCGACGTCCTGGTGCATACACCTTTTCCCCTGCTGCCGGGCGTGGTGGTCCGCTGCCGTGCGTTGGGCGTATTGCGGATGGACGACGAAAAGGGCGGCGACGCGAAGCTGCTCGCCGTGCCTGCCGACGACATCTGCCCGCTGTTCACCCACTGGAAGTCGATCGCGGACGTCCCCGAGATCCGCCTCAAGCAAATCCAGCATTTCTTCGAACACTACAAGGACCTGGAAACCGGTAAGTGGGTCAAGGTTCTCGGTTGGGCGGGCCTGGACGTTGCCCACGCCGAGATCGTCGACGGCATCAAACGCTATCATGAGCAGAAGCAATAGCGGTCGCGCCGCGGTCGATCCTGTCTCATAGAAGGTCCTCGGGCGCGAACGGCGCTAGCAATTTCAGGGAAAAACGTTGCAGGCGCGTCGTTTCGGGGTCGACGTGCCAGACCTCTTCGGCTCCCGCTTCCCCGCTCTGCCATTCCAGACGGCCCTCCCGGTCGAGTTCGAGCCGGTAGCTGCCGTCGGCCCTGATGTCGTCCAACAGGTTGGTGACCTGGCGGGCAATCTCGCTGCTGCGTATCACGAGTCCCAGTTCGCTGTTGGTGCGGGCGGAACGGGCGTCCATGTTCATCGAGCCGATGAACACCGTTTGTTGATCGATGACCAGCGCCTTGGCGTGCAGACTCGCGGTGGAACTGTGAAACGGATGAAAGCGCAGCCGTTTCCGGCCGAGCGTCGGACGCACTTCGCTCAGTTCTACGCCGAGTTTCAGCAGCGCGACGCGATAGCGGGAGTAGCCGTTGTGCACCAACGGCGAATCGGTGGAGGCCAGGGAGTTCGTCAGGATGCGAAGATGCACGCCGCGGTCCACCAGGCGCTGCATGAGAGCCACGCCTTCGTTTCCGGGCACGAAGTACGGCGAGATCACGCTCACCTCCTGCCGCGCCGCGCGCATCAGCCTGGCGACGCTGCCTGCCATGGTGCGTTCGTCGTCCACCGCCACGTGTGCCATCTTGCCGGGCTGATCGGCGAGCACCGTTGCCTCCACCGAGGTCAGATGCAGATCCTGCGCGTCGAGTTCGCGCGCGAGCCAGTTCGCGTCCGAGGCGAACAGTTCCTCTTCCAGGGGCTTGGTAACCCCCTCCGTCCCCACCGGCGCGACCAACGAGCCGATCGGGTAGGCGTACTTGCTGTTCCAGAACGTATCGAAGGTCGCCGACAACTGCGGCACGATGACACCGGCGGCCAGCACGTCCAGGTCGATGAAGTTGCTGTGCAGGTCACGCGTGAAATATTGATCGCCGATATTGCGCCCGCCGGTGATGGCGAGCGCGTTGTCGGCGACGAACAACTTGTTGTGCATGCGATGATTGATGCGCGGAATGTCGGTGGCGGACGCCACGAACCGCGCCCACATCGCAAAACGGCCGCCGGGAAACGGATTGAAGACCCGCACCTCGACGTTGGGATGCTGGCTCAAATGCAGGAAACGGCGGTCTTCGCCGGCCGTGTTCAAGTCGTCCACCAACAGGCGCACGCGTACGCCACGGTCCGCCGCAAGGCGCAGATGATGCAGCAGAAGCCGCGAAGAATCGTCGGCGTGAATCAGGTAATACTGGATGTCGAGCGTGCGCTGTGCGCGATCCGACAGCGCGATCAGACTGGCCAATGCCTCGTCGCCGGAAGTCAGCAGGCGCACACCGCTCGATGCACGGCCCGTCACACTGTCGCGGGCAATGCGTCCGAGTGCGGTGGCCGCGGGTGCCGCGAGCGACTGGCTGGGGATTTTCTTGACGTGTTTCGGCAATCCGACGCAACCGGCGAGAGCAAGCGCCAGACAGACGAGACGCACGTAGCGCGCCACGGACGCGATCAGGGTGCACTCCACGAGAGCAGCGCCCGATCGAGCCCGCTCGACAGCGCGCCACCCCATGATTGTCCCATGGCCGCATGATATCAGGCACACTTTACAGTCATGCATGCACAACGGCGCATTCGCAGCTTCGTATTGCGCACCGGTCGGGTCACCGCGGCACAGGAACGTGCGCTCGTCGACCTCTGGCCAAAATACGGCATCGATCACGCCACGACGCCGCTCGATCTGAACACGGCCTTCGGCCGCAGCGCGAAGCGATGTTTGGAAGTGGGTTTCGGAACGGGCGAGGTGATCGGCGCCCTGGCACAGGCCAATCCGGACATCGACTACCTCGGCATCGAGGTACACCGTCCGGGCGTCGGCCGCCTGCTGCTTCACGCCGAGCAGGCGTTGCTGAGCAATGTCCGCGTCATCTGCCATGACGCCGTCGAGGTGCTGAACGAGAGGGTCGCGGACGCGTCCTTCGACGAAATCCTGGTGTTCTTTCCGGATCCCTGGCACAAGAAGCGCCACCACAAACGTCGCCTGATCGACGACTCCTTCGTCGCTCTCCTCGCGGCGAAACTGCGCCCCCTGGGGAGCCTTCGGCTCGCCACCGACTGGCAGGCGTATGCCGAACAGATGCTCGCGGTGTGCAATGCGAACACCAGCCTCGACTCTTGCAGCGTCGACCACACCTACGTCGAACGACCCGGCTTCCGCCCGCCCACCCGCTTCGAACGGCGTGGTGCGCGACTCGGGCACGGCGTCTGGGACCTGGCTTATGTAAAGCGGGCCGGCGTGGTCAACGGGGCGGCCGCGGTCGGCGGGGCGGGCACCGCCGACTCGACCGGGAGCTAGCTCAAGAAGCTGCCGCGAATTCCATCCACGATGAACTGCACGGCCAGGGCGGCCAGCACCACGCCGGACAGACGGCTCATCACGGCGGCGCCCGTGACGCCGAGCACCTGGCTCAGACGCGGCGCCGCGAGCATGAGTGCCCAGCAGATCAGCATCACGGCCGCCACCACGCCCAGGAACCCGGCGAACAACACCGGCATTCCCTGGATCTCCCCGGAGGTCAACAGAATCGTCGCCAGCGCACCGGGGCCGGCGATGAAGGGAAACGCCAACGGAAACACCGAGATGTCTTCGCGGTGCCTGGACTCTTCCTGCTCGGGGGCGCTGGAACGCGTGCCCGAGGTCCGTGCGAACACCATTTCGAGCGCGATCAGGAACAGCAGGGTGCCTCCCGCGATTCGAAACGAACTCAGGGCAATGCCCATCAGATCCAGAAATTTCGCCCCGGCCAGGGCAAACAGCACACAGATGCCGAGCGCGATCAACGTCGACTTGGCGGCCATGTTCTGCTTGTAGCGCGTGCTCGCCCCCTCGGTCAGACCGGCGAACAACGGAATCAGTGAAATGGGTTCGACGACCACGAAGAACACCACGAAGAATTTCACGAGCTGCTCGATCATGGCGTGCTGCCCAGCGGGGTGTCCCGCTGCACGTCGTCCCCCAATCGAACCCGCGGGCGCAGCCAGAAATACAAGCCGATGGCCGGCAGAGCCGCGGCGGCGCTCAGCACGAAATACTCGGTGAACCCGATGCCATCGACGATGTGGCCCGACCAATAGCCGAGCACCTTGCCCGACAGCACGACCACCGATGACAGAATCGCGTACTGCGTCGCCGTGTGCCGGAGGTTGACGAGCCCCGACAAGTAGGCGACCGCGGCGATGCCGAGGAAGCCGCCCGCCAGGTTCTCGCCGGAGATCACCAAAACGAGCCTGACCACGTCCCCCGCGGCACCGACCAGCAGCACGTAAAGCAGGTTGGTGGCGGCCGCGAGCACGATGCCTAGCAGCAGGCTGCGTTCGATGCCCCAGCGCACCACCGCGACACCCCCCACGAAAGCGCCCGCCATGCTCATCCAGATGCCGAAGACTTTCGAGACGGTCGCGATCTGCGTTTTCGTGAAGCCCGCGCCCAGATAGAAGTCGGCCATGATGCCGCCACCCAGCGCCTGATCCGAGATCTTGAGGAGCAGCACGAACAGTACGATCACGGCGCCGGTACCCATCCCGAAACGGCGAAAGAAGTCCACGAACGGCTCCACCACCCCCTCCCTCACACCGGCGCCCCAACCGCGCGTCTGCAGCCGGCGAGTCAGGGGTTCGCGGGCGCGCAGACAGGCCGCCACGGGAATGCACATCGCCAACGACATCAGGCAGTAGACCACCGTCCACCGCACGTGATCGGCCAGGACCAATGCCAACGCGCCGGTGAGTATCAATGCCAGCCGGTAGCCGAGCGAGTAGGTCGCCATCAGCGCCCCTTGCTCCTCGATGGGTGCGATCTCGATGCGGTAGGCATCCACGGCGATGTCGAGCGTCGCGCCGGCCACGGCGACCGCCAGTGTCACCAGCACGAAGGGCAGGAGGTTGTTCGGCGTGATCCAGGCCATGCCAAACAGGCCCACCATGACCGACAGCTGTGCCGCGAGCAGCCAGCTACGGCGCTGCCCAAGGCGACCGAGCGCGGGGAGTCGAACCCGGTCGACCGCGGGCGACCAGAGGAACTTCAACGCGTACGTCACGCCGGCGCTGGCGATCTGCGTGAGTTGCGCCCGGGGTATGCCTTGGTCCTTTAACCAATACGCCAGCGTGCCCGAGACCAGCAGGAAAGGCAGTCCCGAGGCGAACCCGAACAGGAACAGCGTCCCGGCCGCGGGCTGCGCGAAGGCAGACCAGACCGAGGGCTTGGCGGCGGCCGGCGACGACGGTTTGGTACGGGACATCGCGGTCGATGATAACTCGGCCGTCTGCGTCGCGGGTGCGCTTGCAGGGCGCTGCGTCCCTTGCGAGACTGCCCACCCCATGACGCACACCTACCAGACCGAATTCATCGAGCTGTGCATCGAGCTCGGCGTTCTCAAGTTCGGCAGCTTCAAACTCAAATCAGGCCGGGATAGCCCTTATTTCTTCAATGCCGGCCTGTTCAGCAACGGCGATGCCATCGCCGCCGTGGGTCGGGCCTATGCCGCTGCACTCGCCGCCTCGCAGACACCCTTCGACATGTTGTTCGGTCCCGCCTACAAGGGTATTCCGCTGGTGACGGTGACGGCGGCAGCGCTCGCCGGGAGAGGACGGAGCCTGCCTTTCGCCTTCAATCGCAAGGAGGCGAAGGATCATGGAGAAGGCGGCGACATCGTCGGCGCTGCGCTGGGCGGACGGGTGCTCATCATCGACGACGTCATCACCGCGGGGACGGCGATTCGCGAGTCCATCCACATCATCGACTCCGCCGGCGCCACGCCGGCGGGAGTGCTGCTCGCGCTGGACCGACAGGAGCGCGGCACCGGCGACAGCCGCCGATCGGCAGTCCAGGAGGTGCGTGAGCAGTTTGGCATTGCGGTGATCACGGTGATCACCCTGGACGATCTGCTCGAGCACATGCGCGCGCGCGGCCGCACGGCCGAACTCGCCGGCATGGAGGCGTACCGAGATCGCTATGGGGTCACGGTTTGAGCTGAAAATCCTAGGAAAGTGCGTTACGGAGCCGCACAATGACACGGGTTGAACAAGGGCATGCGCTTGAAATACCCCGTCTGCTTACTCTGCGTGATCTTGGCTTCGGGCACCTTCGTCGCCGGATCCGCCGCGGCCGCGCCGTCCTCGGGACGCAAGCTGTATCGATGGACCGACGCGCAGGGCGAAGTCCACTACGGCGACGTCATTCCTCCCGAATATGCAGGCCAGGAACAGAGCGTCCTCAATTCCCAGGGACTGGTGACGGAACACCTCGATGCACAGAAGAGCGTCGAGCAGGCCGCGGCCGACGAACAGAAGCGGCTCGAGGCCAAGCAGCGCGCGGCACGCGACGGCAACCTGCTCAACACCTACGCCTCGGTGCAGGAAATCGAGCGGCTGCGGGATCAGCGGATCGCCCTGTTGACGGACCAGATCAAGGTCACCAGTCAATTCCTGGAAAGCCTGAACGGGCGGATGAAGAAACTCCGCGTGACCAGCCTGCACTTCAAACCCTATAGTACGGACGGCAATGCCCCACCCATGCCCGACCAGGTCGCGGAAGACCTGGTGCGCGTTGGCAACGACATCCATACCCAGGAGCAGAACCTGCGCGAGAAGCGCAGTGAAGAGGCCACCATGAGCAAAGAATTCGAAACCGACATCGCGCGTTTCAAAGAATTGAAGGGTATACGTTGACCGTCAAGACCCGGGTCGTGCTGGGGGTCACGGGCGGGATTGCGGCCTACAAGAGTCCGGACCTGGTGCGACGCCTCATGGAACGCGGTGCCGAGGTCCAGGTGGTGATGACCGCAGCGGCCGAAAAATTCGTCACGGCGATGAGCTTTCAAGCGGTCTCCGGCCGCCCGACGCGCAGCGACCTTTGGGATGCGTCGGCCGAAGCGGCCATGGGTCACATCGAACTCGCGCGCTGGGCACAGCTCGTGTTGATCGCACCGGCCAGCGCCGACTTCATAGCGCGCCTCGCAGGCGGTCGTGCGGATGATTTGTTGTCGACGCTGTGCATCGCCACCGAAGCGCCGATCGTGATTGCGCCCGCGATGAATCGTGTCATGTGGGCCAACCCGGCGACCCGGGCCAACGTCGCCACCTTGATCACGCGCGGCATTCGTTGCCTGGGTCCGGCCGCCGGCGATCAGGCGTGCGGAGAAGTGGGGACGGGGCGCATGTGGGAGCCCGTGCAGCTGGCGGAGAGTCTGCTCGAGCCGCCGGCCAACGCGGGTCTGCTGGCCGGCCTCAACGTACTAATCACCGCGGGCCCGACACGCGAACGCCTGGATCCCGTGCGTTATCTCACCAACCGCAGTTCGGGGAAGATGGGCTTTGCCGTTGCTGCGGCGGCCCGCGAGGCGGGTGCGCACGTCACGCTGGTGTCGGGCCCCGTGCATCTGCAAACCCCGCCGGGGGTGACCCGCATAGACGTGGAGAGCGCGCGTGACATGTATGCCGCCGTGCATCGTCAGGTGGCCGAGGCGGACGTGTTCATCGCCGCCGCCGCGGTGGCCGATTTCCAGCCGATCACCGTGGCCAAGCACAAGATCAAGAAACAGGGGATCTCGGTCAAACTGGATCTGGAACCGGCCCCGGACATCGTGAAATCGGTGGCCGACATGGCCAAGCGGCCGTTCGTGGTGGGCTTCGCCGCCGAAACGAACGACGTGGAAGACAATGCGCGCGGCAAGCTCAAACGCAAAAAGCTGGACATGATCGCCGCGAACCACGTGGGCGACGGCATCGCCTTCGATTGCGACGACAATGCGCTCACCGTACTGTGGCCGGGCGGCAGGGTGGAGGTGGCGCGCGGACCGAAACTCGAAGTGGCTCGGGAACTCATCGCCCTCATCGCCGGCCGCCTGCCGCCCTCCGACGGCGGTCCGCGCCGGGGTCCTCGCAAACGACGCATCGTTTCTCCGGAAATGCGGGCGCGTTCGCGCGTGCGGCGCGTGCGGCGCTGACGCCATGCAGCGCCGGATGAAGCTCAAGATTCTGGATCCGCGCATCGGCAGGGATTTTCCGCTGCCTCAGCATGCGACCGGCGGCGCGGCGGGGATGGACCTGCGGGCCTGCATCGACGGACCGCTGGTGCTAGAACCCGGGGCGGCGGAACTGATACCCACGGGCATCTCGCTCTACGTCGAAGATCCGGACCTCGCCGCCCTGTTGCTGCCCCGCTCCGGCCTGGGCCACAAGAACGGCATCGTGCTGGGCAATCTGGTGGGTTTGATCGACTCTGATTACCAGGGGCCGTTGATGGTGTCCTGCTGGAATCGCGGGGCTGCCGCTTTCACGCTCATGCCCGGTGACCGGATCGCGCAGATGGTGATCGTCCCGGTGGTCCACGTGGAGTTCGACACCGTGGAAGATTTTGCCGTCTCGGTCCGCGGCAGCGGCGGGTTCGGCAGCTCCGGCCGTAGTTGACTCGCGCGGGTCGGCCCGGGACCTGACCGGCAATCTCGGTGCATGGCCCGGATATGCTGCTGGTGGACCCCGTCGCCGGCCCGCATGCTTGCATCCATGGCAATCAGCGACTGGCCGATCGATGAAAGACCTCGCGAGAAGCTGCTGGAAAGAGGCGCGGCGGCGCTCGCGGATGCTGAATTGCTGGCCATCCTGTTGCGCAACGGCACCCCCGGCCGCTCCTCGCTCGATGTGGCACGTAACCTGCTCAAGAGTTTCGGCTCGTTGCGCAAGCTGCTCGCCGCAGACCGGCGGCGCTTCTGCGAGCAGCCGGGCCTCGGACCGGCACGGTTCGCGGAACTCCAGGCGGCCCTGGAAATCGCGCGGCGTCAGATGTCGGAGTCGCTGCGCATTGGTCCGTCATTGTCGACTCCGCGGGCAACCTGCGATTTTCTCATCGCGAAATTGCGGGACCTCGAGCATGAAGTGTTCTGCTGCCTGTATCTGGACAAACGTCACCGGCTGATCCAGTTCGAAGAACTGTTCCGCGGCACCATCGACGGCGCGAGCGTGCATCCCCGTGAAATCGTCAAGCTGGCATTGCAGCGTAATTGTGCGGCTGTCATCGTCGCCCACAACCACCCTTCCGGCGTCGCCGAGCCCAGCCAGGCGGACCAGCTCATCACGCAACGCGTGAAGGAAGCCCTGGCGCTGGTCGACATCCGGCTGCTCGATCACATCATCGTGGGCGACGGCGTGAGCGTCTCGCTCGCCGAGCGGGGGCTGTTGTGACGCCCGCGCGCCGGCGTCATCCCGCGCGTCGGATCGCGCGAAACATGCCGCTGCGGTCCGCCTGCCAGCGGCGGCGCCCGATGATGGACAAGAGTGTTTTCGCCTGCTCGGCATCGAAACGTGAATCACACGAGTCGGACTCGAAAAATTGCGCGTCGCCCAGCAGCTCGCCTGCTTCGATGCTGTCCACGGTCGCGAAGCCCATGGTCCAATCCGGAAATTCCCGCTCGGCGACCGGTTCGCGGAGCAGGATGCGCATGTTGCGCTTGTCCCGGAAGATGGCGGCGCTCACGGTGTCGACCATGCCGGACTCACCCTCGAGCAATTGCACGAAGCGGCCGCCGACGTACAGCAACATTCCGGACACGTCGTACTTCCTGTTGGCCGTGCGGGCCTGCTTCAGGAATTTGAGGATGTCGTGTTCCTGAATGTCGGGCACGATGGAGCTAACGTAGATCACATGAATGAGCCTGTCCATCGCGTACCTCGTGCTTCGATGGAGCCAGCTTAAGTCGCCACCTGCGGGGAATCGAGGGCGACGCGGTGAAATTGCGACGCGCCGCCCCGTTTCAACGCCTCTTTCAACGCAGCCTCGAGGTCGTCCATGCCGTAGGGCTTCAACAACGTCACGACGTTCGGCAGGAGCGGCCCGTCGTCTTTGCCGGGAGAAGCGTCGGCGCCTGTCGCAAAGATGATCTGGATCTGCGGATGGGAGCGACGCACCTCGGCGGCAAGCTTGTCCCCGGACATGCCGGGCAGCCCCAGGTCGGTCATCAGGATGTCCACCGGCATTTGCCCCACCATGCGCAGCGCCTCGTACGCATCGGCCGCTTCGAACACTTCGTGACCGAGATGGGACAACATGTCGGTGGCGACCATGCGCACGAGGTCGTCATCCTCGACGAACACTATTCGCAGGGTCGCCGGGATCGAAGTGCGGTCGCCCGGGGGCGGCACGACGGCGGAGGGCGCGACGGCGGGCGATGCGGCGCACGACGCCGGTACCATCGTGGCGGGTGCCGCGTCGTTGTTCTGCTGCTGATCACGCAGCACCTGGCGTACCTTGCGCGCCAGGGCCTCCCGCGTGTAGGGCTTGCTGAGCAGTGCGATGCCCTGATCGAGGCGGCCACCGTGCACGATGGCATTCTCGGTGTAGCCCGAGGTGAACAACACGGCCACGCGCGGCAGCCGGATGCGGGCCTGTCGGGCGAGTTCCGGACTGCGCAACGGCCCGGGCATGACGACGTCGGTGAACACCAGGTCGATCGGCACGCCGCTCTGCACGATGGCGAGGGCGCTCAGTGCATCGCGCGCCTTGAGCACCCGGTAGCCGAGATCCGAAAACAGGTCGACCACGGTGCTGCGCACCTCGTCGTCGTCCTCCACCACCAGGACCGTTTCCGTGCCGCCGGTGACCGGACCCACGTCGACCTCGGTGGCCTGGTCCTCGGCGGCCCGCACACGCGGCAGGTACATGCGCACGGTCGTGCCCTGGCCGGGTTCGGTGTAGATCTTGATGTGGCCTTCGGACTGCTTGACGAAGCCATAGACCATGCTCAAGCCAAGTCCGGTTCCCTGCCCCTCGGGCTTGGTGGTGAAGAACGGTTCGAAAACGTGTTCCAGGATTTCCGGGGTCATGCCGGAACCTGTGTCGCTCACCGCCAGCATGACGTACTGGCCGCTCTTCACGTCTTCGTTCGAGGCGGCATAGTCGTCGCCGAGCGATGCATTGCCTGCTTCGATGGTCAGTTTGCCGTGTGCGTGCATGGCATCACGCGCATTGATCGCGAGATTCAAGAGCGCGTTTTCGACCTGTGACGGATCGACCAACGTGTGCCACAAACCACCGGATACGACGGTTTCGATCTCCACTCCGTCGCCGAGCGCGCGGCGCAACAGATCGTCGAGGGCGCGCACCAAACGTCCCAGATTCACGACTTTTGGAGCCAGCGGCTGGCGGCGGCCGAAGGCGAGCAGCTGGGACGCAAGCCTGGTGCCGCGCGACACGCCCGCCACCGCATTGCTCAGGCGTTGCTCGCCCCGCGCACTGCCCGCCACGTCCTTCGCCAACAGCTGCAGGTTGCCGCCGATGACCTGGAGCAGATTGTTGAAATCATGGGCGATGCCGCCGGTGAGCTTGCCCACCGCTTCCATCTTTTGCGACTGGCGCAGCGCCGTTTCCACTTTGGCACGTTCCTGTGCTTCTGCACGCAGCTCCGCGTTGGCCGCCTCGAGTTCGGCCGTACGGTCCGCGACCAGCAATTCCAGCGATTGATTGAGCGCGGCCTGACGCTCCTCGCTTGCCTGGGCGGCCTCGAACAGCCGCGCGTTGTCGATGGCGATGGCAGCCTGCGCGGCGATTCCGACCAGCAGCTTCTCCGCGCGGCCCGTGAACACGTCTGCGTTGGGATGGCCGAACATCAAATAGCCGAGTCTCTGCCCGGAACGCGAGACCACCGGCGCACCCAGGTAGCTGCGTATCGGGAGGGCGTTTGCCGACCGGCCGGTCGCCGCCGGACGGTGTTCGGAGGCGGGGTGTTCGTGCACGTCATCGATCCGCACGACTCCCGCGCCGCCGAACACCGGTGCGAACGGTGCGGTGGCGCCCTGTGGCAAAAAGTCGTCGAAGGTCTCGCGCGGCGCGCCCGCCAACGCATACCTCATGTGCGTGCCGCCCTCTCCGGGGGTGTCGTAGAGAAACGCCCCATAAACTGCCCCCGTCATTTCGGTGGCCGCTTCCGTGACGATCTGCACCGCACGGCCGAGATCGAGTTCTGCGGCGACAGCGGCGCCCACCCGGTTCAACAATTCGAGTGACCGTGCCTCCTCGCGCAGCGCCTCGCCCATCTCCCGCCGAACCCGCGCCAGCGCCAGTGCGCCGTCGACCCGAGCCATCAGTTCACGCGCGGAGAATGGTTTCACTAGATAATCGTCCGCACCTGCCGCCAGGCCTTCGACGCTGGATTCTTCGCCTGCACGGGCGGAGATCACGATGATGGGCAGATCGCGCAGCTGCGGATCGTCACGGATCGCCCTGATCAGGCCGAAACCGTCGAGGCGGGGCATCATGAGGTCGGTAAGCACGAGGTCCGGCCGCCGGCGCCGCACCTCCTCGAGTGCGGCAACGCCATCCTCGGTCGGCACGCATTCGTGCTTGCCGTTGAGCAGACGACTGATGTAGTCGCGCATGTCGACGTTGTCGTCCGCCAGCACCACACGCGAGCGCAGTTCCGTCATCGAGCGCGGCGACACGGCACCGATGAAGGTCGTCTCGGAAGCGGCCGACGCGCCGCCGGGACTCGGCAGCCAGCGTAGAACTTCCTCCACGTACGCTTTGGAGTGTGCGGTGGCGGGCGTCAGTTCGCGCCCATGACGGACCTCGTCCGGCGGCAGATGCGCGAACCCCAACGGCAGGGTGAGATGAAACGTCGTGCCACGCCCCTCCTCGCTGCTCACCTGGATCGAGCCGCGGTGCGCTTCGACCAGTTCCTTGACCAGGGCGAGCCCGATACCGCTGCCCTCGAAACTACGGCCTCGGGCGCCTTCGACCCGGTGGAACCGTTCGAACAGGCGCGGCAGTTCCGCAGCCGGGATCCCCGTGCCGGTATCCTGCACCTGCAACGTCACCGCAGCGTCGCCATACGACAACGCCACCCGGATGACACCTTGAAACGTGAACTTGAAGGCGTTCGACAACAGGTTGAAGACGATCTTCTCCCACATGTCCCGGTCGACGAACACTGCCTCCGTGGTGGAGGGGCAGTCGATATCGAGTGATAGGCCGGCCTGCTGCGTGGCAGAACGAAAGTTGCTCGCCAGATCGGCGGTGAGCGTGCCCAGGTCGGTGGGCTCGAAGTTCGCGGACATGCGCCCCGCCGCAATACGCGAGAAATCCAGCAGAGAATTCACGAGCCGCAGCAGCCGCATGCCGTTGCGGTGCACCACCCGCACACGCTCGCGCTCCGCAGGACTCAGCGACTCCGCATCCGCCAACGACTCCTCGAGGGGACCCAGCATGAGCGTCAGCGGCGTGCGAAACTCATGACTGACGTTCGAGAAGAATGCAGTCTTCGCCCGGTCGATGTCCGCCAGCGATTCAGCGCGGCGCCGTTCCTGCTCATACGCATCGGCATTGGCGACGGCGGCCGCTATCTGCCCTGCCACCAACCCCAGAAAATCACGATAAGTGCCGTCGAACAGCCGGAACGGGTTGAGGCCGACGATCAGGATCCCGCGCCGACCGGTTTCGCCCGCAGGCAACAACGGCAGCAGAGCCGCCTGCGACGGCGACTCGTGCCACGCCCCGGTGGGCAGCGTCCTGCCGAAGTTGGCGGCGAGGTCCCCTACCAGCACGACTTCGCGGCGTTCCAACACCTCGGCGAAAGGCCACGGTTGCCGGCTGCCGGGCGCGACTGTTTCAGGTGCCGCGGCATGGGGGAACTTGATGCCCGTCGCCGCCGTCAGCGACAACGACTGTCCGTCGGGCTCCGCCATGTAAAGAAGCACGAATGGCAGATCGTGCAGATTCGTCCCAAGTGCCGACGCAGCCCGGGCACACACATCCTCCGGGTTGCGGGTGTCGCCGGTCGCCGCGGCGAGATCGCGCAGCAACCCCAGCTGGCGTTCGCCGATCACCCGCTTGGTATCGTCGGCATTCGCACAGATGATGCCGCCGGCACCGCCGTGATCGTCCGGAATGGGACTGTACGAAAAGGTGTAGTAGGTCTCCTCCTGATAACCGTTGCGCTCCATGATTAGGAGCTGCTCCTCGACGAAGGTGCCCTCGGCGCCCCCCATGGCGGTGGCGAGCAGCGGCCCGATGTCCGCCCAGATCTCCCGCCATACCTCCGACGTTGGCCGCCCCAGCGCGATAGGATGCTTGCCGCCGATGATGGCCTTGTAGGCATCGTTGTAGAAAAAGGTGAGCTCCCCGCCCCAGCCGATCCAGATCGGCTGCCGGGACGTCAGCATGATGCGCAGCGCGGTTTTCAGGCTCTGGGGCCAACCTTCCGGCGTCCCTAACGACGAGCATGCCCAATCGTAGCTGCGCAGCAGCGAACCCATTTCGCCGCCCCCCGCGAGAAAACTCGCGGACGGGTGGGGCTCGCCGACGTTCCCGATAACATTCTCGCGATGACTCATAAGCATGTCAGACCATCCGCCTGGTCGGGAGCTTACCCGATGGAAATTGGCTCGATGAGTCACTGCTTCTCATCTCTGGCACGCCGTGGTGGTTGCCGGGAGCACGGCACCCTGGTATAAAACACGGCTGTTCATCAGTGTTCAAGTCGAAGGTACACCATGTCGCGAGTCTGCCAAGTCACAGGCAAGGGTCCCAAAACGGGCAACACGGTTTCGCATGCCAATAACCGCAAGCGACGCCGGTTTTTGCCGAATCTGCACACCCACCGTTTTTGGTCGGAGGTGGAGAAGCGTTTCTTGAGCCTGCGGGTGAGTACGCGTGGTCTGCGCACGATCGAAAAGCGCGGTGTAGACGTCGTGGTCGCCGATTTGCGTGCCAAAGGCATCAAGGTCTGAGGATTATCAATGCGCGATAAAATCAAGTTGATCTCGTCGGCCGGCACCGGACATTTCTACACCACCACGAAGAACAAGCGTCTCCACCCGGACAAGATGGAAACGAAGAAATTCGATCCGGTGGCGCGTAAACACGTGCCGTACAAAGAATCGAAGATCAAGTAGGGCTGTCACGCCCGAACTTCCTGAAGTCGAGACCACCCGCCGCGGCATCGCGGCCAGCCTGATCGGGGCGCGCGTGGCGCAGATGGTGGTGCGTGACCGCCGTCTGCGCTGGCCCATTGCCGGCGGCCTCGAAGCGACCCTCGATGGCCAGCTCATCAGAAGAGTGGAGCGGCGCGCCAAATACATTCTGCTCGCCTTGGACGGTGGCACGCTCATCGTGCACCTCGGGATGTCAGGAAGTCTGCGCATCGTGGAGCCGGGCGTGGCGCCACGTCCGCACGATCACTGGGATCTTCGTGTCGAGTCGGGCAGGATCCTGCGATTTCACGACCCTCGCCGTTTCGGCAGCCTGCATTGGACGTTGGCAGACCCGTTGCACCACCCGCTGCTGGCGCGGTTGGGGCCGGAACCTCTGAGCGATGATTTCGACGCCCGTCTTTTGTTCAAAAAGACCCGGGGGCGCTCGGTCTCCCTGAAAGCGTTCATCATGGATTCACACGTGGTGGTCGGGGTCGGCAATATCTATGCGAGCGAAGCCCTGTTCCGCGCCGGGATCGCACCACGCCGTGCTGCCGGCCGCATCACCCGCGCGCAGGCCGCGGTGCTGGTCGAGGCCATCAAGGCGGTGCTCACGGAGGCCATTCATACCGGCGGTACGACGCTGCGCGATTATGTCAATGCCGACGGCATTCCCGGCTACTTCCGCCAGCAGTTGTACGTGTACGAACGCGCGGGCGAGCCCTGCCGCATCTGTCGGACGCCCATCAGACACAGCGTCCAGGGGCAACGGTCCACGTACTGGTGCGCGGTGTGTCAGCGACCATGAGCCGCGGGCAGCACCTACAGGTTCCGTCAGTACACCAGCCCCTCACCTTCGCCGCGCGGATCCGACGCTGCCTCGACTTTTCCGGTCGCGAAGTCCCAGGTGATCACCTGCATGTTGCCCCAGTCCCGACTGCCCTCCTTGAGCGCGTGGCCCATGGCCTGCAGCCCGTCGATCTCAGGCGGCGTGAGCGCGCCCTTCTCGTACTCGACCACGTCCGGAAGGTACTGATGGTGATAGCGCGGATCCTTGACGACCTCTTGCGCATTCATGCCGCCCAGGTAGTCGAGCGTTCCCAGCAGCACCATACTGATGATGTAGGCGCCGCCCGGCGTACCGATGATCATCAACCCCTGCGGCGTTTCCACGAAGCTCGGCGCCATGCTGGACAACGCGCGCTTGTTCGGCGCAATGGCGTTCGCGGCGTTGCCCACCAGGCCGAATGCATTCGGCGTCCCCGGCTTGACCGAGAAGTCGTCCATGGTGTCGTTCAAGACGACGCCGGTCGCGGGGGCGACGAAACCGCTGCCGAAGAACAGATTGACCGAGAACGTGGCGGCCACCCGATTTCCCGCAGCATCCAGCACGGAAATGTGGGTCGTGTGCAGGCCCGCGGGCTGCCCGTCGATGCCAGGCAGCATGTCGCTCGGCATGGCCTTGTCGAGCCGGATGCTCGAGCGCTGGCCGGCCGCATAATCTGAACTGGTGAGCTGCGCGAGAGGCATGGATACGAAATCGGGATCGCCCAGGTACAGGGCGCGGTCGCGATAAGCCCGGCGCATGGCTTCCACCACGAGATGCTTGCGCGTGGTGGTGTCAAGGTGGTCGAGGTCATAGCCCGACAATATATTCAGCGCGTCGAGCACGGCGACTCCGCCGGAGGACGGCGGCGGCGCGGATACGATACGTGCGCCGTGGTAGCGGCCGATCAAGGGCTTGCGTTCGATGACACGGTAATTGACGAGGTCTTCGCGCGTCCAGATACCGCCCGCGGCCCGCACGCCCGCCACCAGCGCCCCACCCACGCGCCCGCCATAAAACCCCCTGGCGCCCTCAGTGGCGAGGGCCTGCAGCGTCCGCGCGAGCTCGGGCTGCTTGATCAAGGCGCCGAGTTCCGGAACGCCGCCGTCGGCGGTCAGGAACACCCGCGCCGCATCCGGCGAACGCAGCAGCATGTCGCGCTTGAAGCGTATTCCTCCCTGCAGACGCGCGTACATCGGAAAGCCGTCCCGGGCGAGCCGAATGGCGGGCTGCAGACTGACCCGCAGCGGCAATCTGCCGTACTTCCGCGCCAGGTAATCGAACGCCGCAGGCTCGCCTGGAATGGCGGCCGCCAGTGCGCCTTCGGTCGATGCCGTGGGGAGAGGATGGCCGGCAGCATCCAGATACATGTCGCGCGAAGCGGCGCCGGGCGCCTTCTCGCGTGCATCGAGCAGCGTTTCGAAACCGTCCGCCTGCCGATGCAACAGATAGAATCCGCCGCCGCCGAGCCCCGAACTGCTCGGCTCGACCACCGCCAGGGCAGCAGACACCGCGACTGCGGCGTCGAAGGCGTTTCCGCCCTTGGCGAGTATTTCCTGACCCGCCGCGCTCGCCAGAGGATAAGCACTCGCGATGGCGCCTTGATGGGCTGCCTTGGGTACGCCGGGCTGCACGCTCGGGGCGGCGTTGGCAGCGGCGAACGGAGCGCCGCAGCTCATCACGGCAGCCAGCGCAGCCGCGAGCCATCGCCCTGCCTTGCCGGCCAGGCCGCTCAAAGTTTGCGATGCCGCTTGAGTTCGACCTCGACCAGCGGATGGACGAATTCCGAGACGTTGCCGCCGAGCACTGCGATTTCACGCACCAGGGTGGACGAGATGAAGGTGTACTGTTCCTGCGGCGTCATGAAGACCGACTCGATTTCCGGAGTCAGGTGTCGACTCATGTTGGCGAGCTGGAACTCGAACTCGAAGTCGGAAACAGCTCGCAAGCCGCGTACGATGACCGCCAGGCCGTTTTGACGCGCGAAATCCACGGTGAGACCGCCGTAGCCTTTCACCTCGACGTTCTGCACGTCGGCGAGCACCCGGGCGGCCATTTCCACGCGTTGCTCGAGACTGAACATCGGTGCCTTGTTCGGATTCGCGGCGACGGCGACCACCAACCGATCGAAGATGCTGGCGGCGCGGCGTACCAGATCGTGATGACCGTTGGTGATGGGGTCGAAGGTGCCGGGATATACCGCAGTTCTCTTGTTCATGAGCTACATGCGCGCAGCGACGTGTACCAGATGATACCCCACGTCGCCGGCGGACTTCGATTTGAGCAGCCGCCAGTGCGGGGGAAGAGCCGGCACACCGGCATCGCGTTCGTTCTCCAGGTACACGAAACCTCCCGCCCTCACCCAGTCGCCGGCGTCGACCAGGGGGATGTACCGCAGCAGGGCGTCGCTGCCGAAGGGCGGGTCCAGGAACACGACGTCGAACGGACGTTCGAACGGGCCGGCCGACGGCGGCGCGGACGTGCGCAGAAAGCGGGAGGCGCCCATCTCGACCACCCGGCTGCGCGATTGGCCGTTCAGCAGCGCGAGCTGCGCGACCAGGCCGCGTGCCGCCGCCTGCGCCTGTTCGACGAAGACCACCTCCTTCGCGCCGCGTGACAGGGCTTCGAGCCCCAGTGCGCCGGACCCTGCGAAAAGATCGAGGCAGCGTACGCCGACGACGGCCTGTTGCAGCCAGTTGAACAGCGTTTCGCGCACCCTGTCCGGCGTGGGGCGCAGCCCCGGCAACGCAGGAAAACTGACGCGCCGGCCGCGCCAGCCGCCGGCGATGATGCGTACCGAACCACGGCTGCCGGCAGTCGCGGCCTGAGTGCCGGCTCGAGCCTGGGCCTCGGTTCCGCTCGATCCACGCGCAGCGGCCCCCACCGCGCGCTTGCGCCCGCGAACGGGCTGGGGCGGGTCGGCCGGGTCATCCGGCGGCGTCCGGCGCGAGGCCTTCGCAGGTTTCGTCAGCCATGGCCGTTTGGTTGGTTTGACGGGTGTCACCCGCGGCATCATACCCCTACGCTTTCGCATCGTCCGCCGCGCATCGTCCTGTTAAGCTCGCCGGCTTATGACGACTGACGCCGACAAGCCGGGGGTCCGCGGCTTTTTCAAGCGCCTGCGCGCGAAGCTCAACACCGGTCCCGCGTGGCTCACCACCGACATCCGGGAACTGCTGCCCGGTCGCAAGATCGATGCCGGCATATTGGATGACCTGGAGACCCGGTTGATCACGGCGGATGTCGGCCTCGATGCAACCACGCGCATTCTCGACGATCTACGCAGGCGGGTGGCGCGCAAGGAACTCGACGATGTCGATGCGCTGCTCGCGGCGTTGCACGACGCTATGCTGGCCATTCTGAAGCCGGTCGAGCGACCGCTGATCATCGACGGCAGGATCAAGCCGTACGTGGTTCTGGTGGTCGGCATCAACGGCGCGGGAAAGACGACCACCATCGGCAAACTGGCGCACCGTCTGCTGGCCGAACGACGTTCGGTGATGCTGGCGGCAGGCGACACCTTCCGGGCCGCGGCGCGTGAACAGCTGGAAGTCTGGGCCGAACGCAACAAGGTGCCCATCATCTCCCAGCAACAGGGTGCCGAGCCCGCGGCGGTGATTTTCGACGGACTGCAGGCCGCACGCGCACGGAACATCGACGTGTTGATTGCGGATACCGCCGGCCGATTGCATACGCAGACACATCTTATGGAGGAACTGAAGAAGATCAAGCGGGTGTTGGGACGGCTCGATCCGTCGGCACCGCATGAGATCCTGCTGGTGTTGGACGGCACCATCGGTCAGAACGCCGTGGCGCAGGCGGACGAGTTCAACAAGAATCTGGGGGTCACGGGGCTCGTGATCACCAAGCTGGACGGCACGGCGAAGGGCGGCGTGGTGCTCGCCATCGCTCAGAAGCTCGACATCCCGATCCGTTTCGTCGGCGTCGGCGAGCAGACCGAAGATTTCGGCGTGTTCAACGCGGCGGAATTCGTCTCCGCACTGCTCAAGTCCGACCCGAAGGAGGCGCCGGAGCGAGAGCCCGACGACGGTCGCTCCACGGACCGCCGGCCGATATGAGCCGCGGGGCGGCGGTCCGCTTCGATCAGGTTCACAAACGCTACCCCACGGGCCGTGAGGCGCTCGGCGGGGTCTCGTTTACGGTCGCGGACGGAGAGATGGTGTTTCTCACCGGCCATTCGGGGGCGGGCAAGAGCACCGTACTAAAACTCATTGCGCTCATCGAGCGCCCCACCCGGGGCCAGGTGTTCGTCGCCAATCAGAACACGGCGGCGGTCACGCCGCGCGGTATCCCGCAATTTCGGCGTCACATGGGCGTCGTGTTCCAGGATCACAAGCTGTTGCACGACCGGGCGGTGGCCGACAACGTCGCCCTGCCTCTGATAATCGCGAATGTGGCGCAACGGGATATCGACAAGCGGGTGCGTGCGGCACTCGATGCGGTGGGCCTGCTCGGCAAGGAGCGCAGCGGGCCACTGGAGCTGTCGGCCGGCGAACAGCAGCGCGTGGGCATCGCACGCGCCGTGGTAGCGCGGCCGCGACTCCTGATCGCCGACGAACCCACCGGCAATCTGGACCCGGACCTTGCGCTCGACATCATGCGGGTATTCAAACGCTTCAACGAAGTCGGCGCCACGGTGGTGATCGCGACCCATGACGTTCATCTCATAGACCGCCTGGATGCCAGACGCATCGTGCTCGGCGACGGGCGTGTCGCGGGCAGGCCATGAGCATTCGCACCTGGATCGCCCGACACGCCCAGACCCTGCTGGGCGCGTCGGGCAGGTTGGCACACCAGCCGCTGGCGACCACCATGACCATGGCGGTCATCGCGGTGGCACTCGCGCTGCCGCTGTTGCTGGCGGTCTTCCTGCAAAACGCCCGGGAGGCCACCGCCGGGTGGAACCAGGCACTCGACGTCTCGGTATACCTGGACAAGAAGACGTCGGCCGCGCGCGTACAGAGTCTGGCTAAACAGGTCCGGTCGCGGCCCGATGTCGCCGCGGTACGGGTGATCACCGCCGAGCAGGCACTGACGGAATTCAAGCGTGCGTCGGGGTTCGGTGACGCGCTCGATGCGCTCGACGGCAATCCACTGCCGGACACGTTGATCGTGACGCCGGCAACATCCGCCGTCGGCGTTACGGGCGTGGAGAGCCTGCGCGCCGCACTTGCCCGGCAAGCTGACGTCCAGGCGGTGCAGATCGACTCACGCTGGGTGAGCCGCCTGCAGGCCATGCTGGTGCTTGCGCGTCGGTTCGTGCTGCTGGCGGCAGCGTTGCTCGGGTTCGGGGTCATCCTGGTGGTGGGCAACACGATACGGTTGGATATATTGAACCGGCGCACCGAGATCGAGGTCATGAAGCTGGTGGGCGCGACGGATGGCTTCACTCGGCGCCCGTTTTTATACACCGGGATTCTCTATGGCCTGGGCGGGGGTGTGCTGGCGTTGTTACTGGTGGGCATCGCGGTCCATCTGCTCGCGACGCCGGTGGAAACTCTCGCGGGTCTGTACGGCAGCCGGTTCAGACTGGCGGCGGTGGGATGGCGCGATTCGGCGCAGGTGCTGGCGGTTGCGGGCGGGCTGAGCTGGCTCGGATCGTGGCTGGCAGCCTCCCGGCACATCCGCACCATAGAGCCCTGACGAGGTATATCAAGTCTTTGTTTTTGATAAGTTTATAGTGTGTTGGAAGTGGCGTGTACATTAGCAGTCGACGGTCGAGAGTGCTATTATCGTCATCAAGACTTGCCTGGAGGTTTGCCCGATGACCGCTTTAGTCGCGAAGAAAACTGGTTTGGTATTTGCCGGTCCGGTAGGAAGCCTGGATTCTTACATCGATCGCGTGTCGCAGATTCCGGTCCTCACGAAGGAGGCCGAAGTGGCGCTGGCAACGCGTTTCCGCTCGGAGGCCGACCTCGATGCGGCCCGCCAGCTCGTGTTGTCCCATCTACGGTTCGTGGTGCACATCGCGCGCGGATATCTGGGCTACGGATTGCCGATGGGCGATCTCGTCCAAGAGGGAAACGTGGGCCTGATGAAGGCCGTGAAGCGGTTCGATCCGAACGTGGGTGTGCGCCTCGTGTCGTTTGCGGTGCATTGGATTCGCGCCGAAATACACGAGTACGTGCTGCGTAACTGGCGGCTGGTCAAGGTGGCCACCACCAAGTCGCAGCGCAAGTTGTTCTTCAATCTGCGCAAGATGAAGAAGAACCTGGCCTGGCTGTCCGAGGAGGAAACCCGGGCCGTGGCGCACGAACTCGGTGTCGAAGTGAGCGACGTGCGGGAAATGGAGCAGCGTCTGTCCGCACGTGACATGTCATTCGACCCCACGCCCGACAGCGATGAAGAGGAGGCCTATTCGCCCGCGATGTATCTGCCTGCGAGCAATGCCGATCCTGCCGTCGAAGTGGAACGTGAGGAATGGGAAGAGGACTCCAGTGACCGACTGGGCCTTGCGCTCGAGAAGCTCGACGAGCGGAGCCGCAGCATCCTGAAGCGGCGCTGGATGACGGACGACAAGGCCACGCTGCATGAGCTGGCCGACGAGTTCGGCATCTCGGCCGAGCGGGTACGCCAG
Organism: uncultured Steroidobacteraceae bacterium; assembly: GCA_964657625.1. GTDB lineage: Bacteria > Pseudomonadota > Gammaproteobacteria > Steroidobacterales > Steroidobacteraceae > Bog-1198. Next base: position 39,361 of record CAZZVN010000012.1, read on the forward strand.
GTCGAGAGCAACGCAATCGCCAAGCTCAAGGGGTTGATGGCGACTGCCTGACGAGCTGCTCGTAGGCCACAGCTTCCCGGAAGGCGTGCGTGTGCAGTTCGACGGTGCGTGAGCGGGTGGCTGCATAGCCGCCCGCCAGCAGTATCACCAGGGGTATGCAGCGGCGGCGCACGGCCCCAATGACCGCGCGGTCCCGTTGCCGTATGCCGTCGTCGGTGAGCGCAAGCTTTCCATAACGATCCCCGGCGGCCACGTCGACGCCGGCAAGATAAAATGCGATGCCGGCATCCGCCGAGTTCAGCACGTCCGGAAGGTGGCTTTCGAGCTGCTCGAGATATTCCTCGTCACCCACACCGTCCCTCAGCGGCACATCGACGCTCGAGCGCATTTTCGCCAGTGGATAGTTGCGTTCGCCGTGCATCGAAAAGGTGAACACGGTGTCGTCCGCCTCGAAGATGGCCGCGGTGCCGTTGCCCTGGTGGACGTCGAGATCGATGACCACCGCCCGCTCGACGACGCCTTCGAGACGTAGTTTGAGTATCGTGATCGCCACATCGTTGAGGACGCAAAATCCTTCGCCGTGGTCGGCAAAGGCATGATGTGTGCCTCCGGCGAGATTACCGGCCAGACCCTCGGTGAGCGCCGTGCGCGCGGCCAATAGGGTGCCGCCCGCGGCCAGTCGCGAACGCAGCCAGAGAGCCTCGGACCAGGGCAGACCGAGGCGCCTCTGCTCAGCACCGGAGAGTTTCGCGGCGTCGAGTTTGCTCAAGTACTCCCAGGTGTGGACCAATGTCAGCGTGTCCATCTCCAAGGCCGCGGGCGTCATCAGATCGTCGGGCGTCAATACGCCCTCCGCGAGCAGCCGATCTTTCAGCCACGTAAATTTGGAAATCGGGAACGGATGATTGTCCGGCAAGGAAACCTGGTATCCGGGATGGTAGCTGCATTTCATCGAGTGGCGGGCCGCGCAGGAGGAGGCCGCTCATACTGCCAGAACCACGACGCACGGCGCGTTGCTGCGCCGCTGAGTGGACTATCTGCGTCCGCGCCGCACGGGGCAGGCAAGCCGGTCGATCGTCGCCAACACCCGGGCCTTCAGCGCCTCCGCGCGGTCCAATCGTTCCTTGGCCAGATCCAAAGAGTCGGCACCCGCGTTGCGAGCGGCCAGATACTGATACTCCGCGCGGGCCAGCATGGCCGCCTCGTAGTGCCGCCGCCACTCGAGCTCCAGCTCGTTCAATCTCGCGTCATGATCGACTTCCACCTGGTTCACAGCCTCACCCCCGCCAGATTCCAAGGTTTGAGCATGGCCTCGGGTCGGTTCGTGGACTGCCGTACCCGCGACCGGGTGCCGGACCGCGCACGCGCCAGCCAGGATCCGGCCAGGGCTCCAGGATACGGCTCGAACGCCAGCCTGCGCTGCAAGTCATGCCAGGGCAGGCTCCAGCTATGCGGCGAATCGCCGGTCAGATCGTTCATGCTGCCACGTGGCCGAGCGCTGCGGCCAACGGTCCGACCTGCATCTCGGTGCGCGCCTTCGGCCAGTCGATCAGACGCAGATGCCCGTTCATGTCTTCGATCAGCGAGGTGCAGCTCTCCACCCAGTCGCCGTCATTGCAATACAAGATCCCGTCAATGTCGCGGATTTCGGCGTGGTGGATGTGGCCGCACACCACCGTGTCGACGCCGCGCTTACGCGCCGCCTGGGCGACGGCATCCTCGAAGCTGCCGATGTATTGCACGGCTTTCTTTGCCTTGCTCTTCAGGTACGCGGAGAGCGACCAATGCGGCAGATCGAACCAGCGCCGGACCCGGTTGATATGAGGATTGGCGGCGAGCAACAGGTCATAGAGACTGCTGCCGAGCTTCGCGAGCCAGGGGCTGCATTTCACGACACTGTCGAATTCGTCGCCATGCAGCACCAGCATGCGCCGGCCGTGCGCGCCCTCGTGCACGTACTCGCGGTGAATGGACAGATTGCCGAACACCGCGCCGTCGAAATCACGGAACACCTCATCGTGATTACCGGGCACGAAAACGACCTTGGTGCCTTTTTTGGCCTTGCCGAGAATGGTACGCAGCACGTTGTTGTGCGACTGCGGCCAGAACATGGTCTTTCTCATGCTCCAGACATCGATGATGTCGCCGACCAGGAAAAGATATTCCATCTCGACGTTGTGCAGGAAGTCGAGCAAGAGGTCCGCGCTGCAGCCCTTGAACCCGAGATGAATGTCCGAGATGAAGACGGTTCTGAGGTGCAACGGGCCGTTGGCGTTTCGCTCGACCATATCGCGTCTCCTTGTTGGCGTGCCCTCTCTGGCGTGCCTTCAAGATCGCGGATGCGTGTTACGGAACGGTGACTCCGGGAAGAACCTTTCCTTACGGACCTACTGCGTGCGCGGCGCCCGTGTTTCGAGCAAAGTCTGAATTCTCGTCAACGCCGTCATGTAGCGTTCGGCCAGTTCGACGCCGTCCGTCTCGGCCTCGGCGCCTTCGGCCAGCACGTTCGCAAGGGTGTCCACGGCAACGCGAAGGGTCATGGACTCGGCGTCCGAGAGCTTGATGCCGTTGATCGTGATTTCCGCTTCGTCCTGCATAGGTTGTGCAGCATAGCAGCCGCCAATCCACGGCGCCCGGCTGCTAGTGCCCGCCGCCGCCACCGCCGCGCACTCCGAGGTATTGCAGTATGCCCTGTCCCGCCTCGCGGCCCTCGAACACTGCCGTCACGACGAGGTCGGACCCGCGTACCATGTCGCCGCCCGCGAAAACTTTCGGGTTGGTGGTCTGGAACCGTGACTGGGCTGCGGCGGAGACGCGCACCCGTCCATTCGCATGCTGCGCTATCTGATGCTGGGTGAACCAGTCCGGGGGACTCGGGAGGAAACCGAAGGCGATGATCACCGCGTCGGCATCGATGGTTTCCTCGGTGCCGGGCACCACTTCCGGCACGCGACGCCCGCGCGGACCCGGCGGCCCCAGACGCGTCTCGACGAGTTTCACACCCTGCACACGGTCCGAACCCACGATCTCGACCGGCTGCTTATTGAACAGGAAGGTCACGCCCTCTTCCTTGCTGTTCCTGTAGTCCCGGCGTGAGCCGGGCATGTTGTCCTCGTCGCGACGGTAGGTGCACGTCACGCTGGAGGCGCCCTGACGGATCGCGGTTCTGTTGCAGTCCATGCCGGTGTCGCCGCCGCCCAGAACGACCACGCGCTTGCCGCGCATGTCGACGAAGCCGTTCGCATCCGGAAGGCCGAGTTCGCGGTTGATGTTCGAGATGAGATACGGCAACGCCTCGTACACGCCGGGGAGATCCTCGCCGGCAAAGCCGCCCTTCACGTAACTGTACGTACCCATGCCGAGGAATACCGCGTCGAATTCACTCGTCAGTTCCTCGAAGGCGATGTCCCGCCCGATTTCCGTGCTCAGGCGGAACTCGACGCCCATCCCTTCCATGACCTCGCGACGCTTCTCCACCACGCTCTTCTCGAGTTTGAACGGCGGGATGCCGAAGGTCAGCAGTCCGCCAATCTTGGCATGGCGGTCGAACACCACCGGCGTCACCCCATTGCGAACCAGTATGTCGGCGCAGCCGAGTCCGGCCGGCCCCGCACCGATGACGGCGACGCGCCTGCCGGTCCGCACCACGTTCGACATGTCGGGCGTCCATCCCTGCTTGAACGCCTCGTCGGTGATATATTTTTCGATCGAGCCGATGCTCACTGCGCCGAGGCCGTCGTTCAACGTGCAGGCCCCCTCGCACAGCCTGTCCTGCGGGCAGATGCGTCCGCACATCTCCGGCAGGGAGTTGGTCTGGTGCGAGAGCTCCGCGGCCTCGAACAGTTTTCCTTCATTGACCAGCGCGAGCCAGTTCGGAATGTAATTGTGCACCGGACATTTCCATTCGCAGAAAGGATTGCCGCACGACAGGCAGCGACCGGCCTGCTGGCCGGCGGTCTCCTGACTGTACTGGGCGTAGATCTCGGTGAACTGCCTGGTGCGGACCTCCACGGGGAGCTTGTCGGGATCCTTGCGGGAAATATCCAGGAACTGCAGATGTTTGTCGGCCATGGTGGTTCGCAAAAGTCCTTTCAGGCAGCGCGCCGCAGATTGACCAGCAGGGAGTCGATGGCGGCCGCCTTCGGCTTCACCACCCAGAACTTGCCGATGTACGTACGAAAATCATTCAGCAGCTGGATGCCCCACGCGCTGCCCGTCGCGTCGACGTGCTGGGCGATGAGTCCGCGCAGATGCTGCACGTGGATTCCCATGCCCTCGGGCGACACTCGGTGGATGTCGATGAGCTGGTGGTTGTAACGGTCGACGAAATCGCGTTCGGTGTCGAGCACGTAGGCGAAACCACCGGTGAAACCCGCTCCGAAATTCACGCCCGTGCGCCCGAGCACGCACACCACTCCGCCCGTCATGTACTCGCAGCAATGATCACCGGCGCCCTCTATGACCGCGAGCGCACCCGAATTCCGCACGGCGAACCGCTCTCCCGCCGTCCCCGCCGCAAACAGCTCCCCGCCGGTCGCCCCGTACAGACAGGTATTTCCCATGATCACGGTGTCGCGCGCCACGAAGGTCGAGCGTGCGTGCGGCTTGAGCACGATCTTGCCCGATGCCATGCCCTTGCCGACATAGTCGTTGGCCTCCCCCTCAAGATGCAGATGCAGTCCGCCGGCATTCCACACGCCGAAACTCTGCCCGGCCGAACCCTTGAGATTCACGACGATCGGCGCGTCGCTCATGCCGGTGTTTCCCCAACGCCTGGCGATGGCACCGGAGATGCGCGCACCGATCGAGCGATGGTAATTGCTCACCGCATACGAGAATTCACCCCCCGACCTGCCGTCGATGGCGGACTGCATGTCGCGCAACATGGTCTCCGCAAGAACGCCCTTGTCGAAAGGTTCGTTGCGCGGATCGATGCAGTATTGCGGTTTGCTCGAGACCAGCTGTGAGTTGGCCAGCACGGGCTGCAGATCGAGTTTGCGCTGCTTCGAGGTGTCGCCGGCCTGCGCCTCCAGGAGTTCCGTGTGTCCGATCAGCTCGGCGATGGTCCGCACGCCGAGGGAGGCCATGATTTCACGGCATTCCTGCGCCACGAATTTGAAGTAGTTCATCACCATCTCGGGCAGACCGATGAAGAACTTCGCGCGCAGCACGTTGTGCTGGGTCGCGACGCCGGTCGCACAGTTGTTGAGGTGGCAGATCCGCAGGTACTTGCAGCCGAGCGCCACCATGGGAGCGGTTCCGAAGCCGAAGCTCTCCGCCCCGATCAAGGCCGCCTTGATCACGTCGAGCCCGGTCTTCAGTCCCCCATCGGTCTGCAGACGGACTCGGTGCCGCAGTTCGTTGGCACGCAGTGTCTGATGGGTTTCCGCGAGCCCGAGTTCCCAGGGCGTACCCGCGTATTTGACGGACGACAAGGGACTCGCGCCCGTGCCGCCGTCGTAGCCGCTGATGGTGATGAGATCGGCATACGCCTTGGCCACGCCCGCGGCGACCGTGCCCACGCCCGGCTCGGCGACCAGCTTCACCGAAACCAGGGCCTGCGGATTGACCTGTTTCAAATCGAAGATGAGCTGAGCCAGATCCTCGATGGAATAGATGTCGTGATGCGGAGGCGGCGAGATCAGGCCTACCCCGGGCCGCGCGAAGCGCAGCCGGGCGATCATGTCGTTCACCTTGTGACCGGGCAACTGGCCGCCCTCGCCCGGCTTCGCGCCCTGTGCCACCTTGATCTGCAGCACTTCGGCGTTGATAAGGTACTCCGGCGTCACGCCGAAGCGGCCAGATGCCACCTGTTTGATCTTGGAGTTCTTTTCGGTGCCGTAACGCAGGGGATCTTCCCCGCCTTCCCCCGAGTTCGAGCGCGCGCCCAGACGATTCATCGCGATGGCCAGCGCCTCGTGAGCCTCCGGCGACAGCGCTCCCAAGGACATGCCGGCACTGTCGAAACGCGATAGGATCGCCGTCACGGATTCTACCTCGTCGAGCGCAATGGGACCGGCTCCGGGTTTCAATTTCAACAGGTCGCGGATGCACGAAATTGGGCGCTCGTTGACGAGTTCGGCAAAACGCTTGTACTGCCCGTAGTCGCCCGACATGACCGCCGACTGCAGAGTCGCGATGACATCCGGGTTGTACATGTGGTACTCGCCGTTGTGCATGTACTTGAGCAGACCGCCCTGTTCAACGCTCACCGACGGATCCCACGCCCGTCCGGCCAGGTACTGTGAATCAGCTTTGAGGTCCGCGAAATCCGCGCCTCGAATCCGGCTGTCCGTGCCCTCGAAACACAGTGACACCACCTCCGGCGCCAAGCCCACGATCTCGAACAACTGTGCGGCGCGGTAGCTCGCGACCGTGCAGATGCCCATCTTGGACATGATCTTGAACAGCCCCTTGCGGATGCCGCGCCGGTAGCTGCGACCGAGTTCCTGACGGGTGTCGGCATCCATGTTGACCACGCCCTTGCGCATCAGATCGAACAAAGTCTGGTAGGCGAGAAACGGATATACCGCCGTCGCCCCGTAGCCGATCAAGCAGGCGAAGTGGTGAGCGTCGCGCGCGGTGCCGGTCTCGACCAGGATGTTGCACTGGCAACGCAGCCCCGTCTTGACCAGGCGGTGATGCACCGCGCCGGTCGCCAGCAGGGCATGGATGGGCAGCCTGCCCTGCACCGGATAGCGATCGGAGAGCAGCAGCACCAGCTTGCCCGCGCGCACCGCGGCCTCCGCGCGATCACAGACGGCGAGGATGGCCGCGTCGAGTTCCATGTGCTCGTCGTATTGCAGGTCGATGAATTCGTTTGGTACGCCGGAGTCTTCCAGCCCCATGATCTGCCGCAGCTTGCGTTGCGAAAGGACGGGCGAACTCAGCACGATTTGCTCCGCATGCTGCTGCGCAGGCACGAAGATGTTGGCCTCCGGACCTATCTGCGTCTGCAGCGACATGACGATGCCTTCACGCAGGGAGTCGATCGGCGGATTGGTGACCTGCGCGAACTGCTGCCGGAAATAATCGTACAAGGAACGGACCTTTTTCGACAACACCGGCATGGGTGTGTCGTCGCCCATGGAGCCCACGGCCTCGCTCTCGTCCTCGGCCAGGACCCGGATGATGTCGTCGCGTTCTTCCGCCGACACGTTGTACAGCTTCTGAAACTGCGCGAGAGTACCGCGGTCGAACGGCTCGGCGGCGAGTCGCGGATCGATCAGATCGGTCTGCAGATAGCGCACGCCCTTTTTCAGCCACACCTTGTAAGGATGCCGCGTCTTCAACAGATCGTCGACCTGCCGGGTGTCCATGAGTTCGGCGGTCTGCAGGTCGAGCGCAAGAATTTCCCCGGGACCGAGCTTGCCCTTGCGCACGACGTCCTCCGGCAGGTAATCCCAGACCCCCGCCTCCGAGGCGATCGTGATGTGGCGGTTCCGGGTGATGACCCAGCGCGCCGGGCGCAACCCATTGCGGTCGAGCGCACAGCACGCATAGCGGCCGTCGGTGACGACGATGCCGGCCGGACCGTCCCAGGGTTCCATGTGCGTGGCGTAGTACTCGTAGAAAGCCTTGAGATCGGGGTCGATCATGTCCACCGACTGCCATGCGGGAGGCACCAGGATGCGCAGCGCGTGCATGGGGTCGAGCCCGCCCACCAGCAGCAGCTCCAGCATGTTGTCGAGGGACTGCGAATCCGACCCGGTGAGCGACACTACCGGCAGCACATCGCCCAGGTCCGGCAGCACCGGTGAACGGAACAGCGGGCCCCGCGCCACCGCCCAGCTCCGGTTACCCTGCACGGTGTTGATTTCGCCGTTGTGGGCAAGGTAGCGGTAGGGGTGCGCGAGGCGCCACTGCGGCAGCGTGTTGGTGGAGAAGCGCTGGTGAAAGACCACCACCGAGGTCTCCATGCGCGGATCCTTGAGATCCGGATAGAACTGTGCCAAGAACTCCGGCATCACCATGCCCTTGTAGACGATGGTACTGGCGGACAACGAGGGCATGTAGAACGCCGGATCGGCGCTCTCGAGCGCCTTCTCGGCTCGCCGTCGCGCCATGTACAACTTGCGGTTCAGGGTCGGTTCGTCCATGCCGGGAGCAGCATTCACGAACAGCTGCTCGATGACGGGCAGCGTCTTCAGCGCTTCCACGCCACAGGCCGAAGCGTCCACGGGAAGCTTTCGGAAACCGGCGACCGGCAACTTTTCCCGTTCCATTTGTTCGGTGAGCACGCGGCGGGCATGGTCGGCCACGGCCGCATCGCGATCCAAAAATACCAGCCCGGCCGCGAACAACGGCGTCAGCTTGAAGCCGGCTTCGAGCGCGGCGGCGCGCAGGAATCGCGTCGGCTTCTTGATCAGCAATCCACAGCCATCGCCAGTTTTGCCGTCGGCGGCAATGGCGCCACGATGTGTCAGCCGGTTCAACGAGCTGATCGCCGTTTCGACCACCCAGTGACTGGCGGTGTCGTCGAGACTCGCGATCAATCCGAAACCACAGGAATCGCGCTCGTAGGCGGCTCGACACAGCCCCCAATCACCGAGCCTCGGATCGACCCCGTTTCGGCTGGTGGACAAGACAGAAATTTGCTCGCTAGACATATGGAGGCCCACGACTTTTCGTGCCCTGCAGCCAATCCGCAGAGCTTTGAAAAACAACAACTTAAATCTGTCGGGGCGCCAAGTAAGTCAGACGCCAGGTTGGGGCAGGCGGGTGTGCGTGCCGGTGTATGCCACCATGATACCTAGGTGGCAAGCATCGTCAACCGCGGCCGGCGCGTGGGCGGCGCGGCCTGTCCGTCACCCGGCGATGTAACGTTCCAGTTGTTCGATCTGCGCACTTTGCTCGGCGATGACCTCCTTGACCAGATCGCCGATGGACAGTATCCCCACCACACGACCGGATTCTACGACCGGCAGATGACGGAAGCGTCCATCGGTCATCAGTTCCATGCAGTGGTGCACGGTATCCGTCGGTACAACCGTCGTGGCCGGCGACGTCATGATGTCGCCCACCGGAGTATCATGCGATGAGCGGTTGTTCAGGATTACCTTGCGTGCATAGTCCCGTTCCGAAACGATGCCGAGCAACACTCCCTGGCTCATGACCAAGAGGGCGCCCACATGCCGGGTGGCCATCACCTCGATGGCCCGCAATACCGAGTCGGTCGGCGCCACGGAGAAAATCTGACCGCCCTTGTCGCGAAGCACCTGATTCACCGTTTTCATCCAACCCCCTAAATGTCTTGATTGTTCGGCTATTTTTGACATCTGCCCGATTGACTATACTCCGGCGTCGCCCAAGGACAAGATCGATCGCAATGCCAGAATCCGCAGCAAACGCCCCCGTTGCCGAAACACGGTCGCACAGCGTCGGATCGCCGTTCGGCAGGCGGGACGATCCGTATTATTGGTTGCGCGACGATGAGCGCAGCGACCCCGTCGTGCTCGCCTATTTGAACGCCGAGAATGCCTATCAGGCGCAACAGCTGGCTCCGGTCAAGCCCCTCGAAGATGCCTTGTATGCGGAGATCGTCGGCCGACTGAAACAGGACGATTCGACGGTGCCTTACCGCAAAGGCGACTTTTGGTATTACACGCGGTACGCACCCGGCCAGGAACATCCCCTCTTCGCGCGACGACGCGGCTCGCTGGAGGCGCCGGAGCACGTCATTCTGGATACGAACCTGCTCGCCGCCGGCCACGATTACTACCAGGTCGGTGAACTCGAGGTGTCGCCGGACGCCCAATGGCTTGCGTACTGCGAGGACAAGGTGGGCAGGCGCCAGTACGACCTGCGCTTCAAGAACCTGACCACCGGCGAAACGCTGGCCGAATCGATCGGCGACGTCGAAGCGGACGTGGCATGGGCCAGCGACAATCGCAGCGTCCTGTACGTCGAAAAGGATCCTGAGACGCTGCTGAGTCTGTACGTCAAGAAACACGTGATCGGCACGGATCCGGCAACGGACAGCATCGTGTTCGAGCAGACGGACAAGTCTTTCTACACGAGTGTGGCCCGATCCCGCTCCGACCGTTTCCTCTTCATTCACATGGAGAGCACCTTGTCCTCGGAGTGGCATTACGCGGAGGCAGACGATCCCGCGCTGACGTTCCGGGTGTTCCTGCCGCACGAGCGCGGTCACGAATACGAAATCGACCACCGCGAGGGATTTTTCGTCGTGCGCACCAACTGGCAGGCCAGGAATTTTCGCCTGATGCAGGTGTCCATCGGCGCCGAGTCTTCGCGCGACGCCTGGGTTGACGTGGTTGCGCACCGGGAGGACACCTTCATCGAGGATTTCGAGGTGTTTTCGCGTTTCGTCGCCCTGTCGGTACGCAGCGGCGGTTTGCACAAGATCAGCATCCAGCCATTGATACCCGCCGGTCGGGAGGAATTTTTCCTGTCCAGCGACGAGTCGGCCTACACCACCGCCATTTCGGTCAACCCCGGGCTTGATACCGACGTCGTCCGCTACGCCTACTCGTCGCTCGCCACCCCGGCCACCGTTTACGATTACAACGTCGTCACGGGCGAGAAAACGCTGCTGAAACGCGATCCGGTCCTCGGCGACTTCGAACCCGGGGACTACTCGACGGCATTTCTGTTCGCTCCGGCCCGTGACGGACGGCGCATTCCCGTGTCCCTGTTATACAAGAAGAACTTCGCCCGAGACGGCACCGCACCGTTGCTCCAGTACGCCTACGGCGCCTATGGATTCTCGACGGATCCCGGTTTTTCATCGGCTCGATTCAGCCTGATAGACCGCGGCTTCGTCTACGCCATCGCACACGTTCGAGGGGGACAGGAAATGGGCCGTGCGTGGTACGAAGACGGGCGCCTGCTGCACAAGAAAAATTCGTTCACCGATTTTATCGACGTGACCCACTTCCTGGTCGCGGAAGGTTACGCGGCGCGCAACAAGGTGTTCGCCATGGGTGGCAGCGCAGGCGGACTGCTGATGGGTGCGATTGCCAATCTGAGTCCGCAGGATTACCGCGGCATCGTCGCACAGGTACCCTTCGTCGATGTGGTCACCACCATGCTGGACGATACGATTCCGCTGACCACCAACGAATACGACGAGTGGGGCAATCCGGCGGACAAATCTTTCTACGATTACATGCTGTCCTATTCCCCCTACGACAACGTACGCGCGCAGGACTACCCCGCCATGCTGGTCACGACAGGCTTATGGGACAGCCAGGTCCAGTACTACGAGCCCGCGAAGTGGGTCGCCAAACTACGATCCCTCAAGACCGATGGGAATTCCCTGCTGCTGCACGTCGACATGGACGCCGGACATGGCGGCAAGGCCGGCCGCTTCCAGCATTATCGCGAGACGGCCAGGGAATATGCGTTTCTGTTGCAGCAGCTGGGTCTCTAACCGCGTGCGGGCGGCAACACCAGACAAGCCTGGGAGTCCGCTTTCAAGGCGGTGCATATCCCGCGCGCGCGTTTCTCGCTGAGCCCGGTCGCTTGCAGGCGATGCAAGGTCTCCACGCCCGAACGCGACAGGACGTGCGGCGAGAGACCTGCCAGCAGGTCGGGATAGCGTTTCTTGAGATCCGTCCAATGCTGGCTGGCAGCTCCTGCACCGGATTTGAAAGCCCCGAACTGCACCGCATAGTTTCCCGACTTCGACACCGGCTGCGCAGCCACCCGTGAGTCCGGCCGGTGCGGGCGTGGGGGCGGGGATGCGATCACAGGCGGCACGACCGGTTTGACCGCTTTGGCGGGAACCGGCGGCGTGTCCATCACGGCTTCGTCGGCGGATCCGCCGGAGGCTGCCGCCCCCACGCCGGCACCGCCCGCGGCGCTCCCAGCGTCTGCCGCATTGGCACCGTCGGCGGTGGTCGCGGCGCCGCCCGCAGGCGCCTGTGCCAGCGTGAAATTCTCGACGCGTATGCGCGCCTCCTCGGTCCACTTGCCCTCCGGATACTGTTTGAGGAAAGCCTGATACGCGTCGGGCGTGTCCGCGTCACGTGCTTTCTGCCAGTCGCGTTCCTCGTACAACTCTTTCGCCCGAGCCTGCGCCTGGGCCGTGAATTCGCCGCTCGGATACTTCTTCAGAAATTGCTCGTATGCCTCGGTGGTATTGCTTTCGCGCGTTTTCTGCCAGTCGCTCTGCTGCCGGCTGCAGCCGGACAAGGCCAGCGTCAGCGCGCAAGTGACGCTCCATACGATTTTATCGATGTTCATTGTTGTCGATCCTGCCCCTGAGGTAAAACGCCGGCCCATATTCTACTGTGATTCCACGGGCATGTCGGCCGACGCAACGTCATGCCGCCGATCCCGGCAAATGCAGGTTGTGTGCGCAATTCCGGCGAAGCGGACCGGCAGATGAGCTAGGCTTCCTGAAAATCGAATGCGCGAGGAGGAAAGACGTGATCAAGCAATTCTGGGCCGTGCTGCTGCCGTGGGCACTCGCGGCGGCGGCCCCGCTGCACGCCGCCGAAGGCGATTATTTCAGCCCCACGGACGAGCGGTTCCGTCTCTCCGCGGGCGCTCTGTACGTCACGACCAAGACCTCCTACAGGGCAGACAGCAGTACGGGGGTCATGGGCACCGCCGTCGACGGCGAGGACACGTTTGGCCTGGACCATTCCGACGTCGAACCCAAGTTTCAGGCCGTCGTCCGGGTCGCGACCCGGCATCGCCTGAGCTTCGACTATTTCACGCTCGACCGCAGCGGCAATTCGCTCGTCGGCGGCACGCCCATTGCCTTCGGAGACGTCATCCTGCCCGCGACCGTGCCCCTTGCCACGAAGATGAGCCTGCGCACTTTTGGGATCACGTACGAATACTCGTTTTGGCATGACGAAAAACTCGAGATTGCCGCGACGGCAGGGGTTCATATCACCGACGTGTCGACGCAGGTGCGCGTGCAGACCAGCACGCTCCACCTCCTTGAGGACGAGGACGAGGCGGGGCCCGTGCCCACCGTGGGACTCGACGCTACGTGGGTGATCAGCAAGCGATTCTATCTGGACGCCCGCGGTCAGTATCTCGACGTTCACGTCAAGAACCTGGGCGGCTCGTTGGGATTTTTCTACCTCGACGCGTTGTATCGCTACCGGCCGAACGTGGCTCTCGGCGTAGGTTACAGTCAGATCCGGGCCGACCTTACCTCGGCTAGGGCATCGCACGGCGGTGCCTTCGATTTCGATACCAAGGGTCCGGAAGTATTTGTCCGGGTCGGCTTCTGAGACGCGGTCAGTTTGTCTCGGCGGTGAATTCGACGCGATTGTTGGCGCTGGCGATACGATTCCAGTCGCCCGCCGTGAGCGATTCGTTGCGAGGCGGATACGGCGTCACCGGGCGCGAACTGCCGGCGCTCTCGATGACCAAGACGATACTGCCGGTCGTGCGCTGCCGTACGCTCGCCACCAGATTCGCAAAAGCCAGCGACTGGCGCTGTTGTCCCGTCAGTGACTCTTCGAAAGGGTTGCCCAGGAGATCACATTTTCCAGCTGGAGCACCCGCGCTCGCGGGCATGTATCCATCGGCGGCATTACCGCTCAGGCAGAACACACCGGAAAAACTCGTCACCCTGACGGTGCCGTGAAAACCCTGCGTTTCCAGCTTTGCCAGAAACTCACGCATCGCTTCCAGACGGCTGCGGTCGAAGGGAATCTCACCATAAGGCACGAGTTCGACGCGCACGGGAATCGCTGCGCCGCTGGCGCTCGCGGCCGCCGATCCGGCCGCCACGGCAGCGGTGAGATCCTTGACATTGCCGGCCAGTTCGGCCCTGGCGCGCTCCAAATCGGCATTGGCGACCGACAACGCAGCGACCCGGCCGCGTAAATTCATCAGTTCATCGCGGGTCATTGCCCACAACGCCGCACACACCACCGTGCTCAGCAGCAGCGTCATCAGGGCGAGCACCCACGGCCATACGACGGGTTTGCGGAGCGCGGGCGGCGGCGCGATCGAGGCCGGTGCGCTCGGCATGGCATCACGCAGATCGCCCACCACCCGTGTGGCAAAACTATCGAGGCTCGCGACCATGAAGCGTCGCAGATCGGCGCCCTGGTCCTTGACGGCGATTTCGATGCGGCGCGTCCAGTCGGGGGTGGGCGCACGCGCGGCCTCGGACGTGGCCGCGGAGGATGCCGGCGGAGGGGGTGCCGGCAGGCGTTCGACGGGCGCGCCACCCTCGAACTCGGTGGGCATCAGCACCGGCCCGGCGGCATCTCGACGGTCCGGCAACAAATGCAGTTCGTACAACACTTTGGAGACATCCACCGGTCGAACTTGCTTGGGCAGGACGCCCATGGCACCGAGCGCCCGCGCCTGACCCACGTACAGCTCCCCCTCCTGAGAGGTGTACATCATGATGGGAATGGTGGCCGTCTGAGGATTCTCCTTGATGGCCCGCAAAGCCTGCAGGCCGTCCATTCCCGGCATGAGATGGTCCATGAAAATCGCATCAGGGCGATCATGTTCCAAATACTTGATGGCCAACTCCGCGGACTCGGCCATGTCGACTTCGATGTCGTATTTCTCGAGCATCCGACTCAAAATCACCCGTGCGGATTTCGAGTCATCGACGACGAGTGCACGTTTTCGGGCCATGTCGAATACTGCGTTGCGGAGCAACCTCACCCGGTCGGGATCACGCGGGGTCTGAGCCTTGAGCTTCCTTGTTTTGATCGATCCACGTCAACGCCGATTCGACGTCGGCGAGTTCGCTGGCCGTGAAGCCCTCGATACGCACTCCGGTCGCTTCCGCTTTCTTCTTCGCCAGTTCGGCGTTCGCCACCGAATGTACCCATACCAGACCGCGGCGCACTTTCGCCGTGAACTTTTGCTGCTTCTCGTCGGCCATCGTCAACTCCTTCAAATTATCCATGCGTGTCGCGTCACGATACACGACTCCGGGCACCCTGAGGAAACAGGCCGTTACCCGGCCGGGAATGCACCCTCCAGCCGGGCGCTGTAGGCATTCAATGCGCGTGCGACCACCTTTGCGTACTGGTCGGCCTCGTCCCAGCGCCCCTCCTCGATGGCTTCGCGCACGCCGGGCAAGGTCTTGACGCCGTACCCCGTGCTCGCCCCGGGGGCGTAAATCATGTGCCGGTACCATTCACGTCGCGGCAGACCATTGGCATCGATGAGTGCGTTTTCGAGCACGGTGAGCGTCGCGTTCATGCGCGCCCGTGCGGCGCCGGCGCCGGAGTCCTCGCGGCTCGCGAGGTTCGCGTATCCCAGGTCGAAGGTCTTGGCGCTGGCCTTGAGGCGTTCTATCGCTGCATCCAGCTGGGATAGATCGACCTGTGGCACCACGGCGGCATGCGCGGGCGGGGCACGCGGCAGTGCCGGGTCCGCCGCGAGACGATAGAAGCCGGCGGCGGTCAGCCCGGCAACGTTCTGCGCCTTGGCCCGCCGGGTGTCCGTCAGCGTGTGCAACTCGTCCGCGAAGCCTGCGACGGAATTCGCAAAATCCGTGGCCGTCACCGGCAGCAGATCGCCCTGCGCCGCGCGTAGCACGATGCGCCCGGCCACCTGCGCCAGAGCAGTCTCGTAGGCGAAGGTGGGATCGACGAAGCGCTGAAAATGATCGTAGGAGTCGTAGGCCGAGTGATACACGCCATAGTCGGCTTCGCCGCGAAATTCCAGGTTCAACGAATTGACGCCCAGATGCTGGAGAAACGGCGTGAAATCGGACCCGGAGCCCAGGGCGCCGAGCTCGAGATCGCCGCCCGCATCCGGCGCACGTCCGGCATCGACGGCGGCTACGCGCCGCGCGGCGATCGCCCGGTCCAGCACGGTGGCCCCTGTCTCCGGATCATTCACGTCCCGCGCAGCCTGGCTGGCAAAGCGGCGCAGATCAGGATTTCCGCCGACCTCCAAGGTGCCACGGCTGCTCATGTCGGTGTTGATATAGAGAGCGGCCTTGGCCGCGAGTTCGGCGGCATGGCTCTCCACCCACTCGGTGGACCCCAGCAAGCCCGGCTCCTCGCCATCCCAGCTTGCGTAGACCAGCGTGCGGCGCGGCCGCCATCCCTGCTTGGCCAGACGGCCGATGGCACGGGCTTCGGCGAGCAACGCCACCTGCCCGGAAAAAGGATCCGCGGCGCCGAACACCCAGGCGTCGTGGTGATTGCCGCGGATGATCCAGCGGTCCGGCTCATCCTTGCCGCGCAACGTCGCGATGACGTCGTAGAGCGGCCGTTGTTTCCAATCGGAGCGGATCTTGAGGTGCACCCGGGCCGGGCCCGGACCCACGTGATACGTGATGGGCAGGCCGCCCCGCCAGGCGGCAGGCGCGACCCGGCCGCCGAGCGCGGCGAGCAACGGCTCGGCGTCCGCGTAGGAGAGGGGCAGCACCGGAATCTTCAGCACCGTCTTTGCATCCTGCAGGGCCAGCCGCCGTGCGCCGGCGACGGCGCCCACGCCCGGCGTCAGGGGGTCACCGCTGTACAACGTCAGGTCTTGGACCGAGCCCCGCTGCACGGCGTCGGCCGGCCGGAATCCCCCTTTGGGATAGACATCGCCGGCGCCATAGCCGTCATCGCGCGGATCCGAGTAGATCAAACAACCGATTGCGCCGTGTTCGTAGGCCAGCTTGGGCTTGAGTCCCCGCCAACCGCCGCCGTAGCGGGCGATGACGATGCGGCCTTTCACGTCCAGCCCCTCCCGTTCGAGTTCCTGGTAGTCCTCCGGCATTCCTTGATTGACGTAAACGAGTTCCGCGGTGACATCGCCGTCCGCTCCGTACACATTGTAGGGCGGCAACTCGGCGTCGAATTGACGCTGGGTACCGTCGCCCTGCACGGGCGGTTCGCGCAGCGTCGCGCGATACTGCGTGGGTCCGAGGAGTTCCACCGCCTCTTCGAGCGGTGTGGGATAGAGCACCGAGTACTCCTCCAGGCGGGCCGTCCATCCCCATTCGCGAAATTTCTGCAGGATGAATTCTGCGTTGGCCTTGTCGTGAACGCTGCCGACCTGGTTGGGGGCCGAGGTCAACTGCCGCATCCACGCACGCTCGTCCGCCGCGGACAGATCCGCATCGAAACGCCGCTCGAGCGCCTCCTCGGTGGCGGCACCGCGCTGCGAAAAGCCCTGCAAGGCAGGAGTGCCGTCGCCCGCGGCTACGTCCGCGGGAACCTGCGCGGCCCAGGCCGCGCCCAGCGTCAGCAGCGCACCGGCGGTTCCGGCGACCAGCCGGCCGGTGAGCCTCACCGCAAACCCATGCCAACGATCGTTCATCATCACAGCTCCTTCAATCGCGGATGCCGGCACCGCGGTTCAGCAATGTCACCGCCAGTGCGAACATGACGACCACCGCCCCGACCATGATTCCATAGGCAAGTCGAAGATCCACATCCGAGGTGCCGAGAAACCCGTAGCGAAACGCGCTGACCATGTAAAGGATGGGATTCGCGTGCGAGGCCGCATGCGCCCACGGCGGCAGCATGTTGATGGAATAAAACACGCCGCCGAGATAGGTCAGGGGGGTCAGCACGAACTGGGGAAACCAGGAGATATGATCGAAATTTTTCGCGAAGAGGGCGTTGATGAACCCGCCGAGGGCGAACACCACGCTGGTCAGGAACACCGCGGACAGCACCGCGAACACATGTTGCACCGCCAGGCGCGTGAAGAAGAACGCGACGACGGTAACCACCGTGCCCACCAGCACGCCGCGCACCACCCCGCCGGCGATGTAACCGACCAGGATCAACCAGTTGGGCATCGGCGACACCAGCAGCTCTTCCAGGTGCTTGCCGAACTTCGCGCCGAAAAACGAGGACACCACGTTGCCGAACGAATTGGTGATCACCGTCATCATGATGAGCCCGGGCGCGATGAACTCGAGGTAGGGATACCCGCCCACCGTACCCACCCGCCTGCCGATGAGACTGCCGAATATCACGAAGTACAACGTGGCGGTGACCGCGGGAGGCACGATGGTCTGGCCCCAGATGCGTACGATCCGGTTGAACTCCCGGATGACAATGGTCGAGAAACCGATCCATTCCGCACGCGCGCGGGACTGCACCGCCACTCTATGCACCCGCCAGGGCGGCACGCGCGCTCACGTCCACCAACCTGATGAACAACTCTTCGAGGCGGTTGACTTTGTTGCGCATGCTGTTCACCTCAATGCCTTGTGCGGATAGCTGCGCGAAGATGTGATTCAAGTTCTGTCCCTTCGTCACCTCAACTTCGAGCGTGCTCGCATCGACCAGCATCGTCCGGTAGCCCGGCAACGACGGCGCGACGGGGAGCGGCCCGCTCAAGTTGAAGACGAAGATCTCGGTCTGAAGCTTGCGCAAAATGTTGCTCATGGTGTCGCGCTCGATGATGCGGCCGCCTTCGATGATGGCGACGTTGCGGCAGAGATTCTCCGCTTCTTCCAAATAATGCGTGGTGAGGATGATGGTGGTGCCGCCCTCGTTGATGCCGCGCAGGAACTCCCACATCGAACGCCGAATCTCGATGTCGACACCGGCGGTGGGTTCGTCGAGGATCAGCAGCCGCGGCTCGTGCATCAAGGCGCGGGCAATCATCAAACGACGCTTCATCCCGCCCGACAAGCCTCTGGCAATCGAGTCGCGACGGTCCCACAGCTGCAGCTGCTTGAGATATTTCTCGGCACGTTGCCTGGCAAGGGGGCGCGGTATACCGTAGAAGCCCGCCTGATTGACGACGATGGTGAACACCGACTCGAACATGTTGAAGTTCACCTCCTGCGGCACGACGCCGATGCAGGACTTCGCCGTTTCGAGTTCGCGGTCCAAATCGTGACCGAATACCTCCACGACTCCCCCGGTCTTGTTGATCAGCGAGGTCACGATGCCGATGGCCGTCGTCTTGCCCGCCCCGTTCGGGCCGAGCAGCGCGAAAAAATCTCCCTCCGCGACTTCGAGATCGATGCCCTTGAGCGCGTGGATGCCGTTTTTGTAGACTTTGGTGAGCTGTCGGAGGACTAGTGCTTGCATCAGCCGGTTAGGTTAAACCTGGCGAGGCCGCTCAGGCAACCTGCATGCCCCTCCAGTCGGGCCGCCGCCGCGAGTTGAAAGCCGTACAACTGCACTCGTCGCAGCGCTTTTGCATCGGGCCGGGCGGCGGCGCAGACCAGCGAATTCCAATAGGTGCGACGGTCGTTCCATCTTGCGGTCAGGTGCATGGTTTCGCTGGCGACCAGCGCGGGGAGGACATTAAGGGAGATCTTTCGAAACGCGGCGGCGGTGGACTCGGTCATGCCCAGCAGCAATTGAGCCGTGAGCCCCGCGCTCGCCGACACGTGCCAGGCGAAAAAGAGCGCGAGCCGGGCGAAATCGGTGACGTCGCGGTCGCCAGCCGCCTCGTCGCTCACATGCCACGGTGCCGGATCGCTGAGACGCAACCGCCAATGCTCTTGGTCGTGGAAGCGCAGGTCGAACAGCGCGTAGGGACAGTCGGCCACCGCCGCCCTCTGCGCGGCCGAGAGGGGCGCGAACCGCCCCGACAACTCGTCGGGCAGGCCGACGCGCCGGGACCCGTTGCACGGGTCGGAGCGGGCGGCCAACAGTTCGAGAAAGCGATGATTGAGCTCCCGCAACGAGCTCGCTACTTCCGCCGATACGTGCGATTCCCGCGCACCGGTCCAACCACCCGTGAATGCATCCTGCATGGCATCTCCTTCGGTTAATTCCATTTCCGAGTAAACGCGCCGGCAAATCCGCGTGTCATCAACGCTAGCTTTATGATTAATTTGTGTCAATTAAATTTATCGGCAAAACGGCCTGATTGGCCATGACGGGAGGCTACGATGAGAATTTCCGACGATCGATACACCCGGGACCGGCAACGTCTCGATCTGGCCGAGCGTTTCATTCGTCACGAAGCGCGCACGTTCACCATCCGACAGTGGACCGGGCTGAGCGACGACCGAATCCGCAAGCTGTACCGCACCTACGTCATGACCCACGACGGGCGCTGCGTGGTCCGTCATCGCGGCAAGTCGCCGCGTCAGCCGGCCTATTTCTTCCGCAATGCGGAGCTCAATTTCCAGGCATCGCAACTGGCGAGCCTATACTTGGTGTACGGGCTGCTGTACGTCTCCAAGATGGGGCTCGAATCGCATTACCGCGTGGGCTCGTTCGAATCCGGCACGTTGCTGTGCCAGGTGTACGAGGCCTACTGCGCGTTCCATGCGCCGGCCAGCATTTCTTTCGAGCACGCCTGGTTTCTGCTGATCGCGCTCGCGCGCCACGACGAACTTGCGCTGGCTCGATGTCCGGATTGCGGCGGCGTGCGCCTGCGTGATTTGTTGTCGAAACGACGGGTGGCGTGCGGCAACTGCGAGGCCTCCGGGCTGGTCGGTACCTGATAGTATCCGGGAAATGCACAGACGGAATGTTTTGGCAGGTCCTTACCTCGACCGCGAAGCCCATTTACGCCAGGACCCGGCCTGGTTTGCCGGTGCACTTGCCGATCCCCGCAGTCGCGCGGTTCCGCTGTGGAACTCGCGCAACCTGCTGGTGGGGACGGCGGAACCGCGAGCGAAATTTCTCGAACTCTCGACACTGCCGCCGTCCGACCTCAATGCCGATGAGTTGATCCTCCTCGGCCGCTTCCAGGACGTCAACTACTTCGCGTACGAATACGCCACCATCGATCCGCCACGGCCGTGCGAGGAGAGCCGATTCGAAGACCTGCGGCTCGTCGCGGCAATGCTGCCGCCCGAGGAGGCGGGCCTGCTCGGCTACGCGCGGGCCCTCGTCTTTTGGCGAGGGCGAAACCGCCACTGCGGCACGTGCGGCGCATCGACGGTGGCCGGTAAGAGCGGACATGTCCGTTCCTGCACCAATCTGGCCTGCCGTACGGACGTATTCCCACGCATCGATCCCGCCATCATCGTGCTGATCAGTGACGGCGACCGGGCGCTGCTCGGTCGTCAGGCCACCTGGCCCGTCGGTCGTTACTCGACCATCGCCGGCTTCGTCGAGCCGGGCGAATCCCTCGAAGATGCCGTGGCCCGGGAGGTGCTGGAGGAAACCGGTATCGCGGTGGATGCCGTCCAATATCACTCCTCGCAGCCTTGGCCCTTTCCGGCCTCGTTGATGCTGGGATTCACGGCGCACGCGGTGACGTTCGACATCGAACGGCGCGACGACGAACTGGAGGATGCGCGTTGGTTCACCCGGGCGGACCTGGCGGGCGGAACACCCCTTTTGCCGCCCAGCCAGTCGATCTCGTTCCGGCTGATCGAAGATTGGTTCGATGCAGGTTCGAGCAGTCCGTTGCGAGCGATACACAAGGTCGCTCCGTGGCCATCGCCCCCGTCCGGCTGACGAGAGCGTCTGGGGCCTCGCTGCGCGGTCAGGCGTGCAACGTTTCCACGTCGGATTCGGGCGTCGGTTCCGAAACGGCTTCCCCGCCGCCGGCGCCCGGGTCGATCATCGGTGTCGGCGACACGGCAGGAGCGGGGCTCTTGCGTTTGACCGCTCGCTTCTTGACCATCGCCGGGGCCGTCGGCACCAAGACCGGTGGAGCTTTGGACGGGGTCTTCAACCACGTTTTCGACACTGTCTTCCTCGCGGTCTTCTTGGCCGTGGTCTTCCTTGCCGTCTTCTTCACAGGCGACGCTTTGGGCCGAGTCTTCTTCGCCGATGATTTCTTTTTCTTGGCGGCTTTCTTCAATTTGCCCGGCGTCTTGGCCGGACGTCCCTTCTTCTTGACGGCAGTCTTACCGGCGGCTGCACGCGATGTTTTCGCGACAGGGCGCTTCTTCGACTTACTTTTCTTCTTAGCCATGATCACTTGTCTCCTCGCGTTCAGACGAACTCGCTGTGAGAGTAGCCTTGAACAAGGCTGCTGTCATCTGTGCGTGGTGCTGGAGTCGGTCACACGGATTGCGTAGGCTGCAGCCGATGTCTTCCGATCCCATCCGCCCCCTGCACGATGTGTGGCTGCGTCCCCGCCGCGTGTTTCGCGAGCTGGCCGCAGCGCCGATCGGCGCGATGGATTACCTGCTCGGTGCGGCGCAGGGTGTGGTCGGGCTGCTGGCGTGGAGCCGCGCGCAGAACGAGGGCGACACCAGCAGTCTTGCCGCGATCTTCGGCAGAGCATTCGTGGTGGGCTCCATCGCCGGGGTGTTGAGCCTGTTGTTGATGGGCGTCATCTACGCACGGCTCGGCCGCCGCGTCGGGGGAGCGTCGGCACGCAATCAGGTGTTCCACGTGCTCGCATACGGCGGGATACCGATGGCCGTCTCGCTGTTCACCTGGATATTGACCGCACTGCTCGCGGGCGGCACCGCGTTCGTGCAAGTACCGCGGCCCGACGTCGAGGCATTCGTCGTCATCCTGTTGAGGGTCCATTTCGCCGTCTATGTACTGCTGACGTTGTGGACGGTGGTGATTCAGGTGATGGGACTCAGCGAAATCCAAGGCCTCGCCGTGCGCAAGGCCTTCGGGCTCTGGGTGTTGGGCCAGGTCGTCGGATTTCTCGCACTGGTCTTCCTGATGATACTGATCGCCCTGCTGTTTCCCGGCGCGGTCACCACCTAGCAGCTCGAAGACGCCCCGGAAATCGAAATGCCTAGGAGCCTCGGTGCGCCGCCGCCGCCGCGGTGGCCACCTCGCCATCGAGCCGCTTGATCACTGAGTTCGCCACCGAGGCGGCCGACCGCGACCGCGTCGCCGGAGTCTTCGCCAGGGCGACCTTGGCGCGAGGTTTGGCCGCCGCTTTCGCGGCGGACGCCGCGGTGCTTTTGGTTCGTGACGCCTCCGCGCGCTTCAGCGCCTGCCTGGCAATCTTCTTGGCCATCTTCGACAGCTTGCGGGCCTTCTTGAGTTCGGCCTTCGCCAGACGCACGTGCTGCTTGGCCATTTTCGCATTGGCGGCTGCCTTCTCGGCCACCGCGCCCAGACGCTGCGCCGCCGCGCTCAACCCGCCCGCAGGCGTCGACTTCGTAACTACCATGATCTGTGACCTCCCTCGATGACAAAGGTGTGCACGCGATGTCGCGCCAAGACGGGGCTCACGGCAACACTCGCAACAAGAACTCGCGGATGTCGGCGATTTCCGCCGCACACACCGAATGCGCCATGGGATATTGATGCCACTCCACGCTGCAGCCCAGCGTCGCGAGTAAATCGCGCGACTCCAGTCCCATCGCGATCGGGAGCATGGCATCAGACTCGCCATGCGCCATGAAGATCGGGGTCGCCGCGTTTTCAGCCGCCCGCTCGGCCGCGAGCCGCCCGGCCAGTGGCAGGTAGCAGGACAGGGCCATCACGCCGGCCAGTGTTTCACGACGCCGCAGGCCCGAGTACAACGAAACCGCGCCGCCCTGCGAAAAGCCGGCCAGCACCACGCGCCCGGGCGCGATGCCCCGCGCCGCTTCACGCGTGATCAGTTCGCCGATGGACAGGTCCGTTTCGCGAAATCCCGCGGCATCCTCGATGGTCCTGCGATCCAGTCCGAGGATGTCGTACCAGGCCGGCATGCGCATGCCGCCGTTGAGAGTGACCGGCCGGTGCGGCGCATTGGGAAACACGAAGCGCCAGGCCCGTTCGCCGGGACGTACCAGTTCCGGCACGACCGGCTCGAAGTCGTGGCCGTCGGCACCGAGCCCGTGCAGCCATATCACGGTGGCGTTGGGGTTGGGGGCAGTTTCCAGTTCGATCGTGGCGAGCATCACCACAGCGTATCGAAAGCGCTTACTCCAGGTCCAGTTCCGCGCTTGACAGGCCCTGCATTTTTATGCAGAATCGGCGCACTTTTATGCAGCGCACCGCCCGAACCAGCCTTATGTTGCCCGCCGATCATGACAATCCGAGTGCACCGGCACGCCGTTCGATGCTCGCAAAGATCATCCGCGAGCAGTCGGTAGGCCGCCAGACCGAACTGGTCGCATTGTTGCGCGCCTACGGCCACTCCGCGACCCAGTCGAGCGTCAGCCGCGACCTTCGCGAACTCGGCGTCGCCAAGCGCGGCGATCGCTACGTGCTGCCGGAGGCGGTTCCCCTGCCCAACGATTTTGCCAGCCTCAAGCAGTTCGTGAACGCGCGGCTGACCGCGGGCACCAACCTCACCGTGCTCAAGACGACCATCGGCTCCGCGCAGAGCGTGGCGGTGGCCATCGATACGGCACGCTGGCCGGAGGTGGTGGGCACCATTTCCGGGGACGACACGATTTTCATCGCCACCGCCGGCGAGCGCGAACAGCGCAAGCTCGGCGACCGTCTTCGCGCCATTTTCGGACGCTAAATCTCATGACAACCTCTCCCCCCAAGGGCGCACGGCCCATTCTGCTGGCTTTTTCCGGCGGCCTGGACACGTCGTTCTGCGTGCCGTGGCTGAAAGACACCTACCAGCGACCGGTAATCACCGTCACGGTGGATACTGGTGGCATCGACGCCGCGGCCGCCGAGAGCCTCGCACGGCGCTCGGCCGAACTCGGTGCGCTCGAGCATCATCTGATCGACGCCCGCGCCTCGTATTTCGATCAGGTGCTGCGCTTCTTGATCATGGGCAACATCCGGCGCGGCGGCCTGTACCCGTTGTGCGTCGGGGCTGAACGCGTGCTGCAGGCGCAGACCATTGCTCAGATGGCGCTGACCTTGGGCACGGACAGCGTGGCGCACGGCTGCACCGCCGCCGGCAACGATCAGGTGCGCTTCGAAGTGGCACTGCGGACTCTGGCGCCGAACCTGGAAATCATCGCGCCGGTGCGCGACCGCGCATTCAAACGGCCGGAGCAGCTCAAATACCTGGAAGAACATCGTCTGCCGATTCCGCCGTTTGGCGGTGCCTACTCGGTGAACAGGGGTCTGTGGGGCGTCACCATCGGCGGCAAGGAGACGCTGACGTCGCTGGGCAGCATTCCGGAGGATGCATGGGTGTTGTCGGCGGATGCTTTCGCGCATCCGCGGCCGCCGGAGCGGCATAGCGTGGGATTCGAGAGCGGAGTGCCCGCCCGGCTGGATGGGGTCGCGGCTTCCGCGGTGTCCATCATCGAGCAGCTCGAGTCACTGGCGGGCGCCTTCGGCATAGGCCGCGGCATTCACCTGGGCGACACCGTGATCGGCACCAAGGGCCGCGTCGCCTTCGAAGCGCCCGCCGCGGAGGTGCTGTTGACCGCGCACCGCGAACTGGAGAAATTGGTGCTGACCGGCAGACAGGCACGAATCAAGGATACGGTGGCTCAGCCCTACGGCGATCTGGTGCACGAAGGCCAGCATCTGGATCCGGTCTGCCGGGATATCGAAGCGTTGCTGCTCAGCTCACAGGCCCGGGTGTGCGGCGACGTGAGCCTGTCGTTCAGGCCGGGATCAGTGTTCGTCGAAGGAGTGACCTCGCCTTACTCCTTGATGGCAGCGTCCAAGGGCGTCTATGGCGAGGCGGCAGGTGAATGGACGCCGACGGATGCCCTCGGCTACTCCAAGATGCTGGCGCTGACGGGGATCTTCTACACACGGGCGGGAGACAAGCGGTCATGAGCACCATGCGCACAGTGGTCGTCCACAAGATTGCGTCGATAACGCAGGCGTGCAGCCTGTCCCATGAAATCCGGATCTCCACCGACATTCCCTGCGAGGAGGGCGTGGTGCTGGTCGTCGAGATTCTCAACAGCAAGGCCAACTACAACACGTTGGAACTCACCAGCGGGCGCATGGCCAAGGTGTCGCGCGGCGACATCGTGGTGGGTGCCCTGGGCCATCGCAAGGCGCTCTTCGGCTATTCCGGCCACATCCCCACCTCGCTCAAGCCCGGCGACGTGGTCCAGATGCTGAACATCGGCGGCGTGCTCGGAATCTGCGATTCGGCGACGCAGGACAAGGGCAAGCCCTTCGACTGCAAGGTGCTGGGGACCGTGTTGACGTTTCCGTATCTCGGCGAGCGTATCGGCGTCCCCGCCAAGGTGGGTTACAAGGCGCTGGATTACCAGGCCGTGCTCGACGTGCGCGGCGTTCCGGTGGTGGCGCTGGCCGGTACCTGCATGGAGGCCGGAAAAACCGCGGCGGCGTCCGCCATCATCGCGCGCATGCGCCATCGCGGCCTGGTGGTGGACGCGTTCAAGGCCACCGGGGTCTCGTTGCGCCGCGACATCCTCGCCTTCGAAGACTCGGGCGCCCGCCGCACTTTGATCTTCACTGACTTCGGCATCGTCACGACCACGGAGAAATGCGGACCGGCGCTGACCCGTTCCATGCTGACGGAAATGGCCACCGGCCATCCCGACGTCATCGTCTTCGAACTGGGCGACGGCCTGCTCGGCACCTACGGGGTGCAGTCGATTCTGAGCGAAGCCGACATCAAGGCGGCGCTCACGGCCGTCGTGCTCTCGGCCAACGATCCGGTCGCGGCCTGGGGCGGCATCAAGCTGCTGCGCGAGCGGTTCGGCATCGAACCCGCGGTGGTCACCGGCCCTGCGACCGACAACCAGGTGGGCGTGGACCTGATCCGGGACCAGCTGAAGGTCGAGGCGTTCAATGCCATCAGCAATCCGGCCGATCTCGGTGATTTCCTGATCAGCAAGCTTGGCCTGCAGAATGTCGGTGCCTCGAAAGTGGCAGGGGCATGAACGACCGCGCGTCGGCAATCGTGCTGGGTGGCACGGGTTACGTGGCCGGCGAACTCCTGCGGCTGATCGGCGCCCATCCGCGCATGACCCTGGCCGGCATCCTGTCGGACAGTCAGCCGGGCGCCTCGGTCGCCGCCGCGTTTCCGCATCTGCGCAGCGTCTATCCCAGCCTCTCGTTCAGCAGCCTCGAGGACATCGACGCACTGATACGTGGGCTGCCCGCCTGCGCGCTGTTCTCGGCGGCACCGCACGGCGTGGCCGCCGGCATCATCGACCGTCTGCTATCGGCCGCCGAAGCCGCCGGGAACCGGGTCCACTGCGTCGATATCTCCGCCGATTTTCGCTACTCGAGCGCCGCAGCGTTCGAATCCGTCTACAAACACCCGCACGGCGCGCCGCAGCGGATCGGGGATTTCACCTGCGCGGTGCCCGAGCATCTGGCGGCATCGCCCACGCCCCACGTCGCCCATCCGGGCTGCTTCGCCACTGCGACGCTGCTCGCCAGCGTCCCGCTGCTGGCCCTGGGGCTGGTCGATCCACGCCTGTTCGTCACCGGCATCACCGGCAGCACCGGATCGGGGCGCAAACCGGTCGAGGGCACTCATCACCCGCTACGCCACAGCGATCTGTACAGCTACGGCGCGTTGAGCCACCGCCACGTGCCGGAAATCACCGCCTGTGCGCGGGTGGCCACCGGAGTGGACGCAGAATTCAACTTCGTGCCGCATTCGGGGCCCTTCTCGCGCGGCATCCACGTGACCGTCCAGGCCACCTTGAAGACCTCGGTCGACACACGGGAGGCCCTCGGGGCCCTGTCGGCGTACTACGCGAACTGCCCCTTCGTGCGGGTGCTCGACGCCGCGCCCCGCATCAAGGATGTCGTCACCAGCAATTTCGCGCACCTGAGCGCGGTCAGCAACGGCAGGTCCATCGCGGTGATGTCGGTACTCGACAACTTGAACAAGGGCGCGGCCGGCGGCGGCGTGCAATGGATGAATCGTTTATTGGGTTTCGACGAAGGCGCGGGGCTGCATTCGGCGGCGCCCGGCTGGACTTGACCGGCAGTTCGAGGATACATGGCAACAGCAACACAGATCACAACACCCCCTGCGCAGTCCGCGAAGGGCCATCTGGCACAGGTGTTCTCGCAGTATCCCATCGAGGTCGTGCACGGCGAGGGCGTCTGGCTGCACGCGCGCGACGGCCGCAAGATCCTGGATTTCTACGGCGGCCACGCGGTGGCGGGGCTGGGCTACGGCCATCCGCGCTGGCTGGCCGCGCTCGAGCGTCAGGCGCGGCAGATGACTTTTCAGAGTAACGCGCTGCCGATGGAGGTTCGCGAGCGGGCGGCGGCGCGTCTGGCAAGATTCGTGGGCCTGGGATTCGACACGGTGTTCTGGATCAACAGCGGGGCCGAGGCCAACGAGAACGCGCTCAAGCTCGCCTTCAAGATCACCGGGCGCAGCAAGGCCGTTGCGTTGGAACAGGGCTGGCATGGCCGGACCGCCGGCGCGGGGGCGGTGACTTGGGGGGCGCTCGGCAAATGGTATGCCTATCCCCGCACGCCGTTCGACGTGACTTTCGCGCCGCGCGACGATCCCGCAGCGGTGGATCGGTTCATCGATGCGGACACGGCGGCGGTGATCGTCGAACCCGTGCAGGGCGTGGGCGGTGCCTACGACGTCGGCAGGCCCATGCTGCAGGCGTTGCGGCGGCGTTGTGACGACGTGGGCGCCCTGTTGATCTTCGACGAGGTGCAATGCGGCATGGGCCGGACAGGTGCGCCGTTCGGCGCCAATTTCTACGGCGTGACGCCCGATCTCATCACCAGCGCCAAGGCGTTGGGAAACGGCTTCCCGGTGTCCGCGCTGCTGATCTCGAACGGCGTCGCGGCCCACATCAAATACGACGACATGGGCACCACTTTCGGCGGAGGACCCATGGCTTGTGCCGTGGTCGAAGCGGTCATCGATGCCATCGAAGCGGAGGCGCTGCTCGCGAACGTGCGCCAGGTGTCGACGTACATCCGTTCCAACTGCGTCGTCGGCCCCGTTACCGGCACGCAGGGCGAGGGCTTTCTGCTGGGACTCAAGACCTCGCGCCCCGCCCGCGAAGTCCAGGCCGCACTCATGGAAAAGAACATTCTTGCGGGTACCAGCGGCGACCCGAACGTCCTGCGGCTGCTGCCCGCCTACATCCTCAACGAGGGGCATGTGGACATGCTGCGCGACGCGCTGGCGAAGATTCCCGCATGAGGCGGTTCCTCGACCTCGCCGACGTCGGCCGGGAGCAAATCATCGACCTGCTGGCCCTGGCGCAGTCGCTGCAGGATCATCCTGAGCCGCGGGCGCTCGCCGGCAAGATCCTAGGCCTGGTGTTCTTCAATCCTTCCTTGCGCACGCTCGCCTCCTTCCAGGCCGGCATGGCGCGTCTCGGCGGCGATTCTTTCGTGATCACCCCGGGCCAGGGCACGTGGCAGCTCGAAACCCGTCTGCATGCCGTCATGAACGGCGCCGCCGCCGAGCACATCCGGGAGGGCATCCCCGCGCTGGCATCGTATTGCGACGCCCTCGGCGTGCGGGCCTTCGCCGAGGGCAAGAACCTGCGCAGCGACATGGACGAGACGTTGTTCGGCATGATCGACGAGCTGTGCGACAAGCCGTTGATCAACCTGGAATCGGCCATGAACCATCCCTGCCAGGCACTGGCCGACTGGCGCACGCTCGATGAACTGCGGGTGCCGCAGCGCGCCAAGTTCGTACTGAGCTGGGTGTATCACCCGAAGGCGCTGCCGTTGGCGGTGCCGAGCGCCGTGCTGCACATGGCTGCCCTGCGCGGCATGGAGGTGGTGGTCGCGCGTCCGGAAGGCTACGCGTTGCCGCCGGAGATCATGAGCAAGGCACGGCGCGCCGCCGACGCCGCCGGCGGTTCCGTCACCGAGACCGCCGACCGGGCCGCGGCGCTGGAAGGCGCCGCGGTCTTGTACGCGAAGGAGTGGGGCAGCACCGCGTATTACGGCGATGCAGAGGGGGAGGCGCGACTTCGCACCGAGCTCAAGGAATGGTGCGTGGACGAACGCTGGTTCGCGAACAGCAGGCCCGACGCCAAGCTCATGCATTGTCTGCCGGTGCGGCGTAACGTCGCGATCGCCGACGAGGTGCTCGACGGGCCTCGGGCGGTGGTGAAACTCGAGGCGTTCAATCGTTTGGTGGTGCAGATGGCAGTCCTGCATCGCATGCTGGCTTAAGATTCATCGCGGAGAATTCTCAATGATCATGAACAGACCCGATCCGTCCGTCGCCGTGCTGGCGCTCAAGAGTGCGGCCCCGTACATCCGCATGTACAAGAACAAAGTGTTCGTCATCAAGGCGGGCGGGGCGGTGTTCAGCGACGAGGCGTCCATGCGTGCGCTCATCGAGCAGGTGGCCATCCTGCACCAGGTGGGCATCAAGACTGTGCTGGTGCATGGCGGCGGGCCGCAGCTGGACAGCGTGCAGGCAACGCTGGGGATCGAGACGCGAATGGTCAACGGACGGCGGGTCACCGATCAGAAATCCATCGACGTGACGGCCATGGTGTTGAACGGTCTGATCAACACCCGCATCCTCGCGATCTGCCGGGATCTCGACATCGACGCGGTGGGCTTGTCGGGCGTGGATGCGGCGTTGATCCGGGCCCACAAGCGGCCGCCGGTGCAGATCTCCAAAGGCTCGAGCGAAACCGTGGATTACGGTTTCGTGGGCGACATCGATTCGGTGAACAGCGGGGTCATCGAGAAGCTACTGGAAAATGGCCTGATGCCGGTGGTCAGCCCCTTGTCGGCGGACTCGCGCGGCACGCTCCTCAACATCAATGCCGACACCGTGGCGGCCGCCATCGGCGGGTCGCTGGAGGCGGAAAAACTGGTGCTGTGCACGGGGGCGCCGGGGATACTGGAGAACGTCGAGGATCCGACCACGGTGATCTCGTACACCGATATCAAGGGTTTGAACCGCATGCGCGACGAGGGCAACCTGAAGAACGGCATGCTGCCGAAAGCGGCGGCCATCGAGACGGCGATCCGCAGCGGCGTGCGTCGTGTGCACGTGATCACCTACAAATCCACCGACAGTCTGCTCGCCGAAATTTTCACCAACGAGGGCACCGGCACGTTGGTGGTGGAGGATTTGAAGGCGCTCAGCCTTGCGGAGCAGCAGGGGTACCGGCAGTGACCCGCGCCCGCGGGGCCTGGCACGGATGAGCCGGCTGTGGGACAAGGGCACGCCGCTCGACGCGCGCGTGCTCGCATTCACGGCGGGGGACGATCATCTGCTCGACGAGCGGCTGGTGCGCTACGACATCCTCGCCTCCCTCGCCCACGCCTCGATGCTGTGCGAGCGGGGCCTGATCACGCCGGCGGATGCCGCCTGCATCCGGGAAGCGCTGGAGGCCATAGGCGCGGCGCATGCGCGTGGCGAATGGCACGTCACCCTTGAGCAGGAGGATTGTCAGACGGCCATCGAGAATCTGCTCACGGAGCGCATCGGGTCCGCCGGCGGCCGCCTGCATGCCGGCCGTTCCCGCAACGATCAGGTGCTGGCGGCACTTCGCCTGTATCTGCGCGATGCAGCACGAGAGTTGCATGACGGCGCGCTGGTCGTGGCGCAGGCGCTCGATGCGCTGGCAGACCGGGATGGCGCCATCGTACTGCCGGGCTACACGCACATGCAGCAGGCCATGCCGAGCACCGTGGCGCTGTGGGCGCAGGGCTTCGCTGCGGAAATTCGCGACGATGCCGCGGGACTCGCCGGCGCGCAGCGCCGGATCGGCAAGAATCCGCTGGGATCGGCGGCCGGCTACGGCACCCCGAACCTCGACATCAGCCGGGAAACCACGCGCGCGAGCCTAGGCTTCGACGTGGTTCACGAGCCGGTCACCGCGGTCCAGCTTTCGCGCGGCAAGGCCGAAGCGCAGCTGCTGTTCGAAATCACCCTGCTGACGCAGGACCTGGGCAGGCTTGCCGCGGATCTGCTGCTGTTCTACACCCAGGAATACGGTTTCGTGAGCCTTCCGGAAGGCTTCACCACCGGGTCGTCCATCATGCCGCAGAAACGTAACCCCGACGTCTTCGAGCTCATGCGCGGTCGCAGCGCCGTGGCTCATGCCGCACTCAACGAGGTGCTGGGCGTTACGCAAAAGCTGAGCTCGGGTTACCACCGGGATCTGCAGCTTATCAAGCCACCTTTGTTTCGCGGCATCGACTCGTGTCTGCAAACGCTCGACATCCTGCCGAGCGCTCTCGCCGGCGTGCGCTTCAGGCCGGATCACATTCACCTCGACCCCGGCATCCATGCGGCCGCGGCCGCCAACGCGCTGGTGACCGAGGAGAGAATTCCGTTTCGCGAGGCGTACCGTCGCGTCGCGGCCACGCTCAAGAGCCCGCCGTGAGTCTCTGGCGCGGCGGCCAGACGCTCGAGACGTTGAATGCTGGCCGCATGGGCCTGATCACGCATCTGGACATCGTCTTCGTCGAACTCGGCGCCGATTTTCTGAGCGCCAGCATGCCGGTGGACGAACGGACCTGGCAGCCGTACGGCTTGTTGCACGGCGGCGCCTCCGTTGCGTTGGCGGAAACGGTGGGCAGCACTGCGGCAATGCTGTGCGTGGATGGCACGCGGCATCGTTGCGTGGGCCAGGAGATCAACGCCAATCATGTGCGGCCGGTGCGCAGCGGGCGGGTCGTCGGCACGGCGCGGCCTGCTCACGTGGGGGCGCGTTCCCATGTGTGGACCATCGAGATCACCGACGAGCAGGGGGGGCTGGTGTGTATTTCGCGACTGACCGTTGCGGTGATTGCAGCGGCCACGCCGGTCCGATGACGCGCCGGACGCGAGGCGGGCTGGCATTTCCCGCATCCGGCGGCGTATCGTGCGCGCCATGAAAAGCAGTCTCGTTTCGCACTTCGTACTGGCGGCCGCCACGCTCGCCGGCGCCTGGCATGCCGTTCCCGCCGCGACCGCCATGCAGGCCGACGTCGCCGCGGAGGGCGCGCCGGGTGCGGCCGCCGGCACCGACGAGCAGACCAGCTATCTGTTCGGGCTGACCTTCGGCGAGCAGATCCACCGCACCGGGATCACCGGAGAAGTTTCGCCGGATGCCATCCTGCGCGGCCTAAAGGACGGGCTGCTGGGCAAGACCACGACGCCAGCAGACCAGCGCCGGCTCAATGAGTTCGTACGCTCCGTCACGGCCGCGGCCGCCGCCCGCAACAAAGCGGCGGCTCAGGAGTTCCTGGCCCGTAACGGCCATGAAAAAGGCGTCAAGAGCACGGCGTCGGGTCTGCAGTACAAGGTGCTGGTACCGGGCGACCGCAAGGCGCCGCCGTTGTCGACCAGCGATGAGGTGACGGTCAATTATCGGGGTAAGCTGCTCGACGGCACGGA
The DNA here is from genome assembly GCA_964657625.1 of uncultured Steroidobacteraceae bacterium. Taxonomy (GTDB): domain Bacteria; phylum Pseudomonadota; class Gammaproteobacteria; order Steroidobacterales; family Steroidobacteraceae; genus Bog-1198. Next base: position 72,322 of record CAZZVN010000012.1, read on the forward strand.
ATTCGACAGCTCGTACGCGCGCGGCACCCCCGCCACTTTCAAACTGGACGGCGTCATACAAGGCTGGCAGGAAGCGCTGACCCTCATGAAGCCGGGTTCGCGCTGGCAGTTGTTCGTGCCGCCGGAGCTCGGCTACGGCATGAGTGCACGCCCCGGCATCCCGCCCGGCTCGCTGCTGCTGTTCGAGGTCGACCTGCTCAGCGTACGCGACCGCGCCAACGCACCGGCCCCGGCCCAGGTGCCTCCAAAACCATGAGCGCAGCGCAGCGGCAGGTCGCCATCACCCTGATCGCACTGCTGAGCGTGGTGGCGGGCGTGGGCTGTGGTCAGAAGGGGCCGTTGGTGCTTCCCGATGCGCAGCGGCCCCACCGGCGCGTGCCGGTTCGTTCGCCGGTGCAGCCGGTGACGCCGTCCGCTGCGCCGGGGGGCGCGGGCGCCCCCAGCTCTCCGGCGGCCCCGGCCGATCCACCGCCTGCACCGCGTTAGCGGTGGGTGACCGCGGATGAGCGTGAAGGCACCGAAACTGGTGCTCGTGGATGGTTCGTCCTACCTGTATAGAGCATTTCATGCACTGCCGCCGTTGACGAACTCCCAGGGCGAGCCCACGGGCGCGGTGCTCGGCGTGCTGAACATGCTCAACAAGCTGTTGAAGGAAGAGTCGCCGGCGCGGGTGGCCGTGGTATTCGACGCTCCCGGCAGAACCTTCCGCGACGACCTGTTCGACCAGTACAAGGCGCACCGGGCTCCCATGCCCGACGATCTGCGGCCGCAGATCCAACCGCTGCTCGACGTAGTGCAGGCGATGGGATTGCCGCTGCTCAGGGTCGGCGGCGTCGAGGCCGATGACGTGATCGGCACTCTGGCCACCCAGGCGGCCGAGGCCGGCTACGACGTGTTGATCTCGACCGGCGACAAGGACATGGCGCAGCTGGTGGGTCCGCGGATCGGACTGATCAACACCATGAGCAACACCCGCCTGAACCGCGAGGGCGTCAAGGCCAAGTTCGACGTGTACCCAGAACAGATCGTCGATTATCTTGCGCTCGTCGGCGACAGCTCCGACAACATCCCCGGCGTGACGGGCGTGGGCGCAAAGACGGCGGCCAAGTGGCTGAACCTGCATCAAACGCTCGACGGGCTCATTTCGAGAGCGGGCGAGATCGGCGGCAAGGTCGGCGAGAACCTGCGCAACGAGCTGCCGGCGCTGGAACTGTCGCGCAAGCTCGCGACCATCGACACTGCGGTGCCGTTGAACATCGCCCCCGAGCAGCTGATCGCGGGCGTCGCAGACGTGGCGCGCCTGCGCGACCTGTATGCCCGGCTCGAGCTGCGCTCGTTGCTGAAATCGCTCGACCCTGCCCCGGGCAGCGCGGATCTGGTCGGGGGAGCTGCGCCGTCCGGTGATGGATCCACGGGCGGCGGCGTTGCATCGCGCGGCGCAGCGGCCGTCGCCGGTTCGAGCGCCGGTCATGTCAACGCGGCTGCGGCGCCCGCGACCGTCGGCGACCCGTCGCCCACGCCACCGCCACGGCGTCGCGACTACGTTCAGGTGACCTCGCCGGCCGCGCTGGCCGCCTGGGTCGCCAAGCTCGCGGCTGCACCGCTCATGTCGTTCGATACCGAGACCGACAGCCTCGACTACCTGCGCGCCCGTTTGGTGGGCGTGTCGTTCGCCGTCACGCCGGGCGAGGCCGCCTACGTGCCGTTGACGCACGATTATCCCGGCGCACCGCAGCAACTCGACCGCGACATCGTGCTGAGCGCGCTCAAACCCCTGCTGGAGGACGAAGCCCGTCCCAAACTCGGGCACCATCTCAAATTCGACGCCCACATCCTCGCGAATTACGGCATCTCGCTCGCCGGTCATCGCTACGACTCCATGCTCGAATCGTACGTGCTGAACAGCGTCACCACCCGGCACGACATGGACTCGACCGTGGCGAAGTATCTCGGCATAAGAACCATTCCCTACGAGGACGTCTGCGGCAGGGGAGCCAAGCAGATCACCTTCAACCAGGTCGATCTCGAGCGCGCCACCGAGTACGCCGCCGAGGACGCCGACGTCACGCTGCAACTGCACCACGCGCTGTGGCCACGGCTCGAGGCGCTGCCGCGCTTGAAGGAGGTCTACGAAACCATAGAGCAGCCGCTGATCCCGGTTCTCTACCGTATGGAGCGTGCCGGCGTGCTGGTGGACCGGCAGCTGCTCAAGATCCAGAGCGCCGAACTGACGAAGCGCATGCTGGAGCTGCAGGCGCTCGCGCACCGGGAGGCGGGCGGTGCGTTCAACGTCGATTCGCCCAAACAGCTCCAGGAGATACTGTTCGGACGCCTCGGCATCCCCGTCATCCGCAAGACCCCCACGGGACAGCCCTCCACCGCCGAGGACGTGCTCGAAGAACTCGCCGAAACCTATCCGCTGCCCAAGGTCATCCTCGAGTACCGCGGCATCGCCAAGCTCAAGTCGACGTATACCGACAAACTTCCCGAGCAGATCGACGAGGCCACGGGCCGCATCCACACCTCGTACCATCAGGCCATCGCGGCGACCGGCCGGCTGTCCTCGTCCGATCCGAATCTGCAGAACATCCCCATCCGGACCCAGGAGGGCCGCCGCATACGCCAGGCGTTCATCGCAGCGCCCGGCTTCAAGCTGGTGGCGGCCGACTACTCGCAGATCGAGCTGCGCATCATGGCCCACCTGTCCGGCGACGCCGGTCTGCTGAGCGCGTTTGCGGAAGATCGCGACGTGCACCGTGCGACCGCCGCCGAGGTGTTCTCGACGCCGTTGCACGCCGTCAGCGCCGATCAACGCCGCTCGGCCAAGGCCATCAATTTTGGCCTCATCTATGGAATGTCGGCGTTCGGACTCGCGCGGCAGCTCGGCATCGCCCGCGGCGAGGCACAGAAGTACGTCGATCTTTATTTCGAACGGTACCCGGGCGTGAAGCGCTACATGGACGAGACCCGTCAGCGCGCCCGCGATGCCGGTTTCGTCGAAACGGTGTTCGGGCGCCGCCTGTACCTACCGGAGATCGCGTCGCGCAATGCGGCGTTGCGTCAGTATGCCGAGCGCAGCGCCATCAACGCGCCCATGCAGGGCACGGCAGCCGACATCATCAAGCGAGCCATGATCGAGGTGGATCGCTGGCTGCGCGACAGCGGCCTGCCGGCGCGGCTCATCATGCAGGTACACGACGAACTGGTGCTCGAGGTGGCGCACGAGGCCGTGGCGACGCTCGTGCCCCGTCTGCGCAAACACATGGCGGACGCGGCCGCGTTGCGTGTTCCCCTGAAGGTGGACGTCGGTGTGGGCCTCAATTGGGACGAGGCGCACTGAAAAAACGACGTATGCAAAGATGTGCAAGGCAATGTTTGCATCGTGTCGGAACCGGGCCATAACGGGCCGTTCGGAGCGCTGCCTGGTCGATTTCGACAAAAATAAAAACCTGGAGGGAACATCGGAACTATTCGGAGGGGACGCCCTCTAATCCTGTGAGCGTGCAAGACGCTCCCCGCTCTTCTCCCTGAGCGGGCGAGACCCGGTTTGTCATCCCCATGCCGGGTTGGTCTCGCCTCGGTGATCTCTAAAAAAGATCACCGGGGCATTTTTTTAGGCCACTGCAAGCCACCTGTCCATGACGCCGCGTGCCTCGTCGAAGCCGAGTTGGGAGTGTGCGGAGAACAGCTGGGTGGTGACGGCCGTGTCGGAGCACGCCTCCCGGGTCTGCTTGAGCACTCGCTGTGAGTCGCGTTGATTGAGTTTGTCCGCCTTCGTCAGCAACACGTGAGCCTGCCGGTCGCGCGCGAGTATCCACTCGAGCATGACGGCGTCCTGCGCACCGAGACCCCGGCGGCTGTCCACGATCAGCACCAGACCGACCAGCGACTCCCGGACATTGAAGTAATGCTCCATCAAGGCGAGCCACTTCAGGCGTACCCGCTCGGGCACCTTGGCAAAGCCGTAGCCCGGCAAATCCACCAGTCGGCGCGCGGGACTCACCTCGAAAAAATTGATGAGCTGCGTGCGTCCGGGAGTGCGGCTCACGCGTGCGAGCCCGGTGCGATGCGTGATGGCATTGATCGCAGTAGATTTTCCGGAATTGGACCGACCCGCGAACGCCACCTCGCAGCCCTCGTCGGGCGCGAGCTGACTGGCCTCCGCGGCGCTGGTCACGAATTTGATGTTGGGGTAGGTCGACATGGCGGTTGCCGAGAAGCGTTTTGACGGCCGTAGTGTACAATTTAAGCACTCAGAAGGTTCACATAGAAATGGGGTCACAGGCGATCATGAAGAGGCTTTGGATTCTCGCGACAATGCTTTCCGGCGTGCTTGCCGGCGGTTCGACCTTTGCGGCTGGCAATGCAGAAACGGGTGCGACGAAAGCCGTGGTGTGCCAGGCATGCCACGGGGCGAACGGCAACAGTGCGAATCCGGAGTGGCCGAGCTTGGCCGGCATCGGTGCCGACTACATCGCCGAGCAGCTGCAGAACTTCAAGAGCGGCAAACGCGTCAACGCCATCATGCTCGGTATCGCCGCAGGCTTGAGCCCGGAGGACATGGCAGACCTGGGCGCGTATTTCGGTGCGCAGGTCAACACCGGTCTGGAGGGTGATCCCTCGTATTGGCAGGCAGGGCAGATTTTGTATCGCTCGGGTGACAAGGCGCGCGGCATTCCTGCCTGCATGGCGTGTCATGGGCCGACCGGGTACGGCAACGAGGCGGCGAAATTCCCGGCGCTGCGCGGCCAGCATTCGGTTTATGTGATCAAACAATTGACGGACTATGCCTCGGGTGCGCGCACCACCGGCCCGAACGGCATCATGCCCACGATCGCCAAGCGTTTGTCGGCCGACGACATGCGCAACGTGGCCTCGTACCTGCAGGGACTACGCTGATGCGGGCCGCGGGCCTGTCGCTGCTCGTGGCTGCGGCAATGGCGCTCGGTGCCTGCGGCAACTCAAAGGCGCCGACCGCAGACATGCCGGCGGCCACCACCCCTGCCACCGCGCTGACGCCGTCCGAGGTCACTGCGGCGCCGGCCGCCACGCCGGCCCAGCAACAGATCGCCGGACTGCTGCCGGGAACGCCTGCGAAGATCATACGACCCAACGAGGATGGCTCGGAAACGGTGGAAGAGGCCGCCGGCGACGGCAATGCGCGTAATCCGCTGCTCGTCGCGGTGGCCGCCACCGTGGCGGCTGCGTCGTCGACCGCCACCGCCGCCACCACGAATGGTCCCAGCCTCTGGCAGGAGGGCACCAATTACACGCGCCTGGTACCCGCGCAGCCGACGGCCGTTGCGCCCGGCCAGATCGAAGTACTGGAATTTTTCTGGTACGCGTGTCCGCATTGCAACGCCTTGGATCCGCTGGTCGAATCCTGGAAGAAGACCAAGCCTGCGTACATCACGTTCAACCGTGTGCACGTGATGTGGAACGAAGGCCATCGCTCGCTTGCCCGTCTTTATTACACGTTGGAGAGCATGGGCAAGCTCGACCAGTTGCACAGCGAGATCTTCAAGGAGATCCACGTGAACGGCAACCCGTTGATCGCGAGCGATCCGAACGACGCCGCCGGCTCGGAACGCATACAGACCGCCTTCGTAAAGAAGTTCGGCATCTCCGCGGACGCCTTCGGCAAGGCTTATCATTCCTTCGGCGTCGAGACGTCTCTGCAAAGAGCGGATCAGCTGGTGCAGCGCTACCGAGTGGAAGGCGTTCCCACTTTCGTGGTCAACGGCAAGTTCACAGCGGACGTCCGCTCCGCAGGCGGCCCGGAAAAATTGATCAGCCTCGTGGGCGATCTGGCGGCTCAAGAACACAAGCATTGACGGCGATGGTGACTCACTCGGGCGGCTGTCACTGTGGCCGGGTGCGATTCGATGTGCGCGCCGCTGCCCGGCTCGAAGTCAGCGAATGTAACTGCTCCATCTGCAGCAAGTCCGGCTATCTGCATTTGATCGTGGCAGCGGACCAGTTCCATTTGACGGCCGGGCGGGACGCCTTGACCTCCTACACTTTCAACACACGGGTTGCAAAGCACTATTTCTGCCGGCACTGCGGCATCAAGTCGTTCTACGTTCCGCGGTCTCATCCAGAGGGTTACAGCGTCAATGCCCGTTGCTTGGACACGGATACGGTGGAGGCCATTTCAGTGCAAGCATTCGATGGACGACATTGGGAAACTGCGGCACCGCTGCCCCCGGTGTGAAAGCCCCCGGCATCGAGGGCCGGGGCAGGGAGCGCAATGGTAAAGATCCGTGACGCGCGTGCTGTCTCGGCAGGGCGGGACGGTCCAATGGGACAACGCCTGTCGGACTATCGCTGGCATGGCCAGATCCGGGTGCTCGCGCTCTGGGAATCCGGCGCGAACTCACTGAGCCTGCAGGCGGGCAGACACGGCAGCCCCTCTCTGCAATGGACAAGCCGTATGATGCAGCATGGCGGCGCCCCCCAAAGGTGGGCACGGCGGCGACGCCAGCGCGGCTGAGGTTAAACTCTCTAGCCGACTGACTCCCGCGGAGCCCATCTTGCACGACCTCCCGCCCCCGATCGACGACGCCCCGGAGCACGTGTCGAGCCGTGGCGGCGCAACGCTTGCGAACTGGCGTGTTCCGCCGTTCAGCCGCTGGGCGTTCCGACACGTACGCAAGTTCATTCCCGTGGCCGACATCACCTGCGTCGCCGGCGAGGCATGGCAGCTGCCGGCCGAACCGCAATCACTGCATGAGTTTCATCTGTTCTCCGACCGTAACGCTCCCTTGAGTCTGGACGGCTTCCTCGAAGAAACCGCCACGGATGCGCTGGTCGTGATGCATGGGGGACGGATCATCCACGAGTGCTACGTGCATGGCATGACCGGGCGGGCCCGACACATCGTGATGTCGGCGTCGAAATCGATGGTGGGCCTGATCGCCGGTATTCTGCAGGGCGAGGGCATCCTCGATCTGGAGGCGCCGGTGTCGGCTCTGGTGCCCGAAATCGCCGGGACTGCGTACCGGGGAGCCACCGTGCGGCATCTCCTGGACATGCGGGCCGGGGCGGTCTACGACGATGCGGACCTGCGCGCCTACGCCGCCGCAGGGAACTGGCAGCCGGGCGGGCCCGGGGCTGCGCCGGCGGACCTGCACGCCTTTTTCGAAAACACGCCCGGGACGGCGATTCCTCACGGCGGCCCGTTCCGCTACGTATCCGCCCATACAGACCTGCTCGGCTGGGCCTTGGAGCGTGCCACCGGCCATCCTTTCGCCACGCTGGTTCGCAGACTCCTCTGGGAGCCCCTGGGCGCAGAGGAAGATGCCTACATCACGCTCGATGGCAGGGGCGCACCGCGCTGCACCGGCGGACTGTGCACGACGGCGCGCGATCTCGCCCGGGTCGGCCAGCTCCTCGTGCAGGACGGGCGCCGCGACGAACGGCAGATCATCCCCTCGGAGTGGATCAACGACATCGTGGGCAACGGCGACGCCCGCGCATGGCGGCAGGGCGAATTCGCGGCCGGCTTCCCCGGCATGCGGATGCATTACCGCGCCGGGTGGTACGTCATCGACGACGAGCCGCAGACCCTGTTCGCCCTGGGCATCCACGGCCAGCATCTTTTCGTCGACCGCCGCAACGGCCTCGTCATTGCCAAGTTGTCGTCACAGTCGTCGCCCATAGACCAACGCGCGATCGCGCTGACTCAGGCCGCGGTGCGGGAGATCAGGCGCTGCGTGATCGGAGGGCCGACGAGTATTTGACGGGACCGGCTGCCATCCGCCCCGCGTGGCCGCCGGCTCAATTGGTGCGCCCGGCGCGATTCGAACGCGCGACCCTCGGCTTCGGAGGCCGATACTCTATCCAGCTGAGCTACGGGCGCAATGGAAGGGCCGCGATACTACCCGCCGCAGCGCTCGCGCGTCCAGCGTCACCGGCAATCGGCACCGCCGCCGCGATCGCGCCGCCCCCCGCAGCCCACACCGAGATGCGTCGTCAGTCCGGAACCCCGTCGAAGAATTCGACGACGCCGGTCGCCAAGGAGTACTCCGCGCCTACGACCAGCAAACCATCGTTGCGGATCAACTGTTCGATGATCTCGGAGCCATGCCGGATGTGGTTCGCGGAGGAGCGGATGTTGGCGCGCACCGCCTCACGTATCAGCGCTTCGCGGTCGTGCCGCAGATCCGTGGCCAGCAGGTCTTCGACGGAGGGACGTACGAAATCGACGATGGAGCGCAGGTTGCGCGATTGATTTTCCTTCGGCCGTTGCAGCTGATCGAGCGTCGCCGCAATGGCGCCGCAGTTCGAGTGGCCCAGTACGACCACCAGCCGCGTTCCGAACTGCTCGGCGGCAAATTCCACACTGCCCACCTGCGAAGGCGCGACGATGTTCCCTGCCACACGGATGACGAACAAGTCGCCCAACCCCTGGTTGAACACGATCTCGACGGGTACCCTCGAATCCGAGCATCCGAGGATGGCGGCGAAAGGTTCCTGTCCGGAGGTCAGTTCCACGCGACGAGCCTGGCTGGGAAGCGTCTCCCAGCTGCGCACTTCGGCGACGAAACGACGGTTTCCCTGGCGCAACAACTCCAGCCCCTCGCGGGCGGAGATCATGGTTGGCTACTTTCCGAGGGACGGCTCGGGAAAACGACCGCTGACACAATCCTCAATCACGTTGCTCCGACCCGGTCACCGACCGGTACGTGAACATGGTACTGTAATTTACGCTACCTGCGTGAACGTCAGGTGGCGGGCGTGCACGGATTCAGCGGCGAACAGGCTCGCAACAGCACAATCCTGCGGACATCGCGCACCACCAGGCGACCGCGATCACCGCTCCCCCACCGCCCATGGCTGACGTTCCGAGCAGCGACGCCGCAAGGGTGGCAAGCACACAGGACAATGCCACGAAACAAATCGAATGCAGGGAAAGCTCCGGCATCCACAGCACGCGGATCATGGCTGCATAAGCCAGCGCGCCGGTCAGCGCGGCAAGACCCAGGGCGATGCGGGGACCGCCTCGTGCGGAGAACGCCGCCAGCAGATACATGGCACGCATGCCAAGCAACGCGCCGGTCAGGCTCAACAGCGCGGCGGCGGCAATAAAAACCAGCATCTGCCGGGGGGGAGGGGGTTCGCGCAGAGACACCCAGAGCGTCGAAGCATGAACCGCGCCGTACATCAGGAAAGAATTCGGAGCCGCGACGTACACATGCCGGTGACCCGCCGCCAGAAACGACAGCGCGACGGTGCCGAGCACAACGCCATGGCGAGCGCGACGCAGCCGGGTCAGCACGGGAAAAACCGTGCGCACGCCGGACGCCGCGGCCTTACCAGGCGAACCGCGCCGCAAACGCTATTCCGTGAATCGTCGGGTATCGCTATACTCTGACCAGACCGATTTTTTCTCATATATATTCAGCGAGTTACCGTGGCCACCACAGAATCGTCAGACACCCAGTTCTTCAATTCTTTCAGCATGGTACTCGGCATTCTCATCTTCTTCGCAATCGTGCTGTTTGCGGTCGCGCGCACCGTCGGCGAAGACACGCAGAGGGAACACGTGCTGCTCGATCCGTTACATTTGAAGGACATGGATCAAAACATCGAGCCATTCGCGCACGAGGCGGTGGCCGGTCAGGACAACAGTGCGCTCGCCGCCTTGACCGCGCCGAAGGCAACCCTGGCGGCAGATGTGCCGGCCACGGGTGAGCAGGCATTCACCCAGGTTTGTTCGGCCTGCCATTCGAGCGGCGTCAATGGGGCGCCGAAGATCGGCGACAAGGCCGCGTGGGGCCCGCGCATCGCGCAAGGCAAGGACACGCTGTACTCCCATGCAATCGCCGGAAAGGGCAACATGCCGGCGAAGGGCGGCACGACCTGGCCCGACGCCACCATCCGGATGACCGTCGACTACATGGTCTCGCTCAACAAGTAATCCGTCGCGGGGCTTCCCCGGTCGAGAGCCCGCAGATTGACGGCTTCGGAAACGTCGTCGAGGCGGATATCGGATTGGTCCGCGAGGTCCGCGCAGGTCCGGGCCAGCTTCAAGACCCGATGATAGGCTCGTGCCGACAATCCCAAGCGGTCGATGGCGGTCTTCAACAGCGACCGCGCCCCGGCTCCCAGCCGGCAATGGCGCTCGATCTGGCGGGGGTTTAGCCGGGAATTGAGCAGTCCCTGACGGGCAATCTGACGTTCGCGGGCGCCGATCACCCGCGCCGCCACGACCGCCGACGATTCGAGGGCGGGACCTGCATCCATCAAGTGGCCCACAGGCAGCCCGGCGAGTTCGACGTGCATGTCGATGCGGTCGACCAACGGCCCCGACAAGCGCTGCCGGTAGCGGGCCACTGCGGCGGCACTGCAGCCACAGCGCCCGCGTGGATCGCCGGCATAGCCGCACGGGCAAGGATTCATGGCGGCCACCAGTTGAAACCGCGCAGGAAATTGGGTCGTGCGCCGGGCCCGGCACAGCACCACGATGCCGCTTTCCAAGGGCTCACGCAGCGCCTCGAGCGCGTCGTGGGCAAATTCCGGCAATTCGTCCAGGAACAGCACGCCGAGGTGCGCCAGGGACAACTCGCCCGGCCGCAGGGACGCACCGCCGATCAGCGCAGCCACCGACGCGGTGTGCTGCGGATGGCGGAAAGGACGCGACAGGCCGCGTACGGGACGCCGCCCGGCCGCCGACTCCACACTCGCGATTTCGAGTTGCTCTGCAGGTGAGAGCGGCGGCAACAGACCCGGCAGGCACTGGGCGAGCAAGGTCTTGCCGGCACCGGGCGGTCCGATCATCAGCA
>CAZZVN010000013.1:0-71448 GCA_964657625.1 uncultured Steroidobacteraceae bacterium
GTCGAAGCGCCGATGGCGATGATGCGATCGGTGGTGCGAAAGTGCCGCGGGGGGGCCTGGGGCGGCGCGCCCGCGGCACCCACCGGGACGGCCCTGTCGCGCACCTCCGTCAGCGGAAAAACGCGCGCGCCGGCCGCCGTCTTGACCTTGGCGATGAGCTCGTCGCGATAGTCGTTCATGGTGGCGGCGATGTCGATTTTCGGCTTCGGCAGATAATCCACTGCACCGGCGGCGAGCGCGTCCAGCGTGATGCCGGCGCCATGTTCCGTCAGCGTGGACACCATGACCACCGGCATGGGGCGCAGGCGCATTAGATTCCTCAGGAAGGTCAAGCCATCCATCTTCGGCATCTCCACATCCAGCGTCAGCACGTCCGGATTCAAGGCCTTGATCTTATCGCGCGCCGCGTACGCATCCCCCGCCGTACCGAGCACCTCGATCTGTGGGTCGCCGGCCAAGAGGTCACTCAGCAATTTGCGCACCAGCGCCGAATCATCCACGATGAGCACGCGGATCCTACGGGAATGCGGGCTCACTCGAACAACTCGACATCGTCGGCGGCGGGCTGAGCGGAGAGGCGTTCGCGGTAGGTGATGTCGTGTGCCACCACGGGGCTCGAATCGAGCGGCTTCAGATGCTTGAGGAGCACGCGACCGGTGGCAGGAAAATACACGACGTGGCGCGGCGACACACCGCCTACGTCCTGTGCGGCGATCGTCAGGCCCTCGAGCGCGGCGAATTCACGTGCAAATGCGATGTTGCGTGCGCCGACGTTCGTCGGCGATGCGAGGATCCTGCCGCCGCCAAACACCTTCATTTCCAGCCGATTGCGCCGCCCGCCGAGCTTCAACGTCGAATTGATGAGGCTTTCCATGGCATATACGCCATAGCGGGTCGACGGCGTGCCGTCTCCGGCGCTCCACGCATCGGCACCGGGCGACTGCTCTTCGGGCAGCATGAAATGATTCATGCCCCCGACGCCCGCTTCGACGTCGCGGATACAGGCCGCGATGCAGGACCCGAGCACCGTGCTGATGACCTCCTCCCCGCGCGTCACGTAATATTCCCCCGGCAGGATTTTCGCCGACCAGTGCTGCAATTGTGCGTCCCAGTAGCGATGAACATGTTCGAAGCCCGCCACGACCGCGGGCCGCGGTGTCGTCGCCGCCCGGTCGAGCAATGTACGAAGAGAGCCCATGGCTGCGGCGTACTCAGAACTCCTGCCATTCGTCGTCGGTGCCGTTCACCACCGCCCTGGCGATCCGCGGTTTAGGCCCCGCAGCATCACCCGTCCAGGGACGTTGTGGACCCCGGCGGCCCGCCGGTACGACAGCCGGCCGCGGCTTGCGCGCGGCCGCCCGCGGCTCGCTTGCGACGAACGCGGGCATCGAGGAGGCCGCCCCGCCGGCGGACTCCTTGGAGACCTGGAAACGATCCATCATGTCGTGCAGCGACTTCGCCTGTCCGGCCATCGATTCGCTGGCCGCGGACGCCTGTTCCACCAAGGCCGCGTTCTGCTGGGTCATTTCGTCCAGTTGCATCACCGCCTTGTTGACTTGATCGATTCCGGCCGACTGCTCATGACTCGCGCCGGCGATCTCGCCGATGATGTCGCTGACCTTCTTCACGGCAGTGACGATCTGGTCCAAGGTGTGCCCGGACTGTGTGACCAGCTGCGATCCTTCCTCGACCTTTTTCACGCTGTCCTGAATCAGGCCCTTTATTTCCTTGGCGGCGGTCGCGCTGCGTCCGGCCAGATTGCGCACCTCGCTCGCCACCACCGCGAAGCCCCGACCCTGCTCGCCGGCCCGTGCCGCCTCGACCGCCGCGTTGAGCGCCAGAAGGTTCGTCTGAAACGCGATCTCGTCGATGACGCTGATGATGTCGACGATCTTTCTCGAGGAGTCGTTGATCTCCGTCATGGCGCGCATCGCCTGGCTGACCACCAAACCGCCCTTGTCGGCCTGATCGCGGGCCGCCGTGGCGAGCTGGCTCGCCTTGCTGGCATTGTCCGCATTTTGCTTGACCGTGGACGTCATCTGCTCCATCGAGGAGGCGGTCTGCTCGAGACGTGACGCCTGCTCCTCGGTGCGCTGACTCAGGTCGGAATTACCCTGCGAAATCTCCTCCGCGCCTCGCGACACCTCGTTCGCGGCGGCCTGCACGCGGCTCACCACTTCGCTCATGTTGTCGGTGAGTTGATTGATTCCCTTGCCTATCTCGGCGAACACGCCGGATTTGCCGTGCAGGTCCATGCGCGGCGTAAGATCGCCCGCTGTGGCACTTTGCACCAACGATTTGATCTCCGACTCGACGCCAAGTTCCACGGTGCGATCGGCCCATTCCACCACCGTGCCGAGACGCCCGCCGCCCGCGTCCAGCATCGGATTGACGATGAGGCGCAACGTGTGCCCCCCGAGCACGATCTGCGTCGCGAAGGACTTGGTCAGGCTGCCGAGCATGTTGCGCTGGTGTGCGGGATTGCGATGAAACGTGTCGACACTGGCGCCAATCAGGCGGCTGGCATCGAACCCCGGCAATTCCTTGCGAAAATCGGTCTGTACATCCGTCATCATGCCGCGCATGGCGCTGTTCATGTAGACGATGTTGAGGTTCGCATCCGCCACCATCACGCTGGAGGCCAGATTGTCGAGCGCACCCTTGAAGGCGGCGTTCATCTCGTTCTGACGCTTCTGCCCGGTCACGTCGGTCGCGTACTTGACCACCTTGAACGGCCGCCCGCTCATGTCGAGGATCGGATTGTAACTGGCCTGGATCCACACTTCGCGCCCGCCCTTGCCGATGCGCTTGTATTCCCCCGCATCGTAATCGCCCCGGCCGAGCTTTTCCCAGAATGCCCGGTATTCACTGCTGTCCCGCGCGGCCGGATCGACGAACATCCGGTGATGCTGCCCCTTGATTTCATCGAGCGAATAGCCCATGACCTGTAGAAAATTCTGATTCGCGTTCAAGATCGTGCCGTCGAGCCGGAACTCGATCACCGCCTGCGCCTTGCTGACCGCCTGTAGTTGTCCCTCGTAATCCGCGGCGCGCAGTTTCTGCTGGGTCACGTCGGTGGCGTATTTCACCACCTTCAACGGCTTTCCCTTGGCATCGAAAATCGGGTTGTAGCTCGCCTGGATCCAGATCTCGCGCCCGCCTTTGCCGATGCGCTTGTACTGGCCGGCGTCATATTCGCCGCGGCCGAGCTTGGCCCAGAACGCCGCGTACTCGGCACTCTCCCTCTGCACCGGGTCCACAAAGATACGATGATGCTGCAGCCGGATCTCCTCCAGCGCATAGCCCATCGTCGTCAGGAAGTTTTCATTCGCGTTGAGGATGGTACCGTCGAGCTTGAACTCGATGACCGCCTGCGATCGGTAGATCGCCGCCATTTGTCCGATGAGATCCGCATGCGACGTCGTTGCCGCCTTTTTGGGGCGTCGTGGTGCCTTTCGTGTTTTCGTGGCCATATGCCCGATTCCTATGGGTAGTTTTGAGGGACTTACGCGACGCTGTCGAGCGCCGGTAGGTCGACGAATTCGATGCCACGCCGGATGAGCGATTCTGCGTTCAACAAGATCAGCATGCGGTGACCGACGACCGCGAGCGCCTGCACGAATGGGACTGCTGCGGTTGCGCCGAAACGCGGCGCCTCCTTCAACTGCCCGGGTTCGATGTCGACCACGTCCGATACCGCATCCACGACCAGACCGAACTCGCACTGCGGGCCGCCGGATTTAAGAGCGAGTACGATGATCACAGTCAGCGGCGTGAAGTCGGCACACGGCAGGTCGAAGCGCACCCGCAGGTCGACGATGGGAACGATGGATCCGCGGAGATTGAGCACGCCGAGTACGTGGGGCGCCCCCTCGGGCATCTTGGTGACCGCCGTCCAGCCGCGTATCTCCTGCACCTGCAGGATGTCGATACCGTACTGCTCGCTGCCGAGCGCGAACGTCAGGAATTGCCGAGATCCGTCCACGCGTCACGCTCGCTTGCCGCCTATGTTCAATGGTCATTAGCGACTTTTTGGTAGCCGCCTTGAGGGAACCAAATCTCACTCCCTTCATGATGCAACGCACAGATCGCCCCTGACGGTCACCGCTCCCGTACACTTCGGCCTCATGGACAGCGAATCGGTTCGGAATTACCAGGAACAGGCGGTGATCGATCTGGTGATGGCGCACGCGCCCCGTCATCCGGCGATCGCTCACGACGACAATCTGCTGGCGGATGTCGCCTGCGTGGCGCTGAACTCGCTGCCGCCCCGCTACATCCGACACGTCGTCGACATGCATTTCTACACGAGCCCCCGCGAGCGCGAACAGAACGACGTGGCAGTGCGGCGCGCTGTGGAAACCGCTTTCGATTACATCGGCAAGCGTCTCGATGGGAAACGGCGATCGACGCTTGCGGCGACGGGCGAAACCCCGTAAGGATGTCCCGCCCGACGCCGCCCCACCGAGGCGCAACCGCCCTCCTCTCGTCGGCCGCGGTGCTTGGTTCACCGCACAATATTCGCCGGTCGCGCACGCCTCAAGGGTCACCATAACCACCAATCGACACTGGGCCTTCTCTCGTATTTCGCTTTCGACCAGGCAGGTAGGGTCAAGGCCATCACGTTGGCCGCGCGGCTCGAGATGACCGCTTTACTCAGCATCAATTTTCTGCCTAATGCTGTCTATCAACCGGCAGCCTGCTTGCAAAAGACCTTCGAGGCCGCCGTACAAGCTCGATTTGCTTTGCATCACCTCATGTTCGAGGTCACCGAAAACGAGCCGTCCCGCGACATTGGTCATTTTCAGAATATATTTACCGAATACAAACGCCACGGGATGATCACGGCCATCTATGATTTTCGGTACGGCTATTTCAGGGATATTTTTTTGCAAAACCGAAGGTTGAAGAGCTGCACCCTATTTCTGTTGCAGCTATTGAAGCGGTACGCGGTACGCACGAAGAGTTTTTGATGGAAAGCCGTTCCACGACGGGCCGCAGATCAGGCTAGCACTACCCCCCGGCGCGGGTGTGCGCAGGGTGTTCGGCAGCGAAAAGCCGCTAGCGATGCAAGGACAACCCCGCCTGTGCAGTCCGGAACGAGGAAAAAATCGTCTTCACGACACCGGCATCCAAGGCTGACACACACGATCCGGACTCGAAGAAATCGTTCTCGCCGAGCAACGTACCAACCTCCGAGGGGAGCAGGGCCTCGAAACCCATGCTCCAGTCGGAAAAATGACGCGCCGCAATGGGTTCCCGCGCCAGCAACAGCACCTCCTTGTGCCTCGGGTCACCATTGATCTTGTTGAAGAGGCCGTCGATAACGTCCTCCTCTCCTTCGATCACCTGCAGGAAATTTCCGTTGATATAGACCAGCATACCCGTGACGCCGCGGATGGCATTCGCCTTACGCGCAGCGGCCAGCAACCCCGGCAGGTCGTTGTCGCTGAATGTATTGCTCGCCACACTGGCGTATACGCATTGAATGAGCGAACTCACCCTTATGTCCTTCCTCTATTCTGTCCAGGGGCGACGCCATGCGTCGCTCCGACAGCCGTCGTAACGGGTCTTTGTTGGCTCACCACGATCGTCTTCCTACGCGAAGCACGGGTCTACTAGACCGGCTTCACCAGCCGTTGCAGCTCGGCGGCCATTTCGCTCAACATGAGGGCGGCTTCTCGCGACTTGATCACCCCTGCGCGGGTACCCTGCGCGGTGATCGCCACTCCTTCGACATTTTTCGAAATCTCGTTGGTCCCCGCGGCGCCCTCCGCCACGTTACGGCTCATTTCGTTCGTGGTCGCGGTCTGCTCCTCGACGGCGCTCGCGATGGTGTTTTGGATGTCGTTGATCTGATTGATCGTGTCGCTGATCCGGCCGATCGCGATGACGGCGCTGCGCGTGTCACCCTGAATCGCCTCGATCTTCATGCTGATGTCCTCGGTCGCCTTGGCGGTCTCCTTCGCCAGTTCCTTCACCTCGTTGGCGACCACCGCGAATCCTTTTCCCGCCTCGCCCGCCCGGGCCGCCTCGATGGTCGCGTTGAGCGCGAGGAGTTTCGTCTGCTGCGCGATCGAGGTGATCACCTTGATCACGTTGCCGATTTCCGTACTGCTTTCGCCGAGCTTCATCACCGTGGTATTGGTGCTCGAGGCGAGGGAAACCGCTTCGCGCGCCACGCGCGCCGCGTCCGATGCGCTTCGCGCGATCTCTCGGATGCTCGCGGTCATCTCCTCCGTGCCGGCGGCGACGGTCTGCACGTTCGCGCTCACTTCCTTCGAGGCGCTCGCCACCGCATTTGCCTGAGCGGCGGTCTCCTCGGCGCTCGAACTCATCTGTTCACTCAACGCGGCCAGGGTCGAGGACGCGCCGGACAGCGAGGCCGCGATGGTCGTCACGCCTTTCATGACCTCCGCCATGAAGCGCATTCGTTGTTGTGACGTGACATCGGTCGCGTACTTGACGACCTTGAAAGGCCGTCCGTTCGCATCGAAAATCGGGTTGTAGGAGGCCTGAATCCAGACCTCCCGCCCACCCTTGCCGATGCGCTTGTATTGCGCGGTATCGTATTCCCCGCGCCCCAGTTTCGTCCAGAAGGCGCGGTATTCCGCCGACTCGCGGTCGGCCGGCTCGACGAACATGCTGTGATGCTTACCCTTCACCTCGTCCAGGCTGTAGCCGACGCATTGCAGAAAATTTGGATTCGCGGTCCGAATCGTGCCGTCCAGGTCGAATTCGATGACCGCCTGGGACTTGCTGATCGCCGCGATCTGGCCTTCCTGATCAGCGGTGTGCATCTTCTGCTCGGTGATGTCGGTCGCGAACTTGATGACCTTGTACGTCTTTCCGCCCGCATCCAAAATCGGATTATAAGACGCCTGAATCCACACCTCCCGGCCGTCTTTGCCGATGCGCTTGTATTGGGCGGCGTCATGTTCTCCGCGCCCGAGCTTAGCCCACAACTCGCGATAGGCCGCCGACTCGGCGTGTTTTACGTCGACGAACATGCGGTGGTGTTTCCCACGGATTTCATCGAGTTTGTAGCCCATCAGACTGAGGAACAGGTCATTGGCCGTCAAAATGATGCCCGTCGGATCGAACTCGATCATTCCTTGAGACTTGTCCATGGCCACCACCAGTTGGGCGGCTTCCGCCTGGGCGTGATCGGTGCCGCGGCGCGGCTTCTCGAGGCGACGCTCCGCGTTCGACTTCGGACTGAGCCGACGGACATTACTGCTGGCCATGATCGTTCCTTTGTGAATTGCACTGTGGGTCTACGCGTACCGCACGTTGCGTGTTGAGAATTAAGAGAAGTTTCGATTCCAATTTGTAGACGCCGTCGATCAGCGCGCGTGAGCTCGGCGCCAGGGTTTCCGGCGGTACTTCGAAGGCGCTCGGATCGACCTCGACGACGTCACCGATTTCGTCCACCAGCAGGCTCACGATTCCGTCGCGTTGTCGCAGGACGATATTGATGGGAGAGACGCTGGCCGGTCGCCGCGACAAACCCATGCGCACGCGCAGATCGATGGCCGTGACGATCTGGCCGCGGAGATTGATGAGTCCCTCGACGACGGCCACCGCGAGCGGCACGGGCGTGATCTCCTGGTAGCGGATGACTTCCTGCACGACGTTGAGGTTCACGCCGAACAGCAGTTGGTCGACGCTGAATGTGCACAGCTGCGTAATTCCGTGGTCGGCGTCAACGCTCATTCGAGACCCGCGATGATTTCATGGAGGTACTTTGACGTCTCCCGATGCTGACCGCGCGAAGCTGAATCACAGTTCGATACGTGCTGCAGCGCAAAGTGTGCGCCAGATGATTGCAAGACGGTCGCTGTTAAAGAATCATGCCGCGGTGCCGACACAGGCAGCTGTTCCGGCACATTACAGCACCAAGAACATGCCGATCGATTTCATACCGAGGCGCCCTTCCCTATGATATCCGACGAAGCGATTCGTGAGTTTTTACTGGAGAGTCACGAGGGACTCGATGCGCTCGACCGGGAATTCGTCGCGCTCGAAACGAACCCCGCCTCGCCTGAACGAATAGCCGATATTTTTCGTACCGTGCACACCATAAAAGGGTCTTCCGGATTTCTCGGTTTCGCGCGGCTCGGTGCGATCGCGCATGCGGGGGAGAATTTATTGTCCGGGTTGCGCGACGGATCTTTCCCGTTGACGCCCGCGATGATATCCGCCTTGCTGATGCTGGTGGATCGGGTGCGCGGTCTCTTACGTGCGATAGAACAGGGCGGCGTCGAGGAGCCGGGGGACGACTCCGAGTTGATCGATCTGTTCGGGCGGCTCAAGGAGTCCGCGCCCGCGGTGACCGAGGTGACCGCGGCGACCGCAGTGCAGGCGGCGCAGCCGATCGCGAGTTCGGCGCCGCCACCCATCGACACGGGGCCCCTCGTAAAACTGGGGATCGCCGCTCCTCCGACCGGCAAGACGGAAGACCTACCGGCGAGCGCCCCGGCGGCGCCGGCGTCCTTGTCGGTGCCCCTCAATCCGGTCCGCGGCGCCGGCGAGTCCTCGAGCGGTGCGGCCCTGGCCGATACCAACGTGCGCGTGGACGTCGCCATTCTCGACAAGCTGGTGAACCTGGTGGGGGAGCTGGTGCTTGCCCGTAACCAGGTGTTGCAGCTCGGCGTTCAATTTGGAAATTCCATGTTCGAAAGCGCTGCACAGCGCCTGAACCTCATCACGTCGGAGCTTCAAGAGCAGGTGATGCGCACGCGCATGCAGCCCATCGGCAGCGTATGGAGCAAACTGCCGCGGGTCGTGCGCGATCTCGCCACCACTTGTGGCAAGCAGGTACGGGTCGAGATGATCGGCAAGGATACGGAACTGGATCGAACGCTTCTCGAGGCGATCAAAGATCCGCTCGTTCACATCGTGCGAAACGCCGTCGACCATGGCCTAGAGGCCCCTGAAATCCGTCAGCAACGGGGCAAGCCGCGCACCGGTACCTTGAGCCTGCGGGCGTTCCATCAGGCCGGACAGGTGAACATCGAGATCTCCGACGACGGCGGCGGCATCAATCTGGAACGGGTGCGACAAAAGGCCCTCGAACGCCAGCTGGTGACGCTCGAGCAGGTCGAGCAGATGAACGATTACGAGCTGACGCAGCTGGTCTTCCTGCCGGGGTTCTCGACGGCCGAAAAGGTCACCAACCTCTCCGGGCGGGGCGTCGGCATGGATGTCGTGCGCACCAACATCGAACGTATCGGCGGCAACATCGAACTCGCCAATCGCCCGGGCCAGGGCACGACGTTGAAAATTCGCATCCCGCTAACCCTCGCCATCGTGCCTGCCCTGCTGATCGTGAACGGAGGCCAGAGATTTGCGATCCCGCAGACCAACCTCCTCGAGGTGGTGCGGATCGAGGGGGGGAAATCCGCCCGACGCATCGAAGACCTGCATGGTGTTCCCGTGTATCGGCTACGAGGCAAGCTCCTGCCGCTCGTGAATTTGAGCCGCACGCTCAAGCTGAAGGAGTCGGAGCCGGGCGCCGTCGATAAATCGCCCCACATCATCGTGTTGCAGGCGGACGACACCCGCTTCGGTTTGATCGTCGACAGCGTGCTCGACACGGAGGAAATCGTCGTCAAACCGCTGGGCAAGGAACTGAAAGGGCTGAACGTGTTTGCCGGGGCCACGATCATGGGGGACGGGCAGGTGGCGCTGATCCTCGACATCGCCGGCCTCGCGCAGCACTCGAACGCGAGCGTCAAGGCCGAAGACCGAGCAGTACGCGCCGCCGTGCCCGTGGCCAACGACCTCGCGGCGGATGCGAGGCAGTCGTTGCTGTTGTTCACCACGGACGACAAGGGCAGCGTGATGGCGCTCCCCCTCGACGTCATCTCGCGTCTCGAAAAGTTTGCTCCCGAGCAGTTCGAATCAACCGGCAACACGCGGGTCGCCCAGTATCGGGGCGAAGTCATGCCCGTCATCGGGACGCTCTCGCGCAACGGTTCCGACACGCCTACTCTGGACTCCGTCCCCGTCATCGTCTACGAAGACGACGGACATCGGGCGGGCGTGATGGTCCACCAGATTCTGGATGTCGTCGAGGAGACGATCCGCATTGATCGACGCAACTCACATACCGGCGTGTTCGGAACCGCTATCGTTCAGGGGCGAGTGACCGAGATCATGGACATCCGTGGGCTGATCGAGACCCAGCTGCCGTGGTTTTTCAGAGAACAGGCGGCCTGATCGCCCGCGACCGTCGGATGCCATGCCAACAATAGTTCGGAGCAATCAGTGAAAGCATTAGTCGTCGATGACTCGCGGGCCACCCGCACGATCCTGCGCAACGCCCTGAAGCAAGAAGGCTTTGAGGTATTCGAGGCCGGCGACGGCCGCCAGGCACTGGAGGAGCTCAAGAAGATCGGCGTTGCCGATCTGGCCCTGGTGGACTGGAACATGCCCGTCATGAACGGCTACGAGCTCATCTGTGAAGTGCGCTCCCGCAAAGAACTCGACGGCATGGCCATCATGATGGTCACCACCGAAAGCGAGTCGTCACAGGTACAACGCGCGATCGACGCCGGCGCGAATGAATACCTGATGAAGCCCTTCACGTCGGAAGTGCTGAGAGAGAAGCTGCTTCTGCTCGGACTCAGCGAGTGAACGACAGGGTAAAAGTGCTCGTGGTCGACGATTCCGCCGTCGTGCGACGGCTGCTCACCGAAATCTTGTCCGAAGATCCAGAAATCGAATTTGCCGGCTCGGCCCCCAACGCGGCGCTCGCCATTGCAAAGATTCGTCAGGCGCCGCCCGATGTGGTGACTCTGGACGTCGAAATGCCCGACGTCAGCGGCCTCGAGCTGCTGGCACAGATCAGGCAGCTGTCGCCGCGTCTGCCGGTCATCATGTTCAGCTCACTGACTCAGCGGGCGGCCGCCACCACGCTCGAAGCCTTGGCACTCGGTGCGTCCGACTACGTGACCAAGCCTTCCGGCACGAACAATCGCGAGAGCGCCATGGCACACGTGCGCTCCGAACTTCTGCCGAAGATCAAGGCGCTCGCACGGGTCAAATCCCACATCGGCGCCATCGCCCCGCCGATCGTCCGTGCCGTGGAAACCCGCCCGCTCAAGGCCAACGTATCGACGCTGATGCGCGTGCCGCCCCGAATCGACGCCGTGGTCATCGCCGCGTCGACGGGCGGCCCCAACGCCCTCGGCGACCTGTTCAAGAACATACCCGCGAATTTTTCAGTACCGATATTGGTGGTTCAACACATGCCTCCCCTGTTCACCCGTTTGCTGGCGGAGCGCCTCACCAGCACCTGCCCCTTGAAGTTCAGCGAGGGCGTCGACGGCGCCACCGCGGCGCCCGGGGAGGTATACATCGCTCCGGGTGGCCATCACATGGCCGTGAAACGTATCGGCACCGCACTGCGTATCGAAATCAATCAGGCCCCTCCCGAGAACTCCGTCAGGCCGGCCGCGGACGTATTGTTCCGCTCGTGCGTCACCGCCCACGGTGCGAACGTTCTCGCGGTGGTGCTGACCGGCATGGGCCAGGACGGACTACGCGGGTGCGAGGCGGTGCGCGCGGCGGGCGGCTGGATCGTGGCGCAGGACGAGGCCAGCTCGGTGGTCTGGGGAATGCCGGGCTTCGTCACGCGCGCGGGCCTTGCGGACCGTGTCCTGCCGTTATCGGAGATCGCGGCGGAGATCAATCACCGGGTCCATCGCTCCACGCAGTCTGTTTCTCCTTCGTTCCAGCCGATGACACATCATGGCCGTTAGTGCCGCGGACGCGGCTTTCGTACGGGAACTGGTGCAGCGACGCGCTGCGATCAAGCTCGATGAAGCCAAGGACTACCTGATCGAGATGCGGCTCGCGCCCCTGCTGGACGAAAACGGGGCGGACAGCATCGCGGCGCTCATCGCCAAGGCCCGCCAGGGTGATCGGGGGATCGATACGAAGATCATCGAGGCCATCACCACCCACGAGACCTCGTTCTATCGCGACATTCAGCCGTTCGAGACGCTGCGCAAGGTGTTGCTGCCGGGCTTCAAAAATTCCCGCGGTGCTTTGCGCAAGTTGAACATCTGGTGCGCGGCATGCTCCAGCGGCCAGGAGCCCTACAGCATTGCGATGCTGCTGCTCCAACATTTTCCCGACATGGCGTCCTGGCCCGTGCGCATCTTCGCCACGGATATTTCCGAACGGGTGCTGGCCCGGGCGCAGACCGCCACCTTTTCGCAGATGGACGTGAATCGCGGTCTGCCGGCGGCACAGCTGGTCAAATACTTCGAGCGACAGGGCACCCACTGGCGACTGAAGCCCGCGGTACGGCAACTGGTCACCTTTCAACCGCTCAATCTGCTCGACGGCCACCGCTTTCCGGCCCGGCCGGACATCGTATTTCTGCGCAACGTGCTGATTTATTTCGACGTGGCGAGCCGACGCAAGATTCTCGACCGCGTGCGCGAAACGATCGCGCCGGACGGCGCCCTGTTTCTCGGCGCCGCGGAGACGACCCTGAACGTCGCCGAAGGTTGGGAACGCGTCGCGGAAGGCGGTCATTCCTACTATGTGGTGCGGCCGTGACCGACCCGATACATTGCCCCCGCGACCACGAACTGTACGATGTACTCGATGCGGTCATGCAATCCTTTCTCCACATCGAGGCGGCTCCGACACTGCCACCGTCCGTCAGCGCGCTGCCGGGGATACAACACCGCTGGAACGGCATGGTCGCCATCACCGGCGCCTTCAATGGGGCGGTGATCTTCCGGTCGTCCCGGAGCTTTGCGTTTCAAGCCGCTTCCACCGTGTTCGGCCCCGAGGAGGTCGATGACGATGCCGCCCGTGACGTGATCGCCGAGATCACCAACATGCTCGGGGGCAATATCAAGAGCTGCTTTGCGACGGAACACGACAACCCCTGTCATCTGTCGCTGCCCTTCGTGTCCGCGAGCGACGTCACGGTTCCCCACTCCCATCTCGTCGCGGAAGTATGGGCGCATTGCCGCGCCGAACCGGTGTGCCTGTCGCTGTTTCGGGCGGACTCCGCGACCGGCGCATGAAGATTCTGCATGTCGATAAGTATGTGGTCAACCGCCTGGTGGCCTCACTGACCGACGCCGGCCATACCGTCACGTCGATCAAGGACGAGAAGGCCGCGGTCGCCGCGCTGGGTGCGCAACGCTTTCAACTGGTGCTGCTGTGCGCGGCCGGCAGCGACGAGGCCTCGATCGGGGCCATCAAGATGCTTCGGACGAACGAAGTATCGAAACAGACACACATCATATTGATGACGAACGATGCGAGCGACGATCACCTGGTGCGGGCCTATGACGCGGGCGCGGATTGCTGCCTGCGATTGCCGTGTGCGATGCCGGTCGTTCTCGCCCTATTACGGTCGGTGCAGCGTCTGGTGCCCACGCTCCCGTCGTCCACGACCCCCGGTACCGGCGCCAATGTAGCCGCCACCAGTCCGATGGATCGAGTCATACTTTCCGACACCTGGAAGGAAGCGCGTGAGCACGTGCGCAACGTCGCGGCCAAGTTCTTGTCGCTCGAGGCCGTTCTGGCGGATGCCGGATCGGTCGCGGAGCCCGTCGAACAGGCGTGTTGCATCTCGCTCTCCAATGTCGAACACCAGCTCGAAGCGCGCATCGCGCTCGGCTCCGGTTCCACCAGCGGCAAGAAGCTGGCGGTACACTTGTTCGGCCCGGAGGGGGTGGACCTCGTGGCCGACATGCTGAGCGAGCTTGCGAACAATATGATGGGTGTCCTAAAGACCTCCCTCAGCAAGGAGGCCTTGGTCTTCACCGCAGGATTGCCCCAGGCACTCGACCCTTCCGAATTGCTGAGACCGTCCGTCGCCTACACCCATCAGATGTCGTTCGCATTGCGTCTGGCGGACTCGGACCTCCTTCTGCATCTCAGCCTCAGCAGCAAGGCCAACTTGTTCGTGGCTTCGTCCACCTTGCGTGACGGTATGATTCTCGCGAAGGATGTCTTCAATGCACGCGGACTTTTGATCGTGCAGAAGGGCACGCGGCTGTCGCTCAACATGATCGAGAAAATAACCGCCTTCATGCCGCCCAAATATTTGCTCGAAGTCGTGGCGCCCTAGGTGACCGGCGCACTTGCCCAGGAGGATGAAGTGACTGTACCCATCGGTGATGCTCGGATCGATACGCTGAGGGCCCTCCTGACCGACGAGTCGGTCACGCGATATGCAGCGAACGTCGGCAGACTGCCGACCCTGCCGGACACCTATCAGGCGCTCAGCCGTGCCGCCGCGGATCCGGACACGAGCGTGTCGACCTTCGTCGACATCGTCCAGAGCGATCCTGCCGTGAGCATCCGAGTGTTGCAGCTCGTCAACTCTGCCTTCTTCGGGACCGCGCGGCGCACGTCCTCGATCCCGAAAGCCGTGAGCATCATGGGGGTCAATCTGCTCAAGAGCCTGGTTCTGAGCGCCCATATCTGCAACGCGATGGATCGCGCACCCTCGGCGGCATTTTCCCTGGCCCGCTACCAGACCTATGCGATCAGAGTGGCGAGGCTCGCCGGTCGTCTGGCCGGCAAGAGCGGCTGCGCGGACGATGCCTTCACCGCCGGGGTGATGCTTGGGATAGGGCAGCTGGTGTTCGCCCTCGAAGCACCCGAGGCATTTCAGGAAGTCTTGGAACGTGTTTCCTCCACCGGCGAATTACAGCACGATGTGGAACTCGAACTTCTGGGAACGACCCATGCGGAGGTCGGGGCATTCTTGCTGTCCACCTGGGGAATTCCCTTTCCCATCGTCGAGTGCGTCGCGATGCACCTGAAGCCCGGCGCCGTCGGCCCGGGAGATTGCGAGTTGCTCGCCTACGTACACGCCGCCGATGCCCTCACCGGCATCGTCGCCTGCCGCGAGCCCGTCACGCGGCTCGACGTCGCGTTTCTCGATCGCGCCGGCTTTGCCGATCACCTGCCTCGCTGGCAGGAGATGGCCGAGACGGTCGGTGAAGGCATGGAAACTCCGGCTTGACCTCGCTTTCCCGGGACGGTTGCCAGCAGTCTCGCTCGAGGCCGGCTGGATCCTACCGGCACGACGTACCACGCCCGCCGTCATCGTAGATTAGTACGGGCTACAACCCTCACGGTCGATCAACTTTTCGGTAAAGGCGGTCGTCCGAATAGTTTTCGCAGCTGGACCTTCGCGTGATTGAGAATTTGCCGCCTCCGGGGACTCAAGTTTTTACCGCCTCTGTTGATCTCAAAGTTCAACATGGACATGGCGGAGCGGAATGGAGGCGACTTTCGGCGGGTACTTCGTTCTGCAGACTCTTTTAGAGACCTGGCAATGGCGAGACCCGATGTCTGTTTGAAGATGCCTTCCTTGAGATCCATTGCGTCGCTTTCCTTCATGACGCGTGCTGACCATTTCGCGGGCGAAGTATCAGACCTCGACTTTGCAACTTTGCCTTTCGCAACGGCAGTCCGGCCTCGCGATTTCTTTTTTGGGTGACTCTTTTTCAACGTACTACGACGCCCTACTGTTTTATTCATGTCTCCTCCGCTTCAGTATTCATTCATCTTGGCCGATGATTCGCCCACGGCGCCGCGTGAGGCGCGAAATCCAGCGCGGGCGCCATACGTCATTCTCCTGGGTGGTGGTCCGCCTCCGTTCCTACAGCGGCATGCTTTCAGAACTTGTGAGCGTGATGCACTTTTGGCGAGAGACCTCCGTCGGAGCGAGGACCGAGGCCGCCGCTCAGCGCGGTGCGCCGAATTTGGCCGACACGCTGGCGGTCCACGTGCGCGGTTCGCCGAGCTGCGTATACAGCTCGCTCGAGAAATTCGGCGGCACGTCACCGAAATAAAAGCCGCGCACCGGATAACGCTTGTCCAACAGGTTCCGTCCGGAAAGATAGACCGACCACCGCGCCGTCTCCCAGCCGAGCTTGCCGTGGACCAGGCCGTAGGGTTTGGACGTCGTCTCGTTGGGCGGCAGATCGAAGTAATAGCCCCCCATGCCGGTGATATCGAGGCGCGCGAAGGGCCCGCGCGGGTCGCGGTAAGTGACGTTCACGGCACCCTGCCAGTGCGGCGCATTCGCAAGCTCACGCGACACGGAGACGGCGGTGGCGCCCGTCGGGCCTTGCTGGACGAAATTCTCGAAGTGCGTCTGCAACAGTCCCAGGTCCGCGCCCAGAGTGACTGTGTCGATCACCCGCCACGCGACCTCGCTCTCCAGACCGTAGTTGTGGCCGCTCGCCGCGTTGCCGGTGTAATAAACGAAATAGTCGGGGTTGGTCGGATCACTCTGGAAGCTGGTCTTGATCTGCGCGTCGTGCCGGAAAAGATCGAATATGTCGGCGTCGACCCTCAGACGATGATCGAGTAAATCAGCCTTGTAGCCGATTTCCAGGTTCACGTCGCTCTCGGGATTGAACGACAATTCGTTCGGCAACAGGCCCTGGGCCAGATTGAAGCCG
This sequence comes from uncultured Steroidobacteraceae bacterium, assembly GCA_964657625.1. Taxonomy (GTDB): domain Bacteria; phylum Pseudomonadota; class Gammaproteobacteria; order Steroidobacterales; family Steroidobacteraceae; genus Bog-1198. The sequence continues at coordinate 16,464 of CAZZVN010000013.1, forward strand.
CCGGCCTTGTAGCCGCGCACGGCGGTGGCGTAGACCGACTGATCCGGATCGAGCTTGTAGGTGAGCGACAGATGGCCGCCCCACAGATGCTCGACTGGACTCAAGCCCGCCGGCGTCACCGATTCGATCGCCGTCGAGCTCACCGGCGCGTTGGTATACCCGTCGTTGCTACCGAGAAAATCGGTCGTGGTCCCTTGATACCGGGCGCTCCAGCGCTCGGCGCGCAGTCCCGCGGACCAACGCAATCCTGCCGTGAGATCTCCGTCCAACTCGCCGAATGCCGCCAGGTTGCGCGCCCGGTAGCCGCTGACGATGATGTTGTCGCTCTCATCGCTGGCCGGATCCGCCGGCGTGCCGAGCGGCTGGTAGGCGCCGAGACTCAGATCGCTCAAGGACTCGTCCAGTTGACTGCCGTAGAGGCCGGCCAGCCAGCCGAAGCCCCGGTTCGATTCGGTGCCGAGCCGCAGCTCGAGCGTCTTCGTGGTGCGATCGCGGTTCTGGATCTCGGAGTACTGATAGACGGACGCGTACGGAGCCCACGACTGCGCGTTACCCCAGTCCCCATCATAGCTGTACTTGATCACCGACCTCGCATAGGTGGCAATCGCCGTCAGCCCCAGGTTGTCGGCGGGCCGGTAATGACCGCGCAGCGACACGCCGGTCGAATGCTGCGAGTCGACCCCCGGCTGGTCCGACTGCGTGTTCCGCGAATTGTCGATCGCATAGGCGTCGTAGCCATTGTCGATGGTCACCTGCAGGGCACTGAGTTCGATGCGCAGCCGGTCTGAAGGATTGAAGAGCCATTTGGCGCGGAACGTGTACTCGTCCTGTCGGTCGGTGTCGTGCCGGTTGAGATACAGATCGTGGTAATACCCGTCGGTATAGAAATGCTGCGCGGCCAGCCGGAAACCCGAGTCCAGCGACTCGACCGGACCGCTGAGGACGCCGCCCTCCGACCGCGTGCCGTAGTCGCCGCCTTCGAGATCGACGCGGCCGTACAACGTATCCGTGGGTTCGGCACTGCGCAGATAGAGCAGGCCGGCGAGCGCGTTCGCCCCGTAGCGCGTGGGCTGCGGCCCGCGCAGCACGTCGACCTGGTCGATGTCGTACAGGGTGCCCACCGTGCCCAGCCCGCTGAAATCGATGTCGTCGACCAGAAAGCCGACCGACGGATTCGGGGCGCCCTGGTACTGCTCCAACTCGCCGATGCCGCGCAGCTGAAAATAGCGCGGCAGCGACGTGTCGCCCGCCCAGTTGAGATTCGGGATCTGCCCCAGCACGTCTTCGAGGTTGAAGCGGCCGGCATCGCGCAGCGTCTGGCCGTCCAGCACCGTCACGCTCGCAGGCACGTCCACGGCCGGTGCGCTGCGCAGTGTCGCAGTCACCACGATTTCATCGAGTTGAGAATCGGTCGCACCGGCCGGCAGCGCGATCGATGAAAGGACGAACAGAAGACCGGAAATAAATAATTTACCCATGCTCCCTCCGCCGGTATTAACCGGATCAGGTTCAATGGGTTTGCTGGTGTGCGTGGTTCACGCGGTCAGCATCTCAGGCCCTCGAGGCCACCCCAGCTATTTGAGGCCGATACTGTAAGCTGTTTGCACGCAAATACAAGAGGACCTCTCTTCCGGCGACGTGCACGCTACCGGTCACGGCCGGCCGACATCCGCGTCGGTGCCATGGGCCTGTTCTACACGCTCACCGTCCTCGCCACCTTGGTGTTTTTTCACAGCTGGCTGTTCTAACTTCTCTACAGCCTGACAGAAATGGCGCTGACCCTGCTTGTCGTTTGGTACGCGTGGAAATGGCCTCGCCGGGCGGCCTCATCCGCCGGCTGACGATGAAAACGGCTCCTTCGCGACTCAAGGCTCCAGCACCACCCGCCACCAGCTGGGCTGTGACGCAAACTTTAGATATCCCGCCAGGTCCGGCAACTGCTCGATCTGCGACGCTATCACCGCCGCTTCGGTCACGTGCTGATCGCTGGTCGTCTTGGTCGAGTGCCATTCCGTCGACCGTCGCGAGCAGGATCTGGGCGTAGCGCTTCCACACGCCGTCATCGCCGGCACCGTCCTGGATCAACGAGCGCGCCAGCTGCTCGAAATCGTAGGCCTGGCGGATCTCGCCGAACAGATCCACTTGCGCGTCGATGCGGATGCGGACCGGGACGCGCTGCACCACCTTGATCCAGTTGCCGGAGGCGTTCTGTGCGGGCAGCAGCGCGAACGCCGGATGTGCTGCCCGAGCTGCACGCTGCGCTCGGTGACTTAGCCGACAGCCATCGGTTCACCATTGATAGTCGACTTCCCGTTACAGGAGCGTGTCTTTCAGCGCCGTCTGCGGATCGCCCAGCGTGTCGAGGTTCGGCCGGGCTCGCTCGGCGATCAGCTTGCGCGCCGCCATATAGTCCTTCGAGTGATTGATGGCCTCCACGGCCAACAGCTCCCCGCCTTTCAGATAGCACACCGAAAAGCTGCGCAGAGCCGGATCGCCGCGCGTCACCTGCTGATCGTGCCCTTGGGACAGCCCGACGATGAGCAGTTTGTTGTCGAACTGATCTGACCAGAACCAGGGCACTCGGTCGTGCACCGTCGGCTTACCCAGCATGTTGAGCGAGGCAGCCTTGGCCTGCTCGAAGGCGTTGTCCACGGATTCTAAGCGCACGCGCATCTCGAAACGCAGCGAGGGATGGCTGGTGCAATCTCCGGCGGCGAACACCGCAGAGTCGCTGGTGCGGCAGTACTCGTCGACCGCCACGCCGTTGTCGCAGGCCAGACCGGCCTGCGCCGCAAGAGCCGTATTCGCCATGCTTCCCACCCCGACCAGCAACAAGTCGGCTTCGTAGCTGCTGCCGTCCGCGCATACCACGCGCTCGACGCGCCCCTCGCCTTCCAGCCGAACCACCCGCGTATTGCAGATGAGCTTGACACCCTGACCGCGATGTTCGTGCGCGAAGTAATCGGAGACGTTGCTCGCCACCACACGGCTCATGACGCGATCTGCAATCTCGAGCACGGTCACAGCGCAGCCCAGCTTGCGGGCCGTCGCCGCGGTCTCGAGCCCGATGTAGCCCCCGCCGATGATCACGGCACGGGCCCCCGGCGTCATGGCCTGTTGGATGCCCGCAGCGTCGGCGATGCCGCGCAGATAATGCACCCCGGGCAGGTCTGCCCCCGGACAGGTGAGCTTGCGCGACACGGCCCCGGTGCAGAGCAGGAGCCGGTCGTAGAGCACGACCTCACCCGTTGACAGCGTGAGGCGCCGCTCGGCGAGCTCCAGGCGGATCGCCGTCACGCCCAGCTTTAATTCGATCTTGTGCTCGTCGTAGAAGGATTGGTGCCTGAACAGCAAACGCTCCGCTGCCAACTCGCCCGACAAAAATTTCTTGGACAGCGGCGGCCGCTGATACGGCAGCTGCGCTTCGTCGCTCACCAGGACGAGGCGCCCGACGAAGCCTTCGCGGCGCAGGGTATCGATGGCTTGTGCTCCTGCCTGACCGCCCCCGACGATGAGAATGGTGGAAATCATGACGTGTTCGATAAAGCCTTTGGTGGCGGCGTCGCGGCGCGCCTGAACGAAACATCACGGTAGATCAACTACCGAAGGACATATGGTGGCAGATAATAGGTCATGCGCCAAATTGATGGTGTACGCATTAACGGTTGACTCGTGATTGGTCTACTGTCACGATTTGCCTGGCTGGCGGCAGGAAGCTCTTGCTTCCGGGCAAATATACACAAAAGCAGTGCCCGATCACGGCGGGGGGAGTAGCAGATGAAAATTGGTAATGTTCGAAGTTCGACCGGCGTGTCGATTGCCGTGCGACGGGTGCTCGTCACGAGCCTGGCCGCATGGAGCGCATCCGTCTACGGCCAGAGCGTCGTTTCGGGCACTCCAGCGGCCGCGCACTCAGAGTCGGAAACCGCGCTCGGGGAAATCATCGTCACCGCCGAGAAGCGCTCCACCTCCCTACAGGATACGCCCATCGCAATGGACGCCTTCGGGGGGGAGGATATCCGCAGGTCCGCCATCAGCGACATCTCGGGTTTGACACGCATCGCGCCGGACCTACAAATGTTGCAAACGGATCGGACCGTGCAATTGAGCATTCGCGGCGTGAGCAGCCTTGACGTATCGAGCTCTAGCGATCCCGCGCTCACGGTCAGTATCGACGGAGAATACATCAACAGTGGAACCGCCATCAATGCCGCCCTGTTCGACCTGGAGCGGGTGGAAGTACTGCGGGGGCCCCAGGGAACGCTGTACGGACGTAATTCCACGGCGGGCGCCCTCAACCTGATCGCTGCAAAGCCGGAGCTCGGGAAGCTCGACGGTTATGTGACGGCGGGCTATGGAAATTTCGACGCCAAGCACGGCGAGGCGGTGTTCAACATCCCTCTCGGCGAGACGGCGGCGGTTCGGGTGTCTTTATTCCACGACGATCATGCGGGCTACCGGGACAACCATCCGGCCATCAATGGCGACAACGCCAACACCTCGGCGCTGCGAATGTCGCTGCTGGTCAAACCGAACGACGACTTGACCGCATACCTTGCAGGTGAATTCGTCGACGGCAACCAAGGCCAGGTCGCGCAGTACGGTGCGGTGGTGGATGGATCGACTCCCGGACTGGTGAGCTACATGAACCCCGCGAATCCCGGGCAGTCGAGCCTGATTCCGTCGCAATCGACATTTAACTATGACGCGTCGCGCTATCCTCTCGCCACGAACGGCTCCTTCCAGTCGCACCAATATGCGCTGCGCGGACGCCTAGAATATGACCTGGGATTCGCCACCCTGAGCTACATCGCCGGCAATCGCTACATACGATCGGGTGAAGTTCAGGAATACGACGGGTTGGCACCTGGCGGTGGTGTCCACTACCTCGCCAATGACCCGAGTCTGGACTCGCATACCCAGAGCCATGAGCTTCGACTGTCCAGTAAAGCGACCAGCCCGCTAATCTGGCAAACCGGCCTGTTTTACTTCCGCGAAACGCAGAGCGTCGTCCAGAGCCTCTACGCAACGAATTTCCAGATCCCGCCATTCCCTGCAACCGGTACCTACGTCAACACGTTCTACCGCCCCGACGTCAAGGACACCTCGCCGGCTGCATTCGGACAGGTGATTGTTCCGGTCATCGACGACACATTGAGCGTGACGGCTGGCGTCCGTTACACCTCCGACAGGAAGAGCGGCACGTTTTACAGCTGTCCTTTCAACTTCGCGAACTACCTTGCCGGTAACGTCACCGCTTTGCCGGGGACGAACTGTCCAGGCGTCACCATCACCCCGCAGAAATTCTCCGGCAGCAAAGTGACCTGGAGTACGGGAATCGACTGGCATCCGGCGCCCGGACACCTCGTTTATGGCAAAGTGTCCTCGGGGTACAAGGCCGGAGGCTTCGATAATGCCGGCAATTTCAGCCCGGAGTCTCTCATCGCCTACGAGATTGGTTCGAAGAACGAGTTCCTGAACAGAAAACTGCAGTTCAACGCCGCCGTTTTCTATTACGACTACACCAATCAGCAGGTGCAGGTATTTCTTAATCCGACCATTGCATTCACCACGCAGAACGCCGGCGCGTCGAGAATCTACGGCTTGGAGACCGATACTCACTACCAACTGAGTGCCGCCGACCGCCTGAATTTCACCGCCAACTACCTGAATGCCAAATTTACGAAGTATGAAGGGAGCTATGAGACATTGAGCGGCACCGCCTATTCGGCGAACCTTGCGGATCACCAGCCGCCTCTGGCTCCTCGATTCGTGTTTTCCTTCGGCTACGATCACGAGTTCAGGCTGGGCGACCACGGCACACTCACCGCGGACGGCGCCGTTCGTTACACCACCAGCTACTTTCTATCGGTCGATAACTGGGCAAGCGATAGACAGGCGGGTTACTCACGAACGGAACTCGGCCTCGAATACGACACTCCGGACAAAACTCTGTCGGTCCGCGGCTATGTCCACAACCTGGAGGACAAGATCGTCAAGACCCGGGCTGCGTACATCAATCCGCCCTCGGAGTATGTGTTCGAGTTCGGCGACCCGCGTACCTTTGGAGTTCAAGTCACCAAGAAGTTCTAGAGTTGTGCCGGGGGCGGTCGACGCAGAGTGAGACTGCGTGACCGCCCGCTGCTTTGGCATCAGACGGGCGTCATCGATGGTTGTCGTTGCGCATTTTCTCTCATCACCCACAGCACCAGGCTCGTAATGAGCGGGCTCGTGCCCACGCCGAGAAACATGATTTCCACCGGCACCGCTCGCGCGATCAGCAGGCCCCCCAACCATGGCGCAAGAGCGGCTCCGAAGCGCATGGTGGCAACCGCCCAGCCAATACCCCGTGCCCTTAGGTCATCGTCGTAGAGCGCGCCGGCCACGACGCCCATGAGATTCACGGAACCTACCGACAGCGCTCCCGCAAGGCCGCACGCGACGAGAAATACATGCTCGTTGCCGAAAGATTGACCCAGCAGAAAAAAGGCAGGAGTGCAGAGCATCGCGGTGACCGCAACGGTGCGTAAAAGATTTCCAATCTTGTCGACTACGCGAGCAAGAATGATTGCGAAAACCAAGCCCGATGCGCCGAAAATCGACGGGCCGATGGCGGCGTTGCTCGCGCTGATATGAGCCAGACGCGCCAGGCTCGGCAACCAGCTCAGCGCGAAGAACATGGGCACCGCCGACGCAACGAATGCAGCCCAGAGCAACAGCGTGATCTTCCATCGGCCGAAACGAAACAGCTGGGTGACGCCCGCCAAGGGAATGCGCGCCGCCTCGTGGGCGACGTGAGATGGCGTTTTTGACGCAGGCTTTGGGACGAACAGGATTGCCAGAACAGAAAGAAAAGCCGGCACGGCTCCGCCGATGACAAAAACGCCCCGCCATCCGAAATGAGGTTCGACGGCCGCAACCAGGGGTCCGCACAGACTGACGCCTGCGGCCGAGCCCACCGAGGTGAGCGCGACAGCCGTGGCGCGCAGGTGCTTCGGCACTATTTCGAAGATCGAAGAGGCAATCACCGGGAAAAGGCCGCCCAACGCGAGGCCGGTCAAAAGCCTGACCGCGATCAAAGCGGTCCCGCTGCGAACGAATATCGTGCAAAAACATCCGATCGAAAAGGAGATCGCCGCGAAGATCAGGGCGTTTTTTCGGCCCACGGCGTCGGCGATCGAGCCGAACAGCACCGCGCCCAACGCGGTGCCGATGTAGCCGGCGCTGAAAGCCGCACCGAGGGGCTCGAATCCTATCCCTAGCTCGTTCTTGAGGAAGGGCGCGGTGAAGGACAACACCGCCTGATCGACACCATCCGTTACCTGTAGTGCAAATAAAACGGCGACGACGATGGCGAAGGGGGCCCGGCGCGACGGACGGGGTTGACGATGGGGCGGACCGTCGATCATTCGTACCCCGTGGCTACTGACGGACGGCGCCCTGGACCGAACGCAGCGCGGACGAGTTCGGGCCTTGATCGCCGGCCGCGGGCGCAAAGTGCGCCAGTTCCGCGGCGGCGGTCGCCGCCAGTCTTCCGGAAGTGAACGCCCATGCCAGCCCGTGCCCGTGCCCTGACACGGTGAACCGACCCTGACCCGTGTTACCGGCAGCAAACAAGCCGGTGATGGGCTCGTCGTTCTGACCGAGCACCCGCAGCTTCGTGTCGACCGCGAGGCCCACGGGCGCTGGCAGTCCCCACAACTTCAAGGGTCCTAGCGCGTAGTAGCTCCCGTCAAGCAGCTGCTTTTCTGCGTCTCGTTCGCCATTGACCGTTTTGATAGTGTTCAAAAACGCTTCCTCCGCCATGCCAAGTTTTGCGGCGAGCTCGCGGGCCGAACTGCCAGAGACGTACAGATCCGGGCGTGATCGCTTGTAATCGGACAAGTAGGCGTAACCCACCCCGGGCGCCGTCGACACGAAGTCCGGCCAACGCGAAAATTTCGACGCCAGTCGGGAATCTAAAATCAGCCAGCACTCGCGCGTCTGTTGTTGGGCAAGGCTGAGTTCCGCAATCGCCCCGTCGCCGCCCACTCGCATGCCCTGCTTGTTGACCAGAATGGCACCGGCTTTGAACACTTCCGGATCCGGCCTCAACGCTGCCGTGATGAAGCTCATGATGAACGGCCGGGTGAGCTTCGAGGGCAATCGCTTCACGGCCCACGCCATGAACGCGGTAGCCGCACGGTTCAGCGGCAGATTTTGCAGGATGTGATTGCGGGGTGGCGCAACGAAGCGCATGCGCATGACGTGTTCGGGCCCCATGTCAGGCCGATGCACGACGCGGGCACCGAGTTCGCAGGCCATCACGTGCCCATCTCCCGTTGCCAGAGGATTCCAAGGGGGGATGCCGGACGGCCATGATTTGATGAACTTCCGCAGCAAGTCTTCGTTGGCTTCCATGGAGCCGCTGGCCAGAATGACGCCGGCCTTCGAGTTGAGCCGCAGCTCCCCTCCCGAAGCGTCCGCGGCAACCACCCCCACCACCTTGCCCGCGTCGGCAAGCAAAGCCTTGACCCGACATTCGAGCATTATGTTCACGCTCAACTTTCGGCAGGCCTTTTCGAGACGCTGGATGTAGACTTTGGACGTCGGCACCACTTGGTGCATCCGGTCGGCGCTGCTCGGTGGCTGCGGAAAGGGACCGAGGAACACGACGCCGAGTCTTTTGAGCACTTCCACGGTTTCACCGACGTGCTCCGCGAGCAGCGCACGAAGCGACGGATCATCCTCGATGCCAAACCGCCGCGTTGCCGCCTCGAGGTCCGCGACGTGGGCTGCCGGAGAATCCTCGATTCCCGCGGCTGTTTGATAACTGGTCTGCGAGGCGGAAATCGATCCCACCGACAACGCCGTGGTACCTCCCAGCTGGGGCGCCTTTTCAAGCAGGGCAACTTTCATCCCGCTCTCGGCCGCCGTAACGGCCGCCATCAGTCCGGCACCGCCGCCGCCCACCACGATCAAATCGACAGTATCGACGACCGCCATCTAACCGCCGAATCCGGCTTTGACGGGGTTGTCCACCGAGGCCGCCGTATTGATGAACGCGCTGACGAGCCCGTTGAAAACGTTGGCATGCTCGATTTGCGCCCAGTGACCACAGCGATTGAACACGAGCAGTTGTGAATTACGGATAACGCTCAAAACCCGCAAGCTCGATTCCAACGGCACGATGCGGTCGTCGCGGCCATGAATGATGAGCGTGGGCGTGTTCAAAGACGGCAGCTTCGCCGCGAGTTCGGTGGCTTCGGACTTGCGGGGCGTCATCTTGCCGAGTTCGGTACGGCGTAAAAAATTCTGCAAGTGCCGCGGATTGGCCAGGGCACTTGCACTACGCGCAGCCAGCAGTTCTTCCGTGATGTAGGACGGATCGAAGAGCATGGCCTCGCACAGGCGGCGGAAATTTTCCTTAGTGGGATCACGATACGTTTGCACCATCACCTGGATGCCGGCCGTCGGACCCGCCGGCGACAGCGTCATCGGCAGACCCAGACCACCCAATCCGGCGCCCATACCGACAATCTTCGACACGCGGTCCCGATAATCCACCGCAAGATTAAGCGTGATCACGGTTCCCATTGAATTGCCGATCAAGACCGCTTTTTCGATGTTCAATCCGTCCATCAACAGTTTGATGGACTCGGCCTGGGCCTTCGGGACGTCCTCGATCTCGGGGTCGAATTCGTCCGACTTCCCGTAGCCGGGCACATCCGGGAGGATGACTCGAAAGTGCTGCGCCAACGTGTACGCATTGTCTCGGTAGTTACTCCAGCCGGAAGCGCCGGGTCCACCACCGTGCAGCATGATGACCGGATAGCCCGAACCCAGCTCGTTGTAATGAATCTTCCATTTGCTGGTCTGCAAATACCGGCTAGTGGATTCCTCGGTCACGCCCATCCTAATCTCCCCTTGTTTACTGCCTTTGTTGCGAGCCGTCTATGATCTACGCGCACCACACAGTACCACAAATAATTGGTATACTACCCATCCAGAAAAGGTGGTGTTGACCGTCCACGTGACGGCACCCAGGTTCAGGCGCTAACACTTCGTCTCAAGAGGGCACTCCCATGTCTGACAGCAACACGAGCAGCGCACTTGCGCCCACCAATCCGGACCTCCTGGAGGCGATGCATCGCCATCATCTTCGGCCCCTGTGGGACCTGTACAAGGGTTTGAATACACGTGAGCCGCGATTTTTGGAGCCCATGATCTGGCCATGGTCGGATATTGAGCCATTGATCGAACGCGCCTCGGCCGAGGTCGACATGGCGCATGCCGAGCGCCGCGCGCTGATGCTGAGCCATCCGACGTTGACCGGCACCACCTTTACCACTCCCACCCTCTCCGCAGCGCTGCAAATATTGGAACCCGGGGAGCACGCTCCTTCTCACCGTCACACCCTGGCAGCCCTGCGCTTCGTGCTGACCGGGGACGGCGCCATCACGGTGACCGACGGTAAGGACTGCCTCATGGAGCCGGGCGACCTCGTTTTAACTCCTGCCTGGACGTGGCACAAGCACCGTCACCCGGGAAAACAAAGGGCCGTATGGCTCGACGGTCTCGATGCACCGCTGTGTACCGTGATAGGCACTGTTTTCTTCGAACATGGGCCGGGCCCGGAAGATTCGCAATTGCCGCGCAAGGAGTCCGACGCCGCCTTGGCCGGCGGTGGAGTGTTGCCGCAAGGCGCGGCTACCGCGAGTCAGCATACCTACTCGCCACTTTTTCGATACCCTTGGTCCTCGGTGAGCAACGCTCTGGAAGCCATGGCTCCGGCAGCGGACGGCGCGCGCCGCGTTCGTTATGTAAATCCCGTGGATGGCGGCCCCGTGATGCCGACGATCGACTGTTACGCGGAGCGCTATGAGGTGGGCAGGACGACGCAGGCGTGCCGGGTGAGCTCCACGGCGATCGTGGCCGTCGTCGAAGGCGAGGGATCGACACGTGTAGGAGAAAAACAGTTCGCCTGGAAGAAGAACGATATTTTCACGCTGCCGCGATGGCAGTGGATAGAGCACACGGCCACTGCGGGGCCGGCGAGTCTGTTCCTGATGACCGATCGTTCGTTCGTCTCGAGCATCGGCCACCTGCGGGAGGAACGAAGATAGTTCGGGACAGCGAGCACCTGGACGCAGGTTCAAAAGGAGTGAGACTCAGCTCTTGAGCCGCCAGAGATTCCAGGCTCGCTCGATTTGGCCGTCGTTGGCGGAGGATGCGGCGGCGGCCTCTGCGGCGTTGAGGTACTCCGCTTCGCCGATGCCCATCGCAAGCAGCTGGACTCGTGCATTGATCTCGGTGTAGACCGCGCGGAACACGGCCTGTCGAAGACTTGCACCTACAACCGTGACCCCATGACCTCGCATGAGCACCAACGCGGAGCCTGCCAGTTCTCTTGCCAGCGCTTCGCCAAACGGCCGATTGCGGATCAACATGTCGGTGGCAGGCCCGCCTGCATCACGTATCTCGAAGACGGGCGTCCCCATGCCGAGGAAACCCGCCATGTGATAGATAGGCTGCAGCTTCGCTCCCTTCACCGTGCCGAACGGAATCGTCGTGGCCGAATGGCTGTGCACGATGGCCTGCACGTCAGGACGAGCGTGATAGATGGCTCCGTGAATGAAACGCTCGAGGTAGGGAGCACGGGGGTCGCCCTCACACTCGACGCTTTGCAGATCGAACGTCAGAATATCCTCCGAGGTTACGAGCAACGGCGCCATGCTGCGGGCCAGGATGAAGTTTTCCAGTCCCGCCCGGGCGCTGACATGACCGAATCCGTCGACGATCCCCTCGCGTGCCAGAATGTGATTCGCGATTACGAGGTCATCGCGCAGCGCTGGATCGATCGACACCATGGACTTCTGTTTAGGCCGCATCGGCGGCGGCGGCAGCAGTTTTGCTGAGCTTCACACGCTGTTTTACCCCGTCGTAAACTTCCTGATCCAGCGGCACCCGGCTATAGCTGTTGTTCCCTTGCACGATCTTGGACAGCAGCGACAGGAACAGTTTCTGTTCTTCCGGGGCGAGTGGCCCGAGCAGACGCTCTTGGATGCGGTCGAGCATAGGGAGAATTTTCGCGATCGCCTTCTTTCCCGCAGGGGTAGCGTTGAGAACATGGCACCGGCGGTCGGTGGTCGAACGAACGCGGGTAATCAAATTCTTCGCGACCAGCCGGTCAAGCACCTTGACGAGCGTGGTTTTGTCCAGAGCGATGACGCCGCTCAAACTGGCCTGGTCCAGGTTCGGAAGTTGAACGATAGCGTTCAGCGCCGAGTACTGAACCGAGGTCAAGCCGAGCGCCGCCGTTTCGTTCAGGAACAGCGCCTGCGAAATTTGATAGGTGCGGCGGATGAGGTGCCCGGCACGCGCGTGAGCTGCTTCTAACACTTGAGGTCCTTGTAAACTTTAAAATCGAGATATATCCCTAAGTATGTTATCTCACCGGACGTCGATGGTCATGTGTCCCAAACCCGCAATGCCCGCCTTTAAAACGTCGCCGGCGGCGATGGGACCCACTCCCTCCGGTGTGCCGGTGAACAGAATGTCGCCCGGCTCGAGCGTGTAAAACGAGCTGGCAAACTCTATCAGGCGCGCGACGCCGTACACCATATGGGCGGTGTTGGAGTGCTGCCGGCGTTGTCCGTTCAGATGCAAGGTAAGTTCTAGCCCGTCGGGATCCGGGATCTCATCGGCGCTGGTCAACCACGGGCCGACGATGGCATAACCGTCGATGGACTTGCGAAAGCTGCGATCCTCCGGTCCGCGCAGCGTGATGTCGAGTCCGACGGCGTAACCGGCGACATGATGAAATGCATTTTCCAGCGAAATCCCGCTGCCGCCCTTGCCGATGACCGCCACCAATTCGATTTCATAATCGGTGCGACGCTCAGGAAAACGCAGGCTGAGCGGATCCCGGGGTCCCGCCAGGGCGGACGTCGCCTTCAAGAACAATCCTGCTTGCTTGATGTCGGTAATCGTATGCCCGTAGCGCACGCCGGGATCGGCTTCGGCCTCCGCGATGTGCGTCTTGTAGTTGACGGGGGCGGCAACGATCTTGCCGGGCGCTGAAACCGGGCAGCGCAGCGTGACCTCGTGCAGGGAGTAACGGACACCCCGTTGGCGCTCGCCGGGCGGCGTAGCCATCAGGGCGGCCCACGCGCGCATCAGAGGATCGCCGCGCCCCGGCACCGACTCCATCAGGCGTTCGGCAAGCGCCGAGATGTCGATCACCTCGTCATTGACTATTTCACCGATCAGCCCTTGGTTGAAACGGCACAGCCTCACTGTATAAACCCTCCGATCATCACTATGTACCCGGAGGTCGTTGCAGATCTCGCGCTGCGAATCCTGCAACCGCCTTGTAACGCTCCTGCCATTCGATGAGTTCCTCGCGCGATATGACATCATCGATCCGGTCGAATGCCTTGCCGCCGGTTCTCTCTTCGATCACGTTCAATATGGCATCGGGAGATATGCTGCGATTCGCAATGACAACTCCCGACGTGGCCGCCAAACGCTGAGTTTCATAGCTTTTCAAGGCAGGTCGCGGATCGGCGGACGCTGCCAAAGCTGCTGCCAGCGCGGCCGTGTCGATGATGGCCTGAGCGGCGCCATTCGAACCGCGTGGCATCATGGGATGTGCGGCGTCGCCCAACAAGGTGACGCGACCTTGTGTCCAGAACGGCAACGGTTCTTGGTCGACCATGGGATATTCATAGACCTCCTCGGCCGCATGCAGCATCGCGGGCACGTCCATCCAGCCGAAGCAGCACTTCTCGAACCCCTCGATGAAATCCTCCACCCGCGCTTTACGCGTCCAATCTCGACTGAGATGCTCGGTGGGGCGTTGCACTTCGATCACCCAGTTGATCAGCTGGTTACCCTTGCCGTCGATATCATTACGGATCGGATACATGACCAGCTTGCCGTGCCGATTGGTGCCGAGATAGGCCATGCTCGCCCCGCCGTGAAAGGGCGCCCATTTCGTCACTCCCCTGTACTGTGTAGTGCCTTCATAACGGAGCGCCGAGCCATTGGGATGCATGTCGCCGCGCACTGCCGAATGAATCCCGTCGCATGCGACCAGAACCGTTCCTCGCGCGTCGGGCTTGCCGGCGAAACGCGCGATTGCGTGGCCCTCGTCCTGGGCGAACCCGACACACTTATGGTCGAGAGCGAGGGCACCGGCGCCTAGTCGCTCGGTCACGGCTTCCAATAGAATCGCGTGCAAATCGCCGCGATGAATGGAAATCTGGGGCCATCCATAGCCCGCGTCCCTGCCGCGCGGCTCGGAATACACCAGCTGGCCAGCCCGGGTATAGAAAACATACTCGCGGGTCGGGATGCCGGCCGCAACCAGCTTCGCCTCCAGCCCGAGGTCAGCCAGCTCCCGAACCGCATGCGGCAGCAGATTCAAACCCACCCCGAGCGGACGCAACTCCGGTGCCGACTCGTAGATACGCACGGCGATGCCGCGGCGGTGCAGAGCGAGAGCGAGAGCGAGCCCGCCGATTCCAGCGCCAACGATAACCACATCGTGCTGGTAGGAAGCCGGCATGTTGTGTTCCTGCCCTATGTCAGCCGCCGTCGTCGATGGTGTGGGTGGGGTAGCCGGCATCGAGCCACGCGTCATAGCCGCCCGCAACTATTGCGACGTCGGTGATGCCGAGGCTGAGCGCGAGCTGAGCCGCGCTGTCCGCTTCGCTACCGTGCTCGGATACGAAGAGAATACGCCGGGTCCGGTCGAGCTGCTCCGGGCGGCTCGCGAGTGCTTGATTAGGCAGGCTCAGGGAGCCGGGTATTCGGCCGCCGGCGAAATCAAAGGAAGGGCGCAGGTCAACCACCTGCACTGTGCCGGAATCCAGTGCAGACCTGACGTCGGCCACGCTGACTTGGGCGATTTTCGTTGAGTTGTTCACTGCCGGCGTCCTTAAAAGAAGCTGCTGAGGTTGCGTGACAACAGGACGGTCTGTTCCAGGAAAATGTGCCGGGTCACGATTTTGAGGCCCTCGGGCGTGCGTCGAAGGACGTCCTTGCGCGAGCCGATCCAGTGATCCTCCTCGGAGTTCAATCGCGTGCGATACAGGTGAAAGTTGGTATTCACCCCAAGCTCCCCCGCCTCGTCACGCACGATTCTCAAGTTGGTCACCATGTGACGCGTGCGCGAGGGAGGATCTTCCGACCAGCTATACCCGCTCGCGAGCTTCTTTACCCGCGCCGCCAGCATCATCCGGTCATCGTCGAAGAACGCCATCGCGCCCGGCGCCGTAAATTCCCGGTCAAGCTCATTGCTCGTCACCGTGCGCCGGATCGGCATCCAGTAATGCGCATCTTCCGCGAACAAGGCCAGCCAGTCGGCGAAGCGCCGATCGTCCAACAGCGCCGCCTCGGTGTAATAGAACTGCTCCACTTCGTAGTGCAGCAGCATCTGCGACATCAGCATCGTCGATGCCGCTGCCGGTGATGCCTGGACCTCCGCACGCTGTGCTAATTCTGAAATCATGACTGCCCCCTCGTTGGTACTTATACTGAGCCGGTCGGTGGAGTACTGCCGCGCTTGAGCGCATGCCAATCCGCCGCCTCCATCCACTCGGCCCACGACCGCCACGCCCATAGCTGGGCATGTTCGTTTACCGTAGTGTCTATAAAGCCAGGCCCGCTCTCGGCCGTCTTCATCTCGCCGTGCCCCAGCCCCATCGAGAAGTTAAGCGGATGGTCACGCGCAACCACGCCCCGCGTGCCTCGAGTGCTCTGATCCCAGTTCTCGCCGTCATCCTGCTCTAGAAAACCGGCGGGCCCATGGGTGTGGGTGGCCATGCTCACCCGGGCGCGTTTCTCATCGGCTGACAAGCTCTTCTCGGCGATCGTGAAATACCACGTTTCTGTCCTACCCAAACCCTTGGGCAGACGAAGACTGAGCTGCGTTCCGCCGCCCAAGATCCACAGGTTCGGAAAAATGTTGGGGTGACCCCGAGTGTGGATTCCCACGGGACCCAGTTGTTCCCGAACACCGGGCGCGTTACGCCAGGCAATGTCCATCATCGAACGCCCCGCCGCCATGTCGTCCGCGGCAGTTTGCAGCATGACATCGTCGATTCGCGGGCCGCTGTTGGCATGGCCGTATTCCCCGAGCAGCACTCGATGCCGGCTCAGATCGGCGAGCGGTACTTTCTGACCGGGCTTCAAGATCTTGCCGCGAGCGTAACCCGCCATAAACGCAGAGGCATGCGTCAAGGGTGCATGGTACCAATCGAATGCATTGTCGACCGCAATCTTCCAATTGGTCGTGCAGGTCACCTTCTGAATGCCGTCGAGCACCACCAAATCCCCGCGGGCCGCCACCATGTCCATGCCCATTCGGCCGACCTCGCCGAGATATTCCGCGAGCCGCGGAGCGGCAGGGTCCATGGTCGCAAAAACGAACCCGTTATAGCTCTCGACCTGAGCGGCCTTGATGAGGCCCCACTTACTCTTGTCGAGCGCGCCATGATAGTAATCGCGGTAGCCCGGCACCCCCTTCAAGTTCCCTTCCAGATCGTAGGTCCAGCCGTGATACGTGCACATGAAGGCCGAGGCGTGACCGAAGTCCGCGCGGCATATCGCATTGCCGCGATGCCGGCAGTTGTTCAAGAAAACCCGTAGCTGTCCTTTGCGGTCTCGGGTGGCAATCACGCTCTCTTCACCGATGAAACTGCAGAAAAAGTCCCCTGGCTTCGGAATCTGCGATTCATGGCACATGAAATTCCATGCCCGCGCAAAAATCTGCTCCAACTCCCGCTGATAGATCTGCTCGTCGGAGAAAATGCGACGGTCTACGGTGCCGTCCTCGGCGTTGACGAAGCTCCGGTAGTTGGGCGCGATTTCGGGCAACTGAATGTCTAAGTCAGACATCACTATCTCTCTTTGGTAATTTTCGATAGCATACCGATCATCGGTGGAGTATGCAATTTTGTGGACGGACCGACATTAACCTACAGTGCGACAGAACCGAGGCGCGACACTTGAGTTTTCGCGTCTGACATCTGTGAAAACAATTAGAGAAGGAGACGATGATGACCGCAATCGTTAGTGCCCCTGCGATCGCTCGCGTGACGCAGCTGGGCTATCTCGGACTTGGAGTCTCCGACGCTGCCGTCTGGAGCCAGTTTGCGACGGAAGTGCTGGGCCTGCAGGAAAACGGAACCAGCGCGGGGGACTCGCGGTTCTATCGCATGGACTCCCACCATTATCGCTTCGAGGTGTGTCCCACGGGCGAGGATGATCTTCTTTGGGTGGGCTGGGAGGCCAAGGACGCCTACGACTTGTCGCGGATTGCTGAGCAGGTTCGTTCGCTCGGAGTCGAGGTGATCGAAGGTAGTGCCGATGACGCGGCGCAACGCATGGTGCTGGGTCTCATACGATTCAAAGACCCCGAAGGCATTCCCGTCGAGGTTTATCACGGCCCGCTGCTGGACCCCACGCCCTTCAACTCTCCCCGCGGCGTGCGTGGTTTCCGTGCGGACGGATTGGGCTTGGGACACGTGGTGATGATCGTGCGCGACTTGGACACCAATTTGGATTTCTACAGCCGCGGCCTCGGTGTGAGGATCAGCGACTTCATGCACATTGCGCGGGGCCCGTTGAAGTTTCGGGTCTGCTTCACGCATGTCAATTCGCGTCATCACTCGCTCGCCATGGGTCAGCCGATGGGCGCCCCCCCGCCGTTGCCACCGGGCGCGTCCAAACCCAAGCGACTCAACCACTTCATGATCGAAGTCAATGACTTCGACGACGTGGGTACCGCGCTCGATATTTTCCAGCGCCGTGGCATGCCGGTCGGACAGTTGGGACGGCATACCAACGATTGGATGGTTTCGTTTTATGCACCCACTCCTTCGGGATTTTCCGTGGAATATGGTTGGAACGGGCGCTCCATCGAGGATGAATCGACTTGGCAGGTGCAGAATTATCAATCCGCCAGTCGGTGGGGCCATGCCATGCCTCCCATGGCCACACCCTCCGGCAACGCGCAGTCGTCGGAGGATGCAAAGGCACCAAAGCGAGCCTCCCCCAACGACTCCGAATCGCCCGAAGGCGCCCTGGCCCATTGATCGACGCGAATCTTCGCAAACCTAGTTCTTCGAGGAGAGAGTCTTTGTCCACCGAATTGACCGAAGCGTCCACGAGCAAGTTCGTGCAAACCAAGAAGTGGAAAATCCATTTCAATGAAGCCGGTACGGGATTGCCACTGATATTACTTCACGGAGGGGGTCCGGGCGCCAACGGATGGAGTAACTTTCAACATAACCTCCAGGTGCTGTCGAAAAAATACCGCGTCATCCTGCCCGACGTGCCTGGCTATGGAAAGTCTGACGAATTCACCGACACGGAGGGGGTGACACGCCTGCAAACGGAGTCCATCAAGTTGCTGATGGACGAACTGGAGATCGACAAGGCGGCTGTCGGTGGCAACTCGATGGGTGGTTTGATCACGCTCAATTTCGCGGCAGACTACACCGATCGTATTTCGCACATAATGACGATGGGCTCTCCCCTGCCCGCTGCCGTACCGCTGATGATGTCGCCTGCTGGTCACGGACCCGGCGTAAAGACGTTGATCCAGACCTTCCGCAATCCTACCCCGGAAAATTTTCGCCTGGTGTGCGAGTCGATGCTGTTCGACGCGTCGTACGTGACCGATGCGCTCCTGGAAGAGCGCTCCAAAGCAGCCTTGGCCACCCCTCAGCACTCGAAGAATTTCCTTCGTCTGGTGGAATCCGGGAAGTTATTGCCCAATCCGGCGGAAGGTACCGCACTGATCGCCAAGCTGTCGCAGATCAAAACTCCGGCGCTGATCATGCACGGGCGCGATGACCGGGTAGTGAGCTTCGAGTCCAGCCTCCGCCTCGTGAGTATTTTGCACAATTCGCAGCTCATGATCTTCAATCGCTGCGGACACTGGGTCCAGCTCGAACAGGCGAAAATGTTCAACACCATGGTGGACGCTTTCTTGTCCATCGATCATCACGCGTCGAAGGCCGTCTCTCAAGCACTCGGCGGGTAGGACGCGGGACCTGTGGTCGATGCGCAGTGGTTCGGGTCGGGAAGTTCAGAGGGCGTGTCGATCAGCTTCGACACGCTAACGTTGTGTTTCCCTACGTCGAACGAATGGTCCGATGCGGTATGGGAGTTGAGGAGCGGCAATTCAATCCGCCATTTACCTGCCGCCTCCACAGAGTCTATAGCCGGAGTCGGAGAGCGTTTCGACGTCCGCGTCGTCGATGGCAGGGGCCCGGTCCATGGACCCTTTTCCGTTCAGACTGTCCTCTGCGGATATCCGAATTTCACGCTGTGCTTTCTATTTCACGCCGATGCCGAAGGCTTCTGGTCCGGCCACACGGTTGCCAAGTCGTTTGGCGCGATCGTCGTAGTGCCGTATCGAGCAGATCCCGCCTGAGGGTGGGCACACCCTTCCTCACCTAACCGGCCCCGACCTCACATCACTTCGGTCGGCGCCGTGGTATGGTCGCGTTTCAACGCTTCCCAGTCGGCCGCATTCATCCAGTCCGCCCACGCTCGCCAGGTCCATAGCTGACCGTGCTCACTGTACGCGGAATCTATATAGGGAACGCCCGTGGCAGTGCGCTGAATCTCCCCGCGACCCACATTCATTGAGTAGTTCAAGGGATAGCGGCGGGCGACGACGCCTCGCGAGCCCAGGGTGGTCTGGTCCCAGTTCTCTCCGTCGTCCTGCTCTGCAAGGCCTGCCGGCCCCACCAGGTGGGTCGCCATCCCGATCACTGCCTTCGGCCTGCTGTCCTCCCGCTTCTCGACGAGCGTGAACCACCAAATCTCGGTGGAGCCTACGCCTTTGGGTAATCGCAAGCTCAACTGCCAGCCGTTGGTGGCAACGAACAGGTTCGGGAATATGGTCGGATGGCCGATGGTATCCGAACCAAACTCGCCCAGCTGCTCCTTGGCCTCCGGTCGTTCTCGCCATTCATGATCGTAGAACGGCATCTTCATGGCGCGCGGGATGAGCGACAGATCATGCCGGAGTTCGGGCGTCAACCGGGGCCCGCCAATGCCGTGCCCATACTCCCCGAGGATCACCCGCTGATGATGTTCGCTGAAAGGCGGTTTCGACATGGCCTCCCGAGCCTCGTCAGAGAGCTTCACCGAAGAAGGCACGTTGACCCTGTTGCCACGTACCAACGAGGCATGAGTAATTGCCCCGTGATACCAATCGTAGGCATTCTCGGTCGGGACTTTCCAATTACACGCGACCACGTTTTTCTGAATGCCATCGACGACCATGATATCGCCGCGAGCGGCGATCTGATCCATCCCTAAGCGCCCGGCTTCGCCCAGGTATTCCTCGAGCGGTGGCGCTTCCGGATCCATGGTCGCGAAGACGAAGCCTTTGTAGCTTTCAACCCTGCCCGCCTTGATCAGACCCCATTGGCTCTTGTCGAGCTCACCATGGTAAAAGTCCCGGTAGCCGGGCACGCCGGTGAGCTTACCCTCTAAATTGTAGGTCCAACCATGGTAGGTGCACATGAAGGATGAGGCGTGCCCGAATTCAGCGCGGCACACGGCGTTGCCCCGATGCCGGCAGGTATTCAAGAAGACCTGCAGTTTGCCCGTTCGGTCCCGGGTGGCGATGACGCTCTCCTCCCCGATGAAATTGCAGAAGAAATCGCCCGGCTTCGGAATCTGCGATTCATGGCACATGAAGTTCCATGCGCGGGCAAAAATCTGCTCGAGTTCTTTCTGATAAATTTCCTGATCGGAAAAGATTCGTCTATCGACGGTGCCATTTGTCATGTCGACAAAGCGCCCATAGTCGACTGCGCCATTCCCAGGGTTTTTAGATTCGGTCATTTGATATCTCCAGTCGCTGCGCTTAGAAGAAGCTGCTGAGGTTGCGTGACAACAGGACGGTCTGTTCCAGGAAAATGTGCCGGGTCACGATTTTGAGGCCCTCGGGCGTGCGTCGAAGGACGTCCTTGCGCGAGCCGATCCAGTGATCCTCCTCGGAGTTCAATCGCGTGCGATACAGGTGAAAGTTGGTATTCACCCCAAGCTCCCCCGCCTCGTCACGCACGATTCTCAAGTTGGTCACCATGTGACGCGTGCGCGAGGGAGGATCTTCCGACCAGCTATACCCGCTCGCGAGCTTCTTTACCCGCGCCGCCAGCATCATCCGGTCATCGTCGAAGAACGCCATCGCGCCCGGCGCCGTAAATTCCCGGTCAAGCTCATTGCTCGTCACCGTGCGCCGGATCGGCATCCAGTAATGCGCATCTTCCGCGAACAAGGCCAGCCAGTCGGCGAAGCGCCGATCGTCCAACAGCGCCGCCTCGGTGTAATAGAACTGCTCCACTTCGTAGTGCAGCAGCATCTGCGACATCAGCATCGTCGATGCCGCTGCCGGTGATGCCTGGACCTCCGCACGCTGTGCTAACTCCGCAGTGCTGATCGTCGCTACCATAGAATGCTACCTGATCGTACTGATATAAAGGGATCATACATTAGTGCACCAACGGTTGGTAGAGTAATCAATCGATCTGCTGCGTACCCTCTCCTCCCGCTTGATTGTGCCGGAGCTTCATCAAGCGCCTGCGCGCATGGATGGCACCGCCGTCCGTCTTAAAAATCGCCGGGCGTTTGCCCCAGAAATCCACGTCGCCCATGTTCCGTTGCACCGCCTCGATCATGGGTTGATCTTCTTCCTTGAACGCGGCGCCCACCACATCGGTACTTTCTCCCCCGGCGAATTCGGGAAAACCATAGAAGTAATGGGAACTCGTCCGCGTTTCAGGCGAGATGATGTGAGGGCCCATGAGCGGCGGGATCAACGGCTGGTTTCGATCGGCCCCGGCGGCGCAGATTCCCACTTCCAGCAGCATGGATGCCGGAGCCTGCCATCGCATGTCCATCCAGTGATCCACTTTCATGCCATGCGGAAGGAAGCTCGCCCAGGGCGGGGGCGAAATGTTCGCCATCCACCAATTAGACCAAATGGCATCTTGATCGTGCTTGACGCTGTGCGTGCCATGGAACATGACCCCTCCCCCGCCGAAGGACCCGGTGTGAAGAAATTCCACGTGACTCAAGTCCATCAAATTATCGGTCAACAATTCGTAGTTCGCTTCGAACCTAAGGTGCCCCCGCCCCAAGGGCGGACCCGCCGTCATGCAGCTGAAGTCGCCGATGGCGGCAGGGTCCGCGAGCGCGGCCTCTCCCGGCCAGAACCAGAGAATCGAATCTTTGGCGACCACGGGAAACGAGCGTACTTCACAGCCGGGAGGAGCGGTATCGGCGAAGGGACTGCGGACACACTTGCCTTGCGGGTCGAAGGTCAGGCCGTGGTATCCACACACCACATTGTTCCCCTCCCGCGTGCCTCGGCTGAGGGGAGCGAAGCGGTGAGGACAACGATCGGCCAACGCCACATAGCCGTCGCTGTCCGCTTTGCGGAAAAAAACCATGGGCGTGTCCAGCAACCTGCGGGTCAGGAACCCCGCCCCGACAATTTCTTCCTCCCAGCCAGCCATGTACCAAAGATTCCGAATGTCTTCAGTCATAATAGCCTCACTATTTTATATGAACCAGTTGGTACTGTTACGTAGATGGTGATCGCACGCAAGCAATTTTATAGCCGCGATCCACGTACCGTGACCGAGCGAATCCTAGAGGCCGCAGAGGCCGAATTCGTGGCCTGCGGCTATGGCGAAGCCAGCACGAACCGCGTTCTCGAGCGCTTCGGCGGTTCGAAAGCCACCCTGTTTCGTCATTACCCCACCAAGGCACAATTATTCGTGGCGGTCATTCGCCGCATCGAGCGCCGTGTAGTTGCCGCCGCCAACTGGGCTGCTCTGGACAGCGATGATCCACAGTCATGGCTGACGAGCTTTGCGCGCATCGCCTTGCGAGCGAGCCTGGGCGACGATGCACAGTTCGTCGGCCGCATGGTCGTCGCGCACGGCCAAGAATTTCCGGTGCTCCGCGAGACGTTGGCGGCAATCGCCCTGGAGCCGATGCTGGGTAGACTCACGGCGAAGCTGCGCACTTGGTCGCTCGAGGGGAAGCTTACGTGCACCGATCCGGAGGCGGATGCGATTCGATTCTTCGACTTGGTGACTTCCGGTTGGACGCTCCGCGCGCTATTCGGCATCGGGCGGGCGATGACACGTGAACTCTCCGAGCACGAGCCTTACCACGCGGTCAGCGTGTTCCTGAACGGACGCCTGACCGTGCACACCCCTCAGGCCTCGGGCCCACCCTGACGCTCATCGCCCGGCCATCACCGCCCACCGCCCGCGAGGTTTCGGCTCACCACCGCATCGGCCTCGGCGTTAGCGCGCTCGAGATCCTGCCGGTACACCTGCGTATCGCCCACTGGCGCGTCCGCTGATTGGGCGAGCACGACGCCGTCGCGCTGCGTGGTGTCCACCGTCACGGTTGCGGAAAGCCCCACCCGCAGCGGCGACTTGACGAGCTCGGTCGCGTCGAGACGAATGCGTACCGGCACGCGCTGGACCACCTTGATCCAGTTGCCCGAGGCATTCTGCGCGGGCAGCAGTGCGAAAGCCGCGCCCGTCCCCGCCGCCATGCCCTGCACCTGGCCGTGATAGAGAAAAGCGCTGCCATACAGGTCGCTGCGTACTTGGACGGGCTGCCCGAGGCGCAAGTGGCGCAGCTGGACCTCCTTGAAGTTGGCGTCCACCCACAACACGTTCAGCGGTATGACGGTCAGCAGGGCCTGGCCGGCTTGGATGTGCTGGCCCAGTTGTACGCTGCGCTCCGCGACGTAGCCGGCCACGGGAGCCACCACGGCATTGCGCTGCGCGGCTATCCACGCGTCGCGAAACGCCGCTTTGGCGCCGAGCACGCCCGGGTTGTCCTCGACCCGGGTACCGTCCACCAGGGCATGCGCGGCGGCGGCCTGACGCGTGGCCTGTCGCAAAGCCGCGCGGGCGAGCTCGACGCTCGAGCGCGCATGGCGCACGTCTTCCGGCGCGATGGCGTTCTCGGCGAGCAGGGGAACGCGCTTGGCGAGGTCCTCCTCGGCCCGGGCGAGTTCCAAACGACGGCTCTCGATCATCGAATCGTATTGTTCCGCCATCAAGGCTTGCTGGCGTACCTGTCGCACGGTCTGCGCCAGCGCGTTCTCGCTGCGCGCGAGGCCGACTTGGGCATCGACGGGATCGAGACGCACCAGCACCTGCCCCGCCGTCACGAACTGCGTGTCGTCGGTGAGCACGGCGACCACCGTGCCCTGCACCTGGGCGGAAAGGACCACCTTGTTGCCGTTCACGTAGGCATCGTCGGTGCGCTCGCGCAGCGACAACACCAACACCCAGAGCACGGCCCAGCCCGCCCCCAGCAGCACGAACACGGCGGCGATGAGCAGCAGAATGTTGCGGCGCCTGCCGGGCGCGCCGGTACCGCCCTCGCCGCCCTCCGCCAGCGTCGTCGGGTTCGCGTTCATGGCAGCGTGTATGCCGGTCCGTAACCGCCGCCGAGCGCACGCTGCAGGCCGATGTCGGCGCTCAGCGCGGCGGCGTCGAGTTGTAGCAACGCATCGCTCTGCTCGAGCCAGCTCCGCGTCGCTTCGAGTTCGGGTTGCGGGTCGGTCACGCCTTGGCGCGCGCGCGCCGCAGCCCCGCGTTCGAGGCCGAGGGTTGCCGCGACCGCCGCCGCCCGCTGTGCGTGCTGTGCTGCGAGCTGCCCTCGCGTCGCCGCCTGCGTGGCCACTTCGCGCGTCGCCGTCAACACAGCGTCCTGGTAACTCGCGACCGCCGCATCGCTGGCCGCCTGCGCCGCGCCGTACCGCCCCTTGAGACGACCGGCATCGAACAGCGGCAGGTGTATGGCACCGGTGATGGCCGGTACACGGCTGCCGTATTCGAGGAGATGCGCGATATCCAAACTTTGCAAGCCGAGCAGGCCGTTGATACTCACGTCAGGATAGAAATCCGCGCGCGCTCCGGCCTGGGTTTTCTGCGCGGCTTCCACCCGCCAGCGGCTGGCCATGATGTCGGCACGGCGGCCGATCAGATCGAGGGTGACGTCGTCGGGAACCCCGCCGCTCAGCGCCGGCAGCGGTTTGGCCTGCAGCGCGGGCAGCTCCTGGCGAGAGCGGCCCACCAGGGCGGCCAGCGCCACTTCGCGCAAGGCGGCGGAACCTTTGAGTGCCGCGATCTGCTCGCGCGCCGCCGCCAGCGCCGCGGTGGCACGCTCGATCTGCTCCCCCGGCTCGAGTCCGGCTTGGATGCGCGCGCGCAGGATGGCGCCCTCGCGCGTCACGGCGGCTTCGCGGCGACGCGCGAGCGCGAGCCGGGACTGATCGGCCTGCCAACCGAAATACGTGTCGGCGACCGCGCCGGCGAGGGTGAGCGCCGCAGCGCTGCGGTCGGCCTGCGCGGCGTGCGCCTCGTCGAGGGCAGCCGCGACCGCGGCGCGTTGCCGGCCCCACCAGTCAAAGCTGTACGAGGCCTGCAATCCCAGATCGAATTGATCGTACGAATTAAAGCCCAGCAACCTCGGCGAGAACAGCCCGTTCTCGCTCAGGTGCTGACGATCGGCATCCGCGCTGGCCTCCACGTGCGCGCCGGCGGCGGCGCCGGCGATGCGCACCGACTGGCGCGCCGAGTCGAAGCGGGCGTGCGCAGTGGCGAGCGTCGGCGAGGAAGCCAGCGCGAGCTCGATCAAGCGGTCGAGGGTGGTGTCCCGATAACGGGTCCACCACCGCACGTCGGGCCACGGCGCGCCGTCCGTGACGGTGTCGGACAGCGGTGCCTCGCTCACCAGGGAAACCGGCGGGGGCCGCGCCGGCAGCCCTGCACAGCCCACGAGCACCGCCAGCGCGGCGCACGCCGCTGGTATCCATGCAACCCGCCGACACGCCCAGAGTCGGCACAGAGATGAAATATTCATTTGAGGTCTAATAGTTTAATGTATTAACTTTACGGTCACAAATATTAGGCAACTAAAATAAACCTTGCAAAGGAAAACGACACGTGTCATTTTTCACGCTATGGAAATCACGGACGACGGGTTGGGGTCGGGGTCTTCACGGGTAGGACGACCGCGCCGTGGCACGGAACTCGCGCGGCTCGACACTTTGTTCGACGTGGCAACGCGCGTCTTTCTGCGCGAGGGTTATGCCCTTGCAAGCATCGACAAAGTGGCGAGCGAAGCCGGCGTCTCCACGCGCACCATCTATGAACGATTCAAGAACAAAGCTGATCTCTTGGGCGCCGTCATCACCCGGCTCGTCGAGCGCGACATGGCCTCCGGCCTCGCCACGGCGGAGCTCGAGCGGTTGGAGCTGCGTCAGGCCTTGCTGACCATCGGCCGCATCATCACCCGCCGCGCCGCGGATCCGGCGTCGATGGCCTTGTTCCGCATCGTCACCACCGAGGCGCAGCGCTTTCCCGAACTCGCCGCCAAGATGCGCAGCGGCGGAAAGCAACGAATCGACGTCGCCGTCGCCAATTATTTTCGTACGCAGATCCGTGACGGCACGCTGCGCCTCGCCGATCCGGACCGCGCGGCGATGCTGTTCCTGCAGATGGCGAGCGCCGAGTTGCATGAGTGCCTGCTCTTCGGGTTGACGCAGGACGTCGCGACGCTCGACTTCGCCACCCACCTGGAACAAGTGGTCGATATTTTTTTAAACGGCACAGCGCCGCGGAATCCATGATGCAGCCAGCAAAATCCCTCGTGATCGGTATCGCCGCCGTCATCCTGCCGGCGTGTGCGGTCGGCCCGAACTACCAGGCCCCGTCGGCGCCGCAGACGGCAGGCTTCGTGCCCGCCGGATCGTTGCCGCCGGCCACCGCCTCCGCACCCGTGCAAAATGGCGAGGCGCAGCGATTCGTCAACGACCTCGACATTCCGGGTCAATGGTGGACCTTGTTCAATTCGCCCGAACTCGATGCACTGATCAAACAGGGCCTCGCCAACAGCCCGACGCTGCAGGCCGCCCAGGCGGCGCTGCGCAACGCCAACGAAACCACGGCGGCGGAGCGCGGCGCGTACTACCCGAGCCTGTCCGGGACCTATCAGGGGGAGCGGCAGAAAGCGTCGGGCGCGGCTTTTGGGTTGCCGCAGGACGGCTCCTTCCTGTACTCGCTCAACAGCGCCTCGGTGAGCGTGTCGTACACGCTCGACGTGTTCGGCGGCACGCGCCGCCAGGTCGAGGCGCTCGATGCGCAGGCCGACTACGAGCGTTTCACGCTGGAGGCGAGCTATCTCAGCCTGACTGCGAACATCGTCACGGCGGCCATCACAGAGGCGTCGCTGCGCGCGCAGATCGCCGCCACCGAAGAGGTCGCCAAGGCCGAGCAGACGCAGCTCGACCTTACGCAGGCACGCTTCACCGCCGGCGGGGTCGCCCGTTCGGACGTGTTGACTCAGCAGTCGACCCTGCAGACCACGCTCGCCAATCTGCCCGCCTTGCGCAGCCAGCTCGCCCAGGAACGGGCACAACTCGCCACCTACGTGGGTGCGCTGCCGGCCGACTACGCCGGCGGAGAGATCAAGCTCGACGCCCTGACCCTGCCCGCCGATCTGCCGGTGAGCGTACCGTCGAAGTTCGTCGAGCAACGGCCGGACGTGCGTGAGTATTCGGCGCTGCTGCACAAGGCGACCGCGCAGGTGGGCGTGGACACCGCGAACATGCTGCCGCAGTTCACCATCACCGGCTCCTACGGCGGCGAATCGATCAAGCTCAAGGACATCCTCTCCCCGGCGTCCGTGGTGTACAACCTGATCGGTTCGCTGACGCAGCCCATCTTCAAGGGCGGCCAGCTGCTGCACACGCGGCGTGCCTCCATCGCCGCCGCCCAGGAAGCGGCCGCCAATTACCAGGCCACGGTGCTCACCGCGTTCCAGAACGTGGCGAGCACGCTGTACGCGCTGCAGGCGGATGCCGATACGTTGAACGCCGACACCATCGCGGAGCGTACCGCCGCAGAAAGCCTGCGGCTGGTGCAGGTGCAGTTCAAGAGCGGCGCGGCAAGCTATCTGCAGGTGCTGACGTCCGAACAGACCTATCAGAACGCGGTGGTCACCCTGGTCAAGGCGCGCGCACAGCGCTTCGCCGACACGGCCGCGTTGTTCCAGGCGTTGGGCGGCGGTTGGTGGAACCGCGCCGACGTCGCCGCCAATTCAATCGACTGTTGCAAGGAAAAGCCGTGAGCACGATGGACCCGATGATTTCCGAGACCGAAAAACCCGCGCGACCGCGCGCGCTGATCAAACCCCTGCTGATCCTGGTCATCGTGGCCGCACTCGTCCTGGGTGGCGTCTTCGGCTGGCAGATGTTCATGGGCAAGATGACCAAGAAGTACATGAGCGCGGCCGCGACGGCACCGCAGAGCGTCTCCACCACCGTCGTCGGCACGTCGACCTGGCAGTCCAAGATCGAGGCACTCGGCAGCCTGCGGGCCGTGCGCGGCGCCGATCTCGCCGCACAGGCGGCGGGGGTCGTCGACACCCTGCACATCGACTCGGGCGCCGACGTCGCCGCAGGCAGCGTGTTGCTCCGGCTCAAACTCAACGACGACCCGGCGAAGCTCGTGGCCTACGAGGCGGCCGAGGAGATCGCGCAGATCAACCTGAAGCGCGACCAGGAACAGTTCGCCATGCAGGCCATCGCCAAACAGACGGTGGATTCGGACGCTTCGACGCTCAAGTCGGCGCGCGCCCAGGTCGTCGCGCAGCGCGCACTGATCGACGAGAAGATCGTACGGGCGCCGTTCGCCGGCAGGCTCGGCCTGCGCCAGGTGGACGAGGGCCAGTACCTGGCGGCGGGCACCACGGTGGTGACGCTGCAGGCGCTCGACCCGATCTTCATCGACTTCTACGTTCCGCAACAGACGCTGGCCCACATCAAGGTGGGGCAGACCGTGAGCGCGGGCATCGACACCTACCCGCAGGACCATTTCGCCGGCAAGGTGGTGTCGATCAATTCCAAGGTCGACCCGACCAGCCGCAACGTGCAGGTCCGCGCTTCGTTCGGCAACACGGATCGCCGGCTGCTGCCCGGGATGTATGCGACCGTGCGCGTGGACAATGGCGATACCACGACCCAGCTGACCCTGCCGCAGGCCGCGATCACCTACAACCCGTACGGCGACACGGTGTACCTCGTCACCAAGAACGGCAAGGACGAGAAGAACAACGACAAGCTCGTCGTCAACCAGCGCTTCGTCAAGCTGGGGGCGACGCGCGGCGATCAAGTTGCGGTCGTCAGCGGCGTGGCGGCCGGAGACGAGGTCGTGACCGCCGGTCAGATGAAGCTGCGCAACGGGGCCCCGGTCACCGTCAACAATTCGGTGAAGCCCACCGACGATGCCACCCCGACGCCGCCCAACGAATAACCGCCATGAACTTCACCGACATCTTCATTCGTCGCCCGGTGCTTGCCACCGTGGTGAGCCTGGTCATCCTGGTGGTCGGGCTGCGCTCCTACAGCTCGCTGCAGATCCTCGCGTATCCGAAGACCGAGAACGGCATCGTGACCATCACGACCTCGTTCCCCGGTGCCGATCCGGATGCCATCGCGGGCTTCATCACGACGCCCATCGAGGCCGCCGTCGCGCAGGCGAACGGCATCGACTACATGACCTCGACCAGCCAGAGCAGCACCAGCACCATCACGGTGAACCTGCGGCAGAACTACGACACGTCGAAGGCCGCGGCCGAGATCAACATCAAGGTGAACTCGGTGTTGAACCAGCTGCCCGCCGGGTCACAACAGCCCGCCATCACCGTCAAGGTGGGGCAGACCACGGATGCCATGTATCTGGGCTTCGCGAGCGAGACGCTGGCCTCGAACGAGATCACCGACTACATCCAGCGCGTGGTGCAGCCCAAGATCCAGGCCGTGCCCGGCGTGCAGACCGCCGAATTGCTGGGCGGGCAGTATTTCTCCCTGCGTGCGTGGCTCGATCCGCAGAAGCTCTCCGCGTACGGGATGACGGCCACGGACGTGACCAACGCGCTCTCCAGCAACGATTACATCTCCGCCGTAGGCAACACCAAGGGCCAGATGGTGCAGGTGACCCTGACCTCGACCACCAGCCTGCACAGCCTCGAGGAATTTCGCAACCTCGTGGTCAAACAGGTTAACGGTGCCAACATCCGCCTGAGCGACGTGGGCGTGGTCTCGCTCGGCTCGGACACCTATGAGTCCAACGTGCGTTTCGACAACAAGTCGGGCGTGTTCGTCGGCGTGCAGGTGGCACCGAGTGCGAATCTGCTCACCGTGGTCAACGGCGTGAAGGCCGCCTTCCCCGAGATCAAGGCGCAGCTCCCGCAGGGCTTGAACGCACTGGTGATCTACGATTCGACGGACTTCGTCAACAGTTCGATCCACGAGGTCGCGGTGACCCTGATCGAGGCGCTGCTCATCGTCATGGTGGTGATCTTCGCGTTCTTGGGATCGCTGCGCTCGGTGCTCATACCGGTGGTGGCCATCCCGCTGTCGCTGGTCGGCACGCTGGCGATCATGCTCGCGCTGGGTTTCTCGATCAATCTGCTGACCTTGCTGGCACTGGTGCTCGCAATCGGTCTGGTGGTCGACGATGCCATCATCGTGGTCGAGAACGTCAACCGTCACCTCGAAGGCGGCATGTCGCCGCGGGCGGCGGCGAGCACGGCTGCGCACGAACTCTCGGGGCCCATCGTGGCGATGACCGCGGTGCTGCTCGCCGTGTTCGTGCCCATCGGTTTCCAGGGCGGCCTCACCGGCGCGTTGTTCATCGAGTTCGCATTCACGCTCGCGGGCGCCGTGACCGTGTCCGCCATCATCGCCCTGACGCTCTCTCCCATGATGTGTGCGCGACTGTTGAAACCGCACCGCCCCGGGGCCTCGGACTGGGAGACGCGACTGGTGCGCTACATCGACGTGCGGTTCGACAAGCTGCTCAAGTGGTATCAGCGCAAGCTCGAGCGCAGTCTGCGCTACACGCCCGTGACCGCGGTGCTCGTGGTCATCGTGCTCGGCAGCATCTACTATTTGTACTCGAGCGCCCGCAGTGAACTCGCGCCTCAGGAGGACCAGGGCTTCGTGCTCATGCAGGCCACTGCGGCACCCAATGCCACCTTGCAGGGCAAGTCCTTGTACGACGCCCAGGCGTTCGTCATCGCCAAACAGGCGGCGAGTCCCGAGCACGTGTTCCAGATCGACACGCCGGGACAGTTCATCGAGGGTCTGGCGCTGCCGGCGCGCGACAAGCGCAAGCTCGGCAGCAACGAGATCCAGCAGAGCCTGCAGGAGAAGATGGCGGTGATTCCGGGACAGAAGATCGCAGTGTTCCAGCCGCCTTCGCTGCCCGGTGCATTCGGCCTGCCGATCCAGGTCGCCATCAAGACGACGGAGCCCTTCGCCCGCCTGAACGACGTTTCGCAGCAGGTGCTCGCCGAGGCGCAGAAGAGCGGCATGTTCATCTTCCTCGACACCGACTTGAAGATCGATCTGCCACAGGCGGTGATCCAGCTCAACCGCGACAAGACCGCGCAGCTCGGGCTGACCATGACGCAGGTGGGCAGCGCGCTCGGCTCCCTGCTCGGCGGCAATTACGTCAATTATTTCAGCATGGACACCCGTTCGTACAAGGTGATTCCGCAGGTGCAGCGCAGCTCGCGCCTGAACACCGATCAGCTGCTCGACTATCCCATCGCCAACGTGGGGGGCGTGCCGGTACTGTTGTCGACCATCGCCACCATCCAACCGGTGACGGTGCCGGAGACGCTCAATCATTTCCAGCAGTTGAACTCGGCCACGTTGTCGGGTGTCATGTCCCCGGGCGTGTCGCTCGATGATGCGCTCAAATATCTGCAGGAAGTCGCGGGACGCGTGATGCCGGCCGGCTACACCCTCGATTACGCCGGTCAGGGCCGTCAGTTCGTGCAGGAATCGAGCGGCATCATGCTGACCTTCGGCTTCGCCATCATCGTCGTGTTCCTCGCGCTCGCCGCGCTGTTCGAGAGTTTCCGCGATCCGCTGGTCATTCTGATCTCGGTGCCGTTGTCGATCGCCGGTGCGTTGATATTCATTGCGCTCGGCGTGGGTGGCGCCACCATGAACATCTACACCGAGGTGGGCCTGGTGACGCTGATGGGCTTGATCAGCAAGCACGGCATCCTCATCGTCGAGGTGGCCAACAAGGAACAGGAGATGGGCAAGAGCAAGCATGCCGCCATCGTCGCGGCGGCCGGTGCCCGGTTGCGGCCCATTCTGATGACCACCGCGGCCATGGTGTTGGGCGTGCTGCCGCTCGTGTTCGCGAGCGGCGCCGGCGCCGCCTCGCGGTATGCCATCGGGTTGACAATCTCGACCGGCCTCGCCATCGGCACGGTGTTCACGCTGTTCGTGGTGCCGGGTGTGTACATGATGATCGGTGCCACGCACTCCACTCAGGACGCACCGGCCGGCGCGACGCAGGTTCCCAGCACGATTTAATGAATTTCAAGGTACTCCGGCGCATCGTTGCGTTTTAGCCGTGGTCTTGTATATTCGGCTGATGGTGATGAGCGCTTGGGAGAACCTGCACTACGCGACCCTGGAACTGGTGCGCGCGACGCCGCTGAAACAGCGGCTGGTCGCAGCGTACCGGCGCCACCTGGTGCTGATCACGCCCGATCAGCTGCCGCTTGAGCTGCGCGAGGCATTCGGCCAGATGAAAGGCGCGCTCGAGGCGGGCAGTCCGCTGCGCCACGAGGAGGCGGTGGTGGCGGCGGTGCGCAAGATGTCTGCGCAGGATGCCGAGGACTGCGCCTCGTCCATCGTCGAGATGCTGGGGACGCTGAGCCGCGCGCTGTCACGCGAGACACGCCGCGAGGACCTCAGTCGAGTTTGAACTCGATGGTGTCCCAGCGCGTGGTCTCTTCGTGCCGCGCATGGCGTTTCAGTGCGTCGATCAGATTCCGCTCGTTCCATGCCGTCACTTCATCGGCGAGGTCGAGCATGGCCTTGGGCAGGGTCTCCTGTGAGCCGAAATATTCCAGGGCGACGATGGGCTTGTCGGCGGCCTTGGCAAAGTTCATCTGGAACAGCACGAGTTCGGGCGCCCAGCGAAAGGCGGCGGGCACCGCCACCACCACCTCGCTCAGGCCGATCTGCCGACGCAGCTCCTCCCGCTGACTCTCCTTGTCGACGGGGCGCCGGGCCTGCGGCTGGCTGGTGTTCTGGTAGTAAAACGTGCCCGGCGACTCCAAATACTCGAATACCCGCGAATAATCGTCGTTTTCCTCCCAGGAATGGGTGACAAACAGGCGTATGGGGTTGACGCGGCTCGGCATGGCGACAGTGTAGCCTGACGATGAGCATGCGCGAAGTACCGCGCGTCGATACAATCAGGGCGTGCGTCTGCTGATCTACAACATCCGGTACGCCACCGGCACCGGTCCAGCCTTTCATCTTCCGGTGCCGGGAGCCGGATACCTGCGCTCGAGCCGTCACGTGCTCGGACAGATCACCGACTTCATCAAGCAGCAGGATCCGGACGTGGTCGGCCTCATCGAGGTCGATACCGGCTCGATCCGCACCGGCATGGTCAACCAGGCCGACTTCATCGCCAAGTCGCTCGGGCACTACTCGACCTTCGAGTGCAAGTACGGCGTGAGTTCGGTGAACCAGCTGGTGCCCATCGTGCGCAAGCAATCGAACGCCTTTCTGTCCTCGCCGCGAGTGCGGGGGGAACGGTTCCACTATTTCGACACCGGCATCAAGCGCCTGATCATCGAATTGGAACTCGATGACGTGGCGATTTTTCTGGTGCATCTCTCGCTGAAATTCCGCCATCGGCAATACCAGCTGCGGCATCTGTACGACCTGCTGCGCACCACGGCGAAGCCCGTCATCGTCGCCGGCGACTTCAATACCTACTGGGGGGATCACGAGCTGTACCTGTTCATGCAGGCGGCCGGTCTGTCCAATGCGAACGCCCGCGGTCTGCCTTCGTATCCGAGCAACAGCCCGCGCAAGGAACTGGACTTCATCCTCCACAGCGCCCAGATCGAGGTCAATCGTTTCGACATGCCCGACGTGCAGTATTCCGATCACCTGCCGCTGGTGTGCGACTTTACCATCCATGAGACGGCGCGCGTCGCCGCCTGAACGGCAACGTGTGACCTGGCGCATGGGTTTACCCTAAATGCCTATGCTAATCTCGCCAGCGAAATTCATGCGGGTGTAACTGAAGGTTGATGAATCCGGCGATGGAAGACAGACCGCTCGACCTGGCGATGCTCAAGACGTTTTCGCCCCTGGACGGATTGAAGGCCGAGAACCTGCACGCGCTCGCGCGCAAGACGCAGGTGCTGGGTCTGGACGCCGGCCGCGTGCTGTTCAAACAGGGCGATACGGAGAAGAAGACGTTCTATCTCATCGCCGGCAGCGTGGAATTGCGCGCCGACGACAAACTGGTGGGAACGGTGCGGGCCGGCAGTCCCGAAGCACGTGCCGCGCTCGCGCCCGGTCTGCCGCGCAGGTACACGGCCCGGGCCACGAACCACCTCGAATACATCGTGATCGACAGCGACCTCCTGGACGTGTTGTTGACCTGGGACCAGACCGGCCAGTACGAGGTCGCCGAATTGCGCGGCGACGGCCTGGACGTCACCGGCGACTGGATGACCACGCTGCTGCAGACCAAGGCCTTCCACCGGATTCCGCCTTCGAACATCCAGGCGATCTTCATGCGCATGCAGCGCGTCAATTACAAGGCGAGCGAAGTCGTCATCAAGCAAGGCTCGGAGGGGGATTACTTCTACGTGGTCGTCTCCGGTCGCTGCGTGGTGACGCGCGAGACGCCGCTCAACAAGGAAGGCATCAAGCTGGCGGAGCTCGGCTCGGGCGACAGTTTCGGCGAGGAGGCGCTGATCGCAGAGGCCAAGCGCAATGCCACCGTCACCATGTCCACCGACGGCACGCTGATGCGGCTCGGCAAGGCGGATTTTCAGACGCTGCTCAACGAGCCTCTGTTGCAGTGGGTGAACTACGACACCGCCAAAGAGATCGCGGCCAAGGGCGGCAAGTGGCTCGACGTGCGGCTGCCGAGCGAGTTCCAGAATTTTCGCATCGATTCCGCCGTGAATATTCCTTTGTATTTCATTCGCTTGAAGTTGAATGCTTTGGACAAGGGCACCCCGTATATCGTCTGCTGCGACACCGGCCGGCGAAGTTCGGCGGCGGCCTATATCTTGAGCGAGCGGGGTTTCGAGGCGTACGTGCTGAAGGGCGGCCTGGCGGCCACCGAGGCGATAGGTTCGCGGCGGATGTGACCGGCGCCCGCGCGGGGTCCGGTCCGGTCCGGTCCGGTCTTACATGGTATGGGTGGGCTTGTCCCCGCCGAGCGCACCGGCCAGGTAGTTTTCGATCTTCTTCTGGGTATTGCCGCGATCCTGGTCGCTGAACTGCACCCCGATGCCGGCGGTGCGCTTGCCCTGCGCCCCCTTCGGCGTCATCCAGATGACACGCCCCGCCACGGGCAGCTTTTCTTCCTCGCCCATGAGGTTCAACAGCATGAATACTTCGTCGCCCAGACGGTAGTTGCTGTTGGTGGGAATGAACAGCCCGCCATTCTTGACGAACGGCATGTACGCGAGATAGAGCGCGCTCTTGTCCTTGATCGTGAGGGTCAACAACCCGGGTTTGTTACTTGGGCTTCGCACTTCTACCGTTCTCAGTAAAAACTCATTTCGCGAGAGCGTTGCGTCCGTCGAGCAACAAGGCCTCGAGCGCAAGTTGCTGATTCATTCCGGTCGAAGCGAGGCGTCGCAGGTCCCGGGCTGCATCCAGCAGCTCGAACAAGGCCCTCATCTTGGGCTTAAGCGCCGCGCCAGGCAAGCGGACCGCGTCCCCACTTTGAGGGGAATCGGAACCGCCCAGCTGGCCAATGACGCGCCGTGTGATCCAGTTCTCAAGCCATGCGATGCGCAGCGCGGGAGTCGACTTGAGCCACTGTTCGGCCAGCAGCGAGACGTCCACCGAGCCTGCCGCCAGACCCTGCAGGCTCGCGCGCATGTCCGCATCGAGCTGTGCGATGTCGGCGGCCGGCAGTTCGAGCGCCCACAGCGGGCCGCCGCCGGCGAGGTCCAGGGCGGCCTCCCAGGTGCGCGCGACCCCGCCGGCAGGGCCGGCCTGGCTCTCGAGCCAGGCAATCCCCACCGGGCGCGCAGGGGGTCGCAGCACCAGGCGCAGGCACCGGCTGGCAATGGTGGCCGGCAGACGATGCGTGGGCCGCGCGAGCAGGATGAGCAGGGTGCGCGCGGTCGGTTCCTCGAGCGTCTTCAAAAAGGCGTTCGCGCCATTGGCATTGAGCGTCTCGGCACCCTCGATGACGCCGACCTTGTAGCCACCACGGTAGCTGCTCAGGCTCAAAGACTCGGTCAGTTCGCGAACCTGGTCCACCTTGATCTGCTGGGCTTTCTCCTCGATGCGTACCCGATGATGGTCGGGATGACTGTCGGCCCGCAGCAGCAGGCACGAGGGGCAACGGCCGCAGGGGTCCGCGGGCGCGTCGGCACGGGCGGCCGTCTCGCACAAGGCGAGGCCGCTCGCCCAGTGCGCGAAGTCCTCGCCGCCGAGCCCGGGGGCGGCCAGCACCAGCAAGGAATGCGGCAGGCGGTCCGCGCGCAGCGCATCGCGCAGGCGCTGCCGCGGCGCCTCCAGCCAGGGCAAGGCACCCGCCTTCAGGAAATCCACGATCGCGCCTCGAGGGCCCGGGTGATGTCGGCGGCGACGGCATCGACGTCGCGCTCGGCATCGATGACGACCATGCGGGCGGGCTCCGCGGCGGCCCGCGCGAGATAGGCTGTCCGCACGCGCTCGAAGAACTCCGCCCGTTCACGCTCGAAACGATCCTGCGCCGCGCCGGCCGCGACGTTGCGCCGGCGCGCCCGGTCCAGGCCCACGCTCACCGGGACATCGAGCAGCACCGTCAGATCGGGTCGCCGAGTCCCCTGCACCAGCGCTTCGAGCTGCGCGATGGCGGCCGTGCCGAGCCCTCGGCCCGCTCCCTGGTAGGCATACGTGGCGTCGGTGAAACGGTCGCAGATCACCCACCGGCCGGCGTCGAGCGCAGGTTCGATATGATTGTCGAGGTGAACGGAGCGCGCCGCGAACATCAGCAGCAGTTCCGCCGTCGAGGGCAGCGCTTCCTGGCGCGGGCTCAACACCAGCTCGCGGATCCTCTCCGCCAGCGGCGTGCCGCCCGGCTCGCGCGTGACGAGGTGTGCGATGTCGTGCGCCGCCAGCTGCGCGGCGAGGCGGGCCACCTGGGTGGTCTTGCCGACACCCTCGATGCCCTCGAACGTGATGAAGCGCCCGCCCACCCGGCTCATCGCCCGTCCGCCGCGGGTTTCTGGCGCTGCCGCGCGAGGTAGCGCGCCACGGCCGCATTGTGCGCATCGAGCGTGGCGGAGAATACGTGGCCGCCGTCGCCTTCCCCCGAGGCCACGAAATACAGGGCATCGGTCTTCTCCGGGTGCGCCACGGCGACGATGGCGGCGGCTCCCGGCAGCGCGATCGGCGTGGGCGGCAGCCCCGCGCGGGTATAGGTGTTGTACGGTCCGTCGGTGCGCAGATCGACGCTGCGCAGATCGCCGTCGTAGCGCTCCCCCACGCCGTAGATGACCGTGGGATCGGCCTGCAGACGCATGCCGATTTCGAGGCGGTGCAGATAGAGCCCCGCAATCCTCGGCAACTCCTGGGGCAGACTGCTCTCCTTCTCGACGATCGACGCCATGATCAACAGTTCCTGCGGGCTCTTGAGCGCGAGCGTGGGGTCACGCCCTGCCCACGCCGCGTCGAGCACCCGCACCAGCGCGGCGTGCGCCTGGCGCAACAGCTCGAGGTCCGTGGTGCCGCCGGCAAAGCGGTAGGTTTCCGGCAGGAACTGGCCCTCGGCGTCGAGCCCGGGGAAACCGAGCCGCTGCATCAAGTCCTGCGGACGCGACGGCAGCGTCGCGCCGATGTCCGTGTTCTTCTGCACGGCCAGCAATAAATCCGCCACCCGCCAGCCATCGACGATGGTGAGCGAATGCAGCACCACCTGGCCGCTCACCAACTTGTCGAGCAGCGCGCGCGGGGTCGTGCCCGGATCGATTTCATATTCGCCGGTCTTGATCAGCGGCGCCAGTCCCTTCCAACGCGCATACGCCGTCAACGCCCGCGGATGAGCGACGAGGCCACGCGCCGCGAGATCGGCGGCCACCCGGGAGACCCGCGCACCGGCGGGCACTTTGAATCGCAGCGGCGCCGTCACGGCGAGCGGCGTGTCGAGGCTTCGCCACTCGCGCCACGCCAGGGCGCCCGTCACGATCAGCAACGACACCAGTACGACGGCGCCCCGCATGCGCATCACAGACAGGCCAGCCGGCTGCGCAAACCGTCCGCCATGGCAAAGTCAGCGAGACGCAGCCGCTGCCGTCCGCGGGCGATCGAGGCGATCGACACCACGCCGACGACGGCGTTGGTCATGAAGATTTCCGCAGATTCATCCAGATCGTCCCAGCGCAGGCGCCCTTCCATGGCGCGTAGATCGAAGGCCGTCGCCTGTTCCAACACCCAGCCGCGCATGACGCCGGCCACGCCGCAACGGTCGAGTTTGGGCGTGCACAAGAACCGGCCTCGGCGCATGAAGAAGTTCGACATCGTACCGCAGACCAGGTGCCCGTCGGTGTCGCACATCAGCCCCTCCCAGATGCGCGCATCGCTCCACTCGGCGCGCGCCAGCACCGACTCGAGCCGGTTCAGCGTCTTCAGTCCCGCCAGGGCTTCGTTGCGGCCGAGCCGGGTGGTGCACAGCCGCACATGTTGCGGCGCCATCGCCACCCGCCGGGCCGCCGGTGACAACGGATGGCGCGTGAGCACGCGGGTGGCGCGCAGCGGCGCTGGCTGCGCATAGCCGCGGGCTCCCACGCCGCGGGTCACGATGAGTTTCAAGACGGCCTCGCGCTCACCGTGGGCGGCACGCTGCAGCTCGGCGCGCAGCCGGGCGGCGGGTGCCGGCAGGCCCAGGCGCCGGCAGCCGGTCGCGAGCCGGTCCCAGTGACTGTTCAACAGACGCACCGCGCCCTGGCGCACCCGCATGGTTTCGAACAGCCCATCGCCGTACTGCAGACCGCGATCACGCACCTCGATCCGGGTGCCGGGACGGCCGTTGATCCAGCTCACGACCGACCCAGGGCGTCGAGCAGGCCGCGGGCCTTGGCGCGGGTCTCGGCGAGTTCCGCCCACGGTTCGGAGTCGGCCACGATGCCCGCGCCGGCACGCAATTCGAGCCGGTCGTTGCAGGCGGACAGGGTGCGGATCAAGATGTTCAGGTCACAGCTGCCGTCGCGGTTCAAATAGCCGAGCGAGCCCGTGTACGCCCCCCGTCCGGCACCCTCGAGTTCGGCGATGATCTGCATGCAACGCACCTTGGGACAACCCGTGATGGTACCGCCCGGGAACAGCGCCCGCAGCACGTCCACCGGCGAGACCTCCGCGCGCAGCCTGCCGCGCAGGTTGGAGACGATGTGATGCACGTGCGGATAGCTCTCGAGCGTCATGTACTCGTCCACCTGCACGCTGCCGCCCCGGCATACGCGGCCGAGATCGTTGCGCTCGAGATCGATCAACATCACGTGCTCGGCGCGCTCCTTGTCGTTCGCGAGCAGCGCCGCCGCCTGCGCCGCATCCGCCCCGCTGTGGGGTGAGCGGGCACGCGTGCCGGCGATGGGGCGGGTGGAGGCGATGCCGCCGCGCACCGACACCAGCCGCTCGGGCGAGGAGCACATCAGGGAAAACTCGCCGATACGCAAAAACGCCGAGAACGGACTGGGATTGCGCAGGCGCAGTCGTCGGTACACGGCACCTGCATCGACGGGCGCATCGGCACGGCAACGCCAACGGCGCGAAAGATTGACCTGGTACACGTCGCCCGCGCCGATGTGCTCGAGGGCGCGCTCCACGGCGTGCACGAAGCCGGCCGGTTCGTCTTCGACGAGGTTGTAGGTGGCGCCGCGCGAGTGCCCGCGCGAGTTCGCCGGCGCATCAGGCGGCGCGTGGGCGGTCGTGCCCAGCTCGCGGACGTGGCCCTCGAACCGCTCGAGCAGCGGCGTGCCGTAAGTCTCGCTCACCAGCCAGCTTTGCCCTGAGACACGGTCGCGAACCCACGCCGCCGGCGTCCGGATCGCGAGCGCGATGAGCGGCTCGTCGCTCGGCGGCAGACGCAGGCAGGGTTCGATTTCGGCGGCCAGTTCGTAACCGAGATACAGAAGCCAGCCGCCCACGAACGGCAGTCGCGTTTCATCCGCGGCACCGCCCGGAAGACGCAGCGCCTGCCACCAGCTCTCGAGGGAGCCAAGAAACCCCGCGTCGGCCGCAGCGAACGGTCCGTCGAGTCGACCGTCGCGGTGCAAGCTCAGACACTCTCCCGAACTCATCGGCAGGATGTCGTAGCGGCCCGCCGCGGTGCTTTCGAGCAGGCCCGGATAGCACTCCGGGTACCGCTCGGTCAGCCGCAGCGGCTCAAACTCGACGGAAAATGAGCGAGCCGTTGGTGCCGCCGAAGCCGAACGAATTGGACAACACGTAGTCGAGCGGCATGGGCCGCGCCTCGTTCGGCACGTAGTCGAGATCGCAGCCCGGGCCGGGCGCGTCCAGATTGATGGTGGGGGGCGCCACCTGATCACGCAGGGCGAGCACACAAAACAACGCCTCCGCGGCGCCGGCGGCGCCCAGCATGTGCCCGGTCATCGACTTGGTGGAACTCACCGCGAGCCCGTCCGCGGCAGCGCCGAACGCGCGACGTATGGCCAGGGTCTCGGCCCGGTCGCCGAGTTCGGTGGAGGTGGCGTGCGCATTCAAATACTGGATCCGGTCCGGATTCAGTTGCGCATCCTTGAGGGCATTGCTCATGGCCTTGCGCGCGCCCTCGCCGTCCTCGGGCGGCGCGGTGACGTGGAAGGCATCGCCGCTCATGCCGAACCCCACGAGCTCCGCGTAGATCCGCGCGCCGCGCGCCTTCGCCATCTCGTACTCCTCGAGCATCATCGCAGCGCCGCCGTCGGCCATCACGAAGCCGTCGCGATCCTTGTCCCAGGGACGGCTCGCGCGCTGCGGATCGTCGTTGCGATGCGAGAGCGCCTTGGCCTGCGAGAAACCGCTCATGCCGGTGAGGCACGTCGCCATTTCCGAGCCGCCCGCCAGCATCGCGTCGACGTCGCCGTACTGGATGAGCCGCATGGCAAGGCCGAGCGCATGGGTCGAGGTGGTGCAGGCGGTGGCGACGGCGAGATTCGGTCCGGTGACATTGAACGCGATCGACAGATGACCGCTCACCAGATTGATGATGCTGCCCGGAATGAAAAACGGCGACACCTTGCGCGGCGAGTTCGTCTCGAGATACTTGTCGTAGGTCTCCTCGATGGACTCGAGGCCGCCCATGCCCGATCCCATCAGGACACCGATGCGTTCCGAGTTCTCGGCGGTCACCACCAACCCCGAGTCGCGCATGGCCTGCATGCCCGCCACCACGCCATACTGCATGAAGGCGTCCATGCGCCGCGCATCCTTGACGCTGAGGTACGGCCCGAGATCGAGCTCCCGTATCTCGCCGCCGAAATGCACGGGAAAATTCGTGGTGTCGATGCGCGTGACGGGTCCGATGCCGCTTCGCCCTGCGAGGATGGACGCCCACGCGGCATCCACATCGTTCCCTACCGGCGAGACGATCCCGAGGCCCGTCACGACGACGCGTCGTTTACTCACGAACGACTCCCCATCGACACTCCGTCAGGCTTTGCCCTTGTGGGAGTTGATGTAATCGATCGCCTGCTGCACCGTGGTGATCTTCTCTGCATCTTCATCCGGAATCTCGGTCTCGAACTCTTCCTCGAGCGCCATCACGAGCTCGACGGTGTCCAACGAGTCCGCCCCCAGATCGTCGACGAACGAGGCGTCGTTGGTGACCTCTTCTTCTTTGACACCGAGCTGTTCGGCCACGATCTTTTTAACCTGCTGCTCAACAGTGCTCATCATTAGGGTCCTTTCGGGGTGGCAATTTTTGTTACGCGCAATCGAGGGCGCATATTTTATGTGAACGCGACCGGTACGGCTACCGAGAACTTGCATTTGATTGGTAATTGTTGACCGGTGCCTTGACAAACCCGCCCGTCTGCTATCGCGCCGGTCACGACATGTACATCCCGCCGTTCACGTGCAGCGTCTCGCCGGTGATGTAGGACGCCTCCGCCGAGGCCAGGAACGCGACCGCCGCGGCGATGTCGGCGGGCAGGCCGAGACGGGCGAGCGGGATCTGCTCCTGGAGCGCCGACCGCTGCGCGTCGGTGAGCGCCCGCGTCATATCGGTGTCGATGAATCCCGGCGCAATGACGTTCGCCGTGATGTTGCGCGAACCGACCTCGCGGGCGAGGGACTTGGTGAAGCCGATCATGCCGGCCTTGGCGGCGGCATAGTTGGCCTGTCCCGGATTGCCGGTCACCCCGACGATGGATGCGATGCTGATGATGCGTCCGGTGCGCGCCTTCATCATGCCGCGCAACACCGCCTTGGAGAGCCGGAACACCGACGCGAGGTCGGTGTCGAGGACGGCGTCCCAGTCCTCTTGTTTCATGCGCAGGAGCAGCATGTCCCGGGTGATGCCGGCGTTGTTGACGAGAATGCCCACGGCGCCTTCCCGGGCGTCGATGTCCTCGAGCACGGCGGCGATCGATTCAGCCCGCGTGACATCGAGAACCACGCCACGGCCGCCCGACCCTGCGAGGGAGCTGTTGATGTGCTCGGCACCCGCCGCCGTGGTGGCGGTGCCCACCACGCGGGCGCCCTCGCGGCCGAGACGTTCCGCGATCGCCGCACCGATTCCCCGCGATGCGCCGGTCACCAGGGCCACGACGTCCTTCAACATGCGAGCCGCCCCGCCTCGAGGGCTTCGTCGAAGGATTTCTCATCCTCCAGCGCCAGCATTTTAAGTGCCCGATTCTTGTCGATGCGGCGGTTCAGACCGGTCAGCACCTTGCCCGGTCCGCACTCGACGAGGGTGGTGGCGCCGGCCGCGATCAGCGCCCGCACGGTGTCCGCCCAGAAGACCGGCGTATGCAGCTGTTTCACGAGCCCCGCACGAATCTCGGCGGCGGTGCCATGGGTGCGCACGTCGACCCCGTACACGGCCACGTCCGTCGCCGGGGCGAAGTCGACGCCAGCCAGTCGCTCGCGCAGCGCCTCGGCCGCCGGAATCATCAGCGAACTGTGTGCCGGCACGCTGATGGGCAGCGCGAGCGCGCGGCGCGCGCCCTGCGCGGTGGCCAGTTCGACGGCGCGCCCCACCGCGGCCGCCGTGCCGGCGATCACCACCTGCCCCGGTGCATTGTAGTTGACCGCCTCCACCACCTCGCCCTGGCCGGCCTGCGCACAGGCCGCGGCCACCGCGTCGTCCTCCAAGCCGATGATGGCGGCCATGGCGCCCTGCCCGGCCGGCACCGCCGCCTGCATGGCCTCGGCGCGAAACTTGACCAGCGCGACCGCCGTCTTGAAGTCCAGGCAGCCTGCCGCCACCTGCGCCGTGAATTCGCCCAGGCTGTGCCCCGCCATGAGCGAGGGCGCCGGCCCGCCCCGCTCGCGCCACAGTCGATAGATCGCCACCCCCGCCGTCAGCACGGCCGGCTGCGTGCACTCGGTGGCATTCAGCGACTCCGCGGGGCCGTGCTGGCAGCGCTGCCACAAGTCATAGCCCAGCACCGCCGAGGCGTCGGCGAAGGTGGCCTGGATGACGGGGTGGCCTGCGAGCGTGCCGAGCATGCCTACCGACTGCGAGCCCTGCCCGGGAAAAACGAAAGCGATCGACATCATGAAGCCTCTGGGCGTTTGCGGAGGCGGATTATAGCCATCCGCGCGCAGAGTGCAGCCCCCACCGCCAGGCCGCACGCGGCGCCGTACAGGTGTGCATCCACCACCACCAGGGGCGGCTCGGGCAGCCCGAACTGCTCATAGGCCAGTTTGACGGCGAGACAGGCAGCCAGCAGCCCACCGTCCCAGTCGCCGCGCGCGAGATGGCGCACGGTGCCGGCTGCCATCACGGAGTGCAGGACGCCCGACGCACCCACGTACCACCCCACCGCCGGACTCAGCCACCATAAACCGCAGCTGATGGCGAGTGCACCGCACAGCACGATCAGCAGCCATTGCACCGCGGTGTAATCTTCCGCAAAGAGGGACCACATCAACACCAGTCCCAAACCGTTCAGCACGAGATGGTGAGCGTCGAGATGCACGATGTGGGCCGTGAGCAACCGCCACCAGCCCCCGGCGGCGATGGCGCTTCGATCGTAGCGCAGCAGTGCGGAGGCGTTGTCGCCAAGACCCAACACCACGGCCATCGCGAGCAGGATCAGCACCAGCCAGACACCGCGATCACGATCCCATTGCAGCGCGATGGCAATCTTTCCCCGGCGATTTGCTATCATCGCGAGAACTTTCGAGGACTATCATGCGTAACGCGCAACGCGGCTTCACCCTTA
Source organism: uncultured Steroidobacteraceae bacterium (assembly GCA_964657625.1). Classification (GTDB taxonomy): domain Bacteria; phylum Pseudomonadota; class Gammaproteobacteria; order Steroidobacterales; family Steroidobacteraceae; genus Bog-1198. The sequence goes on from CAZZVN010000013.1 coordinate 60,981, forward strand.
TCGAGATCATGGTCGTGGTCGTCATTCTCGCAGTGCTGGGCGCGCTCGTGGTGCCTAAAATTCTGGAGAACGTCGACAAGGCGCGGGTGACGCGCGCACAGAGCGACATCCGTGCCGTCGAGACGGCACTCGATCTTTACCGGCTCGACAACTTCAAGTACCCGACCACGGAACAGGGTCTGCAGGCGCTCGTCAAACAACCCGTCGATGCGACCATCACCAACTATCGTTCGGGCGGCTATCTGCCTGCGCTGCCGAAGGACCCGTGGAACAACCTGTACCAATACGCGAGCCCGGGCGCAGACGGCCGGGACTACGACATCACCACCTATGGACGCGACGGCAAACCCGGCGGTGAAGGCTACGACGCCGATATCAGCTCGACCACGCTCGATCAGAGGTAACGCCCCCGCGTCCGCGCCCTGCGCGCGGCGTGACCGGGGATTTACGCTGATCGAGATCCTGGTCGTGGTGGTGATCATGGCGGTGGTGATCTCGCTCGCGGTGCTGTCCATCGGCGTCACCGGCCGTGACGCGCAACTCGACGAGGAGACCCGGCGTATCGGCAGCCTGATCGACCTGCTGCACGAACGCGCCCTGCTCGAGGGACGCGATTACGGTCTGCGGCTGGAGCCGGCGGCCTACGGATTCGTGGTCTACGACGGGGTGCGGGACCGCTGGACCGCGATGGACCAGGAGCGCGAATTCAGGCATCGCACACTGCCGAAGGGTCTCGCCTTCCAGCTCGAACTCGATTCCCAGGTGGTGGTGCTCAAGGCGCTCGACTCGAGCTTCTCGAGCAGCCAGCCCCCGCCCGCCCCGCAGGTGGCTATCGCCGCGAGCGGCGACGGGACGCCGTTCCGGCTCACGCTGCTGCGCGCGGAAACTCGTGCCCAGGCCTCGGTCGACGGCGACGCGCTCGGCAAGGTGTCGCTGGAGAACTCGGACCGCAACAGCGCCAAGCCCTCGGACCGGCGTACGTGAGGCCCTGCGCATCGGTCGGGTGGCGTGCGCGGGGTTTCACCTTGATCGAGGTCATGGTCGCGTTGATGGTGGTCGCGCTCGGTCTGACCGCGCTCATGGTGGCGGTGAGCGGGGCCGCGCGCACCAGCAGTTACCTGCGGGAGAAGACCCTGGCGGAATGGATTGCCATGAACCGTCTGTCCGAGGTGCGCCTGAACACCACTAAGTTCGGTCAAAATACCGATGTCGCCGAAATCTCCTCGGCGGGGCGTACCTGGCACTACGATACCCGTTACTTCGACACCAGCGTCTCCACCATGAAGCGCGTGGTGGTGCGCGTCTACGCGGGCGCCAAGACGGCCAAGGGCAATCCGCTGGCGGAGGCTTCGGGCTTCACCGGCACCGCCCTGAGCACGCCCGGCAGTTCGAACGTCGATTGGAGTGCGGGGGCGACGGCCGCCACCGCGACGCCCGCCGGTACGACCACCACCGGTTCCGGCACGACGACGGGCACCGGCACCACGACCACGACCACGACCGGCACGACCTCGACCACCGGCACCTCGGGCACGGGCACGTCGAGCAGCACCCCCTCGAGCGGCTCGTCCGGAACGTCGAGCGGCACCCCCACGCCGCAATGAAGAACCCGACACCGCGTGGTTTCACGCTCATCGAAATGCTGGTGGCGTTGCTGATCCTCGGCATCATGTCCGCGCTCGGCTATGGCACGTACCGCACGGCACGGCTGTCCGCCGAGCGCACCGAGGAGGCGCTGGCACGCTCGCGCGAAATCGAATTCGGCGTTCGCATGATCGTCATGGACTTTTCACAAATGGCGCCGCGGCCGGTACGCGATCCGCTGGGCCAGGCCCGGTTGCCGGCCTTGAAGGGCAACCCGGGAAACGGCACCGGCGCGGGGACTGACGGGCCCTCGTCGAGCGCCTCCGCCGGGTCCGGCATGTCGTTCAACTCGAGCTTCGGTGCAGGCTCGAGCACCAGCGCGGCCACCGCGGTGACGCCGCTCGCCGACCTCACCCGCAGCGGCTGGTCCAACACCGCCGGACAACAGCGCGGCACGTTGCAGCGGGTGTCCTATTCGCTCAACAAGGACGTCGTGACCCGTTCCTACCAGAGCGCTCTGGACAACGCACAGGGCACCCAGCCCGTGGTGCAGAACTTGCTGACCGGCGTAAAAACGGTGCAACTGCGCTATCTCGACGGCAATCAGGCCTGGCAGAACTCCTGGCCGCCGGCGACGCTCGCACAGCCGGCGAACGGCTACACCCGCCCGGTGGCGGTCGAGATCACCATCGACTTCAAGGACTGGGGGCGAATCCGCAGGCTCATCGAGGTGGCGGGGTGAGCCGCTTGAGCCGCGCCCGCAGAACCCGGGGCGGCTTGCCACCGCGGGCGCGTCAACGCGGCATCGCGCTGATCATTGCGCTCATCCTGGTCGCGCTCGCCGCCATCCTTGCCACGAAGATCACCTTCGACAGCTGGCTGGAGCGGCGGCGCACGATGGCCGTGCTTGCCGCAGAACAGGCGGTGCACTTCAGCATGGCCGCCGAGGCACTGGCGGCGGACGTGCTCACCCAGAATGCCAGCAGCAAGCAGGTGACTCTGACGCAGGCGTGGGCGACGGCCAGTCAGCCCTATCCGCTCACGCCCGAAAACGATGCCGAAGGCGAACCCATCGGCACCCTGCAAGGGTCGCTCGAGGACATGCAGGGCCGTTTCAACTTGAACAACCTCGGCCGCGTCGGCACCGATGGCATGCAGGACTCCCAGCCATTGGAGCAGTTCCAGCGGCTCCTGGTCTCGGTCGGCCTCGAGACCAAGTGGGCCGGCATGGCCCGGGACTGGATCGATGCCGACGACCAGCCGGGCAGTCCGGACGGCGCGGAGGACTCGGTGTATACCGCGTTGAACCCACCCTATCGCACCGGCAACTGGCCGATGACCAGCCCCACCGAATTGATGAATCTGCCGGGCTTCGGTGCGGATCGCTATCGCAAGATCGCCCCCTACGTCACCGCGCTGCCCACCGCCACCGCCACCATCAACATCTGCACCGCCCCCGCCTACGTGATCGAGAGCCTGGCGGACAACCTGAGCGGGGAATACTCGGGCAGCCCGGAAGTGCTCGCCAATGGCCGCAGGGCCGGATGTTTTCCCGATGTCGCCACCCTCACCAACGTGCTCGGCAAAACGGTGGCCGCCAAGATCGCGGATCGGTTCGCAGACAAGAGCTCTTATTTCCGGCTGACTACCCGCGTCGCGCTTGGCACCACGGAGTTCACCTTGTACAGTCTTTTGCAGCTGAGTAATGGCGGCAAGGTGACGCCGCTGCTGCGCACATTCGGTACGCTATAAAGATATGCCGCACACATTACTGCTCCGTCTCCCCGCGTCCGGTGAAGAAGATACGGAATGGCTGAACATCGACGAGACCGGCCTGCCGAGTGCCGCCCGGCAGCGTGGGCCCTTGAGCCTCGCCGCGGCGGTGGCCCGTTCGGCCCAGGTGATCGTGCTGGCCCCCGCGGCGCAGATCCTGCTCGCCGAGCCTGAATTGCCCCCGGGCAGCGGCGTCAGGCTGGCGCGCGCCGTGCCGTTCGCCTTGGAAGAGCAGTTGACCGAGGACATCGACCAGCTGACGTTTGCGCTCGGGCGACGCCGCGCCGGCGGTGGGACCCCGGTGGCCGTGGTCTCGCGCAGCGTACTGGAAGGCTGGCTCACCGAACTGAGCGCGGCGGGCATCACACCGGTCGGGTTGTACGCCGACATGGCGCTGCTCCCGGAGAATCCGGGGCAGACGGTGCTGTGGCTGGAAAAAACCCGCTTGAGCGTACGCCGGCCCGGCGCCCTGCCGTTCGCGGTCGAACTCACGCCCGTGACCGAGGCATTGATCGTGGCCGGCGTGATCGCTGACCCGCTGGCCGGCGGCCTGGACGGCAAAGTCCCGGAAAACGTCGTCCTGTATGCGACGCGCGAGGACTGGGCCGAGGTCCAAGCCGAGTTCGAAGCACTCACCGGCAGATTCGACTCCCTGCAGATCCAACTGCTCGCGGACGGCCCCCTTCCGTGGCTCGCCCGCGGCCTGTCCACCACCGATGCCGTCAATCTGTTGCAGGGCGAATTTGCCCCCAGCAAGAATTACCGCATCGGTTTGCAACGCTGGCGTCCGGTCGCCGCGTTGGCGGCGGGACTGCTGGTGTTGCACGTGGCCGCTCAGGCCCTGCAGATTCATCAGGCTCACAAACAAACCGCGGTGCTCGACGGGCAGATTGCCGAAGTGTTCGGCGCCGCCATGCCGGGCGAGACCCTGCAGGACCCGCGCCGCCAGATGCAGACGCGACTCGATCGTATTCGTCGCGCAGGACCGGGGTCGGAGAATTTCCTGCGCACGCTCTACGTGCTGAGCGGTGCCCTCGCCGCCACGCCCAAGACGAGTATCGATGCCATGAGCTATCGTGAACGCTCGCTCGACATGCAGATCACCGCGCCGAGCCTCGCCACCTTGTCGCAATTGACCCAGCTGATCGGCAAGCAGGGCATGACCGCGGACATCCAGTCCTCGACACCCACTGCCGCCGGGGTCCAGGCACACATGCAGGTACGGGCGCCCGGCGCCAAGGCGCGCCGATGAACAAGCTCATGATCTGGTATGCCGCTTTGCAGCAACGCGAACGTCGCATCGTCCTGATCGGCGCAATCGCGCTGGTGGTGATCGTGTTGTTCGGTGGCATCTTATGGCCGCTCGAGTCGGCGGTGGCGACGGCCGTCAATCACCGCAACGCGCAGACCGCCGACCTCGCCTGGATGCGGCTTAACGCACCCGAGGTGCAGGCAGGCGGCGGCGCGGTGCCGGTGGATACCGGTGAGGCGCCCGTGGTGTTGGTGGATCGCATCGGCCGCGAAGCGGGCCTGGGTTCGGCTCTGCGCGGAACCCAGCCGAGCGGCTCGGGCGTCCGGGTGCAACTCGAGGCGGCCCCTTTCGACACCCTTCTCACCTGGCTCGCCACACTCGACCAGCAGCACGGACTTGCGATCGACTCGATCACGGTGGATCGCGCTGCACGGCCAGGAGCGGTGAATGCCAGCATCACCTTCAGCCAGGGCAAATAGCCGTACGCCGCCCGCCGAGGCCCGCCGCGGATATCTGTGGCCGCTGACGGCCCTGGTCGTGCTCGCCGTCCTGGTGGTGGTGGTGAGCGTGCTGCCCGCGTCCCTGGTTGGCCGCTTCCTGCCCCCCGAGGTGCGCGCGGAGGATTTCTCCGGCAGTCTTTGGCACGGATCGGCCAACAAGCTGATCGTGAACTCGCTGGAAGCCGGCGCCATCGAGTGGCACGTCCATCCGTTCGCCCTGCTGCACGCGACCCTTGCCGCCGACCTGCACTGGGTAAAGCTCGGTTTCGTCGCCGATGGCGCGATCGAACTCACCCGCGGCGGTCTGCGCGCGCAGAACGTACAAGGCGGCGGATCCCTCGAGGATCTCCATGATTTCGGCGTGCCTGCGGGCTGGCGCGGCACCGTGCATTTGGACATGAGCGACATGGCCGTGGCGTTTGCAGGAACCCACGTCGTACCGCGCACCCTGATCGGCGTCGTCAGACTCGCCGACCTGAGCTCGCCGCAGTTCGCCGACAACACCAATCTTGGAGGCTACACGGTGAAGCTTGCGAATGGCGCCATCACGCCCGATGCCGATCCCGGCGCGGAACTCAGCGACGACGGCGGACCGCTCGACACGAAGGCGGTGATCCATTACTCGCTCAAGGACGACACCGTGCAGCTCGCCGGCACCGTCAAGGATCGCCCCGGCGTGCCCGCCGCGCTGCATGCGCAGATCGAGAGTCTTGCACGGCTGAGTTCGCTCGACGCCCGTGGCCGCGTCCCGTTCGAACTCGAATTCACCCTGTGAAGGCGGCGGTACCGTGCATTAAGTAAAGGATGATTGCGGCACATGCTCGCGTATCGCCTGCGACCAGAGTCACAGCATACCGACGCGGTCCGGCAGTACCATGCCACATCGCCCAATAGCCGCCGGAGCCGCACAAATGACGCTGGAAAAATTCGAACACGGGAAATCGCGGATCATGTCGGAGGCGCGCGCGGAATTGCGCCGCGCAGGCATTCAGTATCATTCTGTGATGTTCGAATCCGCCGGCACCAAGAGTCACGCGGAAGGCGAGACGCTCACCGTCAGCGCCGACGGCCGCACCGTCAGCGCCTTCTTTCGCGCCGACGAGATCGAAGATTCACAGCAGCACGTCGGCCGCCCCGACGTGCGGCAGAAGATCGCGCGGCTCATCGACGAGGTGCAGATCGCGGCGGCGTGAAGATCGATGAGTTGAGCATCTCCGGCTGCCGCCCGCGTCCAGCCGCTCAGGATGGAGCAAATAGCCCAACACCCGCTTTCGAGGCAGCACGTCGCAGGTCTTGATTCAGAGTTGCCAGCGGGTGTATTCATCCTCTCCGATCGTGGCGTTCTTCGAGGTTCCGTCGGTATGAGCAACAGAGGTTTCCGTCGCCTGACCTGCCTGGTATTCATCGGATTCGCTTCCCTGCCTGCATTTGGGTGGGGAGATGAAGGTCATGAGGTGATCGGATTGATAGCGGATCACTATCTGGAGCCCTCGGTACGCGGCAAGGTAAATGTGCTTCTGGCCGGCGATACTACGGCGCTGACGGCAAAAGATATCGCGCACGAGGCCACGTGGGCGGACAAGTACCGCGACTCGGATCGAAACACCAGCAAGGTCCGTTACACGCAGACCCATACCTGGCATTTCGTGGATCTCGAACTCGAAGAAGCGAGCATCAGCAGCGCCTGCTTTGGCCAGCCCGCATTGCAGCGCGGGGTGGCCGCTTCACTCGGACCCGCCGACGACTGCGTGGTCGACAAAATCGCAGAATTCACCACCGAACTCGAGGCGCCGGCGACCAGCGACCAGGAACGGCGTCTGGCCCTGGAGTTCCTCCTGCATTTCGTCGGTGACGTGCACCAGCCGCTGCACGCCAGTGACGATCATGACCAGGGCGGCAACGCCAAGATCGTGACCGCCCCCGGGATCGCATCGAACAACCTCCATCACGACTGGGACACGGAATTCGTGGCACGATTGGGAGCGAACGAAAACGAGATCGCGCAACGTCTGATCGCGAACATCACGGACTCGAAGCGCGCGCAGTGGTCGCCCGGCACTCCCGCCGAATGGGCAATGGAGTCGTATGCCATCGCCAAATCACACACTTACGGGCTGTTGCCGGCGGCCACCACGACGAACCACTACCCGCTTTCGGACAGCTACGTCACCGACGCCACCGCCGTGACGGCCGACCAGTTGAGCAAGGCGGGGGTGCGCCTCGCAGCGCTCCTAAATCAGGCGTTGCGATGAGCTCATCACGGCGCGTTGAGACCGGTAGGTGCGGTCACGGTACAACCTAGCGTCAATCGGATTGCCTCCGTCCCCGTGTTGTGGATTCTGATCTCGTTTTTTTTCTGCTGGTGCGCCGTGCGCGAGATTCGCAACAGCATCCTCGCCCCGCCCGGCTTCGATTTTCCCGCTCCGGTCAATGTTTCCTACCTGACGCTGGTCGTGGTCTTGGCGGTGCTGTTCGCGTGGCCCCCCGTGCACGGCTGGTACTTCGAACGATGGCTGTCGCGCAGGGCCACCGTGATGGCCGATCAGCATCGTGCCTCGGTTCACTGCAATACGCTGTTCGATACCATGCTCGACACGCAGATGCTCGCCGCGGGTCATGCAAACCCGACGACCGGCGCCATCGTGATTCAAAAACCCTGGTGCGCCACGTTGGGGTCTTACCTGTCACATCCGGACCATGCGAGCGAACGAGAGATCGAAAGCTTGAACCTGTTCACCCACGAGAGCATGCACGTGCGCGGCGAATTGAACGAAGCACGCACCGAATGCGAGGCGGTGCAACGCAACTACCGCGCGGCGAGACTGCTCGGCGTGCCTGACGCGACCGCATTGAAGAATGCCCTCGATTACTACACCGTCACGTACCGGATGCGCGGCCGGATCGGCGGCATGCAGGGGGAATACTATTCGACGCAATGCGGCCCGGGAAAACCCTGGGACGAACATTTGAGAGACTCGACGTGGCGGTGAAGGCGCCTCACGCCGCTTTCGCCTCACTGTGGTGAAATTTCGATACCGCACGGTCCGACAACATCGCCTGCAGTTCGGTCAATTCACGTCTTCCCGGCGTCAACCACGCCTCCACGTGCTCTGGACGCAGATTGATGATGCATCGATCATGACCCGCGGCCGCCACGTCCGGGGGCGGATCGTCCGTGATGGACGCAAATCCCCGCAAATCCGGCTCGTTCGGGTCCGTCCAGCACGACCAGAGACAGGCCACGAACATCAACTGCGGCGGATCGGGAGCGAAGTGCAACACGACGTTCCGGCTCTGTTCGCCCGGGCAGTCCGGGTTGCCCGGTGCTTGTGCCGGGCGCTGCACGTTCTCGTAAAAGCTCTCGACGACCATCACCGCATGGTGCCGGCCGAACTGTTGATTCCAAAACTTCTCGAGATTGTCCCGACGCGCGTTGTACAGGCCCGGGAATTTCTTGTCGTAGAACGCCGGCTTGCCGGCCGGACGGCAGGCATAGCGCATGGGACTCAGCACCCGCTGTCCGTCCTGCTGCACGATGACGCCGGCATAGACCATCGGAAACACCCGGTCGTCGCGCGCCGCGGGCCCGCTGCGATGCAGATCTGTCAACTTGGCGGTGAGCGCCTCGATCTTCCTGGATGCGATACGCACGTCCTCGCCCGCCTTCTTCGTGGTCTTCGACCGCAAGGACCGCTCCGCATCGTGGAGACGGGTTTTCTGCGTAAAAAGTTCTTCCTCGGTCTTTCTGACGACCCGCGAGCGATGCGCGTCGATCGCGGCTTTGATGCGCCGTCCCTGAGCCGTGGTCGGCTCGTCGAAATTCGCCTCGAAACCCCGAGAGATGTTGAGCGTCGGATCGTCGAGGCGTCGCATGAACAGCCTCTCCGCCTCGTCATAGTCCAAACGGATGCCGAGCTCGCGGTGCAACTTGCGGACCATCTGGATGACCTGCGCGGAGTAGCACATGAGCGCAACGGGCTATCCCAACGCGCGGTGGCGCCTCACGCGTAGGTCCGCCTGTTCCTTATGGCCCATGAACCCTTCCAGGGCGCACAACCGCGAGCAATATTCGCCAATCGACGCCGATGCAGCCGGGGTCGTGATCCGCTGGTAGGTGCAGGTCTTCAAAAATTTTCCCACCCAGAGCCCGCCCGTATAACGTGCAGCCTTGTTGGTGGGCAGCGTGTGGTTGGTGCCGATCACCTTGTCACCGTACGCCACGTTGGTCAGCGGGCCGAGGAACAACGCACCGAAATTGGTCATGCGCTCCAGGAACAAATCAGGGTCCCGAGTCATCACCTGCACGTGTTCGGAGCCGATGTCGTCGGCGACGCTCAACATCTCCTCGTAGGTGTCGCAGACGATGACCTGCCCGTAGTCCTGCCACGCCACTCGCGCGACCTCGGCGGTGGGCAGAATCGTCAGCTGACGATCCACCTCGGCCATCGTTTCGCGGGCCAGCCTCTCCGAGTTGGTCAACAAGATCGCGGGTGAGGTCGGGCCGTGCTCGGCCTGGCCGAGCAGATCGGCCGCGCAGATCTCGCCGTCCACCGTCTCGTCGGCGATGACCAGCGTCTCGGTGGGCCCGGCGAACAGGTCGATTCCGACCCGCCCGTAAAGCTGTCGTTTGGCCTCGGCGACATAGGCGTTCCCGGGTCCGACGATCATGTCGACCGGCGCAATCGACTCGGTACCGATGGCCATGGCACCCACGGCCTGCACGCCGCCAAGAACATAGATTTCATCCGCTCCGGCGAGATCCATAGCCACCACGATGGCCGGCGCGGGTTTGCCGTTGAACGGCGGCGCGGCGGCGATCACGCGCGGCACGCCCGCCACCTTGGCCGTCACCACGCTCATGTGCGCGCTTGCCACCAGCGGATATTTGCCGCCGGGTACATAACAGCCCACGGAATTGACCGGAATGTGCTTGTGGCCCAGAAATACGCCGGGCAGCGTCTCCACTTCTACGTCCTGCATGGAGTTGCGCTGGATCTGCGCGAAGTTTCGCACCTGGGTCTGCGCGAACTTGATATCTTCGACCGCCTGCGCGGGCAACGCCGCGTAGCACGCATCGATCTGCGCGCGGTCTAGCCGGAAGTCTTGCGGATCCCAATGATCCAGTTGCTCCGAGTATTCGCGTACCGCCGGGTCGCCGCGTCGTTCGATCCCCGCCAACATCTCCTCCACCCGGGAGCGTATCCGCGCGTCTTCGGAGACAACCGTCTGCGCCGACACGCCATTCTTGAGGTAACGAATCACAGCCTGCATCTCCTGCCGATGACTACAACGAGGAACGCCCGATTTCGGCACGGTGTGCCGATATTAATCCAAATGCAAGGCGGGCGTCGCAAATGCA
>CAZZVN010000014.1:0-70489 GCA_964657625.1 uncultured Steroidobacteraceae bacterium
GGGTGCTGCGGGTGTTCCACGAAGACGTGGTGGATGACCTGGACGGCAGTGTGCGCCGGCTGCTCGAGTTTTGCGGTCTGGATTTCGAGCCCGCCTGCGTCGAGTTCCACAAGACCGAGCGCAGCATTCGCACGGCGAGTTCCGAACAAGTCCGCCGGCCCATCTTTCGCGAGGGCCTGGATCAATGGAAACATTACACACCCTGGCTCGGTGAACTGGAGCGCGCGCTCGGCGACGCCCGCGAACGTTACCGCTGACCGACCGCACGCTCGAGCGCGACAACCAGCCCGGCCACCGAATCGATGACGAGATCCGCGCCCGCGTCGCGCAGTGCGTGGGCCGCTGACTGCCGGCGACGGTCGCGCTGCGCGGCGGGCAGTGCCTGCAAGGATTCCCACGACAGACCCAGTGCATTGCCCGAGGTGACACCGACGGTGAAGGCGCCCGCGGCTTTGCCTTCGCGAACACCTGCCTCGGCATCGTCCACCTTGACTACGCGTGACAGAGGCCACACGCCGAGTTCCGCGCAGGCTTTGTAGATCATCAGCGGCGACGGGCGCCCGGCGGGTGTCTCACCCGAACAGATCACCTGCGCCGGCACGTAGCCCTGGGCGGCCGCGAGCACGAGCACCGGCTCCATCATCTCGCGGGTGTAGCCCGTGGAGGACGCCACTTTGATCCCCGCACCGCGCAATTCCTGGAACGTCTCGAGCGCTCCGGGAATGAGCGTGGCCGCCGTGGCCGCATGGTCTCGCATCAACGGCCCGAGCCGGGCGATCAAGCGCGCCGCGGCATCCGGCCCCGGGTCGCAGCCGAAGCGCGCCCGCCACGCCGCCGCCACGGTCGGCTCGTGCAGCAGTGCCTCTACGTGGTCACGCTTCGCTTTTCCCATGTCACGGCGCGCCGTCACGGCATCGATCGCCACGCCCTCGGCGGCGAACGCTTCGACCAACGCCCTGACCGGCGCCAAGCAGCCAAAATCGACCATGGTCCCCGCCCAGTCGAAAATCACCAGATCGAAATGATCCTGCAGACTCATGCCACCTGTCCCCGGTCGCTGAGGTCGGCGCACAGGTCTGCGACCACCTCCTCGCCGATCGCGAAGCACGAGGACGCCCCCGCACCGCATGTCACGATGGCGATCCGGACGTGCGGCTCGGGCGCATCGATCAACACCGGCCTGTCGGCTGCGGACGCATAGGTGCCGGTCCAACGTTCGAGCGTGCGCGGCGGTTCGATGCCGAGTGCGGCCCGAAACTCATCGAGAATCAAAGCGTCGATTTCCTGATGCGCGAACGGATCGGGCGTGGGTGCGTAATGATGACTGTCACCCACCACCAGGCTGCCGTCGGCACTCTGCACGACGATGAGATGAACGCCATGCTGCACGTGCTCCGCCTGTTCCCGGACAAGCCGCGCTTTGAGCGGTCCCGCGGCGGCGAGGTCCGCATAGCCCGCATACCGCGCCAGCCCCAGATCCGACATGAACGGGGCGGGCAGACGGAATCCGGGGCTGGCCAGCCTCAGCATTTGTAGCTTGCAGCGGGTCAGGGAATGGGCCGCGAGACGCTCGGCGTACAAACCCTGAAAGTCGTCGCCGGGGCATACGGCCACGCGGGTCGCCCGAATGTCGCCGCGCGACGTGCTCACCGTGGGCATGTCGATGCCGGTGACCACGGTGTCGCGCCGAAAGGTCACCCCGTGCGCGCTCGACAGCCATGCTGCCAGTCGTGGCACCGCCTCCCGCGATTCCACGCGCAGTTCCACGGTGCTTTCGAGCACCGCTGCGAGATCCGGCGCAGTCAATTGCGGGCATCGGCGCCGTGCTTCGGCCACGCTCAACAGACGGCAGCCGACGGCCATCTCGGTGGCCAGGAATGCTTCCGCGACCCGTACCGACTCCGGACGGCGGGCAGCGACCCATACGCCCGTTTGCAGGACCGGGATGCCGGCGGCGGCCGCGACCTCACCCCACACTTCGCGGGTGCGACGCGCCCGCGCCCACATGGACGTGCGAGCCTGTCCGCTCACGGTGACGAAGCCGAAGTTGCGCACCGATGCACCGTTCGCCTGCGCATCTCGATCGATGACGATCACGCCCAGCCCACGGCGCGCGGCGGCGAGGGCGACGGCGAGTCCGACGATACCCGCGCCCACCACCGCGAGATCGAACTGAGGGGAATGCAGTCCGGGCGCCACGGCTAGGGGACTCGCAGGGTTGTCGTCATACGTCACGTCATCCACATTGTTTGCTGGCAGTATAGGAAGGCGAATGTGACGGTTTCCACCGCCGCGATGAACGTCATCACCCTGTAACAGGCGGGCGGCTTGATGTCGGCCGGGGTTTCGTCCGAGGTTCTATGGCAACGCTCGCTGTTTCGCTTCGCAGATCATCGGTGACGTTCACCACCTTCGCATCGCTGGCGGGTTTCGCGACGTATTTCTCGATGTATGCCTTCCGCAAGCCGTTCACCGCGGCCACCTTTGGTGACATCGACGGCTGGCACCACTCCCTCGACTTCAAGATCGCGCTGGTGATCGCCCAGGTGCTGGGCTACGCGGCGGCGAAGTTCATCGGCATCAAGGTGATCGCGCAGATGCGCAGCACCCGGCGGGCGCGCGCCATTCTCGCCCTGATCGGCACGGCGTGGTTCGCACTGCTGGCATTCGCCGTGGTGCCGGCACCGCTCAAAGTCGCGGCGCTGTTCTGCAACGGGCTGTGCCTGGGAATGATCTGGGGGTTGGTGTTCGGCTACATGGAGGGCAGACGGACGTCGGAGATCCTGGGCGCGGTGCTGTGTGCGAGCTTCATCGTCTCGTCGGGGGCGGTCAAATCGGTCGCCAGTCTGCTCATGGGTCATTTTCAGGTCCCGCCGCTGTGGATGCCGGCCGCCACGGGATTGGTGTTCGTGCCCCTGCTGCTGCCCGCCGTGTGGGGTCTTGCTTCGCTGCCTCTCCCGGATGCCGAGGACGAGGCGCAGCGTATCCGCAGAGGGCCGATGAGCGCACGCGACATGCGCACTTTTCTCTCGGACTATGGACCGGGCGTGGTCCTGTTGGTGATCGCCTATGTGTTCGCCACGGCGCTGCGGGATTTTCGGGACAATTTCGCGGTGGAACTGTGGACCGCGCTGGGCTACGCAGATCCGGCGGCCATGTTCACCTATTCGGAACTCGCCGTGGCGGCGGTCGCGCTGGCCGCCCTCGGCATCATCGTCCGGGTCCGCGACAATCTGCGCGCGCTCACGGTCATCCATGGCGTGATACTCGCAGGGCTCGTGCTGCTCGGCGTGTCGACGCTGGCGTTCGACGCCGGCTGGCTGGCGCCGCTGCCCTGGATGATCGCGAGCGGGGCCGGGCTCTACGTGGTGTACACCCCCTTCAATGCCATGCTGTTCGATCGGCTGGTGGCGGCGAGCGGCCGGGTGGCGACCGCCGGCTTCCTGATCTACGTCGCCGACTCCGCCGGTTACACGGGCAGCTGCGCCTTGCTTTTGTGGCGAAACTTCGGGCTGGTACGCGTCGAATGGCTGACCGTGTACCGTTACGCGCTCTACGCGACCTCGGCGGCCGGGATCGCGCTCGTGTCGCTGTCGATGGTGTATTTCGCCCGGCGGAACCGGAGCCTGTCCGCATCGCACCTAGCTGACCCGCTCCGCCAGGCGCCTACGGTCTGAGCCAGCCCACGCCCACGCCGACCGTCAACACACCGACGATCAGCGCCGTGAACGAAGCCAGCAGAACGGCGGCCGCGGCGCAATCTTTGGCGCGTTCGATGGCCTCATGCCGCTCGGGGTGCAGACGGTCCGCCAGATGTTCGAGCGCCGTGTTCACCAACTCGAGCGCGAGGACGAGACCGGCCGCCAGAGCGCACAAGGCCACCCACACCAGCGGCGGCTTGATGAAACACAACACCAGGGCGGCGCACAAACCGATGACGAGCTGGGTCCTGAAGCTCGCCTCGCCGCGGACGGTGCCGACGATACCCTTCCAGGCGAAATCGAAGCGCCTGGCGAAGGACTGATTTTTCAAGGATCGCGCCGTGATTAGGCCGTCGCAGATCCCGACCGAGTCTTGCGATCGGCTTCCATGTCGACCGCCGCACCGGCATCGATCAGCACCTGTTCGAGCACGGACAGATACTCGATGTAGCGTTTGCGACCGGACGCGGTGACGCGGCATACCGTCTGCGGACGGTTCTGATCCATCGATTTGGCGGTGCTGACGAGTTTCGCCTCTTCCAGTACCTGCAGATGGCGGCTCAAGTTGCCGTCGGTCAACGCACAAAACTGCTTCAGTTCGCCGAACGACAATCCTTTCGGGTGGGTGACCAGCGAGGTCAGCAGGCTCAGCCGCGCGCGCTCGTGGATGACCCGGTCCAGTCCGTCGTAAGCGAACCGGCGCAGCACCTCTTTCTTGACGACGTCACGTTTGATCGGGATTCTCCTCGAAGCCGAAGTGGAGCACCGCCGCGACCAACAGCTGGCCGATCCCGAACGGCACGCCCATCGTCCACGGCGAGAAAGTCCGGGTGGCGCCGGCCAGCATGACACTGCACAGTCCGGTCGCCAGATACCACACTCCCACCGCACGCATCTGGCGCGGCAGGAACCGGCAGGAAGCAAATATTCCCAGACTGAAGATCACCTCCCACAGTCCCGGCAACAGCCAGAAATCGTCCGGCGCGACGCGTAACAACACCGCCGTCAACAGCAGGCCGGCGATCAGCGCAGGCAGAAATTGTTCCACCGCCGACTGGATCATCTCCTGCGCCAGCCCGCAGTGGACGCGATGCGAGCGGGCGAACGTTTCGATCGCGGACAGGAACAGCGCGACCGCCGCCGTGGACACCCACACGATGAGGCAGCGCATGGAGTCGTACGCGCCATGCCCGGCGAACTCGGCCTGGGTGCCGGCCACCACCAGCGCGAGAATGCCGCTGAACGCGCTCGACAGCGGCCCGTAACCACGGAACTGCGTGTTGAGCGCGACCTGATGCCGTATCGAATGGATCTCGAGCAGTGCCTCGCGCAGATCCTTCATGCCGACTCTCCGAAACTTTGCATCGTCGCAATATAACTCGAAGCGACCCTTAAGAAAAACCAACCCCTTCCGGCCGGCAGGCGGCGTTAGGGCGCCTCCCAGCCCGTCCTGCTCGGCACCGTGCCCGTACTCTCGGCGGCCGCAATCGCGAGACTGCACCTGCCGATGCGCGAGATCGAACATACCCGCAATCGGGTTCTGGTCAGCCGGCGCTGAGCGCGGCGCCGGCTTCAAAATGGATAATTGATGCCGGTGAACACTGCCACGCCTTCGGAGCCGTAGCCCAAGTCGACGAATCCCACGACGAACGGGCTGGCGAGGCCACGGAAGCCCACGCCGGCAACGTGATGCAGGTGGGCGAACGGTGACTGCCGCGAATGGGCGAACACCTCGCCCAGGTCGAGGAAGGGCGTCAGCTCGACGTTGATGTGGGTGGCCACCGCATCGACCGACAACACCCGCAAGCGGTATTCGAGACTCGAGGAGAACGAATCTCGATCGTAGAAGCGACCGGTTCCATAGCCGCGCAGCGGCTGGGTCTCGCCGATCACGCTCAGGTCCCCGCCAAGACTCGACAAGGCCCAGAACGGCACCATCGCGGTGCCCGGCATGTAGCGCAGTGCCGCATGCGCGGCAACGGTGGTGCCGGTGCCGAGCGGCCACAGCTGGCGTACGTCCGCGCCGACCACGCTGTACAACGACGAATTGACGATTCCGTGCGCCGCCGCCACGCCGCCGTAGAGCACGTATTGGCCGCCCCGAGTCGGCACCGTCGTGTCATCCCGGGTGTCGTATATGACGGCCGCACGGCTCAATGTCTCCGGACTCGATCCCAGTCCAAGCTCGCCGCTGAAGCGCGAGTCGATGGAGGGGATGCCGGCGAGCGTACCGCGCTGCACGTCCGCCCTGCGGGCCCGCAGCGTGTACGAGAGCTGCAGTTCGTGACTCAAATTCCACCCCATCACCACCTGTGCGAACTCTTGCTGAAAGGTGTAATTGGTTTCGTTCGAGTGCGGGGTCTGGTTGCCGATGCCGTAGAAGCGCAGTGTACCGCTGCGATCGTAGACGGCGCTCGATGCGAGCGACCCGCCGCCGTCGCGCAGCCGGCCGGTTTGGAATTCGTAGTCGAACTCCCGTTCCACATGCTGTTTGGCGCCCCCCACCACCGACCATTGCGTGTCGTCGGATTGGAACGAGAACAGGCGCGCCCGCGCACCGACTCCAAAATACGGGTTGTACAACACGTCGGGGGCGATGATTTCGCGGATCTGCGCGCGGTCGTCGGTAATCAGCCAGGTGGGGATGAGCCCGAGGGTGGTGCCGCCGTTCGGATCGACGTCGATCTCCGGAATGGGAATGAACGGCGCCGTGGAGGGATCGAGCCAGCGCATCAAGCCTTGCGGCTGCGGCAGCGGCTCGGCAACGACCTGCGCGATGCCCCGGGTGCTGAGCACGCACGCCAGCGCGGCTGCGAGCCTGGCGTGCCTAGCGGGTTTCGACATCACGGCGGCCGGGTGCGGTCGAGAACCATCGAACGGGCCTCGCCCCATTGCCACGCCGCGAGCGCCGGTACGCCGAACAGGATCTCACGCATCCTCTTCACCAGCGACAGCGCCACCGCCAGTTCGCTGCCGAGTCCCAACACGTGACCGACGCCGATCAAACCGGCTTCCTGCACCCCCAGGCCCGCGGGTACCATGAAAATGACGGTCCGGGCCGCCAACGTCACGGCCTCCAGCGACAGCGCAGCCAGGACGCTCACCGGATGCCCGAGCCAGCGCAGCGCGAGCCAGGTCTCGGCGCAGCCCGCGATCAGGCCGGCCAGCTGCCAGAGGAGGGCCTGCACCAGGCGTCCATGAGCGATGGTGAGTGTGCGGATGGCGGCATCGAGCGGACCCCAGCCGCCCGCTGAGAGGGAGCGCAGCGCTTTCGCGCCGAGCACATGCCCCGCCAGACGCTCGAGCGAGCGGACCAACATCCCGCTGCGCAGCAGCCACCACAGCAGGCCGAGCAGGGGGACGCCCGCCATGAGGCTGAGCAGCAGCGAACCGCTGGGTTCGAAGCGGCTGGTCCGCTGCACTAGAAAGGCCACGCCGAAGAGCAGCAGAACATACTGGGCGACCAGCGTCAGTGCGACTTCCACGATCACACTCGCCGCCGCCGCTGTCGCATCGATTCCCTGCCGCGACAGCAGATGCACGCCCACCAATTCGCCGCCGATGCCGGCGACGGGCAGCAGACGGCCGACTGCCTCGCGTATCGAGGCGATGTACAACAGCCCCCGCACCCGGCATCTCCCTGGAATCAGCAGCCGCCAGCCCATGACGTCGAACGACAAGGGCACGACATGCAACGGTATCAGCAGCAGCAGCACCCAGCCCGCATGGGAGACCAGGTTCACGATGGACCGTGCCCCCTCGCGGATCACCAGCCCGATCAGGACCGCCAGGCCCAGTACGAGGGCGATGCGGGTCAGGTGCCGTCGGCACCACTCAAGCACGCGCGGCTTCTTCGAAACCGCCGAGCCGCAGGCCCCCGGCGGCGATGGCGGCCTTGACGCGCGGACTCAGGCATGCGGCCAGTTCGTCGGCATGACGATAGGCCTGCATGGAGGGCACGATGGCGCACGGCAGATCGACCGCAGGATGCAGATAAATCTCCGTCACGCCGGACGGAAGTCGAGCGAGGACTGAGAGCAGCGTGGCTTCGTCCATGCCGCCGCTGGCGGCGATGCCGAACACATGGTCATTGTGAAAAATACCGCTTTTCACCAGCCGACGCTTCATCAACGTCAGCCAGGGCCGCAGCAGGGCGGCCTGCACCGCGGCGGGCGCACCCCCGTTGCGCGCGGCGAACCACAGGGGCTCGCACGGCAGACGCACCGCCCTCACTCCGTATTCGACGCCCACCCGCAGCAGGATCGCGAGCAGGCTCGGATGCAGGTGAAAGTGTTTGTGGACGTTGACGTGATCGAGGCGCAGACCGGTGCGCGCGAAGGCGGCAAACTGCGCACGGATCTCCGCCTCCAGCTGGCCCCGCACCCGGGGCAGGGCGAAATAACGCACGCCGCGCAGGAACATGTCCTCGCCCATCCGTCCGTCAGGATCGGCAAGATCCGGAACGCACTGCGCATCGAGCATTGCGCGGCCGTCCGCCAGCACGACATGGAGCCCCACGCGCAAATCCGGCAGCCCGGCGGCCCGGCGCACCGCATCGGGCGCCGCCGCTTCGGCCACCATCAGACTCGCGCAGGTCAACACCCCAGCCCGGCTGGCGCGCTCCACCGCTTCGTTCACCGCTTCGTGCAATCCGAAATCGTCCGCGGTGACGATCAGAAATTTTTTCATCGAAAGAGCGGCGTGCGAATCCTGCCGAGAGACAGCGCCTCAGGCCTCCCGGGCGTGCAAAAATCGGAAGAATTCCACGCCTTCCCTCAGCCGCCGCTTCGTCATCTCCCAGCTCGTCATCATTTCCGCCGTGAGTTCGACGATCTTGCGGGGCCGGAAGTAGAACCGACGGTAGAACGTCTCGACGGCGTTGTAGATCTGTCCGGCGGCAAGGTTCGGATAGCTGAGCGGCGACAATTGCACGCCCTCCTTGTTGACGAGGTTCAGACCCTGATTAGCGGTGAGCCAGCCGTTTTCCACGGCCTGGTTGTACAGCTGGGTGCCGGGGTACGGCGCGGCGAGCGACACCTGGATGGTGTGCGGATTGATGTCGACCGCAAACTTGATGGTCTCGTCGATGGTCTCCAGCGTCTCGCCCGGCAGTCCGAGAATGAAGGTGCCGTGGATGGCGATGCCGAGCTTGCGGCAGTCGTTGGTGAAACGGCGCGCGATGTCGGTCTTCAGCCCTTTGCGGATGTTGAGCAGGATCTGGTCGTTGCCGGACTCGTAGCCGACCAGCAGCAGACGCAGACCGTTCTCCTTCATGATCCGCAGCGTCTCGTACGGCACGTTCGCCTTGGCGTTGCATGACCAGGTTACGCCGAGCTTTCCCAGGCCGCGCGCGATCTCCTCCGCACGGGGACGGAAATCGGTGAACGTGTCGTCGTCGAAGAAGATCTCCTTGACCTCGGGCATGTTCTCCTTGATCCAGCGCACCTCCGCGATCACATTGTCGGGGCTGCGGACACGATAACGGTGACCACCGACGGTCTGCGGCCAGAGACAGAACGTGCACTTCGAGCGGCAGCCGCGGCCGGTGTATAGCGACACGTAAGGATGCTGCAGATAGCCGATGAAATACTTTTCGATCGTCAGGTCGCGTCTGTAGACGGGAGCCACCCACGGCAGCGCGTCCATGTCCTCGATCATCGGACGGGGACCGTTGTGCCGGATACGCCCGTCTGCATCGCGGAAGCTCAGGCCCATGATCGACTCGAGCGGCAGACCGTCCGCGACGTCCTTGCAGGTGTAGTCGAATTCTTCCCGCGCGACGAAATCGATGGCGGGGGAGGCCGCCAGCGATCCTTCCGCATCGACGGCGACCTTCGCGCCCACCATGCCGATCAGCAATGCCGGGTTTGCCTCCTTGAGCAGCTCGGCCACCCGCGCATCCTTCGGAAAGGACGGCGAACTGGTATGCATGATGACGAGTTCGTAGTCGTGTGCCAGCGGCAGCACGTCCTGCATGGTCAGGCCCTCCGCGGGCGCGTCGAGCAGTTTGCTGCCGGCAACCAGCGCGGCAGGCTGCGCCAGCCAGGTGGGGTACCAAAACGAGCGTATTTCGCGTTTGGCCTGATAGCGGGCGCCGGCGCCCCCATCGAAACCATCGAAGGAAGGGGGATGCAAAAATAATGTTTTCATAATTTCAAGTCCTCAAAATCGGCTGGGCGGTTCCATCACGGGCGACGAGAAAGCGGTCTTCGCGCCAGTGCACACGGCGTGTGGCGAAGCTCCATGTCCACAACATCAGGGTCATCGCGTCGCGGCAGGGCAGCATCAGCAACTGCGCCACGCCGGCACTTTTCTGCCGCGTCTTCAGATGCAGCATCAGCCTGGCCGCGGCGGTGATCGCCAGAACGCTGCGTCCGGCGGGCACATCGCCGCAGAGCAACGCGCCGATCAGCGCAACCGGCACGCTGCAGGTGACGAACGAGAAAGCATAGCCGACCGGACGCACCGCGCGGATGGTACGCAACCACCGCAGTTCATGCCGGACCAGATCCGCGAAGCTCCGCTCCGTGATGTAGGTATCGACGGTTACTTCGGACAATATGGTTTTGAGTCCGATGCGGCGGGTAAGTTCGCCCAGACGGTAATCGTCGGCAATCTGGTCGGCGATGGTCGCGAAGCCGCCGATGCCGGCGAGGGAGCTGCGACGCAGGGCGATGGTGGCGCCGAACGCGAAAGCGCGCGAGCCGGTCATGGCGGCGACGCGAACCGACGGCATGAACCAGTCGTTGATGTACATCGCACCGAGCCGCGACCACATGCCGCGCCGCGGCACGCCGCGGTACGCGCAGGTCACGACGCCGACCTCAGGGTCGGTCAGGGGCGCGACGACCTTCGCCAGATATCCTTCTCCCACCCGTACGTCGCTGTCGGACAGAACGAGATACTCGTGCCGTACCGCCGGCATCATGTTTATGAGATTGCTCACCTTGCGGCTGCTGCCGTGCAACCGCCGGTCGATCACCAGCTGCAGGTCGCGATGCGGGAATTCTTCCTGCAGCCGTCGCACGATGGCGATGACCGGGTCGGCGGCGTCGGACACCCCGAAGATCACCTGGAACTCGCGGTAGCTTTGCGCGCAAAACGAACGCAGGCACTCGTAGGTCTCCGGCTCCACCCCGCACAACGGCTTGAGCAGGGTCACCGCGGGCAGGCCACCACCCCCGCCGGCTGCGGCGGACCGAACCGGTGCGTATACCGCGACCAGTGCACACAGACCGTAGGTCATTGCCGAAAGACCGAGTGTCAATCCACCCAGAACCAACCAGGGATGAACCATCATGCTCATCGGCGTGCAGGGCAGTCCGTCATCGTCATCCTTCGGCGCAGATGCAGAATTTTCGTCGGTTCCGGCGGCCGTGCGCGCAGGTAGCGACGGGCAACGCCGGCTTTGTATCACAAAGCGAGTACTCCAATCTCGGAATAACGGCGAGGACCGGTTCGCTCACACCATTCGATCTTCCCAATTTCGACATATGAAGCGGCCAACGGCTCTCGGGGATCGCCAGCCAGCGTCGTTAAGCGAACTTAATTCTCCGGCGCCATGCTAAGGGGCAGGCAGCGCAGCCGCACCGGGCGCGGCCCCGTAGTCTCTGCCCACGCGATAAAAATAACTGCGTACGTTTCGCCCGTCGTGTGTCAACGGCACTTCGTGCACCGGGCCGATTTCCCGGAAGCGTTCTTCCACCCGGGGCAACGACAGATCGGCTCTCTGCCAGGACACCAGCAGCAGCGTGGCGCCCGCCTGCTGCGCGCGCGGAAACCACCGCTCATACATGAGTCCCACCCCCCCGATCAGATGACCGGCGGAAGTCCGGCGCACGGATTGCTGGATGTCTGCCGAGTAGAACGCAAGCTCGCTCGCCGTCTCGTAGCGGTCCGCGCCGACGATCAAGACGCGGGCGGGCTGGGCTGCTTCGACGTCGCGCGCCAGGACGGCGATTTGGCGACCCAACTCGCGCCACCCCACGGGTGCCAGTTCCATATGGGTGGAATAACCCACGGCGGGCAGTCCGAAAACCAGGTAGCCGAAACCGGTGCTGTACGCCACCAGCAGCCCGGCGATGGTGAGCGGCCATGCCGCAAGCAGTCGGTTTGGCCGGTCGTGCGGCACCGCGCGGCGCCACCCATGGATGGCCGCCGCCATGGCCGGAACCGCGCCAACCCACGGCGCGCCTGTCCAGTCCACCTTCACCTCGTGGCGCAGACTGAACAGGGTAAAAACGGCGAGCGGGGTCGCCACCCACCATAAAATCAGGCGCCAACGCGAGTCCGGATCATGCCCGGGTGCTGCGCCGACGGTGGGCCGGGCGCGCAGCACCGAGAGGACGGTCAGCACGCCGACGGGGGCTATTAAGACGAACATCGAACCGATCAATTTATGCAACGCGAAGCGGGGCGGCTCGGCGAGGCGCCGGGAAGTCTGAAACGCGAACGAGGCCCAGCCGTTTTGAAAGTTCCAGAACAGCACCGGTGCGAACAAGGCGGCTGCGATGAGCACGGCCACGTAGGGCTCGCGACGCGCCAGCCAGCGTCGGGACGGGGCATCGGTCAACACGAACAAAAAAGTCGCCAGGGCCGGCAGGGCAATCGTGTACTTCGACAGCAGCCCCACCCCCAGCGCCACCCCTGCCCACGCCCATGCCTGCGCGCGGCCGGCCAGCAACGCCCGTTCGAGACAGTACAGCAGCGCCGCCCAGGCCGCGGTCAGCGGCGAGTCGGGAGTCATCAGAATCCCGGACAAAAACAGGAACGGCAGCGTCTGCATCAATACCAGCGCGAAGATCGCAGCCACCCCGCCGAACAGATGGCGAGTCAATCGGTAGGAGAACAGCGTCGCCAGCGCTCCGCACACGAGCGCGCCCGCGCGCACCCCGAGCTCGTTTTCGCCGAGCGCATGGGTTCCCGCCCAGATGAGCCAGGCCACCATCGGCGGATGGTCCAGATAACTGAAGTCCGGATGGCGCGAGTAGTTCCAGTAATACGCTTCCTCCGGCAGCAGTTCGATCTGCGCGGCGTAGAGCACGCGCAGCAGGATCGAAATGCCGGCGATGCCGAACGCCCAGTAGCGAAGCTCACCGGCATCGTCCATCGTCATCCAATCCGGCCGGCGCGCGAGTCCGATCGAGAATTCGATCATGGCCGCGGTGGCACCGACGACGAGCGCAAGTCCGCCCGCGGGCACGAGGTGCCAGACGTCCATGAGCAGTCCGGCGGCGCCGAGGCGCGCGAAGTAACAGGGAATGCCCGCCACGAACAACACCGCGAACTGTCGCGCCGGATGCGCTTCGGTGGCACTTCGGCCGATGCCCAGTACCCTGAACACCGCAAAAATGCCCGCCCCAGCGAAACCCAGGTTCAAACTTTGCGACAGGGACAGTCCGGCGGCCTGGCAGACCGACGCCACGAGGAGATCGGCGACGGCAAGACCGCAGAATCCCGCGAGCGTGGGGGGACGGCCGCGGACCGCGTGCGCAGTCCCTACAGCATTGTTCATGATCGGCTTCTCCCCGGCGCTCGGCCGCTACCTTCGTTCCGACGCGCCATGTGTCTATACTTCCGCCCCGGCAACGCGCCCGTCAAGTCGTCGATGGGTCACGTTGCGCCCGCCCTTCCGGCGGCTTGCAATGAAGCGTTGAATCGATTACTTTGCAACACAAAGTAAAAGGGGGCGTACCGGTACGCGGGCGCGCAGATGGGGTCGATGCTGAAAGAAGAAATACACACCGCCTGCGGCCTGAGCACGCTGAAAGCAGGTCGCCAGATGGCGCTGATGCTCCTCGCCCTGCCCGGCCTCGCTCACGGCGACGATGCCGTCACGATACGCTCTGCGCTCACCGACGTCGGGCAGTACGTAACCGCACCCGTGCGCTGGGATGCCGAGGATTGGAGCTATTTTGGCATCACGGCCGCAGCGGTGGCAGCCGCCCACGAGTACGACGGCACCGTGCGCAAGCATTTCGCCACCGGCTCGAAGGCGCTTCTCGACGGCAAGGACACCAACAGCCTGCGCGATGCCCTGCCCGCCGTCGCGGTGGTGGCCGGGACCTGGGCCTACGCCGGCATCCTGGGCGATCAGGACGGCTACCGTGAGACTTGGGGAATGCTCGAAGCGGGCGTCTTCAGCACCGTCACGGGCGAGGCGCTCAAATACGCAGCCGGCCGGGAACGGCCCAACGTCACCACCTCGCCCGATCGCTGGCGCGACGGCGGCGATTCCTTCCCCTCGGTGCATTCCGCCGCGGCATTTGCCATCGGCATGGTGTTTGCAGAATCAGGCAACGACGATTACCGCTGGGTGCGCAGGGTCATCGGTTACGGCATCGGCGCCGGTACGTCGTATATCCGTCTGCATGACAACGTTCACTGGCTGTCCGACACCGTTGCAGGCGCCGCGCTCGGGATTGCCACGGCGCGCTTCGTGCTCAACCGCCAGCCCGCCGCAGCACACGCCACGGTGCAGTTCCAACCCAGCCAGAACGGCTGGATGTTGAGCTATGTGGTGCCGCTCAACTGAGCCGGCCCGGCCCGTTCGAGCACGACCGCGATCAAACTGTCCGGCGCGCCGGATGCGAGCCGTTTGAGCGCAACCGCCTGCTCCACCCAAATCATCCCGCCCTCCTTGTCGAGCCAGCGGCTGGTGGCACGGTAGCCGTCCATTTCGCCCGCCGCCGTCTTGACGAACCATTCACGTGCCGCATCCGGCCCGCCGTCGTACAGGTCGGTGAGAAACAGCTCTGCCGGGTCCTCGGTGGTCCACTTGAGCAGCGCGCGCGCATGTCGATTGGCGCGCATCACCGTGCCGTCCAGATCGACGTGCAGGATTCCGGCCGGCGCCTGCTCGAAGCCGTCGCGGTACCACGAGTTCTGCTCGGCATTTTTTAAGGCGCTCTGCTCGACCCGGGATACGAGTTGTTGGCCGTGAACGAAGTCCTCGATCATGTAGGCAAAATCACGCAGCGTGTTGACGTCGTCCTCGGAGAATTCACGCGGCTTGCGGTCGATGGCGCACAGGGTGCCGATCGCGAAGCCTTCCTGGGTGTACAACGGGATGCCGACGTAGGCGCGGATGTGCGGGGCACCGGTCACCAGTGGATTGGCGGCGAAACGCGAATCGCGGACGGCATCGGGAACGATGAGCGGCCGGCATTCGTACACGGCATGCGCGCAGAAGGACACGTCCCGTGACGTCTCGCTGGCGTCGAGGCCGACGCGGGACATGAACCACTGCCGGTCCGCATCCACCAGCGACACGAGGACGATCGGCATGCCGAGCGCCCGCGCCGCCTGACGCGTGACGCGGTCGAACGATGCAGAGCGGGGCGAGTCGAGCAGCCCCAGACCGCGCAACGCTGCCAGCCGGTCCGGCTCGTGCACCGATACACAAGCGGCCTGGACGGCAGCGGAAATGAGGGGATCGATCAGGGGTGCTGTCATGAAAAACTCGTTGACGCACCCGTTTGTCGTCGACCCTGGGTGCACGCCCGTCATTCATGTCAAAAAGCCGGCGGCCGGCGAGGTGCTCAGTGCTCAATATTGCGATACCGCAACGCACAACGTTGTCGGGTCACCGCTCTCCCATCGAAATCATGGTCGGGCTGAACGACAGATAATTGTCTCGGCCCGAGAACTTGGCCTGATACATGGCGATGTCGGCGTAGCGCAGCAGCGTTTCCGCGTCGGTGGCATGTTCAGGGAAGATGGAAATGCCGATGCTCGCGGTCAACTTCAGGGTGTGCACATCGATTTGATAGGGCGCATTGACCGCTTGCAGCACCTTGTCCGCACACCGGGCCACGTCCCCGGCCAGCGCGACGTCGGCAAGCAGGATGATGAACTCGTCCCCCCCGTACCGGCTCACCGTATCGGAGCTGCGGACGCACGTAAGCAGGCGCCGCGCCACCGCCTTCAACAGTTCGTCGCCGACCGGATGGCCCAGCGTGTCGTTGACCGGCTTGAAGCGGTCGAGGTCCACGAACAACAGCGCGACGGAATGCCCATTGCGCTGCGCGCGGGCCAGAGCTTGATC
Organism: uncultured Steroidobacteraceae bacterium; assembly: GCA_964657625.1. Taxonomy (GTDB): domain Bacteria; phylum Pseudomonadota; class Gammaproteobacteria; order Steroidobacterales; family Steroidobacteraceae; genus Bog-1198. The sequence continues at coordinate 15,748 of CAZZVN010000014.1, forward strand.
GATGCGGTCGGCCAACAGCGCTCGATTGGGAAGATCCGTGAGGTTGTCGTGCAGCGCGAGCCGGGCAAGCCTGCCGGACAGATCGCGCGCCACCGTGACGTCGTGGGCCACCATCACCGCGCCGATGACTCCGCCATGCTTGTCGCGGATGGGCGAGGCAGAATCCTCCACGGCGATTTCCACGCCGTCGCGCCGGATGAGCACACACTTGACGTCCAGTCCGACCGTCCGATTTTCGATGATGGCCTTCATCGTGGGACAAGGCACCTGCTCCCGCGTCGTGGAATCGACGAGCAAAAATATTTCATCTATGGAGCGTCCGGACGCCTCCGCCTGCGTCCAGCCCGTCATCTTTTCCGCGACGATGTTCAGAAAGCTCACACGCCCGCGGAAATCCGTGCTGATGACCGCATCGCCGATCGAATTCAACGTGACCTGTGCCCGCTCCTTCTCCTCGAACAGCGCCTCGGCATTCGCGAGCAGCGTCTCTTCGCTGGTCTGCAGGGCAAGTTCCGCCGCACGTCGATGGGTGATGTCACGGAATATGATGACGGCACCGGCGAAATGACTGGAGTCGCCCCGGATGGCCACCATGCTGTACTCGATCACCGCCGGCCGGCCGTTTTCGCCCACCAGCACCGCATGACGCAGCACCCGAGAATCCTCGTCCGCCTGTCTGACGGCGTCGATGGCTCCCTCGACGGCATCGCCGGTCTGCGCGTGAACGATGGGAAACACCTCCGCCAAACGGGTCCCCGCCGCGTCCTGCAGCGTACGGCCGGTGAGCGACTCGGCCGCACGATTCATGAAAACCACGTTTTCGTCGACGTCCGTGGTCAGCACCGCGTCCGTGATGTGCGCGAGCGCTGCCGTAAGGTGATCGATTTGCGCCACAGAATCGAGAACCTTCCGCCTGGGCTTCAGCTTGGCTTTGAGTACTGGTTCCGTCATAAAATTGTGCATCTGACCCGTAAACGCGTTGCCGTCCGAACCCCTTGACCACATCGACCTGCCCCGAATTCTCACACATGGTCGCCCGACCGTACATGTCTCCAACTGGAGACTGTGCGCCGCGCACGGCCGTTCCCGGTCACCGGCGCTCGTTCGAGATGACGCTTGCCGAGAGACGCACGGTGTGTCCATGCCATGGTTTCGGCGTGTTTCGGCAGCCCCACCGTGCGCGGCGGTTGCGGGTGGCGGCCCTGCTCTTGCCGGTGGTCATCCTGCTCGGGTCGGGGTGCGCGGGGCAACGTGCCGCCCCGCCCTCCTCCGGCATGAGCGAATCGCAGGCGCGGGCCTACATCGACGCGGCGTTGCCGCGCGGACTCGCCGACCGCGACGGGTGGGCTGCCGACCTGTATGCCGGGTTCGCCGTACAGTCCGTGCCGCCCACCCATGAAAACGTGTGCGCCGTCGTGGCCGTCATCGAACAGGAATCGAGCTTCCGGGTGGACCCCGTCATCCCTGGCCTGCCGGCCATCGCCTGGCACCAGATCGACGTACGCGCGGCGCAGGCGGGAGTGCCTGCGCTGCTGGTGCGCGGCATCTTGAAGCTTCCTTCTGCGAATGGCATGAGCTACGGCGAACGCATCGACCACGCCCGGACGGAGCGGCAACTGAGCGACATCTATGAGGACCTGATCGGTGCGGTGCCGTTGGGAAGCAGGCTGTTCGCGGCCGAAAATCCCATTCGCACCCGGGGACCCATGCAGGTGCACGTCGCGTTCGCCGAACGTTACGCGGCGGTGCGGCCCTATCCCTACCCGGTCGACAGGAGCCTGGCCGACGAAGTATTTTCGCGACGTGGCGGATTATATTTCGGCATCGCGCATCTGCTGGCCTATGCCGCGGACTACGACGACTTCGTGTACCGGTTCGCCGATTTCAACGCCGGTCAATACGCCAGCCGCAACGCGGCCTTTCAAAAGGCGGTGAGCCGCGCGTCGGGCATCCCGCTGACGGCGGACGGAACGCTGCTGGCACCCGACCGGACGGGCGGCGCCGGCAGTACGGAACTCGCCGTGCGCACGCTCGAAGAACGGCTCGGTCTCGACGATCGCGTCATACACGCCGCGCTCGAGGAGGGCAAGACCCGCGACTTCGAGCGCACGACCGTATACGCGCGCGTCCTCGCACTCGCCGAACATGCGGAGCACGATCCTCCGGCGCGGGCGGCGATCCCCAGCATCAAACTGAGCGGGCCGAAAATTTCGCGGGCGCTGACCACGGAATGGTATGCCAGACGCGTCGATTCCCGCTTCCAACGGTGTCTGTCCCGCGAGCCGGCCGCGACCCGAGAGAAGCCATGAATCCGCGCAGGGCAATTGCAATCGATGCGCCGCCCTCCTATTGTGACGGCATGGGGGCGTGAGTTCCTGTTTCACCGACCCTTAGCGAATCGCCGAGATCGACTTCATGGAATCTTGCAGGACGAATGTCGGCGCAGAGCTGTACGACGCCGCGGAACTCGATATTCGCCGCATCGATTCCATCGATGCGCTCGCGGCGCTGAGCGACGAATGGCGCATCGTCGATGCTGAGATGTTTCCACGCACGCCGTTCACGTCGCCGTCCTGGAATCTGCTGTGGTGGAACCACCTGGCCCGGCGCCGGCCGGCCATCTACGACCGGCTTTTCTCACATGTGGTGCGCTGCAAAGGCAGGCTGATCGCCATCGCACCGATGATGCTAACCCATGCGCCGGGACGCGGTTTGTGGCGCACCCGCAAGCTGCAGTTCTTCGGTGCGGATCCGAACCTGACCGAAGTACGCGGCCTGGTGACGCGAGCCGCACACGAAGCGGTGGCGGTCGAGGCGCTGAACCGTCATCTCGACATGCATCGCAAAGAATGGGACTGGCTCGAATGGAGCGGGCTTCGCGAGGGCGCCACCGCGGCATGCGCGCTGGAGGCCTCGCGCGGATTCGAACGCAGCGGACTGCAGCGAGATTTTTTCATCCGCCTGCCCGCCGACTGGGCCGCCTTCAAATCCAGCCGCTCCCGCAACATCAAGGAGTCGCTGCGCAAATGCTACAACTCCCTGAAACGGGACAGACACGAATTTATTTTCCGCGTGAACCAGAACCCCGCGGCGTTGGCGGGTGCGCTGGAGCGCTTTTTCCCCCTGCACCGCGCGCGATCTGAACTGCGCACCACCGTACCCCATGCAGACCATTTTACCCGTGACAATTCCCGGCGATTCATCTTCGATTACGCACTGCAGCCGGCACAGTACAATCCCTTGTACGTTTTCGAACTCGAAATCGCCGGGCGCGTGGTCGCTTCGCGGCTCGGTTTCGCGTTGGGCGATGAATTATATCTTTACTATTCGGGATATCTTCCGGAATGGGGACGTTACAGCGTCATGACCACGCTCGTTGCCGAATCCATCCGATGGGCGATCCACAACCGCTTTACGCTGGTCAACCTGTCGACGGGCGACGACGAATCGAAGCGGCGCTGGAGCCCGAACGAACAGGCGTACAGCAGCCTCGTCCGGATAGGCCCGAGCGTTCGCAACCGCCTCGCCCACGGCTTGTACCATCGTTCCAGCCGCCAGCGCTGGGTGTAGGTCAATAGTGCGGCGGACGTTCGTCCGCCGGCTCGGATACCGGCTGGGCAGCATCCATTCGAACGCGCTCCGCCAGCGCTTCGAGCGCCCGTTGCAGAGCGCTCAGTTCGAGCTGCTGGCGGAAGACGACGTCGCTCAGTTCCGCGTTCGCTCGTTCCAGGAACGCAATCTTGATTTCTATGGTCTCGAACGCCGGGTCGCGTCGTTCGAAGTGGGGCTCGGCCGGCTCGCTGCCGCTCATGTTCCGCAGAAGGTCTGCAGCACCCGTTGGGCCGGCAACGGGGCGTCCGCATAGTCGCGAAATGCCGGCTGTTCATCGAAGGGCCGTCCGAGTACCTGCGACAACTCGTCGAACGGCGCAAAGTCGTCGTGCAGGGCTGCCTGGATCGCGCCTTCGATGCGGTGGTTGCGGGGAATGAAGGCTGGGTTGGCCCTGCGCATGGCGGCGGCACGCTCGCGGGGCGCCACGGCCTCGCGGGCGGCGCGCGCCTTCCAGGCTGCCATCCAGTCATCGAAGGGGCGCGGACCGGCGGACGCTGCGCGCGCCGTCCCGACCGGCGCAGTGCCCTCCGCTACGGCACACATTCCACGGAAGGTCAGGGTGAAATCCATTTCCTCGTCCTGCATGGCCTGTAGCAGCGCCTCGACCAAGCGTGCATCACCGGCTTCCTGGGTGACGAGCCCAAGTTTGGCGCGCATTCCCGCCAGTCGATGTTCCTCGAAGCGAGTCATGAACCCGGACAGCACCTCGCCGGCGCTCACTGCCGCCTGCTGTGGATCCTCGTCGATCAGGGGCAGCAGGGTTTCTGCGAACCGCGCCAGGTTCCAACGCGCAGCGTGCGGCTGATTCGCATAGGCGTAGCGCCCCAGGTGATCGATCGAACTGAACACCCGGGACGCCGCGTAGTCGTCCATGAAGGCGCAGGGACCGAAGTCGATGGTCTCGCCGGACAGCGTCATGTTGTCCGTGTTCATGACGCCATGAATGAAACCCACCAGCATCCACCGCGCCACCAACAGGGCGTGCCGCTCGACCACGGCGTGCAGGAGCTGCAGATACACGGCGCCGCCCGACGCCACGTGCGGATAATGACGCGCGATCACGTGGTCCGCCAGGCATCGAGTCGACGCAATGTCGCCACGCGCGGCGAAATACTGGAAGGTGCCCACCCGTACGTGACTCGCCGCCACCCGAGTCACGATGGCGCCCGGCTGGCGCGTTTCCCGCGCCACCCATTCCCCCGTCGTCACCGCGGCGAGCGCGCGCGTCGCCGGCACGCCCAGCGCAAAAAACGCTTCGCTCACCAGGTATTCGCGCAGCACCGGGCCGAGAGCGGCCCGACCGTCCCCCCCGCGCGAAAAAGGTGTCCGTCCCGAGCCTTTGAGCTGGATGTCGCGGCGGGCGCCGCCTCGGTCGACGATTTCTCCCAGCAGCACAGCGCGGCCGTCGCCCAGCTGCGGCACGAAATGCCCGAACTGATGTCCCGCATAGGCCATTGCGAGCGGTTCGGATCCCGGCAGCAGCACGTTGCCCGAGAAAATCGCGGCGAGCTTCGCATCCGCCGCCAGGTGCAACCCCAGCGCATCCGCGAGCGGAGCGTTGAACTTCACGAGGCGTGGCGCCACCACCGGGGTGGGCAAGACCTTCGCGAAGAATTCCGGCGGCAGTCGCGCATAGCTGTTGTCGAAGCCGGTCGGCGCCCCGCCCGCCGGGTTCTGCACGTCCGACGCTGCGGCCATCAAACCCGCTTGCCGGCACGCTTCGCGCGCCCGAGCGACTCGTACAGGGCGACATAGTTTTGCGCCATGTGGTGCGACGTGAAACGACGGTCGAACTCCGCGCGGATGCGATCCCGGTCCAACGTCTTGATCTTCGCCACCGCTTCGATAGCCTCCGCTTCGTTGTGCACGATGAAGCCGGTGACGCCGTCCTCCAACACTTCCGGCACCGAGCCGTTCTCGAAGGCAATGACGGGCGTCCCGCACGCCATCGCCTCGATCATCACCAGGCCGAATGGTTCGCGCCAGGCGATGGGGAACACGAGTGCCGCCGCATGACCCAGGAATTCGCTTTTTTGATGCTCGCCGATCTCACCGATGAACTCGATGTCGCCCTGCGACAGCAGAGGCTCGACCGTGGTCTTGTAATATTCCTCGTCGACCTTGTCCACCTTGGCGGCCATCTTGATCTTCATCTTCGCCTTGGTCGCGATGCGAATCGCCGCGTCCGGCGCCTTTTCAGGGGAGATACGTCCGAGAAACGCGAGATACCCGCCGTCTCCGGCGCCCTTGGTCAGCAGATCCTTGGGCAGGCCATGCAATATGGTGGCCACGTAATTCGCCTGTGGCAGCGGCACACGCTGCGAATTCGATATCGACACCACCGGCATGTCGCCGTACAGACCGTATAATGGCGGCAGCTCCGGCAGGTCGAGACGGCCATGCAGGGTGGTGACGGAGGCCGTTGCGATCCGTTGCAGGAGCGGATAGCCGAAATAATCGAGATGCGCATGGATGATGTCGAATTCGTCCGCGCGCCTCGCAACCGTCTCGAGTTGCATGAATACGGGCGCAAGATAGTCCTTGACGTCCGGATCGAGTCGCAGCGCGCGGGGCCAGATGGGCACCAGGGTGGCCTTGGTGTCGCTGTCGCCCGATGCGAACAGCGTCACCTCGTGCCCCAGCTCCACCAGTGCGTCTGTAAGATAGGCGACCACCCGCTCCGTGCCGCCGTAGAGTTTTGGCGGCACCGCTTCGGTGAGAGGCGCGACCTGTGCAATTTTCATATGAGTTTGAGTTCCAATGAGAGTTATTCTGAGCCTATGACGTATATAACCGTAAACGGTTCCCGCCGCATCCTCGTTGCGGCCGAATGCCGGGGCTGGGGGCGACTTCACCCGTGCCGTCTGCAAATTTTACAACTCTCACACTGCATAGCGGGGCGCCCGTGACTACACCGACTTCCACACCCGTCGATTCCGCACCGTCCGACTCCCGCCCCGCGGATGGCGCTCACACGGTCGATGACGTCCCTCAGTTCGCGATTTCGGTGGGCCCGGGCATCCAGGAGCGGCGCACGCGCACGTTGAAGCATGGCGATGCGTTCGCGGTCTTCGACCATCGCGGTGACATCGGCGGCGAGCCGGGGAACTCGGAGGGGTTCTACCATCGGGACACCCGCATCCTCTCGCAGCTCCAGTTGCTGCTCGAGGAGACCCGTCCACTGCTGCTCAGCTCTACCATTCAGGACGACAACGCCGTGTTCAGCGCGGACCTGAGCAATCCGGACCTGCTTGCGGGCGGCGAGATCGTCCTGCGCCGCGAGCAGATCCATCTGCAACGCATCAAATTCGTGTGGGACGGCGCCTGCTATGAACGGCTGCTGGCGCGCAACTTCAGCGACCGGCCGATGCACGTGCGCCTGACCCTGCGTTTCGCGGCGGACTTCGCCGACCTGTTCGAAGTACGCGGCGAGAAGCGCAAGGCGCGTGGCGAAGCCACGGCCGCGGTGCAGAGCGCACATGGCGTGCTGCTCAGTTACACGGGCCTCGACAAGATCGGGCGCGCGACCGAGCTCGAGTTCGAACCCGCGCCGAGCACGCTGAGCGCGCGTCACGCCGCGTACGAGTTCACGCTGCAGCCGCGCGCGAGCCGGCGCATTTTTTTCCGCTATGGAGTGCCCGACCGCAGCGGGGAGGCTTGGAACGGTCGTGTGTTCTACCGCAGGATGCGCGCCGCGCGCCACGCCCTGCGCGAATCGAGCGCCCGTGCGGCGAGCGTCGACACGTCAAATTCGGTTTTCAACGAGATCGCGCGGCGCTCCGTCTCCGATCTGTACATGCTGATCACCGACACTCCTCAGGGCCACTACCCGTATGCCGGAACTCCGTGGTTCAGCACGCCCTTCGGTCGTGACGGCATCATCACGGCGCTCATGACGCTGTGGATCGATCCGTCGATCGCCAAGGGGGTGTTACAGTTTCTGGCATCGACGCAGGCCACCACCATCGAACCGGCCCGCGACGCAGAACCCGGCAAGATTCTCCACGAAATGCGCCATGGCGAAATGGCCAACCTGCGCGAGGTGCCGTTCGGCCGCTATTACGGCAGCGTGGATTCGACACCCCTGTTCGTCTTGTTGCTGGGCGAGTATTTCGTCAGAACGGGTGACCTTGCGACGGTGCGCGCGCTCTGGCCGAATGCCGAGGCCGCCCTCAAGTGGATCGACACCTACGGCGACCGCGACGGCGACGGTTTCGTGGAATATTACCGGCAGACCAAGGAGGGCCTGTCGAATCAAGGCTGGAAGGATTCGTACGATGCCGTTTTTCATGCCGATGGACGCACCGCGGAAGGTCCGATAGCACTTTGCGAGGTGCAGGCCTATGTGTACGGCGCCAAACGACATGGAGCGCTGCTCGCCGCCGCCCTGGGTTTGCACGGGCAGGCCGACAGCCTGCAGGCGCAGGCGGTTGCGCTGCGCCGGCAGTTCGAGGAGAAATATTGGTGCGAGGAGCTCTCCGTGTACGCGCTGGCGTTGGATGGTGCCAAACAACCCTGCCGGGTGGTGTCCTCGAACTCCGGCCAGGTCCTGTTGACGGGGATTGCCTCGCCCGAACGCGCATTGCGCGTGACGCAGACGATGTTGACCGAAGCCATGTTCAGCGGCTGGGGAATCCGCACGGTCGGCCGTGCGGAGGCTCGCTACAATCCCATGTCGTATCACAACGGTTCGGTCTGGCCGCACGACAACGGCTTGATCGCCATGGGCATGGCCCGGTACGGACAGAAGGAAGCCGCGGCGCAGGTGTTCGGCGCGCTGTTCGACGCAGCGAGCTACATGGAGCTGCGCAGGCTGCCGGAGTTGTTCTGCGGCTTTGCACGCCGCACTCACAATGCCCCCACCCAGTATCCCGTGGCGTGTTCGCCCCAGGCCTGGGCGAGCGCCACCATGCTCTGCCTGCTGCAGGCGACGCTCGGCCTGGAGTTGTTCGACGGCAGCGGCGAGATCGCCTTTTACCGGCCGGTGCTGCCGAAATTCCTCGACCATCTGCACCTGCGCAACGTACGGCTCAGCCGGGGCGCCGTCGACGTGCTGCTGCACCGGCACGGGGATCATGTGGCCGCGACCGTAACCCACCGCGCAGGCGACGTGGTGGTCGTGGTCCGCCACTGATCAGGACCGCCCTCCCTCGCCGGTGGAACCGGCGCCGGGATCCCGCGTCGGGCGCGTCTCGGGCATGGCGAACACCACCAGCAGCACAGACGCCACCGCCACGCCGGTCAGACCGAAGAACGCAAAGCGCGTGCCGAAATGGTCGGCGAGCCAGCCTGCCGCCGGCGTGCTCAGCGTCCCGCCCACACCCACGCCGAAATTCACCGCGCCCAACGACAGGTTGAAATGGCCTGAGCGGGCGGCGACGTCGCTCACGATCAAGGGCACCATGATGCCGAAACAAGCCCCCGCGATGCCATCGAACACCTGCAGTGCCACCAGGGCGGTGGGATTGACCGTGAACGCGAAGGCCAGCGCGCGAATCGGCAGCATGCCGAAACCCGCCATCAACACGACCCGCCGGCCATGCGATTCGGCCAGCCGTCCCACCGCCGGCGAGGCGAGCGCGACGATGATCTGCGGCAGGACGATGCACGCGGCGATCAACATGCTGGGATTGGAACCGTGCGCGGTCAGGGTGCCGCTGATCAACATCAGCATCGGTGCGTTGGCGAAGGTGAACAACATCGCGCAGGCGCTGAACACCAACAAGCGCCGGTCGGCCAGCACGCGCAGGAAATGCCCCCGCCCGGCACCGCGCGCCGTCTCGACGCGGCGCGGTTCGATGTTCGCCACCGCCACCTTGCGCAGCGGCAGCAGCGTGAACAACGCGGGCAGCGTCAGGGCCGCGGTGAGAAAGAACACGGCGCGTTCACCCACATATTGTCCGCACGCGCCCATGAGTGCGGCGCCCAGACCGTTGCCGATCGCCGCATAGCGCGCATTGCGCCCGAGACGCAGCCCCATGCCGAACCGGCCTGCGATCACCAGGGTCATTGCCGCGATCGCGGGCCCCAGGGTACAGCTCGACAGCCCGTGCAATATTTCCGCCAGATACACGAACAGGGGGATCGGGCTCACCGCGAACAGCAACGCACTCACCGTGAACACCACCACGCTGAAGGCCGCCACCCGGGTCTTGTTGGGCATGAGATCGACGAGCGCCCCTGCGGGCACCTGACTCGCCATGGAAGTCACGGTGCCGATGCTGAGCGCCAGGCCGATCGAGGTCTGCGTCCAGCTCTGGCTGGCGAGATAAACCGCGATGAACGGACCAAACCCGGTCTGGATGTTGGCGACGAACAGATTGAACCAGTCGAGGCCGCGGCCGGCCGCCGTGGGTGGCTGCGCCGAATCCTGCCCGTCGGCCGCCACCCCCACTTCGCCTACTTCTTACCGTCGAGAACGGCCGGGATCGGCGCAGTGACCGGAGCCGCCGCCGAGGGGGGCACCAGGATCTGCGGTTTGGGGTTGTCCTTGTACTCGGGTGCGGTTTTCAGCTTGTCGGGGCTGACGCTCAACAGCAACGAAGGTTCCTGACCGTCCGGGCTGAATCGCAGCAGCGGCCAGTCGACCGCGATGCGGTGATTGCCGACGCCAAGGAAGCCGCCAAAATCGATGACGGCCACGCGCACGCGGCCGGTGCCATCCGCCAGCACGTCCACCACCCGCCCGAGATCATCGCCCCCAGGACTCTTGACTTTCTTGCCCAGGATCGACATCACCGACATGTCCATGGCTTTGACCTGCGCGTCGACGATGTTGTCCGTCGGCGCCGCTTTCACCACCGGCGCCGGCATCGCCTGCGGCGGCGCCTCCTTGTGCACGGGTTTGACCTTCGGCCTGGGTTTGGGCCGGGGCTTCCCGGCCGGCACGCAATTGGTGGCCGCTGGGGCATCCGCCCCGGCAGGGCGCGTCTCGCCCGCCGCATCGCCCGCCGCGTCGCCGGCAGCGGTCTGGTCGGCCGGCGGCACCTCGGGTTCCACCGCGGCCGCCGCCTGCGGGACGGCGGCCGTCGGCGCCGTGCCGGCACCGTGCAGCGCCGCACAGCCGCCCAAGACCGCCGTCAATATCAACACCCCGCCGGCACGCCGCACCGCCAGGTCCAACACCGCTACCCTCATGAGTTCACTCCACGCTTGCCGGATGTTGCCGGCCGTACATCTTGCTGTAGGCACCCTTGGTCTGCAGCAGCCGCCGCGGCGCGCCGTCCTCGATGATGCGCCCCCGGTCCAGCACGACAATCCGGTCGAAGGCATCGAGCGTCGACAGACGGTGAGCGATCGCGATCACCGTGCGCCCCTTGAACAGTCTCGACAAGGCCTCCTGGATCGACTGTTCGGACTCGGTGTCCAGGGCCGACGTCGCCTCGTCCAGCAGCACGATGGGAGCGTCCATGAGGAACGCCCGGGCAATCGCGAGCCGCTGGCGTTGACCGCCCGAAAGTTTCATGCCGCGCTCACCCACGAGCGTGTCGAAACCTTCGGGAAGCTTGGCGATGAACTCCGTGCAGCGCGCCGCCTCGACCGCCCGGTACACCTCCTCGTCGGTGGCCTCAGGCCTGCCGTAGCGCAAATTCTCGAGCAACGAACGGTGGAACAACGAGATGTCCTGCTGCACCACCGCGATCGAACTGCGCAGGCTGACCTGGGTGACCTGCTTGATCGACTGACCGTCGACCAGCAGTTCCCCATCGTCCGGATCGTAGAGCCGCTGCAGCAGCGCGATGATGGTCGACTTGCCCGCCCCCGAGCGGCCGACCAAGCCGATTTTCTGACCGGCCGGCACCTCCAGCGAGAAATTCGACAACACGCCCTGGCCGCTGGGATAACTGAAGAACACGTTCTTGAAGCTGATTGCACCACCGTGAATTTCCAACGGTTTGGCATCGGGTGCGTCCTGCATCTCGTGCGGCAGTCCGAGCACCTGCACCGCCTCGCCGAGTTTGGCGAATTGTTGCACCATGTCGACCAGTGCCATCGCGAAATCGCGCGAGGCGTGCAGCACGGTAAAGCCGAGAGTGGTGGTCAGCACCACGTCCCCGGTCGAAATCTCACCGCGCCGCCACAGCTCGACCGACCAGATCAACACGCCCGCGGTGACCAGGAACACGGTGAACGCGTGGAACAACCTCAGTCGCTCCAGCGAGCGCAGACTGGCCCGTTGCGCCTGCATCTCATCGTGGATCTTCGTCGTCAGGCGCTCTTCCTCGCGACGGGCTGCGCCGAAGGCACGTACCAGCCCGATGTTGCTGACCACGTCCGTGAGATCGCCGCTCACGTGCGCGGCGTGCCCGGCGAAACTCTGATGCAGATCGCTGCCGTGCGCCGCCAGCCAGCCGATCACCCCGCCGAGCAGGATGACGATGATCAACAGCGCAGCCGTCAGATGCCAGTTGATGGTGCCGAGCACGAATATGCTGGCGATCACGGCGGTGCCGGGGGGGATGGTGGTCCACGTCAACGCGTTTTCGATGGTCCACGCGGCGTTGGCGGCCGCGGTGATCCGCCCCGCCAGGGCGCCGGGGAATTGTTCCACGAAATACCGGGTGCCCTGACCGGAAAGGTGATTGAACAGCTCGAGGCGCATGTCGCCTCCCACCGCGACGAACGCATACGTGGAGGCCCAGCCCGCGAGCCGCCACAGCAGGTTGTCACCTGCCACCAGCCCCAGCAGCAGCGCGACCGCACCCCACAGCAGATGGGCCGCCGGAGCGTGCGTGCCCAGCACGTCCACCAGGTGCTTTACCGCGTACTGGGAGGCTACCGAGCACCCCACGGCGGCAAAAACCGAGGTCAACACCACGGAATGGCTCAGGATGCGCTTGCGCACGTAGCGTCCTAGAAAGCGGATGGCGCCCTTGGACGCGTAGCGTGGGAGCGGCATGATCGGGGGTTTCGCCTCGGAGGTTATTGACCAGGTATCTTAGTCACACGCTAGCCTATCCCGGCCTGGGAAATGTGCAAATTTTTGTCAGCGTTCACCGACTACGATCGCAGCGGCTCTTGCGGCATACCAGGAGAACTTCATCGACCCGGTCGGTGTCGATCAGGCCGGCACCAAACTCGAGTTGTTTTTGAAACCGCAGGCCGAGCGGCATGAAGGCGCGGTTGTACCACCACAGCGCCCGCTCCCGATGATTGACCAGCCACCACGTGCCCATGTCCAGAAGCCGCGAGGAGCGTGGCTGCATGCCGTACACGGCGCTGCGCTCGACTTCGAGCCCATGCTCGCTGAGCTTGGCTCGCAGACCGTCGGGTTCATAACGGCGACGATGGCCGACGAAGTCGTCGAAAGCCGTCCAACGCGCGGGATGCAGCGGCACCGAAATCAGCAGCACCGCCCCCGCTGCGGCGACCCGTGTCAGCTCGTCGAGCGCAGCATCGTCGTCTTCCACGTGTTCGACGATGTCGAACGCGCATACCAGATCGAAACTCGTGTCCGCGAACGGCAACGCCGTCACCTGGGCGTGCACGCTCCAGGCTCCGCGGGCCCGCAACGTGCTCAGAGCTGGCCGGCTGATGTCGACGAAATAAGTCTCCTCCAGCGGCAGCCGCGGCCGCAGACCCGGGGCGACCTCCAGCCGGCGACCCGTGCCGAGTAATGATTGCACCAGCGGCCAGGTGTTGAACCGGTGAGGCTCCACCAGACGCGCGCCGGACCAGAGGGAATCGTAATAACGACGGTTGACCCCGAGCAGGCGCTGCTCGTCGGGCGCGGCGTCGGCGGCACCCGTCACACTGCGAGGCGGCGGGAGAACTGGTGACGTCTCTTGACGCTCTTCAAGCCGGCGCCGTCGAGCGCGTCGGGTTCCGTGGCCGCCAACAAATCTTCGATGACGCGCGCCAGATGGTCACGCATGGCGGTGCGTGCCGCGGTGGGGTCGTGTTTACGCAGGGCGACCAGGATGCGCCGGTGCTCGCTGACCCGCGGTTGCACGCCGACGTGCCGTGCCCGCTCGAGCATGTACACGCAGAGCGGCGACTGATGACGCATGTCCAGCAGCTTCTCGATGACGGTGGCGATGGCGGTATTGCGGGTGGCCCGCGCGATGGTCACGTGGAAACGTCGATCCGCGTTCCAATCCTGTTCGTTGCGGGCGTTTTCATCCACCATCTCAGCGACGATCTTGTCAAGTTCGTCCAACTGCTCATCGGTGACCGTGGTGGCGGCGAGCGCCGCGGCCTCGCCTTCGAACAGCCGCCGTGCTTCCATCAATTCGAAGGCGCCGATGTCCAGGTCGCCGGCATGGGCATGGGTGGGCGGGTGATCGGCGACATAGATGCCGGAGCCGTGCCGAGTCTGCGCCAGGCCGCGAATCTCGAGCGCGATCATGGCCTCGCGAATCGTGGGACGGCTGACTCTGAAGGCTGTGGCGAGGTCCCGCTCCGAAGGCAGCCGCTCGCCCGGCTTGTACTTGCCCGCGACGATCGAGGCCATGATGGTCCCCGCGACCTGCTGGTAGAGCTTGCGTGTGTCGTGCACGTTGGTCATGCCCGATAATGTTGAGCGCTTCGAACCCGGATGGCAATCCGCATGTAGGAGAATATGCGCACAAATTCATCGGCGTTGTGCCCACACTTTGCCACAATACGGACATGTTCACAGAAAACGCGCACCGCCCGGGCCTGCGACGCCGTGGCTCTGCGGTACGCCTCGACACCAGCTTGGAACTGCTGCTGGAGCACGCCCCGCAAGTCGATGCCTCCGCCGTTCTCGCGACCCTGGTGTCCACCGCCGGATCGACCTATCGGAAAGCCGGGGCACGGATGCTGATCCTGGCCGACGGCAGTTGTCTCGGGCTTCTCAGCGGCGGTTGTCTGGAGGCGGATCTGGGCCTGCATGCCAGGGACGTGGCGGCGCAGCGGGTGGCGCGTGCCGTCGAATACGACATGCGGGGTCCGGACGACGTCCTGTTCGGCATGGGAGCAGGTTGCGAGGGCGTCATGCGCGTGCTGCTGGAGCCGGCATCCACCGGGCTGGCCTTGCCGCCCGCGCTGTCCCTCGCCGGCAGGATGTTGCGCGCCGGTCAGGCGACCACATTGATCATGGTGCACGAATCCGCGGACCTCGCGCTGGGCACCCATGCACCGGATTCGCTACTGCCTGCCCCGCTGCGGGCCGCCGTCGAACGTGTGCTCGAGACGGCGGCATCCCAGGACGTTTTCTATGACACGGCCGGTCGCCGCACGCGAGCGTTCGTACAGTACCTGGCTCCCGCACCTCATCTGCTGGTGTGCGGGGCGGGGCCGGACGCCACGCCGGTGGTGGCAGCCGCGGTGGGACTCGGATGGCGGGTCACGGTGGTGGATCACCGACCGGCGTTCGCCGTTGCCGCCCGGTTTCCAGGTGCAGAGGTGCGGTGCGCCGACGCGCGCCGACTCTGTGACGAGGTGGCGCTCGAGCACTGTCATGCTGCCGTGGTCATGAGCCACCATCTCCCCTCGGACGTGGATTACGTGAGCGTGCTGGCGCGCGCCGGTGGACCCGGGTTCGTGGGACTGCTCGGCCCGCCTGCCCGACGCCTGCGCATCGTGCAGGAGTTGGGAGCGCTCGCCGACGGCATCGTTTGGCGCTTGCGGGGACCCGTCGGCACCGACATCGGTGCCGTCACGCCGGAGGGAATCGCACTGTCGATCGTCAATCAAATTCACGGCTGGCTGGCCGGGCGCAGCCAGTAGCTTCGCTGCATCGGGCAGGCGTAGACTCACGGCAGAATCGGGTGGCACCCGGGGGATGGGGGAGAAGAACATGTACCACTGCAGAGCGCTGGGCGTTTTATTGTGTGCGACGCTGGCGGCGTGCGGCTCGAGTTCCGAGACCGCGTCGGTCAGCCAGTCCATCAGCCCGGGGACATTGGCCCAGAGCCCGCCGTTTCGCATCGCCTCGCTCGATGCTGCGGCGCTCACCGCCGCCCTGAGTGCTTCCACCAGCGGCGCCGAATTGCTGCAGGTGACCGGGGCACCGGTATGCGGCGTGGACTTCTACTACGTCAAATTCTGGACCGTGGGCGGTGCCGGCGAGGCCACCGAATCCTCGGGCGCGTTGATGGTACCCACCGGCGGCACCGGCTGCAGCGGTCCGCGTCCCATCGTGCTGTATGCGCACGGTACCGCGACGAACAAGGCGCTGAATATCGCCGACATCACGGATTCGACGAATACCGAAGGAGCCCTGATCGCCGCGATGTTCGCCGCCCAGGGTTACATCGTGGTCGCGCCAAATTACGCCGGCTACGACATCTCGACGCTCGGGTACCACCCCTTTCTGAACGCGTCCCAGCAATCGGGCGAAATGATCGACATTCTCGCCGCCGCGCGCACGGCGCTGCCCAGGACGTTCGCCGCATCGACCACGGACGATGGGCAGTTGTTCGTCAGCGGTTATTCGGAAGGGGGTCATGTGGCCATGGCAACCCAACGCGCCCTGCAAGCCGCGGGAGCTACGGTGACGGCCGCGGCGCCGATGTCGGGGCCTTACGCGCTCGAGGCGTTCGGCGATGCCATTTTCTACGGTAATGTCGATTTGGGCTCGACCGTGTTCGCGCCGTTGCTCACCGCGAGCTATCAGCATGCCTATGGAGATCTCTACACCGCCACCACGGACATTTATACCCCGACGTACGCCACCGGCATCGACACCTTGTTGCCGAGCACCACCCCCATCGCGACCCTCTACGCCGAGGGTTTTCTACCCCAAACGGCCTTGTTCGACAGCACCACCCCGGTCGTGGCCATCCCCGGCAGCGCTGCAGTCTCGGCGCAGCTCACGGCGGCGCTCGCGGTGCCGAGCGATCCGGCCAATCCCCGCACGGCGCTGTTCGACCTGGGGTTCGGCACTCCGTATCTGATCAACGACGCCTACCGGGTTGCCTACGTCGAGGACGCGGCCGGCAATCCCGACGGGGCGGTGCCGAGCGCCACCGCCGGCGTACCGCTGGCCGCGACCGTCCCCGCCCAAACGCTGCGCAAGGCGTTCTACGTCAACGATCTGCGCAACGGCGGCTGGGCACCCATGTCGCCCACGCTGCTGTGCGGCGGCGATCTGGATCCCACCGTGTTCTTCAGCGTCAACACCACCACGATGGCGGCTTTCTGGAGCGCCCTGCCGGCGGGTCTCGTCACCGTCCTCGACGTGAACGCGACGTCGGCGGGTGCCTTTGCCGCCGTTCAGACCGGCTTTCAGACCAGGGAAGCGGCGCTGCTCCAATACTACCAATCGGCCGCCGGCGGCAGTCTGTCCGCACAGGCCGCCGCGGCACAGGTAACCGCCGGGTATCACTCCGCCGTGGCGCCGTTCTGCGCAGCCGCGGCCCGTGCGTTTTTCAGCCAGTTCCAAGGGGTCGGCAAATGAAAACAACAACTCGTGCCGCTGTCGTCGCGTTGCTGGGCATCGGTGGGCTCGGGACCGGGGCCGCGTTCGCGGACGACGCCCGTGCCGACAACAGCGTACGGCTGGGTCTTTATTCGGTCTTTTATCATGCCAGGGCGGATGACCTCACCGGCCCTTACACGCCATCGGGCGTCAATTTCGATTTCAAGGACGTGCAGACGCTGTACCTGGGCTATGTACGAACGCTGCCGGCGAATTTCGCCCTGGAGCTCGCTCTCGGCTACCCGCCGCTCAACAAAACCGAGGGCCGGGGCCCCGCCACGCTCGGGTCGGTGCCGTACGACGGGCAGACCATTTCGACGGCACGCTGGCTGTCGCCCACGCTGCTACTCGAGTATCTGTTCCTCAGCGAGAACTCGAAATTCCGGCCTTACATCGGTGCCGGCGTGAACTACACGGCGTTCTACGATCGCAACAGCACCGCCCAGGGCAATGCCGCCACCGGCGGGCCTACACGGCTGTCGCTGACCTCATCGGTGGGACCCGCAGGCACCGTAGGCGTCAAATACAACATTGCCGGCAATTGGAATTTCTACACCTCGTACTCGATTTCGCAGGTGAAGACCACGTTGAGGGCGGATACCGACGGAGTCGTGCGGACCACACGCATCAGCTTCGGTCCGCAGGCGCTGGTGGTGTCGTTCGGCTATTCGTTCTAGGATGCGGAGGGATCCGCGGGACGACGATGCGACAACTGCTCTCATTCCTCATTGTTTGCATGCTTGCCGCCGGGGGCGCGGCGCACGCCGACAGCCCGAAATTACGCATCATCACCTGGGCGGACTACGTGCCGGCCGACCTCGTCGCGGCGTTCCGGCAGGAGACCGGCATCGACGTCGAAGTGACGCTGTCGAACAACGAGGAAATGATCTCCAAGCTGCGTGCCACCGGCGGCGCCGGCTTCGACCTCGCCCAGCCGTCGCAGGATCGGATCGCCTCCTCCCAACGTGAGTTCGGCATCTACAAGCCCATCGACCTGTCGCGTGTGAAACTCACGGAATTTCAACCCGGGCTGCTCGACCTCGTGAAGCGCAACACCACGCTCGAAGGCCGGCAATACGGGCTTCCGTATCTGTGGGGTACCGACGGCCTGGTGTCGAACACCCGGCGCGCCAGCGTGACGGACTACAGCGATCTGTGCAGCGCCCCGCTCAAGGGCAGGACCGCGATCCGGCTCAAGCGTCCCACCCTGATCGCCTTCGCCTTTGCGGCGGGCAAGGATCCCTTCGTCCTCTACCGCGACCCCGAGGCCTATGCGGCGTTGATGGACCAGGTGGGCGCGACGCTCATCGCGTGCAAGCCTAATTTCAAATTTTTCTACGACACCAAGGATCAATTGCTGAACGGCATACGTTCGGGCGAGGTCTACGCCGCCATGATGTGGGATACGGGAGGCTGGACTCTGAATCGCGCAGATCCCGACATCAAATACGTGGTGCCGCGTTCCGGCGCCCTGGGCTGGCTCGATACTTTTGCCCTGCCCGCCCGTGGTCGCAACGACGCGGCGGCCTATGCGTGGATCAATTTCGTCATGCGGCCCGAAAACGCCGCCAGGATCGTCAGATCGGTGGGTAATTTCTCCGCGGCGCAGGATACCGGACCGCTGGTCGATCCCGCGCTCAGGCGGCAGTTCGTCGAGAGTTTTCCACAGGACGCCTTCAAGGCGATCCACTGGTATCCGGCGATTCCTCCGGGTCTCGAGGAAATCGAGGGAAGGGTGCTCGACCGCATCAAGGCTGCCAATTGAGCACGGCGGATCTGCTCGCCCAAGCGGTGTCGAAGCGGTTTGCAGATCACCTCGCCGTCGATGCACTGTCCTTCGCGGTGGATCGCGGCAGTTTTTTTTCGATCCTCGGCCCCTCGGGGTGTGGCAAGACGACGCTGTTGCGCATGATCGCCGGATTCATCGCACCGGACAGCGGCAACATTTCGATCGGCGGCAGGAACATGAACGACGTCGCCCCCAACCGGCGGCCGGTCAACATGGTGTTTCAACAGCTGGCCTTGTTTCCGATGATGTCGGTGGGCGAGAACGTGGCATTCGGGCTCGCCCGTCGCGGCGTGCGGCGCGCCGAGCGGACCAGGCAGAGCTCGAACATGCTCGAGCGGGTCGGACTGGGCGGGTCTGCTCACAAACGCGTGGACCAGCTGTCGGGAGGCCAGCGGCAGCGCGTCGCCATCGCCCGCAGCCTGGTTCTGGACCCCACGCTGTTGTTGCTCGACGAGCCGCTGGGTGCGCTCGACCTGAAGCTGCGCGAGCACATGAAGATAGAACTCAAACAACTGCAGGCCGAGGTGGGCACGACCTTCGTGTACATCACCCACGACCAATCGGAGGCATTGATGCTCTCCGACCGGGTCGGGGTGATGAACGGTGGCCGCTTCGAACAGGTGGGAACGCCCCAGGAACTCTACTACCGGCCGCAGACGCCGTTCGTGGCGGGTTTCGTCGGCGCCAACAACCGCATTCTCGGTCGCGCCACCGCCCGCGACGCCGAGGTGATCGAACTCACCACCGCGGGCGGCTGGCGCATGTGCGCACGCGGTTCGGGCGGCATTTCCGTGGGCGATGCGGTGGAAGCCTTCGTGCGCCCCGAAGTGGTCACCCTGGCACGCTCGGCGGTGCAGCTGCCCGCGGGCCGGGACATTCACAGCGGCCAGGTGCGTAGCCTCCTCTTCGACGGGGCGAACTCAACGCTGCTGTTGCGCGGGACGACGGCCCGGGACGAGATTCGCATCGCGCTGCCGCAGACCGGTCAGTTCTCGGATCTGCAGACCGACGAGACGGTTTTTTTCGGTTTCGATCCGCAGCGTGCGGTGTGCTTCCCGGCCCGAACGGCAGCCGCGCTGCATGACCGGTGAGCCATCGGCCGTCGTACGTGGGGAGCCGTCCCGGGCCGGCGGCCTGGGTGCAGGCCCCGGCCGCCTGGCATTGGCGTTGCTGCTGGCGCCGATGTTGCTGTGGCTGGGCGGCCTCATCGTGCTGCCGCACGTAGAGCTTGCGATCCTGTCGTTCCGGCAGCGCACGGGGCCGCGTGTGTACGCGTTCAGTTTCGCGCAGTATCGGACTTTTTTTGCAGAACCTCTGTACTGGCGGGTGTTCGTGCGCACGGCGCTGTTGTCACTGGTGGCGACCGCCCTCACATTGCTCGTGGCATTTCCGATCGCCTGGATCATCGCCAAACTCGCGCGCGGCCGCGCGGGTTCGCTGCTCTTCATCCTCTGCCTGATTCCTTTCTGGGTGAGCGAGACCGTGCGCACCTTGGGATGGATGATCCTGCTGCGCGAATCCGGCGTGCTGCCCGGGCTGATGGTCGAGCTGGGTTTGACCGCCATGCCCGTCGAACTGTTGTACCACGATGCCACCCTCCTGGTGGGACTGGTCTACGCATCCCTGCTGTTCATGGTGATCCCGCTCATTTCCAGCCTCGAAAGTCTGGACGACGCGCTCATCGAGGCGGCCTACGACCTGGGGGCGGATGGCTGGAGCATCCTGCGGACCATCGTGATTCCGCACGCGGCGCCCGGCATCACCGCCGGCTGCATCATCGTGTTCATGCTGACCCTCGGCAACTATCTGACCCCCGCGCTGCTCGGCGGCAAAAACTCTCAATGGTTCACCGAGCAGATCTATACGCAATTCATCACCCGCTTCAACTGGGAACAAGGCGCGGCGTTCGGCTTCCTGCTACTGGCACTGTCCACCGCCCTGGTGACGGCCGGATTGCAGATCTCCGGCCAACGTTTCGGCGAGGTGATGCGCCGCTCATGAACGCCGCGCAGACGGTGCCGGCATGATTCCCTCGCTGCCACGGCCGTTCTGGATGCGCGCCGCCACGACGGCCTATGTCGTCGCGTTCCTGGTCTTTCTGTTCCTGCCGCTGATCGTGGTCGCCGTATTCGCCTTCAACGACGCCCCCTATCCTGCACCGCCCTGGCGTGGTTTCACACTGGATTGGTTCATGGGCAACGCGGCGCGGGCACGCACCGGCCTGTTTGCGGATGCCGGGCTGCTCGGCAGCCTGTGGACCAGCACCGTGGTCGCGGGGTGGGTCACGGTGCTGTCCGTCCTCTGCGGCACCACCAATGCGTTCCTGTTGGAACGCACGCGCTTCGCGGGCAGACAGGCGTTGTCGGTGTTGATGTTGGTGCCGCTGGTAATTCCCGGTGTGATTCTCGGCATTTCGATCCTGGCGTTTGCGAGCCGCCTCGCCGAATTCGCGCAGGATGCCTTCGGCCTGGAACTGGATTTTTTGCGCCCGGGCCTGCCGCTGGTCGTCGCAGGCCAGTTCTCCTATGTCGCCACGATTTCCACGCTGACCATCGGCGCCCGGCTGCGACGCTTCGATCGCACGCTCGAGGAGGCTGCGTTCAATCTCGGCGCGTCCCGTGCGGCGGTGCTGCGTACGCTGGTGCTGCCCTATCTACGTCCGGCGCTGCTCGGCTCCGCGGCGATCTCGTTTCTGATGTCGTTCGAGGACTTCAACACCACGCTCATGCTGGTGGGCGCAGACTCGCCCCTCACCGTGATGATGTACGGCCGCATGCGGGAGGGTGCAAGTCCGGTATTGAACGCGGTGAGCCTGTTTTTGATGGTCGCCTCGGCCTCGCTGGCGCTGCTCTTCATGCGGCGTCGCGCATCAGCGCCGCACGCGCAGATCCGGCCATAGCATGCCGGGCAGCTCTGCCAACGAATCGAGCATGGCATCGCAGTCGAGCGTGCGCGGATCGCATCCCTCGTTGTAGCCGTACGGCACGCACACCACCGGAATGCCGGCCGCGCGTGCGGCGCCCACGTCGTTGACGGAATCGCCCACCATGATCACCTGCGTCGTTGCCAGGCCGAGTTCCTCGCAGGCGAAACGCAGCGGCTGCGGATCCGGCTTGCGATGATCACAGGTATCGCCCCCCACCACGAGGTCCACCCAACGATCCAGGTCGAGCTTCTCGAGCAACCCTGCCGCGAATCGGCGCTGTTTGTTGGTGACCACGGCGACTTTCAATGCCGCCTCGTGCAGGATGCGCAACGTGTCGGCTGCACCTGGGTAGGGACGTGCCGCGAAACGCCCGGATTCCTCCAGCACCTGATAGTGATGGAAAAAACCTTCCAGCACGGCCCGGCGCAGGGCAGGCTCGGGAGGCCGGCCGTGCGCCTGAAGCGCCAGCTCGACCAGCCGTGGCGCGCCCCGGCCTATCAATCCGCGTACCTGTACTTCGGGCAGCGGGGCCATCCCTTGATCGGCCAGTGCCACGTTGAGCGCACCGGCGATATCGGCCAGCGTGTCCAGCAGGGTGCCGTCGAGATCGAACAGAACACCGGCCAGCACCTTGCCGTCCCACAGCGCGGGAGCAGCGGCGCTCATGCGGTCACCGTCACGCTGACCGGGCAGTGATCGCTGCCCATGACGTCGGCGTGGATCGCCGCCGCTTCGACGCGGCTGCGCAAAACGCCCGAGACCCAGACATAGTCGATGCGCCACCCCACGTTGCGCGCTCTCGAGTTGGCGAAGTTGCTCCACCATGAATAGTGGCCGTTACCCTGGTTGAACAGCCGAAACGTGTCGACGAACCCGGCATCGGCAAAATTCTGCATACCCTGGCGTTCCTCCTCGGTGAAACCCTTCTTGCCGCGGTTGGGCTTCGGATTGGCGAGGTCGAGTTCCGTGTGTGCCACGTTCAGATCGCCGCACAAAATGACGGGCTTGGTTTCCTCCAGCCGCCTGCAGTACGCGAGGAACGCCGGGTCCCAATGTTTGAACCGCAGCGCCAGACGGCTCAAATCGTCCTTGGCATTGGGGGTGTACACGGTGACCACGTGGAAATCGGCAAATTCCGCCGTGATCAGCCGGCCCTCGCCCGCACTGTCGCGCTCCAGTTCGTCGGCGAACGCAAAGCGCGCGGCAAAGTCGTCCGGAAACCCATAGGTGACGGCGATCGGTTGCCGCATGGAGAATAACGCCGTGCCGGAATAGCCCTTCTTGAGCGCGGAATTCCAATATTCGTGGTACTGCGGCAGGTCGATCGCGACCTGCCCGCGTTCTGCCTTGGTTTCCTGCAGACACAATATGTCAGGTCGGTGATTCTGCAGGAAGGTCTCGAACAGGCCCTTCCTGTGCACGGCGCGGATGCCGTTCACGTTCCACGAATACAACTTCATTGACGCTCGTTCCGTTGCGGTGCGGGTCGCAGAAGATACCGCGGTCGCCGGGCCGTCGGGTGTGTTTTCGCATAGACAGAGTCGATCGGTTTCATAGTATCAATCGTCTGGCATGTTCGCCGACCATGGCTAAGATATGTCCATGGACCCTGCTCACACGAGGAATTTTCAATGACGATTCTCCAGCACTCGCCCCAGCCAGGGCTGACGTCGGCTTCCGGCATCCCGGTGGTCGACAACCAAAATTCCCTGTCGGCGGGTCCGCGCGGGCCGCTGCTGCTCCAGGACTTTCACCTGATCGAGAAGCTGCAACATTTCAATCGCGAACGCATTCCCGAGCGGGTCGTTCACGCCAAGGGTTCGGGCGCGTACGGCACCTTCACGGTGACCCATGACATCGGCAGATACACGTTTGCCAAGCTCTTCAACGCCGTCGGCAAGAAAACCGAGGCGTTCGTACGCTTCTCCACCGTGGGCGGCGAGAAAGGCTCGGCCGACACGGAGCGCGATCCGCGTGGATTCGCCATGCGCTTCTACACGGAGGAGGGCAACTGGGACCTGGTCGGCAACAACACACCCATGTTCTTCATCAAAGACCCCGTCAAATTCCCCGATTTCGTCCACACCCAGAAGCGCGATCCTCAGACCAATCTGAAATCCGCGCAGATGATGTGGGATTTCTGGAGCAAGGCCCCCGAGAGCCTGCATCAGGTGACCATGCTGTTCAGCGACCGCGGAACGCCCGATGGCTACCGTCACATGGACGGCTTCGGCAGTCACACCTTCAGTCTGATCAACGCGGACGGCAAGCGGGTCTGGGTGAAATGGCATCTGAAGACTCAGCAGGGCATCAAGAATCTGTCGGTCGAGGAAGCGACGCGGCTGGCGGGGTCCGACCCGGATCACGCGCAGCGCGATCTCTTCAACGCCATTGCCGAAGGCAATTTCCCGAAGTGGAACGTGTCCATCCAGGCCATGACCGAGGAGGAGGCGGTAGCGTTCGAAACGCGAACCGGCTGGAATCCGTTCGACCTCACCAAGGTATGGCCTTACGCCGATTTTCCTCGCATTCCCGTGGGGGTGCTGGAGTTGAACCGCAATCCGGACAACTACCACGAGCACGTGGAACAGGCCGCCTTCTCCCCGGCCAACATCGTGCCTGGAATGGGTTATAGCCCAGACAAGATGCTGCAAGGCCGGCTGTTCGCCTATCACGACGCGCAGCTGTACCGGGTGGGCACCAACCATCAGCATCTGCCGGTCAATCGCGCGCGCTGCCCGTTCCACAACCAGCAGCGCGACGGCCAGATGGCCATTCACAACGGCGGTTCCGCGGTAAATTACGAAAATGTCGACGCCGCGGGCGCGGCGCCGCACGGCTTCGGCAACCGCGATCCGGGTTGGGTCCTGGAAGGCGCCGCCGGCCGTTACGACGAGCGCGTGAAATCGGATGATTTCACGCAGGCCGGCAATTTGTACCGCGTGATGAAACCCGACGCGCAGGACCGCCTGACGTCTAACATCGCCGGCGCCATGAAGGATGTGACCGAGGACGTAAGGCAGCGGCAGCTCACGCATTTCACCAAGGCCGATCCGGCCTATGGTGCGGCCGTCGCGGCCAAGATCGCCGCGCTCCGTGCCGACCCGGAAGCGGCGAAACCCTTGTCCATCTCAAAGGAGGGCTGACGAATGACTGACAACGCCGCGGCCATCAACATCGGCATCGATGCCGGCGATCGTGCTTCGATCGCCGGCGGACTGGCCAAGTTGCTCGCCGACACTTACACCTTGTACCTGACGACGCACAATTTTCATTGGAACGTCACCGGCACCATGTTCAACACCCTGCACCAGATGTTCATGACGCAGTACACCGAACTGTGGAACGCCGTCGACCCCATCGCAGAGAGAATCCGCTCGCTCGGCCACACCGCGCCCGGGTCGTATGCGCAGTTCAATGCGCTCGCCTCGATCGAAGACGCCCCCTCGACGCCCCCCAAGGCGCTCGACATGGTGCGCATTCTCGTCACCGGTCACGAAGCCGTGGCCCGTACGGCCCGGGGTATATTCCCCCTCGCCGACAAGGCGGCGGACGAACCGACGGCAGATCTGTTGACGCAGCGCCTGGCCGTACACGAGCAGACCGCCTGGATGCTGCGCTCGCTGCTCGAGGAATGACGGCCGGCGGGCGATCGAACCCGCGCGGCCGGTGGTCCCCGGGGGTAAGATGGCGGTTTGCATGTTGTCTTACGAAAGGAGAATTTGATGGCGAAAGTGTTGGTGCTGTATTACTCGTCCTACGGCCACATCGAGGCGTTGGCGCAGGCGGAGGCCGAGGGGGCGCGCTCCACGGGCGCCACGGTCGACATCAAGCGCGTCCCCGAGACGGCGCCGCTCGACACCGCCAAGGCGGCCCATTTCAAGCTCGATCAATCCGCACCCGTCGCCACGGTCGATGAGCTGGCGAACTACGATGCGATCATCGTCGGCACGCCCACCCGCTTCGGCCGCATGCCTTCGCAGATGACGAGTTTCTTCGACCGGGCCGGCGGCCTGTGGGCCGCGGGGGCGCTCAACGGCAAGGTGGGCGGCGCTTTCACGTCCACGGCGTCACAGCACGGCGGCCAGGAAACCACGTTGTTCTCGGTCATCACCAATCTGCTGCATTTCGGCATGACCATCGTCGGGCTGCCCTACAGCTTTCAAGGACAGATGACGCTGGATGAAATCGTCGGTGGCAGTCCCTACGGGGCCACCACCATCGCCGGAGGAAAGGGCGAGCGCCAACCGAGTGCGATCGAGCTGGCGGGCGCGAAACACCAGGGCACGTTGATCGCCCAGACGGCCATCAAGCTCTCCGCTCGGTAGTCGCATCGACCGCCGGTCGCGTCACAAGTACGAAAGGACGTCGTGCGCGAAGGTCGCGACGTCTATCGGCTTCGCGATGTAGCCGTCGCATCCCGCCGCACGCATCTTGGCATCGTCGCCTTGCATCGCATATGCGGTGAAGGCGATGACGACGATGTGCCGCGTTTCAGGATTCGCCTTGATGTGGCGGGTCAGCTCGAGGCCGTCGACGCCCGGCATCTGGATGTCCATCAGGATGAGGTCCGGGGCGAATCGGGCTATCTCCTGCAAAGCGGCACGGGCGTTCGGTGCCGACGTGACCGCGCAGGAAATGCTGCCGAGGACGAACGTGACGAGTTCCACGTTCAGCACGTTGTCGTCGACGATGAGGATCCGGGGTCTCATGGGTCGAGGCCGTGCCCTCCGGTTCCATGCCTGCGGTTGAGGACGCAGCTGAATATCGCGCCGCCCCCGGGCATGCTCCGCACACCGACACTGCCGCCCTGCGCTTCGACGAGGCGGCGAGCCAGCCCCAGTCCCAGTCCGGTTCCCTGCTGCTCCTCGCCTGCGAACACGTCGTCGCGGGGTCTGGTCGCGTCCAACAGCGTCGTCAAGTCCGTGCCGATCCCGACCCCGTCGTCCTCCACCTCGAGGCGGAAGTGAGCGGGACCGTGCGGCCGCGCGAGAATCGAGACACGTCCTTCGAGTTGCGAACACGCGATCGCATTCGACAGAAAATTGTAGATCACCTGCCGCAGATGCGACGCGTCCAGTTCGACTGCGTCGACTTCGGAGTCGACATCCCATGAAACCGCGAGCCGTTTGTGCCTGATCATGGGCTGCAGCAGGGCGACGGTCTGCGCCACCAGAACCGTCAAACGCACGGTGGTCGGTGCGAACTCGAGGGTGCCCAGCGCCGCTTTCGATGCATCCAGCATGTCGTCGATCAACTTCAACAGATGACGACCGCTGGTCGCGATGTAGCCGAGGAATTCCTGGTGCCGCGGGGAGTCGACGGCGACCGCGCCCGAATACAACAAATCCGAGAAACCGATGATGGAGATGAGCGGCGTGCGCAACTCGTGGGAGAGGCTGCCGAGGAAGCGACTTCTCACCCGGCCTGCCTCCAAGGCTCGCGGATCTTCGCCTTCGATGCGGCCGACATCGCGCACCAGCCGAGATGCGCCGAGCGTCCTGCCCGCGCGCGAGACCAGCCGGCAGAGGACCACTGACACTTCCAACATCCGGCCGTCGCGTGCCCGCAGGATGCTGTGGAGCGCAGCGACATCCCCGCCCCCTGCGAGCCGCGAACGCAGACGTCGTTCATCCTCGATGCCCGATTCCGGTATGAGCAGGTCCATCGACCGGCCCAAGACCTCATCGGCCGGGTAACCCGTCAGCACCCGCGCAGCCTCGTTCCAGATCACGATGATGCCGTTCATGTCGTGCGCCACCAGGGCGTCCGGCGATGACTCGACGAGGACGGCGGGCCAGTCCGTGAATTGCTCCGACAATGATGCGTCCTGCCCCCGATCGGGGCTTGGTCTCCCTGGACGCTGATTATAAGACTTTTGCCCCCCCGTCGCAGGCATGGGGCGGTCGCGGACAGGCGGCACTGCGTGGGCAGATCACGCTTGCGTCGTGGCGCAGCGCAGCAGCGATCCATTCGATGTTGAGCACCTGCGACACCGCCCGTATGCGGGTCGCGGCATCGTCGGGAATCCTGCCATCGCCGCCGCCCCGTCGGCACGCGTCCGCCACGGCGTTGACCACGCCCTCGCCGTCGAAACCTTGGGCATCGAGCGCAGGCAACAGATCAATGCCCACCGACAGGACATGCAGTTCGTCGCGCGCGTCGCGTGTCAGCAGCGAATGACAACAGTAGAGTCTGGCCCCTTTTCCATCCTGCATGACCGAGATCTGCGACCACGGTTTCTGCGAAACGAGCAGCGTCTCGGGCGACTGGCGCAGCAGCCGGAACACCGCCCAGCGCGGACACGGATCCGAGACCAGGGTCATGTTTCCCCACGGCAGCGGAATGCCGTTGCCGCGGTACACCGCCCGCAGATAGCCAGGCGCATAGGCGTCGAAGAAATGCCAGTGCCGGTAGGGCGAGACGGCCGTCATGCGCCGCATCACGAGCGCAGGCGTCACACCGAGCTTGTGACAGGCTGCGACGCTGTGCGCCTCACGCATGAGAAATCGGCGGAAGGGAACCCGCGGACAGAGCAGCGCTCCTGCGAAGACGCTGCACTCGAAGTCACGCCACGCATACAGCACGTCCTGCGTGCCCATGCCGCCCGCCGAGGGCGATGCATCGGCAACGTCGGAGCGCAGGACGCTGTGCGCCGAAATAGCCCCATCGCCGTTGTGCAGCAGCTTGTGGCCGATGAAGAAGGCAAGATCGTACTTGAGGCGCTCCGGCTGAGCCTCCAGGCGCCTGTTCACCAGCACCACGTCCGGAGGCTCGAAACGCGAACGGATGAGACCGCCCCCCGGCTTGCGTCCGTCGCCCTCGAACCACCGGATCTTCAGTCCGTGGCGCGCGCAGATGTTCCTCAATGAGTCGAGGGTCAATGGCATCTGACGCGCCCCGCATCGCTCCGCGGCACGCTCGATGTCCGGAAAATTGTTACGGCGGGTCTCCTGCCACACCCGGATCAACAACTGCGCAAACTGGCGGCCGGTCGTTCCTGTTTGCGACAACAACTCGGGCAGTGCGTTCTGCAGGAGTTCGTTCGAGAACAAGAAGGCGGGCTCCAAGGGCATGGCGTCCAGACCGCCGCGGGCTCGGGCGGCCGGCACCGTCTCGACCGCGGTATTCTCGTCCAAGAACCAGCGCGCATCCTTGCTGAAGATGCCCGCCAGCATGGCCAGCATCTCCGCCGACGGCATGCGTTTCCCGGTCTCGACCATGCTGAGGTAGGACACCGAAGGAGCGCCCGCCGCATCGATTTGCACACACCGCGCCGACAGCTCATCCAGCGTCAGGCCGTTGCGCTTGCGCAGCGTGCGAAGCTTTGCACCGAGAAAGTGGCCCTGCCGTATCAATCCCACAGCACCTCCGTTGTGAAATTCACATTGTGAATTTTCTATTGTATAAATTCTTGTTCTTCACACTTTAAGCTTCCTCCTGCACGACGCGCAAGGCGTCCAACACCCTATAAGACAGGAGATGGCAATGACTGAATCGAGCCCGGCAACCGGCACCCCCCCGAATTCCCGCTGGAACGGCGTGTCCCGCCCCTACACCAGCGCAGACGTGGCGCGGCTGCAGGGTTCGGTGCGCATCGAGTACTCGCTCGCCCGACTGGGCGCGGAGAAATTCTGGCAACGTCTCCACAGCGACGACGTCATCGGCGCGCTGGGCTGCATGACCGGCAATCAAGCGGTGCAGGCCGTGCAGGCCGGACTCAAGGCCATCTACTGTTCCGGGTGGCAGGTCGCGGGCGACGGCAACAGCGCGGGCGACATGTACCCCGACCAGAGCCTGTACCCGGTGGACTCGGTGCCGCGCATGGTGGAACGTCTGAACAACGCATTGTTGCGCACCGATCAGATACATCACATGGACGGCAACACGGACATCGACTGGATCGTGCCCATCATTGCCGACGCCGAGGCGGGGTTCGGCGGCAACTTGAACGCGTTCGAACTGACCAAGGCGTTGATACGTGCCGGCGCGGCCGGGGTCCATTTCGAGGATCAACTGTCGTCGGCGAAGAAATGCGGGCACATGGGCGGCAAGGTGCTGGTGTCCACGGGAGAGGCCATCGCCAAGCTGGTCGCGGCGCGTCTTGCGGCTGACGTGCTCGGCGTGCCCACCGTGATCATCGCGCGCACCGACGCGGATGCGGCGACGCTGCTGCTGTCGGATCATGACCCACGCGACGCGCGCTTCCTCACCGGCAAACGTTCCAGCGAAGGGTTCTTTCACGTCCAGGCCGGTCTCGATCAGGCCATCGCACGCGGCCTGGCGTACGCGCCCTACTGCGATCTGCTCTGGTGTGAAACCTCGAAACCTGACCTTGTGCAGGCCCGCCGTTTCGCCGCCGCCATTCACGCCGAATTCCCCGGCAAATTATTGGCCTACAACTGCTCCCCCTCCTTCAACTGGCAGGCCAACCTCGACGAGGCCAGCATGCGCGGCTGGCGCGAGCAGCTCGCCGCCATGGGTTACCGGTTCCAGTTCATCACCCTGGCTGGCTGGCACGCACTGAATTTGTCCATGTTCGAACTCGCCACCGCCTATCGCGATCAAGGAATGCTCGGCTATTCGCAGATGCAGCAGCGTGAATTCGCCCGCGAACCGGCGGGCTATCGCGCCACCAAACATCAGACGTTCGTCGGCACCGGCTATTTCGACGCCGTGCAGACCACGATCAGCGCCGGCGAGCATTCGACCGGGGCCATGGCGGACAGCACCGAAACGCATCAATTCACCGCACGGCGTGACGTTGCGTGAGCAAGGAATGCGCCGCGGCGATCGCCGAACACTTTCGGGACTACAACGAGGAGTTCAGCCGGATCACCCGGCGCGCGGCGCTCAATTTCCTCGCGGAGGACTGGCCGGCGGCGCAACGTGACGCCGTCGCACGCATCGAGCTTTATGACCAGCGGGTGACGCGGTGCGTGGCGGCGGTGAGCGATCAACTGGGCCGGCAGAGCGCCGACGTGGCGGCCTGGTCGGAAGTCAAGCGCGTCTACGACATGCTGGTCGTACGCAAGCCAGACAGCGATTTCTACCGCACGTTTTTCAATTCGGTCTGCCGCGACTTGTTCGGCACGGTGGGAGTCGATCCGCAGGTGGAGTTCTGCGCCACGAACGTGGGGCGTGCATCGGGCGCGGTGACCCTGCGCGTCTACCGAGTGGGGGGCTCGCTGCCCGGCGCGGTGCGCGAAGTGCTCGCCGACCTGTCCTTCGGGGCGGCGATCGCCGACCACGACGGCACCGTGCACCGGATCAGCGCCGATATCGGCCGTTACTTTGCATCCGGCAGGCCGAGCGGCGCACCCGAGTCGCTCGAACTGCTCGAACCCGTATTTTATCGCGGCACTAGCGCGTTCGTGGTGGGGCGGTTGATCGGCGACGGGGTGATCACGCCGTTGGTCCTGGCGTTCGGTCATTCGCCCCGCGGCGTGTACGTGGACGCGGTGATGCTGACCCGCGCCGAGGTGGGTTCTCTGTTCGGCTATGCCCGCTCTTACTTTCACGTCGATCTGCCGGTGGTGAGCGCGGCGATCACGTTGCTGCGCTCCTTCATGCCACGCAAGGCCGTCGATGAACTCTACACCGTGCTGGGCCGCGCAAAACAGGGCAAGACGGAGCGTTATTTCGCCCTGCATCGACATCTCGACGTCTCCATCGACAGCTTCGTGCACGCGGCCGGGGAACGTGGGCTGGTGATGATCGTCTTCACCCTCCCCTCGCACGAACTCGTATTCAAGGTCATCCGCGACCGCTTCGGTGCGCCGAAAACCAGCACGCGGGCAGAGGTCGTCGAACGCTACCAATTCGTTTTCCGCCACGATCGCGCCGGCCGTCTGGTCGATGCCCAGGAATTCAAACGGCTGCGGCTGCCTCTGGCGCGATTCATGCCGACGCTGGTCGACGAGCTGCTGCGCGAGGCGGGCGAAACATGCCGCGTGGAGGACGACCACCTCATCGTCGAGCATTGCTACATCGAACGCCGCCTGCGTCCGCTCAATCTGTTCCTGCGCGAGGCCGAGCCGGCGGCGGCGGAGGCGGCCATCCTCGACTACGGCAATGCGTTGCGTGACCTCGCGGCCGGTAACGTCTTTCCCGGAGACCTGTTGCTCAAGAACTTCGGCGTCACCAGCCACGGGCGCGTCATTTTTTACGATTACGACGAGCTGTGCCTGGTGTCAGAATGCGTGTTCCGCGACGTGCCTCAGCCGCGCTTCGAGGAGGAGGAAAACAGCGGCGAGACCTGGTTCTACAGCGGCCCCCGCGACGTGTTCCCCGAGACCTGGCTGCCCTTCCTGGGCATTCCCGCCGCTCTGCAGGAATTGTTCTTGAAACATCACGGCGAAATCCTGACCGCGGCCTGGTGGCGCCGCCAGTCACGCCTGCTTTCGCAGCACCCGGGTTTCGTTGGGGAGGAGGTCGCTTCGCGCCTCGAGGTCCCTGCCGCTTGAACTCAAGACCACGTCCCAGTCACCCACGGGGGCGGCGACCAGTTGCGCAGTCGCGGCGAAATTGAGCAACACCACCAACCCACCGTGTTCGAAGCGCAGCCAGTTTGCGTCGGCGTCGAATTTGATCCTGGCGCGGCCGGTCGTGAACCGGTCCGACACCTCGAAGCGCAACGCGATCAGCCGTCGATACCAATCCAACATCTCCGCGTGCGCGGGCGACGCCGCTTCGGACCAGTTCAGCTTGGAACGCGCAAACGTCTCGGGTGCTTGAGGGTTGGGGACGGTGCCCTGCCAGCGAAAAGCGCCGAACTCCTTCGTGCGACCCTCTGCGACCAGCCGGCCCAGTTCCAGGTCTTGATGATCGGTGAAGTACAGGAACGGCGTGCTCGCCCCCCATTCCTCGCCCTGGAACAGCATGGGCACGAACTGCGTAAGAAGCGTCAAGGCCGCGACGGCCTTCAACTGATCCGGTCCGAGCAGCATGCTGAGACGTTCGCCCTGGGCCCGGTTGCCGATCTGATCGTGGTTCTGCGAGCACACCACGATCTGATCCGCCGCCACGGCGCGCGGTGACCGGCCGTGCCGCCGCCGTCGGTGCAGGGAATACTGTCCTTGATAGACATATCCATCCCGCAGGGCCGTCGCCAGATCCTCGAGTCCGTTGAAGTCCTCGTAATAGCCGTCGACCTCGCCGGTGAAGAAACGATGCACCGCGTGATGAAAGTCATCCTCCCAGTGAGCATCCAAGCCATAGCCCCCCTGCGCCGGCGGATACACCAGGCGCGGATCATTCAGATCGCTTTCCGCGATCAACACCAGCGGGCGTCCCGAAGTCTTGGCCAGACCGTCGACGGCCGCGGCAAGATCCTCGAGTACATGGACCGCCTCGAAGCTGAAGATGGCGTGTACGGCGTCGAGACGCAGCCCGTCGAAGCCGTAGTCCTCGAGCCACATCAGCGCGTTGTCGACCACGAAGCGACGCACCTCGTCGCTGTGGGGACCATCGTAATTGACGGCCTCCCCCCAGGGCGTCTTTACACGGTCCGTGAAATAGGGCCCGAAGCTCCCCAGATAGTTGCCGTCCGGACCGACATGGTTGTAAACCACGTCGAGCAGCACGGCCAGCCCACGATCGTGGCAGGCGCGGATGAACTGCGCCAGTTCGACGGGCGACCCATACGCGGGCAGCGGTGCGTACAGGTTGACGCCGTCGTAGCCCCAGCCATGCGCGCCGGGAAAGGTCGCCAGCGGCAGCAATTCCAGATGGGTCACGCCGAGTGCGGTCAGGTGATCGAGTTTCTCCTGCGCCGCTACGTAGGTTCCCTGGGGCGTGAACGTGCCCACGTGCATCTCGTAGATCACCGCATCCCGCAGCGGCTTCTGCCGGAAATCCGTCCCGGCGATCTCTCGCAGCCGCTCGGAATCGACGGGATGCGAAGGACCGTGCACGCCCTCGGGCTGCCACCGCGTGCGGGGGTCCGGCACCGGCTCGCCGCCGTCGAGCGAGAACCGGTAGCCGGCCTCGAGCTCGGCCCGCTCGGCGTCCAGCCTCCAGTGACCCCCGTCCGCCGCCTCCATCGCCGCCCTTCTGCCGGCAAACACCAGCTCCACGGCTTTCGCGGCCGGCGCCCATACTGAAACGATCATCCATCCTCCCGGGTCAACAAAGCGACCGGAAACACACCGAAGAGTTCGTCCGGCGTCGCGCTTCCCTCGAGGGAGGTGTCGCCGAAACAGCTGCGCCAGATCCCACGCGGCAACGGCAGGGTGGTATCGCCCCATTTGCCATCGACGGTCATGGTGAAGCGCGGCACCACTGCGATCAGACTGTCGCCGCGGCGGAACGCCAGCAGATTGCCGAGATGCGCGCCCTGCGCGACCATCGGCTGGTATTTGCTTTGATCTGAGAAATGCTGAGGACTGCTGCGGCGGACACCCAGCACGCGCGACGTCAGCCATACCTTCGGCAATCCCGAATCCCAATCCTCGAGCGCCTGTGCCGCGGTGAGTCCGGCGCAGCGTTCCACCAAGTCGGACCTCAGGGCGAAATCGACGGGGCGGCGGTTGTCGGGGTCCACCAAACTCAGATCCCACAGTTCCGTGCCCTGATAGAAATCCGGCACTCCCGGGACGGTCATCTTGATGAGGGACTGCGCCAGGCTGTTGATCCTGCCGGGCAAGACCAGGGGCTGTACGAATGCCTCAAGACTCGCGAGAAACTCAGGCGTTTGAAACACACCGTCGACGAAGTTGCGGATGTTCTCCTCGTACCCCGCATTGGGTTGCTGCCACGAGGTGCGGGTCTTCGCTTCACGGCAGGCCTTGAGCATGTATTGCCAGCACCGTTCCTGGTTTATCGGCCATGCACCGATCAAGGTCTGGTACAGCAGATACTCGGCATGACGATCCGGTGTGCGGTTGCGCCAGGCGGTGGCGGTGAGCTGCGACCACAGGTGCAGCGCCTCGGCCCAACGCTCCGGAATTTCCGACAGAAGCGAGATGCGCGTGCGCACATCCTCGCTGCGTTTGTTGTCGTGCGTGGACGTGGCCAGCATGTTGTGAGGCCAGCGCTCGCTGAGATGGTGGCAGAACTCGTGGAATTTTTCGGCCGAGATGCCGATCAAGGACGCCGACCCGCCCACTTCGTTGCACGACACCAGCCTGTCGAACAGATAGAAAGTCGTGTCCTCCACCCCTTTCGCCATCACCGCGGGCGCCAGTTGCTGCCACTGCGCGACGAAATCCGCCTGCGCCGGGTCGAGCTGCGGTTTGGTGAAGATCATCAACAGGAAGTCGTAGACCGCAGCATCGATTTCCGGCGAGCCGATGCGCGCAGCCTGGATCGCCTCCGAGATGATGCGCCTGTCCTCGTCGTGGAGTGCTTCGCCGGCACGATAGGTGCGATAGATCGGCAGTGCCGTGGTGAACCGGGCCAGGGCCTCCCGCAGCTGGCGCGGACTCAGATCACGGCTGTGCCAGTCGGCCCGCGCGATGCCGATCAAGGCGGCCGCCAGCCGCTCCAAGTCGGCACTGAAAGTCGAATCGACGATCTCGCGCTTTTTCTGCCGCACCAATGCCGCGAAATTCACCGGATGATAGGTGAAATCCGAATAGGTCGAGGTCAGCACGTCGATGCGTTGATCGTCCATCCAGAGGCGGTTCGCCTTGGAGAGAAAATCGTAGCCCACCGTCCCGTCGATGGGCCAATCCTCACGCAGCCGCTCGTCGTTTTCCAGGATTTTTTCCACATAGATGCGGCCTTCCGGCAGCAGTTCGCGAAGCCGCAGAAAATACGCCTTCGGATCGCGCAGACCATCCGGGTGGTCGATCCGCAGGCCGTCCACCTCACCCCGCTCGATCATCGTTCGGACCCGGGCATGGGTTGCCGCAAACACCTCGGGCAGCTCGGTGCGGATGCCCGTCAGTGAGCCCACATCGAAGAAACGACGGTAATTGGTCAATTCGCCGGACAGCTTCCAGCCGTGCAGCATGAAGAATTGCTGCTTGAGAACCGCATCGAGCCGCGTCAGATCGGTGTTGATCTGTGCGATGTTGCGCTCGAGACTGCCGGATGCGCGGCCGTCCTCGAGCAGCCGCCGCGCGTCACTGACCAGCCGTCGATAACGCTCCTGATCACCGGCAGTCGGCACGCCGGCATCGAGCAGCCCGGCGAATTCGTCCGGCAGCGTCTTACCCGACAGCGCGAACCACGATGCCGGGTTGAGCGGCCAGGAGTTCTCGAAGTGCTTGATCCTGGGACCGCCCGCGTCGAGCGAAACGCACAGCTCTCCCGCCTCGAGCGCCTCGCCATAAGCACGCGACAGATTGCACAGATGCACGCAAAACCGCGTCTCGGCGGATTGCCGGATGTCGAAGTACTCAGCGTAGGCACTGTAAGGTCCGTGTGCCAGCGCATCGTCCCACCAGGCGTTGTGCTCCGAGGCCGCCATGTGGTTCGGCACGATGTCGAGCAGTATCTTCAGGCCCTCGACCTTCGCTGCCTCGACGAAGCCGGCCCACGCCCTCTCGCCGCCCAGATCCTCGCTGATGCGCCCTGGGTCCGTGACATCATAACCATGCGCACTGCCGGGGGCGGCCTGCAGACAGGGCGACAGATACACATGACTGATGCCGAGCCGGGCCAGATAGGGCAGGATCTCCTGCGCCGCGCCCAGCGGAAACCCTGCATGCACCTGCAGGCGGTACGTGGCGACCCAATCAGTGCGCATGGCGGGACACCCTCAAGGCAGCGGCACGTTGCGATGCTCTCCGATGTCGTGCGGCGGCTTCCCCGTGGCCAGGGCCTTCGCGAGCGTGAACAACTGCACCAGCTTGTTGCTCTTCGAGTCCCAGTACTCGGCGTGATCCGCGCTCACCTTGAGCAGCACGTTCAGGGGCGACTCCGCCCCTTCCGGAAACCATGCCTGCACTGCCGGTTTCCACAATTCCTTCTTCTTCGCCACATCAACGACCACGACGGCCGTTCCCGCCACGCTGACGAAATCAAAATTATCGGAATCGCTGTATGACAGACAGATCTCAGGATGAGCCGCGACCGACACCACGGCATCGGAATCCGCCTTGGCGAAAAACCACAGGCTGCCGTCGTACTCGCGCTCGATGGTCGTCATCGGACGGCTGCGCAATGCATCGTCGTGTTCCCGCGTCGTCATCATGGCGAAGCGATATTTCTTGATCATGCTCCACAATTTTTCACGTGCAGCGTCGTCTTGTTGCATGGTTTTCCCTCAGGTTACGGTGGCGGGTAGTATTGGCGACCGCGGTCGTGCGCGCGTAGGCGCACTGCGACAGACCGTGTCGGCCACCGCCCACGTCATGGGTAAGACTGTGCGTTCCAGGTCCAGTTCCGGACCTCGGGCAGGTCCCGCCCCTCTTTGTCGATGTAAAGCCTGTGCTCGACCAGCTTGTCGAGCATCCGCTGCTTGAGGTACGTCCCGGGGCTGCCGGCGTGCGGCAGGCGGCTGATGACATCGAGAACGAGATGGAAACGGTCCAGATCGTTCAGCACCGTCATGTCGAAGGCGGTGGTGATGGTGCCTTCCTCCTTGTAGCCGTGCACGTGCATGTTCTCGTGATTGCGGCGACTGTACGTGAGCCGGTGCACCAGCCAGGGATAGGCATGGAATGCGAAGATCACCGGCTTGTCCTGCGTGAACAGGGCATCGAAATCGTCGTCGCTCAGGCCGTGCGGATGCTGCGTGAGCGGCTGCAGCTTCATGATGTCGACCACGTTCACCACCCGGATCCTGAGGTGCGGAAGCTCCGCCCGCAAGATCGACACGGCCGCCAGAGTCTCGAGCGTAGGCACGTCGCCGGCGCAGGCCATGATCACGTCCGGGTCGCTGCGTTGATCGTTGCTGGCCCACTGCCAGATGCCGATGCCCTCGGTGCAATGTTTCACCGCCGCCTCCATGGTCAACCACTGCGGCGCCGGATGTTTGCCCGCCACCACCACGTTGACGTAGTGCCGGCTGCGCAGACAGTGATCCATCACCGACAACAGACAGTTGGCGTCCGGTGGAAGATACACACGCACGATCTCCGCCTTCTTGTTGATCACGTGATCCAGGAACCCCGGGTCCTGGTGGGTGAACCCGTTGTGATCCTGACGCCAGACGTGCGAGCTCAGTAGATAGTTGAGCGAGGCAATCTTGCGCCGCCAGGCCAGCCCCGCGGTCACCTTCAACCATTTGGCATGCTGGTTGAACATCGAATCGACGATGTGGATGAAGGCCTCGTAACAATTGAAAAGCCCATGCCGTCCGGTGAGCAGATAGCCTTCCAACCAGCCCTCGCATTGGTGCTCGCTCAACATCTCCATGACCTGGCCGGAGCGCGCGAGAAAGTCGTCGTTCGCCTCGATGGGCCCCTCCCACTGACGGCTGGTGCCCTCGAACACGGCGCCGAGCCCGTTCGACACGGTCTCGTCGGGCCCGAAAATCCTGAAATTCCGCTGCTCCGCATTTTTGCGGCATACGTCTCGCAGGAACCGGCCGAGCACGTGGGTGTCGCCGATGCCCGGACCGCCGGGGGTGGGCACATCGACCGCGTAGTCCGTGAAATCCGGCATACGCAGATCACGCAGCAGGATGCCACCGTTGGCATTCGGGTTTGACCCCATGCGCCTCGTTCCGCGGGGCGCGAGCTCCGCGAGTTCCGGCCGCAGCCGGCCATCCGTGTCGAACAGCTCCCCGGGCCGATAGCTGCGCAGCCAGATCTCGAGCTGCCGCAGATGATCCGGATTTCCGGCCGGATCCGACAACGGCACCTGGTGTGACCGATAGGTCCCCTCGATGGCAACTCCATCCACCGTCGCAGGTCCCGTCCAGCCCTTCGGCGACGCGAAGACGATCATGGGCCAGCGCGGCCGCTCGCTGTTACCCTGCTCGCGCGCCGCCACCTGTATCCCGCGGATCTCCTCCATAACCCGATCCAGCGTGCTCGCCATGGCTTCGTGCATCGCCATGGGCTCGTGGCCCTCCACGTAATGGGGCGTCCAGCCATAACCGCGCAGCAACTGGTCCAGCTCCTCGCGCGATATGCGCGCAAGAATGGTGGGATTGGCGATCTTGTACCCGTTGAGATGCAGTATCGGCAACACCGCACCGTCGGTACAGGCATTCAAGAACTTGTTGGAATGCCAGGACGTCGCCAGCGGTCCGGTTTCCGCCTCGCCGTCGCCCACCACGCACGCCACCACCAGATCGGGATTGTCGAACACCGCGCCGAAGGCATGACTGATCGAATACCCGAGTTCGCCGCCCTCGTGAATGGAACCCGGGCACTCGGCCGACGCATGACTCGGGATGCCGCCGGGAAAGGAGAATTGCTTGAAAAGTCGCTTGAGGCCTTCCTCGTCCTGGCTGACGTTGGAATACACTTCGCTGTAGGTGCCTTCCAGATAGGTGCCCGCCACCACGGCAGGACCGCCGTGCCCCGGTCCCGACATGTAGATCATGTCGAGATCGTATTTCTTGATGACGCGGTTCAAATGCGTATAAACGAAATTCTGACCCGGCGTCGTGCCCCAATGGCCGAGCAGCATGTGCTTCACGTGCGCGAGGGCCAGCGGCTGCTTGAGCAAGGGATTGTCGCAAAGATAGATCTGGCCGACCGACAGATAGTTCGCCGCCCTCCAGTAGGCATCGATTTTGTGCAGCAGTTCTGCGTCCAGGGTCACCGCGGGGATCGTCATAGAATTCTCCTAGTTGGCAGCCATGCCGAGTACCCGCAGGGTCGCGGTAGCGATCACCGACTCCTCGTCGGTGCGGATGACGCGCACGCGTACGCCGTCGTCGGCTGACGTGCAGATCAGCGGGCCACCCGCCTCGTTCGCAACGGGATCGAGTGTGATGCCGAGATGTTGCAATCCGTCGCAGATGCGCGCGCGGATCACCGGCGCGTTCTCGCCGATGCCGCCGGCGAACACCAGCGTGTCGAGACCGCCGAGCGCGGCTGCGAACGCGCCGATCCATTTCTTGACCTGGTAGCAGAAGATCGCCACCGCCTCGGCGGCGCGCTCGTCGCCCTGCTCGCTCGACAGCAGATCCCGGAGGTCGGAGCTGGTCTCGGAGATGCCGAGCAGGCCGGACTCGTGGTTGACCATTTTTTCGTACGCCGCGACGTCCATCCCTTCGGTCGAGGCCAAAAAACTCATGAGACCCGGGTCCAGATCGCCCGACCGGGTGCTCATCACCAGACCCGCGGCGGGCGTGAAGGCCATGCTGGTGTCGATGCAGCGGCCGTCGCGCACGGCCGCGAGACTCGCGCCGTTGCCGAGATGGGCGAGGATCACACGTCCACGCGCGGCGGCAGGATCGTGCAAGCGGCCGAGCTCCGCCATCAAGAAGGTATAGGACAGGCCGTGAAACCCGTAGCGTCGCACTCCCTTGGCCAGGTAACGGCGGGGGATGGGCAGCACCGCCGCCACGCGCGGCAGGTTGCGGTGGAAGGCCGTGTCGAAGCAGGCCGCCTGTTCGAGGTCGGGACGCATCCGCCGTACCGTCTCGATCAATTCGATTTCGCGGGGCAGATGTTCGGGATCATACGGCAGCAGTAGTTTGAGTTCCGCCAGCAGGACCGAAGTCACCCGCGCCGGCTCGCTGCGCTGCATTCCGTGCACGACCCGGTGCCCCACGGCGATCATTTCGGCCGCCTGCGGCTGTTCGACCAGCCATTGCCACAGAAAAGTCGCAGCGGCTCCGAAATTGCCCGCAGGAACGGCCGCCGGAGCCGGCGCCGCGCTTTTCTCGCACGACTGGACCGTGAGGCGGGTGCCCGGCTGGCCGATGCGCTCCAGCTTGCCCGCGAGAACTCTGCGTGGAGCAGCGTTCATCTCGAACAACGCAAAGCGGACGCTCGAGGAGCCTGCATTGATCGCGAGAACCGTGCGCATGGAAGGAGTCTGACACAACGCACCGTGCGCACCGGACCTCACCGCGTAGGACAAAGACCTACTCCGGCCACCGCTGCCTGCCGGGGGGCGCAGTCGCGGCATCCGCATACACTGCGCGCCTG
Organism: uncultured Steroidobacteraceae bacterium; assembly: GCA_964657625.1. Classification (GTDB taxonomy): domain Bacteria; phylum Pseudomonadota; class Gammaproteobacteria; order Steroidobacterales; family Steroidobacteraceae; genus Bog-1198. The sequence goes on from CAZZVN010000014.1 coordinate 56,466, forward strand.
TCAACCTACCCCGGAAAACCCTATGCCCTCTCAACACGCCGTCGTCTGGATCGATCATCAGAAAGCCACCGCGTGGCATTTCACCGCCACCGAGCAAGAAAGCAAGGTGGTGCACGCCCACGGCCAGCATCAGAAAACTCACAGCCGCAAGAGCACGCATGGCGGCCACCAGAGCGTCGCCGACCATCGGTTCTTCGACGAAGTGGCCCAGGCGCTTGCCGGCGCTGACGAAGTCCTGGTGATAGGTCCTGCACACACCAAGCAGGAATTCGCGGGTTACCTGCGCGAGAAACATGCGCCGCTCGCGAGGAACATCGTTGCGGTCGAAAACGCCGATCATCCCACCGATGCAGAGGTGCTCGCCCATGCCCGTCAGCACTTCAAGGCGCTAGGCAAGCTTTGAATCGTCGATCGCACAGGCCGGCGATGCTTGTACAAGCGGACCGCGCTCAGTAACATCGGTGGGAATGGCCGTAGAACGGCCATTCCTAACGCCGAGGAGTTCTGTGTGAGCATAGGTTCGGAATTCAAAGAGTTTGCCATGAAGGGCAATGTGGTCGATCTCGCCGTCGGCGTCGTCATCGGTGCCGCCTTCGGCAAGATCGTCTCTTCGCTGGTCGGCGACATCGTCATGCCGGCGCTCGGCAAACTGGTCGGCGGGGTCAATTTCTCCGACCTCGCGGTCAGCCTTGGCAAGGATCCCACGGGAAAGGAAGTCCTGATCAAATACGGGGCGTTCCTGCAGACCTGCTTCGATTTCGTCATCATTGCATTCGTCTTGTTCATCGCGATCAAAGGCATCAACAAGCTTAAGAAGCCGCCTGCCGTCGTTACGGTCCCGGCGGCGCCGCCGAAATCCGAACTCCTGCTCGAAGAAATCCGCGACCTGCTCGCGAAACGCGTCTGACCGTTCTTTTGAGAGACCGCGCCGCGCGGCGGCGCGGCCTGCGCGCAACCGTCCGCCATCCCCTGGAAATATCATGACCCGTCACGCCCTCACCATGTTCTGCGCCGTGGCCGCTTTCACGGCCGCCTTCGCCGCCCGTGCCGACGACGTCACCGCCGCCGCTCCACCCCTGCCGCCCCCGCAGCATCAGTGGATCGGCAAGGGGCAGTTCGGTTTCCTGGAGTCCAAGGGCAACAGCGACTCCGAGTCGATCAATGGCAACATCGACATGGTCCGCTACGACGATGTCTGGAAGAACGAGTTCTACGTGGGCGGTCTGTACGGCAAGAGCTCCGGCATCGTCGCGGCGGAGCGGACCGAAGCGCGCGCTCAGAGCGACTACAACTTCACCGACACGCTGTTCGCCTTCGGTGGATTGCGCTACGAGCATGACCTGTTCGATGGTTTCCAATATCAGGGCAGTGTCACGGGCGGTATCGGCTACAAATTCCTGAACAGCGCGAATGACAAGCTCACCGCCCAGGTCGGCGCCGGCTACCGGCGGCTGCGGCCCGAAACCATCACCAAGGCGGCCAGCGGGGAGGTGACGGAGCGGGTTCCGCAGGCCGCGACCGGCGAAGCCATCGGCACGGTCACCGTCGATTACACCCATAAATTCAACGCCAGCACGGCGCTGACCAACACGTTCGTCCTGGAATCGGGAGCGAGCAACACCCTGCTGCACGATCAGGTGGCGCTCACCGTGAAGATGTCGAACCGCCTCGCGCTGAGCGTGGGCTACGGTTTCATGGACAACACCAGCCCGCCGGCGCGTTTGAAGAAAGTCGATACCGTCAGCACGGTCAACCTGCAATTTTCATTCTGAGCGAGCGATTCTCATGACGAACTCTGGAACCCTGGCCGCCTGCCTGCTCACGCTGCTTGCGGCCCGCGGACTGGCCGCCGACGCAGAGCCGCGCTACGTGTTGCCGCCGGCGACCGACAATCATCCGGCGCCTCCTTTCAGCGAAGGCATCCTGGTCGGACGCACTTTTTATCTTGCCGGGCATGTTGGCGTCGATGCGGCCGCCGCGCCGGGCACCACCCCGGTGGATGCGGAGGCCCATGCCGTGCTCGATGCAGTGAAGAAAACACTGGCAGAAGCCGGTCTCGGCATGGATGACCTGATATCGGTCACCGTCTACTGCACCGACCTCAAACTGTACGACGGCTTCAATGCGGTCTACCGCGGTTATTTCCACGACAAATTCCCGACGCGCGCCTTCATCGGCGTGAACCAGTTGGTTCGCGGCGCTCGTTTCGAGATCTCTGGCATTGCGGTGGCCCGGGGCCGCACCGCCGGCCGACCGTCAGTCAAACCTTGAAGCGGGCCTTGCCCGGCCGGGGCGGAGCGGGTCTCGCCCGCGCCGGGAGCGGCTACGTGTGCCGCGGCTGATCCGTCAGCATCCGGTAAATTTTAAGCACCCGGGGCACGTAGGCCCGCGTTTCGAGGAACGGGGGAATCTGGCCGCCGTTGCGCTGCACCGCAGTCTCTCCCGCATTGTAGGCCGCCAGCGCGAGCCGCACGTCATGACCGAACAAATCCATGAGGAACTTGAGGTAATGTGCGCCGGCGTGGACGTTCTCGCGGGGATCGTAGGGGTCTGAGACGCCGAAGCGGGATGCGGTGGCGGGCATCAACTGCATCAACCCCATGGCCCCCCGCTTCGACACCGCACGCGAGTTGAAGCCCGACTCGACCACGATCACGGCGCGCAACAGATTGGGTTCGACCGATGCCGCAACGGCCGCCCTCTCGATGATGGCATCGTACTGCCGGGCCTTCGCGAGCACGTTTCCATCGTAATGATCCCCGCTCCGCGTCACGTCCTGGGAGGACAGACGCAGCAACCGATAGCGATTGTCGTCGGGAGTGTCGGTGAAATGCCTGACGCCCCCCTCGTCCACGTAAGAATAGATGCGGGCATGGGCGCCCGCGGCCGTGGCGGCGAGCAGGCATGCGATCAGCAGGGCGTTTTTGATCACCATGGACATGAGGGTTTCCTGGCGTTCGAGGGTACCCGTGCACGGCGGTCAGCCGATGCGAACTGCGTCGATAAACGCGGGTTGCACGACGCTGTGAACCCGGACCGGGCCGCTGGCGTGCGGCATGGTTATGATGGTGGGCGAGACCGGGCGGAGACAGCGGAGAATGTTCCAGGTGACCCAGGGGAGCTGAACGTGACTGATAGCGGTGAATGGAAGCAAAAATATCGCGACGCGCTCATCGAGGCCGAGGCGGAATCGATGCACTGGCGCCAGACCGAACAGGCCTTGCGACGGTTGATCGGCAGACTGTGCGCGGCCGCCATGGGGGTCGCCCCGCAACTGGACGACGAATTGATTGCCTTGGCCGCAGCCAACCGCCGCAACGCCGACGCGCAGGAGCTCGAACGGCTGGCCGCGTCGTTGACCACGGCCGTCGTGGCCGTCGACGCGGTGTCCCCGGTGCCCACCGTCGTCTGGGACGTTCCCGCCGTGGCGTCGCGCTGGGACTCCACCTGCGCCGCGGTGACGGCGATCTTGCTCAGCCTCAAAGCTGCCGACCCGGACAACCCGGCCGCCGATGCGTTGATCGCCGAGGTGCGGGGTGCCAGGACCGATGCCGAACTGGCCACGGTGGTGGGTCGCACGGCGGATCTGGTCGATGCACAGGCAGAGTCGGCGTCGCGCGAACGGCTGGCCTCCACCGCGGTGCTGGCGGATGTCACGCATCGGCTCGAGGAGATTACCGGCTACCTCACCGAGACCGGCGCCGCAAGCGAGTCACGTGTCGCCGACGGCGCGTCCCTCAACGAGGCCGTCCTGGCCGAGGTGCGCGAGATGTCCGCGGAAGTAGACGCCGCGACGGAACTTGCCACGCTGCAGCGGGGAGTCAGCGCCCGGCTGACCAGGGTGACCGCACAAATCGTCGAGTTTCGCGAGCGGGAATGGGACCGCTCGCAGCGACACCGCGGTCTCGCCGGACGGATGCACGAGCGCATTGCGGACCTCGAGCGCGAAACCCATGAACTGCATGCGAAGCTCTCGCAGGAAAAACAAGGCGCGCGGCGCGACCCGCTGACGCGGCTCGGCAACCGTCGTGCGTTCGACGAGCACCTCGGCGAGTCCATCGTGCGCCTGCAGGATGGCCAGCCGCTGACCATCCTGCTGTGGGATCTCGATCATTTCAAGGTCATCAACGACAGCTATGGTCACCGGGCCGGCGATCGGGTGCTGCAGGCCCTGGCCGGCTGCTTCAAGACGGCTGCCCGCGCCGAAGATTTCGTGGCGCGCATCGGCGGCGAAGAATTCGTGATGCTCCTCCCCGGACTCGGCGTCGCCGGGGGGCTCGAATTCGCCGAAAAGCTGCGCACGACCGTGGAGTCCCTGCGTTTGCATTTCCGAGGTACACCCGTGCGGCTGACCGTTTCTTGTGGCATTACGGCACTCCGTCCGGGCGACACGCCGGGCACCGCCTTCGATCGGGCGGACGCCGCCTTGTACCAGGCGAAACACGCCGGCAAGAACCGCTGCGTCTGCGGCGTAGATCTGTGACGCGGTTTTCAGGGTGACGGATATTTAACCCTCATTTCCCGACGCGGGCACGGATTTTTGACTTCTCAGCCCCTAGAATCTGGTGCCAATGAGCGTGCCAGAACCCGTCTTGAGAGAACCGATGAGCGAGCCCGGCATTGCTCTTCCCATCGGCCATTCACTGGTCGGCACCCGGACCGGCCACGCCGTCGGCATGCGTGCCCTGACGTTGGCCGCGGTATTGTTTCTCGTGCCGCTGATCACCTATTGGCCGGCGACGTTCCATGATTACGGCCTGCGGGACGACTATTCGAACCTGCGCGAGGCGCACGAGGACCCGGGCGTCGTGGTGCGTTTTTGCGCATCGCATGCCCGGCCGATCTATGGATGGTTGCTGCAGGCGACCTATGGGCAGACGGATAGCGTCCAGGATCTGGAGTGGATGCGTTTGTTCGCCTCGCTTTTGTTGGGCGCCATTTCGTTGGTCATGTTTCGCGGCCTGCGCAGCCTGGGTTGGTCTTTCAACGCCAGTCTGTGCTTCGCCATGCTGCTGGCCTTGGTCCCTTCGGCTCAGGTGATCGCCTGCTGGGCGGTGGGCTGGCCCTACGCGGCGACCGCATTGCTCGCCATCGGCGGATTCTTCACCGTCGAAGGGGCGCTGGCGGCGCGACGAGGCGCGGAGACCGCCCGTGCGGCAGGTCAGTGGATGCTGGCGCTGTGCTTGATGGTGATCGCCGCTCTGATCTACCAGCCCAGCGCGCTGTTTTACGTCGTGCCCCTGACCGGCGCCCTTCTGGTACAACGTCGGCGGAACATCCGCCGCACCCTGGAGTGGACGGCGCTGCACCTCGGCTTCGTCATCGGTTCCCTGAGCGTTGCCTACGCCATCATGTCCGCCCTCTATGCGCGGGGAGTGTTCGTCAAATCCGGGCGTATCGCCTTCGAACATCACTGGGGCGAGAAGCTCTACTGGCTGCTGCACGAGGCGTTGCCGAACGCGCTCAGCGTGTTCGTGCTGAACGACAACAATCAGCGCGACCACGCGTTCTACATCGGCGGCGCAGCGATCGCGGGCGCAATTTTGGTCGCGGGCGCGGTCACCGAATGGCGGCGGCATGGCCGTTCACGGGGCCTCATCTGGTCCGGCGGCCTGCTCGGGCTGCCGATTTTCGCCTTTTCGGTGAGTCTCGTCGCCTCGGAACACTACGCCACCTACCGCACCATCCTGGCCATGACCGCAGTCTTGCTGTGTTTCCTGGTCGCCTCGGTCCGCGCCTTGACGGACCACTGGGGGCTCGCCGGCCGGCGTGTGCTCGCGACCGTCACCCTCGGTGCCGCGTTCATCCTGGCCCAGCATCATGCCTTTGCGCTGATCGCCACGCCGCAGGGCAACGAATGGCAGATCATCGTCACGGGTGCAAAACAGGTGCGGCTCCAGCCGGGGGTCAAGCCGCGCGTCTTCGTCATCGCCTCCTCGCCGGCCGACATCTCGACGGCCACCATCTATCACGACGAATTCGGGTCGTTGTCCTCGAATTCAGAGTGGGTGCCGAAAGAGATGTTCAAGCGCGCGATGCACGATCTGCACCCCGAGCTCGCCAATGTCGATTCGCGCTATGAGTTCGCCGAGGGCTACAAGCTGCCACCGGACCAACGCTACGACGTGATCGTCGACATGCACCAGTTGCGGCATTTTCACACCGACAACTGAGCCCGCGACGCCGCCGCCGCCGCGGGTCCGGCGTCAGAACTTCTGACCGAATTTGACGCCCACGGTACGCGGCTGATTGGGCACGTCGTATTTGTTGACCTGGCCGCAGTTGTTGGCGTCGCATTCTGCATAACGGTCGAGCACGGCGCGCCTGTCGAACGCGTTGCTGACGTACAGCTCGCCATGCAGTCCGTTTTTCTCGAGTCCGAACGAGAAGTCCGCGACGGCGTAGCTCGGCTCCTTGCCGAGTTCTTCACGCTCCGTGGTGCGAAGGTCGGCCCAGCGCGATCCCACGTAGACCAACGAGCCCTGCACGCTGGCCTTGTAGGTGGCCAGGGGAAAGGTATAGCGCGCAGTCACGTCACCCTTGAATTTCGGCGTGACGGGCAGCTGCTGGCCGGCGGGCGCATCCACGCTGTTGCCTGCCTCGTGGCACGTGGTCGGATCGTTGCAGTAATCCTGCGTCAACTTGGCATCGAGATAGGCGAAACCGCCGCTCAACGTGAGACGATCCGTGGCCGCATATTCCAGGTCGGTCTCCACGCCCCAGATCTGCGCCTGGCCGGCATTGGCGATGATCGTGAGCGCGTTCGGTCCCAGATACGCGAACTGGAAATTCTTCCATTGCTCGCGGAACACGGCCCCGTTGAAACGCAGGCGCTCGTCGTCCCACGTGGTCTTCCAGCCCAGCTCCAGATTCGTCAGATAGTCGGGTTTGTAAGGCGGTTCCGTACCGCCGCCGTTGCGGTTGACGCCGCCCGGACGAAAGCCCCGGGAGAACGTGAAATAGACCATGTGGTCCTTGTCGATCTTGTAGGTCAGGTTGGCCTTGGGGAGCGTGCCCGAACCCGTGGTGCGCCCGTTGAGGTCCACGCACGGCGCACCATGAAAGGGGGTCGCCGGCGTGAAGCAGGTGGCCACGCCTTCATGCGAGCTGAAGGTCGAGTTGAAGCCGTAGAAACCGTACAGCGTGTTGTCGTAACTGTATTGCCGGACGCCGGCGTTCAGCGTCAAGGCGTCGGTGACGTCGTACGCGAACTCGCCGAACGCCGCCTTGTCCCGATCCACCCGCTCCTGATCGGTCAGCCACACCGTGCCGGGCCAGCCCGGAACCGACAGGTCGTTGGGCGCCACCGAACCTAAGGCGTCACCGCCGTTGTCGACCTCGTAGTCCTGCAGGATTTCATGGACCTGACGCTGCAGGAACAAGCCCGCCGTGACACGAAATGGATATTGCTTCGGCGAACTCACGCGCAGCTCGTGGCTGATCTTCGAGTAATGGTCGCGGCCGATGATGTGCTGCGCCGGATTGACGAGGGCACCCGCGTTGTCCTTGAAGTACGCGCCGGACCCGTACGCACGATCGTAGAAAAGCGAGTAATCGGTGTAGTCCGAGGACTCGTGTGTGTTGCGGGTCAGGTAGGCACCGGCGTAGACGAGGTCGAAATCGCTGATCTTGCCTTCGACCGTCAAGGCGGACTGAACCCATGAATCATGCGCGGTCTCCGCAAAGAACTGCGCGTCGTTCAGATCGCCATAGGCCGGGTTGTAGGCGAAGTTGCCGTCGGTCTGCTGCACCTGGCCCATGATCTGCGGAAGGAGGGTCCAGCTGTCGTTCAGGTCCACCTTGAGCGCGGCGCGGCCACCCTTCGTCTCGACCGTGTTGGCGTGGTTCTTCACCTGATCCGCGTTGTCGAACACGATGCCGGAACTCGGGAACTGCACGGTGGTATGCTTGTTGTCGATGTAGCCGGCCTTTTTTTCGTCCCAGCCCACCAGACGCACCGCCGCGAAATCGGTCAGCGGAAGATTGACGAAACCTTCGATGGAATAGCCCACTCCGCCGTGGGTGACGTGATTCACGTCCAGGTCGTAGCCGGCCGAGAAGGCGCTGGCGTCCGGTTTGTTGGTGATGATGCGCACGGTGCCGGCCTCGGAGCTCGCGCCGTACAAAGTTCCCTGCGGCCCCGAGAGCGCCTCGACCCGGGCGATGTCATAGACGTGGACGTTGAGATTGCCGTCGATGGTCGTGATCGGCTGTTCGTCGAGATAGGTGCCGACGCTCGGCAGAGATCCGGAGTGATTGCCGTCGCCGCCGCTCGCCACGCCGCGCATGTAGGTATGTTCGAAGCTGGGACCGCCGTCCTTCTGGAACGCGACGCTCGGCAGGTATTTGGCGTAATCGTCGAAGGACGTCACGTTCAGCTGTTCCAGCTTGACGGTGCCGAGCGCCTGGATGCTGAGCGGCACGTCCTGGAGGTTCTCGGTGCGTTTCTGCGCGGTCACCACCACCTCGTCGAGCGAGGGCAGGTCGGGGGTGTCGGCACCCCGGGCAATGGGCATGCAGGACAGTAGCGCTGAAGCAACAGGAAGAGCTCGCCACCCACCCGCCTTGTTGGAACGCGTACAAAGACGCTGCAATTTGCGCTTCCGGCTACGTGTCATGCAGTCACCCAATGTTGCTATAAACCTACGACGGAGAGTATGTCATTGCCGCCGATTAGCATAGTGCGATCTTTGATGCGTGCGGGTAGTCGTCGAGCACGCTGCCGAGGGCGCTCTTCAAGGGACCGAGCCAGGGTTCGAAGTGACGCCAGTGCTCCAACCCCTCGCGGAAGATCGGCCGCCGCACCTGTTGAGAACTCGCGGTGCGGACCGCTCTCTCGTTCTGGTGAAAACGCAGGCACCCCTCCTCGAATGCGAGTCCGCAGTACTCGAGCAGGCGGCGCACCTCCCGCTCGGTATCCTCGATCATCGACTCGTAGTACACGCGATGAATGCGTCCGGGCAGCACCACATCGTAATGCGCCATCAGCTCGGCGTAATCGCGATAATAACGGCCGACGTCCTCCAGGCTGTAGCTGAAGTTCTGCCCGCGTGCGAACTGCTGCTTGAACACCGAAAAACAGCAGCCGAGCGGATGCCGCCGCGCGTCGATGATTTTCGCGCGTGGCAGCGCCAGCTGGATGATGTCGACATGGGCAAAGTTGTTGGGCATCTTGTCGATGAAGAAGGGCGCCGCGGATTTGCGCTGTATGCGGGTCTGCGAAAGATATCTCGCACCCATCTCGCGGCATGCAGCGGCGCTGCTCCGCGCCAGCACTTCGCCGTATCCCTCGACGTTCGACCGCCTGGCCTCGTCGGTCAAGGTCCTGGCGATGGCGGAGATGTCGGGTAATTCCATGGTGCCTTCGACGCACGAATGGCTCGCCAGTATCTGTTCGATCAAGGTCGAACCCGCCCGCGGCATGCCGATCACGAAGATGGGATCCGGTGCCTGCAGGCCGAAACCGCCGCGATCGCGGAAGAACGCCGCACCGAACAGCTTTTTGCTGCGCCTGACGTGCGTAGTCATTTCCTCGGCGTTGTAGGGCACCTGCAGGCGCCGCAGCCGGTTGCCCTCGGCGTAGTGAACGAAGGAACCGCGGTAGTCACCCGCATCCTCCAACGCCTTGCCCATGGCGAAATGCAGGTGCAGGCGATCCTCGTCCTCCAGATCGGGACGACCGAGCTGGTTCGTCATCGCCTCCACTTCGCACGGCGGGAACCGTCGCGTTTTCAGGTTCGCGAGACTCCAATACGCCTCACCCAGCGAGGGCGCCAATTCGATGCTGCGGCGGTATGCGTCGATGCTCTCGGCCTCCCGCCCCGCGGTCTTCAGCGCATGCCCGTAACTCATCCAGATCTTCGGTTGATCGGGATTTCGTTCGAGCACGGCCGCGTACAGGCGGATCGACTCGCTGAAATCGCCGATGCGCGCCAGGATGGCGGCCTTCAGGTTGGTGTAGCCAGGGTTGCGCGGTTCACCCGCCAGCAGCGCTTCGACCTCGCGCAACGCTTCGGCCGCCTTGTTCTGCCGTTGCAGGACGATGGCATAGTTGTGCCGCGCAGCGGAAAAGCTGGGCGCGAGTTCCAGACAACGCGCCAGCAGGTTTTCGGCGTCGGCGTAGCGGCGCAGCCGCGCGGCGACTTCGGCGAACATGCGGATGGCGGCCACGTCGGTCGGGTATTTCTTCAGGTGTGCACGCAGCATCGCCTCCGCCTCGGGAAGCCGGTTTTCGCTCAGCGCGCCCGCCGCCGCCAACAGACGCGGGTCGCGGGTCGAGGCCTGGATGTGCCGGGCGTAGGCTGCATCGGCACCGCGCTCGTCGCCGGTGATGGTCAGTTGATCACCGAGGGCGCGCCACGAATTCGGCAGGTCCGGGTCGAGGGCGACGGCTCGGCGCAAGGCCACGATGGCCGGTTCCGGCCGGTCGGCCTGCGCGAACGCCATCGCCAGTTCGAACTGCAGGGCGCCCCAGCCGGCATGCGCCCGGGCCAGCGGCTCCAGTACCCGCAGCGCCGCGGCGGTGGCGCCGGTCACCCGCAGCGCATGGCCCCGCAGCAAGGTGGCCGCCGGGTGGCCGGGATGCACTTTGAGAATTTCGAGCGCCTGTTCCGCGGCGAGCCCAGGACTCGCCTCGAGCAGGCGCGAGGCGTGGGCCAAGGCAAGAGCGAGCGTGCCGGTCGGCTCATCGGCTGTCGTCATCGCATCCTCGGCCTGGGTGACCCCCGGTTTCATTATGCTTGAACTTTTCGTCTCGCAAACGTGTAGCTTTGTCGCTCGTACATCGCACGGGGGTGACTCATGGAGTATCAAGGCATCGGCGGCATCATCGTTCTGATCGCAGACGTGTGGGCCATCGTGAACATTCTGCAAAGCGGCGCCGATACCGGCAAGAAGGTGATCTGGACCGTGCTCGTGATCGTCCTGCCGGTGCTGGGTTTCATCCTCTGGTATTTCCTGGGTCCGAAATCGGGCAGGGCTTGACGGGCTAGACCCGATCTTCCGGCGACCCGTGAGACGACGCAACCACGAACGTCACCAGATCACGGCCGTCGGCTGGCTGAGAGCGAGCGTGCTCGGCGCCAACGACGGCATCGTCTCCACCTCGAGCCTGATACTGGGTGTCGCCGCTGCGCACGCCCAGCATGCCAGCATTATGATGAGCGGCGCGGCGGGGCTGGTCGCAGGCGCCATGTCGATGGCCATCGGCGAATACATTTCAGTGCACTCGCAGGCCGATACGGAAGCCGCCGCGCTCGCTCAGGAAAGGCTCGAGCTCGAGGACGACTTTCCCGGCGAGCGCCGCGAGCTGACCGAAATATACGTCCGCCGGGGCTTGGACCGGATGCTGGCGCGGCAGGTCGCAGAGCAGCTGATGGCGCACGACGCACTCGCGGCGCATGCGCGCGACGAGCTGGGGCTGTCGGATCATTCCATTGCGCGACCCCTGCAGGCGGCGCTCGCCTCGGCCGCGAGCTTCGCGGCGGGCGCGATCATTCCGTTGGGCGTGGCGTGGCTCTCGATGCCGGGCTATCTCATCGGCTGCACGATCGCCGCATCGCTGCTGGCGCTGTTGGTGCTCGGTGGGGTGTCCGCGAAGGTCGGTGGTGCCGACGTGCGCACCGGCGCGCTGCGCGTGGTGTTGTGGAGTGCGCTGGCCATGGGTGTGACCACCGGCGTGGGAACGCTGCTCGGCAAGGCGGTGTGATGGCGCCCAGGTCGAAGATTGCCGCATCGCGGCAGGCTTTGCTCACGGTGGCCCAGATGGCGGAGGCAGACCGGCGCTCGCAGGGCGCGGGCGTCTCCGGCGTCGGGCTCATGCGCAATGCCGGCAATGCCGTGGCGCGTGTCGTCATCGAACGCTGGTCGCCGCGGCCCGTGTGCGTGCTGTGCGGACCGGGCAACAATGGCGGCGACGGCTTCGTCGCGGCGACGGCCCTGGCCGCTGCGGGCTGGCCCGTGCGGGTGGCGTTGCTCGGCTCACGCGCGGCGCTGCGCGGTGACGCGAGACACCACGCCGACCTGTGGCACGGCGCCGTGGAACCACTGCATGCGGCGGCGATCGCCGGCTCGGAAGTCGTCATCGACGCGCTTTTCGGTTCGGGGCTCTCGCGCCGCCTCGCGCCGGAGGTCGCGGCCACCCTGGCGGCCGTCGTCGAGCGCGGGCTGCCTTTGGTGGCAGTCGACGTCCCGAGCGGCGTGATGGGCGATAGCGGTGCCGCGCTGGGCGCCGTTGCGGCGGCCTGCACCGTGACCTTCTATCGAAAAAAACCCGGGCATCTGTTGTTCCCCGGGCGCGATCTGTGCGGCGATACGGTGGTGGCGGACATCGGCACGCCGTCGGGCGTGCTTGCAGACCTGCAGGTGGCCGCGTGGGAAAATGCGCCCGAACTATGGCAGCACGCATTGCCGCGGCTGACCACGTCCGGCAACAAATACAGCCGCGGACACGCGTTGCTGTGGGGCGGTTATCCGATGACGGGCGCCGCGCGCATGGCGGCGCGCGCAGCGGCGCGCGCCGGCGCGGGGCTTACCAGCATCGCCGTCGCCGCCGTGGCCCTGCCCGTCTACGCGGCAGCCCTGACCAGCATCATGGTGCATCCGGTCGATCACGCTCACGACTTCACGGTTTTGCTGGAGGACAAACGGTATTCCGGGCTGTTGATCGGGCCGGGCGCCGGCGCCACTGCGCACACGCGCGACCGCACGCTCGCGATGCTCGCGACCCGGCGTGCCGTCGTCATCGATGCCGACGCGATGACGGTGTTCGCCGAGCAACCAACGGCCTTGTTCGAGGCGATCCACGGACCCTGCGTGCTGACACCGCACGAAGGTGAATTTTCCCGGCTTTTTCGCATCGAAGGTGACAAATTGTCGCGCGCCCGCGCAGCCGCGCGCCTGAGCGGCGCCGTGGTGGTGCTGAAGGGCGGCGACACCGTCATCGCGGCGCCGGACGGCCGCGCCGTCATCAATGCCAATGCCCCGCCCACCCTGGCGACGGCGGGTGCAGGCGACGTGCTCGGCGGCATGGTGGTGGGTCTGCTCGCACAGGGCGTCGACGCGTTCCTCGCGGCCTGCGCGGCGGTGTGGATGCACGGCGCCGCGGCGGCGGACTTCGGCCCGGGATTGATGGCGGAAGACTTGCCGGACCTGCTCCCCGGCGTGCTGCGTCGCCTCGGCGTATGACGGTCGCCATGATTGCAGGCCCGCCATGCATGATTTTCTGCCGGCCATGAACGCCTGGTTCCCGCGGATCACGGCGCATTCACTCGCCATCGTGGTGAGCGTGCTCACCTACGTACTGACCACCCGCGTCGAACACGAACGCCGCCCACCCTCCATCGCCATCGCGTGGGTGCTGGGAATGATCGCACTGCCCTACTTGGTGCTGCCCATGTACGTGATGTTCGGGCGCAGGAAACTGCCCCGTCGCGTGGTGCACTGGCAGAATGACCGGGCCCACCCGAAGCACTGGGCCGAAGATCTGATCGTGAGCTTCGGACTGCCGCCGGCGGAGCTTTCAGAGGTGCGGTTCCACCGTGACGGGGAGGAGTCCCGTATCGGCTTGTTCGCAACCCTGAAGAGCGCGCGGAGTCGTCTCGACATCTGCACTTACATCGTCGGCAACGATGACTTCGGCGCCGAGGTGGTCCGAGGCCTGATCGACTGCGTGCAACGCGGGGTGCGCGTGCGCTTGCTGATCGACGGCGTGGGTGCGCTGCAGTTGAGCCGCTCCTGGTTCCATCATTTGGACACCGCGGGCATCGAGACCGCCATCTTCAGCCCCCTGCTCGCCCGCAGGACCCCCGGACCGCGCAACCTGCGCAACCACCGCAAATGGGCGGTGGCGGATGGCGCCCGACTGTGGGCGGGAGGGCGCAACCTCGCTGCCGAATATTTTTCAGGAGCACCGGGCAAGCCCGCCTGGACCGACCTGTCGTTCGAACTCGCCGGACCCACCGCAACCTCCGCAGCGTTGCAGTTCGAAGCCGACTGGGAGGCCGCCGGCGGCCGGTCTGCGCAGA
>CAZZVN010000015.1:0-12550 GCA_964657625.1 uncultured Steroidobacteraceae bacterium
CGGGCGCCGACTCGATGCGCCTCTGCACGGCCGCGCGCACCTCATCGGTGAGGGGTTCGACGAACTCGCGACGGCGCAGGATTTCTAGAAGGCCTGCGCGGGACTCACCCGCGGCGACTTCCCGGTCGATGTGCGCCAGCAGATCCTCATAAGTCACTCCGCCGGTTTGAAACGAGCGCAAAACCTTGCCAAAGGCGGGGATGTGTTTGGGCGTGTTCAAGTCCATGATAGCGGAGCTTGGTCGAACAGAAACGTGCAAGCAAGGGGTTTGCGGTCGCGCGCGCGGGTTTTCCGGGAAATGATGTACGTCACGTCGCTCCCGTCGCGGGTGTGATCACATTCGGGAAGCGTCGCCGAGCTGTCGGTCGTCATCGTCAAAGTATGCCGCAAATCATCAAATTCGCCCTGCTTGGGGCCATCGTCCTGGCCGCCCTCCCTGCGCGTGCGGCTCCCGAACGGACCCTGAGCGATCGCATCGAGATGCTCGACTGGTCCGATCCCGACCAGGCTGCCCGCCTGGTCGCCGCGGCGCCGACCATCGACCGCCGAGGCGGCCCGGATCTGCAGATGCTGGAGGTACGCGGCATGGTGTACGCGGACGTGAACCGGGACTCGGACGTCGACGCGACACTCGCCGAGCTGGCCGCCCTGATCCAGCGTGGAGTGCCCGGGGCGTCGGCGGCAGCGCATTACGTGCGCGCCTACTCGCTCTACCAGCGCGAGCAATTCGGTTCCGCCGGCACCGAACTGGACCGGGTGGACACCCACTCGTTGGCGTCTGATACCGAACGTTACCGTTTCTGGCTCCTGCGCGGAAATGCCTCGCGCAAGGCGGGGCAGGCCGAAGCCGCGTTGCCCAATCTCGAAAGAGCCCTGGATCTCGCCCGCGAGATGCACGACGACCTGCGCACCCTGCATGCCACCTTGTGGCTGGCGCGACTGTACCTCAACACCGGCAATTTCGATCGCTCGACGGTGCTGCTCGACACGGCGCGGGTCCTCGCGCTGCAGCTCGGCGACGAGGCTGCGCTCGTCGAGGTGGAGGGCTGCGTTTCCGACGTCGCCGATCGGCGTGGGGATCATGCCGAGGAACGACGCGCGAGCCTCGCCGCGCTCGACCATGCGAAATCCTCGGGAAGCCGCAAATGGCTGACCCACGCGCTTGCCAATCTCGGCGATTCCTATCTCAAGTCCGGCGATTTCGCCGAGTCACTGAAGTATTCCCGGCAGGCGTCGCCGGCGGCGACGATGCACCATGGCGCCGACGAAAAGGTAGCGTCGTTCAACGAAGGACTGGCCTACATCGGGCTCGGCAACCTCCGTGCAGGGGAGAAGCTTGTCTCGCTAGCCATTGATGCGGCGCTGGCCGGTGACAACGTGCTCCAGGCGAAGGATATGTTGCGCGAGTACGCGGATGCGCTGGAGCGCTCCGGTTATCTGATGATGGCGTTACAGGTCCACCATCGCTACGACGACATCAGCGAAAAATCCATGACCGACACGCGGCAGCGTGCCTTTCTGGAGCTGTCCGCCAAGTTCGACAACGAACGGCGTGCGCGGGAAGTGGAACTCCTGCGCCGCGACAATGCACTCAATGCGGCGGAAATGGAGACGCAGCGCCTGCGGTTGCAACTCTTGCTCGCCGTGGCGGTGTTCATCGCCTGCATCTGCGTGGCGCTGGTCTGGGCCATCGGCCGCGTTCGGCGGGCCAACGATCGACTGCGCGACACGGGTGAGCACGATGCGCTCACCGGCCTGTGCAACCGCCGCTACTTCAACGATCGCCTGCTCGGCACGGACGGCGTCAGGCCGGCGCAGGGTTGCGTATTGCTGGCGGATCTGGATTTTTTCAAGCGCATCAACGATACCTGGGGGCATCCGGCGGGCGATGCAGTGTTGCGTGCCGTGAGCCGGCGGCTGGTGGACGCACTGCGTGAGAGCGACACGCTGTTGCGCTGGGGAGGCGAGGAATTTCTCGGCGTCATGACGCCCATCACGGCGCCCGAGGCGGATGCGACGGTGGAGCGCTTGCTGCTGGCGATACGGCGGGACCCGGTGGTGTGGAACGGTCAGTCCATCCAATGTTCTATCTCGATCGGCTTCGCCTGTTTTCCGCTGATGGGCTCACGCCCCGGTCTTCCGCTGGACCAGGCCATCAGCTTGGTCGACAAGGCGCTGTACGAGGCCAAGCAGCGCGGACGAGATCGAGCCTGCCGCATCGACGCCGTCAATGCCGGCGACCGTCAGGCGTTGACCATCCTCGGCAGCGACCCGGCGCAAGCATGCTCGGAAAGCGCCATCACGGTCGTTGAATTGGGCGCCGCCGCATGACGCCCGCCGCCCAGCGCGCGCGGCCGCACGCACGCAACCTCCGTCAGTGCCCGGTTTTGTCGCCCGCACGGCTCGATTCGAATAGAAACCACGTGCGGCGCTCGGTCTCGTCTATCCAATTCTCGATGAGACTGGCCGTGGCGATGTCGCGCAGTTCGTCCACCACGTCATGCACTTCGCGCAGGCGGGCGGCGAGCGTCATGTTGTCCTCGCGCAGTTCGGCGAGCATGTCCAACGGATCGACATACTCCGCGTCGTTGTCCTTGATGCGCTGCATGCGGGCAATGTGTCCGATGGAGCGCAGCGTGGAGCCTCCGGTCTTGCGGATCCGCTCCGCGATGGGATCGGTCATCGCATAGATTTGGTCGGCGTGCTCGTCGAGCAGCAGATGATAATCACGGAAATGCGGTCCGCTCATGTGCCAGTGGAAATTCTTGGTCTTCATGTAGAGCGCGAACACATCGGCCAGGATGCCGTTCATTCCGCCGGCGATATCCTTGGAAGCCTTGTCGCCGAGGTCGCTCGGCGTGAGCAGAGGTGCCCGGCGTCGTTGTTCTAGATCGCTGCGGGTCGATTTTTTGGTAGCCATGGGTTTCTCGTCCGTTTTCGATGGTGCGTGAAGCGTAGCAGATTGGTACCCGGGTGCCGTTCGTTCGGGGTAGGTGCAGGCCGACTCCTGGTCCCCGAGGGGCTCTTACGTGTTCATGCCGGCGCGATCGCTGCCGAATGTCAGATCGGCGTGGTATCTTCGGGCGATTGCCTCGGGCCCGTGCTGCCGGTCCAGCCATCGTCGGCTGCCTGTAATGCGACGTCGCGAGCTCTGAACGAACGAGGAGCGATGCATGCAGATTGGAATGATTGGACTCGGCAGGATGGGCGCGAACATGGTGCGGCGGCTGTTGAAAGGAGGCCATGACTGCGTGGTTTATGACACGTCTGCGGAAGTGGTCGGCCGGCTCGTTGCCGAACGAGCCACGGGCTCTTCTTCGCTGCAGGATTTCGTGGGAAAACTCGACGCCCCCCGTGCGGTGTGGCTGATGGTGCCGGCCGGTGCCGTCGATGCGATGATAGCCCAGCTGATGCCGTTGCTGGGCCCGGGCGACATCATCATCGACGGTGGCAACTCGTACTACGTGGATGATCTGCGCCGCGCCAAGGAGCTCGCCACCCGCAAGATGCATTACGTGGACGTCGGCACGAGCGGCGGCGTCCATGGACTCGACCGGGGCTACTGCCTGATGATCGGGGGGGAGAAGGAAGTCGTCGGGTCGCTCGATTCTATCTTCGCGACGCTTGCCCCGGGCGAGGGCGACATCGAGCGCACGCCGGGTTTGAATGGGCCGGCGACGACGTCGGAGCGCGGCTACCTGCACTGCGGTCCGAACGGAGCCGGCCATTTCGTGAAGATGGTGCACAACGGCATCGAGTACGGTCTGATGGCGGCGTATGCCGAAGGTTTCAGCGTATTGCGGGCCGCGAATATCGGCAAGGCTGAGCAGACTTTCGACGCCGAGACGACGCCGTTGCGCGATCCTGAAAAATACCGCTACGACTTCGACCTACCCGCGGTGGCCGAGGTCTGGCGACGCGGCAGCGTCATTGCGTCCTGGCTCCTTGATCTGAGTGCCACGTCGCTCGTCTCGGACCCCGACCTCAAAAAATTTGCCGGTCGCGTATCGGACTCCGGCGAAGGGCGGTGGACGGTGCAGGCGGCGATCGACGAGGGGGTCCCGCTGCCCGTGTTGACCACGGCGCTGTTCGGTCGGTTCTCCTCACGCGGCAGCGCGGAATTCCAGGACAAACTCCTGTCCGCCATGCGGTATCAGTTCGGCGGTCACGTCGAAAAATCCGTGGCCGAGTAAGCCCATGGACTCTCATTCGGACGCACTGGTGTTTTTCGGCATCACGGGCGATCTTGCGTACAAGAAGATCTTCCCTGCACTGCATTCCATGGTCCGTCGTGGAACGCTGACGATCCCGGTCATCGGAGTCGCCCGCGACGACTTCACGCTCGACACCCTCAAGGCACGCATCAAGGCGAGCGTCGATGAACATGGCGGCGGCGCAGACGTGGAGGTACTCGGCAGACTGTTCGAGAAGCTTCGCTACGTCAAAGGCGACTACTCGGACGATAAGACCTTCGCCGCATTACGGTCCGCGCTGGGGGACGCACAACACCCCGCGTTTTACCTTGCGATACCGCCGAACTCTTTTGGTCCGGTGGTGGAGCACCTGGGCAAGGCGGATTGCACGCATGGCGCCCGCGTCATCGTCGAGAAGCCGTTCGGTCATGATCTGGAATCGGCGCAGGCGCTCAACCGCATCCTGTTGGGCGCCTTCCCGGAGCAGGAGATATTTCGTATCGATCATTATCTGGGCAAGCGGCCCGTCCACAACATGATCTACTTTCGCTTCGCCAACACCATCCTCGAATCGTTCTGGAATCGCACTCATATCGAAAGCGTGCAGATCACGATGGCGGAGAGTTTCGGCGTGCAGGGCCGCGGCTCCTTCTACGATCAGACCGGGACCATCCGCGACGTGATGCAAAATCACCTGTTTCAGGTGCTGGTGAATCTTGCCATGGAGCCGCCGGCGCGAACCGACGCCGAGTCGTTGCGCGACGAGAAGGTCAAGGTGCTGCGAGCCGTGGCGCCGTTGCGGCCGAAGGACGTGGTGCGCGGTCAGTTTCGCGGCTATCTCGACGAGCCGGGGGTGGCCCCGGATTCGCATACGGAAACGTTTGCCGCGCTGCGCGTCGAGGTCAATTCCTGGCGGTGGCAGGGCGTTCCTTTTTATATGCGAGCCGGCAAGTCGCTGCCCGTGACATGCACGGAAGTGCTGGTGCGTCTGCGCAGCCCGCCGGCGTTATTCGCCGAGCGGCGCACGGGCGCAAATCACATTCGGTTTCGCATCAGTCCGGACACCTCGGTGGCCATGGGACTGACCATCATGGACAGCGAAGAGACGGGGGCGGGGCAGGCGGCCGAATTAGAGGCGAGCCGTCACCCCGGTCCCAACGACATGGATGCCTACGAGCGGGTGCTGGGCGACGCGTTGGTCGCCGACAAGGCCCTGTTCGCGCGGGAGGACTATGTCGAGGAAGCCTGGCGCATCGTCGATCCCGTCTTGCGGGACGGTGTGCTGGCGAGCCCCGCGACGTACGAACCGGGGCAGTGGGGCGTGACCGATGAGTCCCTCACCCCCCCGGGCGGCTGGTACGACCCGGTGGTCTGAACCCGACGGACGGTCCCACCGGAAATGGTCAATCTTCGGTGGGCGTAACCTTGGCGGGCCAGCCCGGCGGCGGCCCCGGGCGCAACCTCAAAGACGGGCCACTGCCAGGTCGGCAACGATGCGATCGGCGAGCTGCCCCAGCAGCAGGCTCAACGTCTCGGCGGTTCGGTCCGCAGCCGGGCCGGCACTGCCGACCGCAACCGTGAGCGAGGCGGCGCGCTGATGGAGACCGGCTTCGACGTGGGGACCGACGACTCCCCACCCCGCCTCGAGATGCGCGCCGCGCGCATCGGTGTGGAAATCCAAGAGGTCGACGCTGATCCCCAGCGCGCCTTCTGGTTTCGGAAGATGGGGACTTACCGCTCTGCCCGCCGGCAGACGGCTCGAGAGATCTGCGGCCAGCGCCTGCCGCGCAATCTCGCCCAACGGCGCCGACCATTGTTCCAGATCATTGATCTTGAGCTCGACCGGGGCGACGTCGCTGACCACCTGGGCACGGTCGAGCGCCGGTGGCAGGTGCACGGCGTCGAGGCGGACCGCCGGCCAGGTGTAGGAGGCGGGCCCCCCGGCGGCCGGCACGGCGGTCGGCTCGCCGGCGAGGGCGTTCATCGGCTGCAGCGATGGGACGGGATACAGCGTGTAGAGATGAGTGGGGGCGCTGCTACACGCGCTCAGACAGCCGGCCAACAGCACGGCGACGCCGCACTTCGAAGGTTGCATCATTTTTCCGGCCTCTTGCCGCGGATCAGGGATTCGGGATGCCGGTCGAGATAGTCCGCCAGGGTGCGGATCGAACGGGCCGCCTCGGTGAGTTGTCGGATGGTTTCGGGGAGACTGTCGCCCTGCGCACCCCCTCCGGCCTCCAGGAGCTGATGGGCGGCGAGTGCGGTGCCAGCCACCTCGGACGCCGCCTCGTTCAACTTGGCCATCAACGGCGTGATCTGCGGCTGTAATTGATTCAGCAGCTGATCGACCTGGGACAGCGTCCCGTTCAAATGAGCGAGGCTCTGGTCCACCGCCGGCGAGGACACCAACGTGCGCAGCCGGGCGGTCACCTGCCGCAAATCCTGGCCGATCTGTTCGATGGGGATCTGATTGATCTTGGCGAGGATCTGTCCGGTCTGGGCGGTGATGTCATCCAAATCACTGCCGCCCGGCGCGCTCGGGATGCGTGGGTGGGGACCTGAGTCCGTGAGATCTGCGGCCATGGCACCCTTCACCTCCACCAGGGCGATGGCCTGCGTACCGATCAGTGCCGGTGTTTGTTGCAGCCTCGCCCGGTAACCCGCACGCAGCAACTGACGCAGCTTGGCGTCGGTCGCGGCCTGCATGCCCGCTGTCGCGTCCATGGGTACGTTGACCTGGAGTTGACGCGGATACAGCAGTGCCGTCGCCACCGTATACGGTTTGCCCGCCGCATCGAAGGCCAGGCGTGTGGTCGACACCTCGCCGATCTGAAAGCCCAGCAGGGTGACGGGTGCTTCTTCGTCGAGTGCGCCGGAAGCGCCGCTGAACGCAAATTCATAGGCCAGGGTCGGACCCGTCAGTCCCTCGCGCGCGGCACTGCGGGTGGCATACAGTTTGAATTCCGCCGCTTCGGGACTTTGCGTACCGCCATCGCCCGCCGCCGGCAACTCGAGGTCGATACCGCCCGCCAGCAGGGTGCTCGTGGGTGCGAGGCTTGCGTTGACGCCGCCGCCTGCGAGCGACAGCCGCAGCGGGCTAGATCTCCAGAAACGAGTGCCGGGCCTGATCAGCGAATCGTAGGGTTTGAACACGAAGGCGTCGAGGCGAAAGCCGGCCTCGCCCTTGAACTCGACCGCGGTGATCTTGCCGACGGCCTGGCCGTGGAACAGCAGAATCGTGCCGTCCGCGACCGACCCCAGGGTGCGTGCCGTCAGCGTGTAGTGCGTGCCCTTGTCGCCGGGCAGCACGGTGGGCGCCTGCTGGAGTCCGTCGAAATGGGTGGTCGGGGTACCGCCCTCGCCGGGCGCGTAGCCTATCGCCACGCCGGAAACCACCGCCTTCAAGGAACTGAGATCCGACAGGGTGGGGGAGGCGCCGATCAACCAAAACCGGGCATTGGAATTCAAGCCCGGCTTGGCCTGCGGGATGAGCCGCAGCTGGAAATCGATGCGGCGCCCGTCCTCGTTCGGCAGAATTTTGATGAGTTCACCCGCCTCCACGCCCTCGTACAACACCTTCGTGTCTTTCGGCCGCGCATCCGCCGCATGCTGAAAGGTGACCGTGACGACTTCGCCGCGATTCGCCAACGCATCGATGCCGAGGTAGAGCACGATGAGCAGGGCCGCGATGGGAACCGCCCACACCAGACCGGGGTAGGCGGTCTTGAGGCGGTGGCTGCGCGGCGAGACCGGTGTGTCGCTCATGCCGGCGCTCGCGCGGCATCCCACATGAGACGCGGATCGAACAGTTTCACGGCAAAGGTGGTGAGAATGACCACGGCGGCGAACGGCGTGGCCGCCGGCTCGGCACGGCCCGCGATGAGGCCGTTGAACTGCAACACGGGCACGAAGCACGCGATGGTCAGCGGATCGACCATGGACCAGCGGCCGATCTCCTCGATGGTGCGATAGACGCGCGTCTTGAACACCAGATGCTTGTTCGAACGGCGCAGCGTGGAGGCGATGCACCAGGACAGACCCATCATCTTCAACAGCGGAATCGCGAAGCTCGCACAAAACACCAGCAATGCCAGGCCCAGCAGGCCCGAGCCGGCAAGATCGAAGACGCCGCCCAGCACCGTATACGCAGTGGGCTTGAGGTCGATCGGAATGGTGGCGATCGGATATAGATTGGCGGGGATGTATAGCAGGATCGCCGCGGCGAGGATGGCGCCGGCCCGTGCGAGACTGTACGGACGCCGATGTCTCGCCACCGCGGTGCAGCGCGGGCACCGGCTGCCGGCGGCATTCGGCGCCAGCCACAAACCACAGCAGCGGCACGCCAGCACCGCCTCCCCCGCGGCAGGCTTGCGGTCCGCCGCGATCGAGCGCCATACGGCCTGACGGTCGAGCGCTGCCCGCGCCACCATCGAGAGCAGCGCGGCCGCGATGAAACACACCGCGCCCATATCCAGCGTCACCTGCAGGGATGCGCGCAGGCGGGCGAACGCGATGGCCAGCCCCAATAAAAACACGTCCAGCATGGCCCACGTCTGCAGCGCCAGGACGGCGCGGAACACGGCGCCGAGCCAGGGCGGCCGCCGCCCTGTGCGCAAGGTCCCGAGCACCGCCAGCGTGGCGACCGAGCGCAGCAGCGGGAACATCATCACGAACAGGAACACGGCGCCGGCCAGCAGCGGCCAGCCTTCCCGCCACAGCACCACCGTGCTCATCGGCAGCACGCTCGTGCGCGAAGCGCCGAAAGCTGCGGTGGTGAGGAACGGTGCGGCGAGCGCCGGTATCAGCAACACCAGGATGGCGATCGAGCAGGCCAGCACCGCCTCGAAGCTCTTGCCCGTGTAGTGCGCCAGCGGCGTGCGGCAGCGGCAGCAAATGATCTTGTGGTTCGCCGTGCTCTCGCCGCACTCCTGGACCAGGCCGCAGTTCGGACACTCGATGGTGATGGGCGGCGGCTGCGGTTCGGTCTCGATCCGGCGCGGTGCATACGTCCCGTGTGCCGGGTCCCATACACCACCGCCGCCACGCTCGAACTCCACCATGCTTGCCCTCATCTGACTGTGCCCATCATGGCATGCCGGCGGCGCCCGCGCATGCGTCCATGGCATTATCCGTGACACACACAGCGAGAGAACCGACAGATGAGCCAGAGCAAGGTGCCGGAGGGGCAGGAGCGCGGGTGGATCATTCCCATCGGCGGCGCCGAGGAGAAGGAGAACGCGCCTCAGATCCTGCGCCGTTTCGTCAAGCTGTCCGGCGCCGGCGCGGCGGACATCGTCGTCATTCCCACCGCCAGCGCCACCCGCAGCGTGGGGCCGCGCTACGAACGCATCTTCAGCGAGATGGGCGCGGCGCGGGTCACTTCACTGGACTTCGACACGCGCCGCGACGCCGAGGAGCCGGGACGCATCGAACGGCTGCGCGAGGCGAGCGGCGTGTTCTTCACGGGCGGCAATCAGCTGCGCCTGTCCACCCTGATCGGCGGCACGTCGGTGGCGAAGACGGTGCGTCGCATGAACGCCTCCGGCATCCCGGTGGCGGGCACCAGCGCGGGCGCTGCATTCATCAGCGAGCACATGATTGCCTTCGGCGACGAGGGCGGTCTGCCCGTGGCCGGGTCGGTGCGTCTGGCGCCGGGGCTCGGACTCACCAACCGCTTCATCATCGATCAACACTTCCGACAGCGCGACCGGCTCGGCCGGTTGCTCGCCGCGCTCGCCTACAATCCGTTTGCCGTCGGTATCGGTTTGGACGAGGACACGGCCGCATTCATCTCCCCCGACAACACGGTCAACGTCGAGGGGTCCGGGGGCATTACCGTGATCGATGCCTCCGAGGTACGCTTCTCATCGATGGACAGCGTCAGCGAAGGTCATCCGGTCTGCCTGCTCGGCATCAAGCTGCACATTCTGACCCAGGGTTCGACGTTCAATCTGCACACGCGCGCGGCCAGCGCAGGCACCCTGGCCGGCGCAAAAACTTAAGGAGGAGACCATGCGAATTCTCGAACGCAACATCTATGTGGGACCGTCGCTGTACGCGCATTTTCCCGTCATCAAGCTGCTGCTCGATCTGGAGACGCTGGAAGCGTGGCCCACGGGCAGGCTCGGCGGCGCGTTCGTCGAAGGCCTGGTGGCCGCGCTGCCGAGCCTGCAGGAACATGGGTGTTCCTATCGCGAGCCGGGCGGCCTGCTGCGGCGCATGCGCGAAGGGGAGGGCACCTGGCTCGGCCACGTGCTCGAACACGTCGCCATCGAACTGCAGAACGTCGCCGGCGAGAACGTGACCTTCGGCAAGACCCGCAGCACCGCCTCGCCCGGCGTCTACACGGTGGTGTACGAATACGCGCAACGCGACGAGGGCATCGCCGCGGGCGAACTCGCCATCGAATTATTGTGTTCGCTGCTGCCGGTCGAGCTGCGGCCCACCGGCAGCGTGGCGCCCGGCTGGAACTGGCAGGTCGCGCGCGATCAGTACATACGCTACGCGCAGCGCCGCGCGCTCGGACCCTCCACGGCCTCCCTGGTCAGGGCGGCGGAAGAGCGCGGCATTCCGTGGCTGCGGCTCAACGAGCACAGCCTGGTCCAACTCGGTCACGGCCGCTACCAGCAGCGCATTCAAGCCACGGTCACCAGCCGCACGCCACACATCGCGGTCGAACTGGCACAGGACAAGGAGGAGACCAACAAAATCCTGGGCAATTGTGGACTGCCGGTGCCACGCCAGGAGCTGGTGCGTTCCGCGGAGCGTGCGGTGCAGGCAGCCGCGAGGCTGGGCTATCCGGTGGTGACCAAGCCCTACGACGGCAACCATGGCCGCGGCATTTCGATCGGCCTCACCAACGCCCACGAGGTGGGTGCCGGGTTCCATGCGGCCGCCGAACATGCCGGCGCCGTCATCGTCGAGACCTATCTGCAGGGCGACGATCATCGGCTGCTGGTCGTCAATGGCGAACTCGTCGCCGCGACGCGGCGAACGCCCGGGCGGGTGATCGGCGACGGCCTGCACACCGTGCGCCAGCTCGTCGAACTCGTGAACCTCGACCCGCGGCGTGGGGTGGGTCACGAGAAGGTGATGACGCGGCTGGAGATGGATGCGCAGGCCGAGCTCATGCTGGCGCGCCAGTCGCTGACCGCCGACAGCGTGCCGGAAGCCGCGCGGATCGTGCCCCTGCGCAGCACCGCGAACCTCTCCACCGGCGGTACGGCCACCGACGTGACCGACGTCATCCATCCCGACAATCGCGACATGGCGGTGCGCGCGGTGACGGCGATCGGACTCGACGTGGGCGGCGTGGATTTTCTGTGCCCCGACATCGCGGAAAGCTACAAGGCGGTGGGCGGCGGCATTTGTGAGATCAACGCCGCGCCGGGTTTTCGCATGCACGTCGCGCCGAGCGAGGGCATCCCACGCGACGTGGCGGGACCGGTGATCGACATGCTGTTTCCGGCCGGGGTGGCGTCACGCGTGCCCATCGCCTGCATCACCGGCACCAACGGCAAGACCACCACCGCGCGCATGCTCGCCCACATCGCGAAGATGGCGGGCTTCACGCCCGGCCTCACCACCACCGACGGGGTCTACATCGACGGCCAGCGCACGGTGGAAGGGGACATGACCGGCCCGGTCGCCACGCGCATGGTGCTCGCCGATCCCGCCATCGATCTGGCCGTGCTCGAAGTGGCGCGCGGCGGACTGCTGCGCGCGGGGATGGGCGTCCCCTTCGTCGACGTGGGGGCGGTGCTCAACGTGCAGGCCGACCATCTCGGCGCCAAGGGCATCGACACCCTGGAACAACTGGCCGAGGTGAAACGCGTGGTCGTCGAAGTCGCGCGCGAGTGCGCTGTGCTCAATGCCGACGACGACAACGTGATCCGCATGTCGGCGCATACCGATGCGCGGCATCTGTGCTACGTGACGCTGAACCCCCGGCATGCGGTGGTGGGCGAGCATGTCCGCGCCGGCGGCCGCGCCTGCGGGCTCGAAGCGGGCGTGAATGGTCAGATGATCACGTTGTACGACAAGGGTCGGCACATACCGCTGATGTGGACCCATCTGATACCGGCGACGCTCGAGGGACGTGCCCTGCACAACGTGCAGAACGCGATGTTCGCAGCCGCGGTCGCGTTCTCGCTCGACATCAAGCTCGATGCCATCCGTCAGGCGCTGCGCACCTTCGACAGCACTTTCTTCCAGGCGCCGGGGCGCATGAACGTCTACGCCGAACATCCTTTCAAGGTCATCTTCGACTATGCGCACAACGCGCATGCGGTGGCGGCGATGACCGACCTCGCCGCGCGTCTCGAGGTGCGCGGACGGCGCATCGTGGTGGTCGCCGG
>CAZZVN010000015.1:12560-67063 GCA_964657625.1 uncultured Steroidobacteraceae bacterium
TAAAAATCGGCATTATAGCCGGCACCGGCGACAGGCGCGACGAGGACATCCGCGCCATCGCGGAAAAAGTCGCCGGTCGATTCGATGTCTACCTGTGCCGGCGCGACGACGGACTGCGCGGGCGGGGCAGCGATGAGGTACCGAACATGATCGCCGCCGTGCTGCGTGAGCGGGGCGTCGCCGAGTCGGCCATCCGGGTCATCCCCGACGAGCAGCAGGCCGTGGACGCTGCACTGCGCCTCGGCCGCCCCGGCGACCTGCTGCTGATCTTCGCCGACGCGCTGACGCGTTCGTGGAAGCAGATCATCAAGTTCAAGGCGGAGCCGGCGGGGGATGACGCGCACGGCGTTACGGATGCGCCAGATGCGCCGGGCATGGACGCCATGGCGCCACCGGGCGCGGCGCCGGCCGCGCGGTTGCCCGCCGCCACCGCGGGGGTCGCGGCCGGCACGGCGGCTCCCCGAGGCGGCCTCAGAGTGGCCCGTGCCGCGGCACGCACGCTGCCCGTTCCGGCGGGGGGCGAGCCGGGCAAGCCGCCTCCGCCTCCGCAGCTGCACCCCGTGGCGCCGGTGGATGAAATGACCGGCGCGGACGGGGACGGGGCGATGCGCGCCCAGGGTTTCGTGCGCGACGAACGCGGCATGCGTTTCGTCGGTGA
Source organism: uncultured Steroidobacteraceae bacterium (assembly GCA_964657625.1). Taxonomy (GTDB): domain Bacteria; phylum Pseudomonadota; class Gammaproteobacteria; order Steroidobacterales; family Steroidobacteraceae; genus Bog-1198. Next base: position 13,219 of record CAZZVN010000015.1, read on the forward strand.
TCCGGGCGACTGATGAGCACGAGGGATGCCGACGCTCCTGAACGCGACCCGAGCTACGCGTTCGAAGACTCACGGCGGCTGACGGGACCGAACCGGCATTTTGCGGAGCCGGCGGCGACCTTGACACCGCTGGGGGTTGCCGCGGCGGCGCCTGCGGCGCTCGACGCGTGGGTGGTGCGGGTGCGTGCGCAGGCGCTGCGCCTCGGATGGCCTGATCCCGAGCCCGTCATCGTCCGCCATGCCACGGGAACCTTGCTGGTGTTCCGCGCCCCACGGGATGCCCAGGTGACCGCAACCGAACTCGGCGAGTGGGCCTGGGAACGAGCCGCTGCGGAGGCGGGCGAGACGGCATTCGATGTTGCCCAGGACCTCGGGGAAGATCCCTTGGCGGTGCTGCGCGGGCGCGCGGCGGCCGAGCGTACGGCGGGCTTGCACGAGCTGCGCACGGCGGCGGCGCGGCGGCGGGTGCCGCTCGTCGAGGACGATGCGGAAGTGTCGCTGGGCGGTGGCGCCGGCAGCCGTCGCTGGGCGCGCGCTGCGCTTCCCGACGAGGCGAACGTGCCGTGGACCGAGCTGCACGGCGTCCCCACCGCACTGGTCACGGGCAGCAACGGCAAGACGACCACGGTTCGATTGCTGGCGGCCATGGCGGCGGCGGCCGGATTCACACCCGGGTATTCCTGCACCGAAGGCGTGTTCGTGAACGGCCACGCGGTGCTGCGCGGCGATTATTCCGGTCCGGAAGGCGCGCGTACGGTGCTGCGGCGGCGCGACGTCGAGGTCGCGGTTCTGGAGACCGCGCGCGGCGGCATCCTGCGCCGCGGTCTCGCCGTGGAGCAGGCCGCGGTCGCGGTGGTCACCAACATCCAGGCGGATCACTTCGGTGAATACGGCGTGGAAACTGCGCGCGATCTTGCGGAAACCAAGCTCGTGGTGGCAAGGGTGGTCTGCGAGGGCGGGGTTCTGGTGCTGAACGCCGACGATGCCACCCTGATGGACGCTGCCGCGCGCCTGCCGCATGCCCGCACGGCGCGTCGCGCGCTGTTCGCGTTCGAGTATGGGCATCCCATGCTGGCCGCCGCCCGCGCACTCGGCGCCGCCACCTGCGGCGTGCGTGCGGGCGAGCTGGTGCTGTCGCAGGCGGGACCCGAGCTCGTGCTGGGCCCGCTCGCCCACCTGCCTCTCACGCTCAATGGCACCGTGCTCTACAATGTGGGCAACCTCGCCGCCGCGCTGCTCGCCGGCAGCGCGCTCGGCCTGCCTGCAACGGCGCTCAGGGCGGCGGTGCGGGCATTCGGTATGCGGCCCACGGACAACCCAGGACGCCTCGAGCGGCGGCGCTACCGGGGCGCGGACGTGTTGATCGATTACGCGCACAATCCCGCCGCGCTCGAGCTGTTGCTGCGCGCGGCGCGCAGTCTGAGCCCTGTGCGTTTGAGCCTGCTGCTGGGGCAGGCGGGCAATCGGGGCGACGAGGCCATCGCGGATCTCGCACGCATCGCGGCGCGTTTCGTACCCGACAGCATCGCCGTGAAGGAGCTGCCCTTCATGCTGCGTGGCCGGCAGCCCGGCGAAGTGTCGGCGTTGCTCGAGCAGGCATTGCTGGCGGCGGGAGTGCCGGCACACCGCATCGTCCTCGAAGCCGACGAAGAAGCGGCGGCACACCGTCTGCTGGCTGCCGCCGCGCCGGGCGACCTCGTGGTGCTGCCGGTGCATACGCGGGCAGTGCGCGAGCGGCTCGCCGCCTTTCTCGACGCAGCAGCTGCCGATGCATGAGGTCTCGGACCTGCATCACAGTGGCGCCCATACGGCATTGCGGGCGCTCAGGATGCAACGCATCATTTCATGATGAAAACGACCACGGATGATTTGCAACGCAGCATCGAGACCTTGAACCTGGGTTGCCGCGCCGAGGGATTCAAAGTCGACGAGTTGCTGGAACGACCGCTGGAGGAAATCGTGCCGTTCGTAAGGCGGTGGAAAATTCCTCTCGAGGACCTGCGCGACATCTGTCATCTGCTCATCCAACGTCTCGGAGAGCTGCACGCGGACAGCGGCGGGTTCGAAGAGCTGGTCCCGTCTCCGTCCGCGCTGCACAGCCTGCCCCCGCACACCCTCAATTGAGCCTCGGCCGGCCTCATGCCGCGGCTGCATTCAGCAGCCATTCGCGCAGGGCCCGTATCTTCGGCAACTGCGCACGATAGGCCGGGTAGATGAGATAGTAGGCGATGCCCTGGTCGAGCAGCCGCTCGAACGGCGCCACCAGCACGCCATCGCGCAGGCTCTCGCGGACCAAATTGATGTCGCCCAACGCCACCCCCTGGCCACGGGTGGCGGCGGACAAGGCCAGCTCCAGGGTGTCGAACACGGGACCACGATGCGACGCGATGCCCGTCAACCCCGCGCCCTCCAACCAGCGTGCCCAGCTCGCGACGGGGTCGCAATGCAGGAGCGGCAACGTGGCGAGATCTGCTGCTGTCATCAGCCGTGCGGCCAGCGCGGGGGCACATACCGGCGTCAACAGCTCGGGCATGAGTCGCACGGCTTCCACGTCCGGCCACGCGCCGCGGCCATGTACGATGGCCGCATCGATGTCGCTGCCCTCGAAGGTCGGATGAAAGGCATCCTGGGTTGTGATGCGTACATCCAAGCCCGCCAGCTCTCCGCGCAGCGAGGGCAGCAGCGGCAAAAACCAGCGCATGGCGAGGGTGGGCGGCATGCGCAACGTGAGCACGTGGCTCGCGCTGCGCAAGCTGCCGCAGATGTTCGCGAGGTGTGCGAGCGCATCCTCGACGACGGGCAGCAGGGCTTCGCCCTCCGGCGTGAGCCGCAGGCCGACCTTGTGCCGCACGAAAAGAGGCGCGCCGAGCGAACGTTCGAGCTGTTGCACCTGGCGGCTCACCGCGCTCTGTGTCACCGCGAGTTCGCGGGCCGCCCGGCTGAAGCTTCCGGCCCGCGCGGCCAGGGCGAACACCTCCAGGGCCTTGAGGTTCGGCAAGCGATGGTAGAAGCCGGGGACGGTCGGGGTGGATTGCATGGGCATTAACGGCTCGCGTCAGGCGAGGACAGGGTAGCCGAGATCCTGGGCTGCGCGTTCCAACGCGAGGACGGCGGCGTAGCGGCCGTCGCCCGTCGTGTCGATGCCGGTGAGCAGCAGCTGCTCCCGCGCGGCGGTGAGGCCAGGATCGGCCAGCACGCTCGACAGTGCCGACCGCAGCGCGCGCAGCGTGCCGGGCGCAGTCGCGCGTGCCGTGATGAATGGCAGGCAAGGGCTGGCCGCGGTCCAGGCAAGCACGCGCAGCCCGGCGGTCAGCGCCGGCCGCAGCGTCTGCAGAAGCGCGAAGCTCACGCAGTCGAGCGCCGACACGTCGGCCTCACCCCGGAGCACGCTCTCGGCGCTGCGCAGATGCGCGCCGCTGCGCGACACCGAGGTGAAAAAACGGCCGTCGACCGCGAGCGGGGCGAGCGCGGCGCGCAGCAGGTTCATGCCACTGTTCGACTCTGCGTCGTTGATGATGCAACGTCTGCCGCGCAGGTCGGCGAGTGTCGACGCCGGGTCGTCGTGCCGCACCACGATGGCGCTGCGATACAGTGCACCGACGCAGCCGCGCGCGGCATAAGCAGGGGTGGCGACCCATTGCACGCGATCGGAGAAACGTCGCGACAGCGGGTATTCGCAGCCCTGGCCGAGCAGGAGTGCCGGATCCGCCCACGTCTCCTCGTGTCCGGTGCCGCGGCTCAGCCGCGTCGGGACCGGCTCCACGCCGGCCTGCCGCAGATGCTCCGCGACAGCGTGCCAGAGCGCGTCGTGCGACGCCGCGAGCTCGGGAAAATCGTACATGGGCAGCGCCGCGACCGGGCCGCCCCGCGCGAACCCCGCCGTTGCGGTCACTCCTCGCCGGCCGGAGCGGGGTGTTCCGCCGTGATCACGGGCGAAAACAGGTACTGCCGCACCACTTGCCGGTAGCCCTGGTAGATCGGCGCGCCGCCCGACATCGAGCCCCGCATCTGTGCCCACGCACGCGGCAGCCTGTACCAGGATAATTTCGGATGCGCATGATGTGCGATGTGCAGATTGTTGTTCAAGAAGATCAGTGCCAGCAGCGGATTCGCCTCCACCACGGCGGTGCGCCGGTCGGGTTTCTCGTCGGCGCGGTGCTCCGCAAAGGAACGCAGCTGACCGATCGAGATGCTGGGGTAGACGACGAAACCCACGTAGACCAGAAAAGGGATGCGGCATACCCCCACCGTCCATGCCAGCACCGCTGCGACCCCTATCACGTGGCGCGACCAGACGATCAGGCGAAAGCGTTCGCCGGCCCGCAGCTTGCGCAACTCACCGTCCCAGAACGCCAGCAACGCCAGCGCGGGGCCCAGCACCATCCGCCCCGACAGCGTGCAGTTGGCCCAGTACACCGCTCTGCGCAGGACGCCCGCGTCCGACAATGCGCCGGGTGCGAGGTAGAACGACTCGGGGTCGAGTGTCGGATGGGTCAGGTGGCGGCCACGGCTGCGGTGATGCCACAGATGGGTGTGTCGATAGACCGCATAGGGAATCCACAGGGCCAGCGGCGGACTCGCGATGAGCGAGTTGAAACGCCGCGAACGCGTCGGATGATCATGGATGGTCTCGTGTTGCAGCGAGCCGTACCAGGCGAGCAGCAGGCTGAGCAGCGGCGCCGCGATCCACGCCGGCAGGTCATAGAAGCAGTAGGTGAGTGAGAAGAAGCCGCTGTAGACGGCGAGCACGATTCCGAGCGTGGGCAGATCGACGCGCCGCTCCGGCGCCGCTGCGCTGTGTGAACCTCTCCTCACTTGAATCACCATCCGTGAAGGCGTCGCCGTCGATGCGCGAACCACCGATGGAGAGGAAAGATACAGTCCTCAAACTGCAAAGAAAACTAGATTATTTATCATGCTGCTCATGCTTTTTACGCATGTGTCGCGGTCATCGCCCCCGCCCGCCACAGCAGCAGGACGCCGAGCGCGAACACGCCGTACAACACCGCGAACCACGCCAGCCGCGCCGCCGTCAATGCGTTTCGACGCAGCAGCAGCAGCAGTCCGGTGACGGCGACGATGGTCACGCCTGCGGCGAGGACCAGCGGCGCATCGAAATACCAGCGCGTGAAGAACAGGCCGAGCGCGGTCGGAATGGTGGCCTGTATCATCATCGCACCGCTGATGTTGGCGAGAGCGAGACGGTGCTTTCCCTGCCTGATCCAGATCACGGCGTTCATGGTTTCCGGAAGTTCAGTCGCCACGGGACTCAACAGCAGCGCGACCAGCGTGGAGGGCATGCCGAGCCACGGGCCGATCACGCCGAGCTGGGTCACGAACAGGCGCGACGCCCCGAAGATCACGACCAGCGCCGCGGCGGTCTGCGCGAGCGCCGCGGCGAGGCGGGGGTCGGCGGTGCGCGGCTGGAACTTCAGCGGCTCGAGTTCGCCTTCCGTGCCGTCTTCCGCATGCCGCATCGCCGCCGTCGTGTAGGCCACGTATGCCGCCAGGAACAGCCAGCCGAGCCACGGTTTGAGGGCGAAGGCCGTGAAACCCAAGGCGGTCTTGCAGAGAAAGATGGCGAGAAACCAGCCCTGGTCACGGCTCAGGCGCGCGCGGTTCAGGTCGATCGGCCGGTGCGCCGACTCGCGGCGCGTCGACCGCAGCATGAGGCCGACCACGGGATAAGCGATGGTCGCCAGCACGAGCGGACCGCCGAGCGCTGCACCGACTCCGAGGTCGCGTGTCGCGTCATCCCGCCCGAACACCACGGCGACGAAGGTGACGACGCTCTCCGGGAGCGCCGTGCCGAAGGCGGCGAGCACGGTGCCCACCGCGTTCTGAGACACCCCCGCCTTGCAGCCCACCCATTCGACACCGTTGACGAAATACTCGCATGCCCAGTACACGACCACGGCGGAACCGAGCAACGTAGCGAATGCAATCAGAACCGGTAAATCCATCCGCCCTCGATCCCTATGACGAGGCAGGATCATAGCGCAGGCATGTCCCTCGCCGGTTATACTCAGCCGGTGAAGTCCGCGCGACGTCGTGCGCGCGGGTCCGACCGCCATGACCCAGGGTTATCGATGTACCTCCTCTACATTGCCAATAAAAATTATTCCTCCTGGTCGCTGCGTCCGTGGCTGTTGATGCGGGAGCTCGGCATTCCCTTCGAGGAGCGGCTGCTGCGCTTCGGTGACCTGGAGCGCTGGGACGAATTTCGCGCGCTGAATCCGAGCGGCCGGGTCCCCTGCCTGGTCGACGGGGCATTGCGCGTCGCGGACTCGCTCGCCATCGTCGAATATCTCGCGGAGGCCCATGCCGGCGTCTGGCCCGCGACCGTTCCTGCCCGTGCTTGGGCGCGCAGCGCGGTGGCCGAGATGCATTCGGGGTTCGCCGAGCTGCGCTCGCGATGCTCGATGAGCTGCGGAGTCCGCGTGCGGCTGCACGCACTCTCGGCGGCGCTCGACGCGGACCTCGCGCGGATCGACGGGTTGTGGAACGACGGTTTGCAGCGCTTCGGGGGTCCCTATCTCGCCGGCGCGGCGTTCACGGCGGTCGACGCCTTCTTCGCACCGGTCGCGCTGCGCCTGCAGAGTTACGGCCTGCAGTCGAGCGCGCCGGCCGCCGCCTATGCGCAGCGGCTGTTGAACCTCCCGGCGCTGCGCGAGTGGTACGCCGCAGCGCTGGCCGAGACGTTTCGCGACGAACTGCACGAACGGGAAATTCACACCATGGGGACGGTGCTCGAGGACCTGCGCGCCGTGGCGGTGTAGCGGCGACGGCCCGTGGCCGGGTGGCGGATGCGGTGCCGCCCCCCGCCGGGTACACTCGTCGGTTTGCATTTGAAAGGATCCGCCATGCGCCATCGTTTACTCGGCCGAACCGGCCTCTTCGTATCCGAACTGTGTCTGGGTACCATGACCTTCGGCGGTGCCGACGGCATCTGGGCGAGCATGGGCGGATTGCAGCAGGCCGACGCCGAGCGCTTGATCGGCACTGCCCTCGACTCAGGCATCAACTTCATCGACACGGCGGACGTGTACGGCGCCGGCGCTTCGGAACAGATCACCGGACAGGCGCTCAAAAACCTCAAGGTGCCGCGCTCGGACGTGGTGGTGGCGACCAAGGTGTTCGGCGACATGGGCAAGGGTCCCAATGCGCGCGGCGCCACGCGCCATCACATTCTCGACGGTGTGAAGGCGAGCCTGCAGCGCCTGCAGCTCGACCACATCGACCTCTACCAGATCCACGGCTTCGACGGGGCGACGCCGATGGAGCAAACCCTCCGTGCCCTCGACCAGATCGTGCGCCATGGGCATGTCCGCTACGTCGGCGTCTCCAACTGGGCTGCTTGGCAGATCGCCAAGGCGCTCGGGATCGCGGAGCGGCTGGGACTCGCGCGTTTCGATTCGTTGCAGGCGTACTACAGCGTGGCGGGACGGGATCTCGAACGCGAACTTCTACCGATGTTGCGCAGCGAAGGCCTGGCCTTGATGGTGTGGAGCCCGCTCGCCGGCGGTCTGCTCAGCGGCAAATATGCGAATGCACAGCAGGTCGAGGAGGGTGGCCGGCGCGCCTCGTTCGAGTTTCCGCCGGTCGATGCGCCACGCGCGAAGCGCTGCATCGAAGTCATGGGGCCGATCGCCCGGGCGCACGGCGTGACCATCGCGCGCGTGGCGCTCGCATGGCTGCTGCATCAGCCTGAAGTCACCAGCGTGATCGTTGGCGCAAAACGCCTGGAACAGCTGGTCGACAACATCGGCGCCAAGGACGTGCGCCTGAGCGCCGCCGAGCTCGAACAGATCGGCGCGGTCAGCGGTCTGCCGGCGGAGTATCCCGGCTGGATGCTCGACCTGCAAGGCAAGTACCGCGCATCGCAGCTCGCCGCCGCCCAGGGCGCAGGCCCCGACGCGGGCGGCGACGTCAAAGCGTAGGCCCGAGTCCTGCGCATGACGATGCACTCCGGTTCGCAGGTCGAACTGGCCCGGCTCGCGGCACTCGAGCGCTACCGCGTGCTCGACACGGGGTCCGAGCGCGAGTTCGACGACATCGTCAGCATTGCAGCCGAACTGTGCGGCGTCCCGATCGCTCTCATCAGCCTGATCGACGAAAAGCGGCAGTGGTTCAAAGCCGCGTTCGGGGTGGAGGTCGCCGAGACCCCGCGGGAAATCGCCTTCTGTGATCACGCCATCCGGCAGCGTGACGTGCTGGTGGTGGAGGACACCACCCAGGACGCACGTTTCGCGCAAAATCCGCTGGTGACGGGCGCGCCTTATGTGCGGTTTTATGCCGGTGCGCCGCTGCTCACCGCCGACGGCCTCGCGATCGGCACCCTGTGCGTGCTCGACCGACGCCCGCGCGGGCTCAACCAGACCCACCACCTGGCGCTCGAGGCGCTGGCCCGCCAGGTCATGACGCAGCTCGAATTGCGCAAGGCGCTCGCCGAGCAACGGGCCCAGGAAGTACTGAACCGGCTCATCCTCGACAGCGCGCTCGACTACGCCATCATCTCCCTCGATCTCACCGGCGTGGTGACCAGTTGGAACGAGGGCGCGCGGCGCATACTCGGCTGGACCGCGGCGGAGATGGCCGGCCGGCGCTGTGACGACTTCTTCACCGAGGAGGATCGCGCAGCACGCATCCCGGAGCGGGAGATGGATGCCGCGCTCAGGCACGGACGCGGCTCGGATGAGCGCTGGCATCTGCGCAAGGACGGCAGCCGGTTCTTCGCGAGCGGCGAGATGATGACGTTGAACGACGAGAGCGGTCGCCCGCTCGGCTTCTTGAAGATCGTGCGCGACCGCACTCGCCGGCGAATGGTCGAGCGTACGCAACAGGCGCTGCTCGAACTCGGCGACCGGCTCGCAACCCTGCTCGACCTCGAGGACATGGCGTTCGCGGCGGCGCAGATCGTGGGCGGCGCGCTCGACGCCGGCGCGGCGCGCTACGCCACCGTGACCGATGACGGCGGTGCCCTGCAGCCGGGACGCGGCTGGAGCGCGGACGGCGCGGTGCCGGTGCCGGCGCCTTGCCTGCCCGAGCCTCCCGCCCGCGATGCCTACCTTGCCAAGCTCGCGGAGGGCAGGACGGTGGTGATCGCCGATACGGCCAACGATCCGCGGGGCGCCGTCACGTTCCTGGCGACGCAGGGCGCCGGCGCGCTTTTGTGTGAGCCGTTGCTCGAACGCGGCAGGTTGGTGGCGTTGTTATGCGTCATCGCAGCCGTTCCGCGCGAGTGGGAACGCGCTGAAATCGACTTCGTGCGCGAAGTCGCCGGGCGCACGCGGCTCGCCATCGAGCGGCGCCGCGCCGAATACCATTACCGCGAGCTGAACGCTTCGCTCGAGGCGCAGGTCGAGGCCCGGGTCCGCGAACGCAACCGTTTGTGGACCCGCACCGGTGAACTGCTGGCCACCGCCGGCCTCGACGGCTACCTGAAGGAGATCAATCCTGCCTGGAGTCGGCTGCTGGGCTGGGACGATGCGGAGCTGTTGTCGCGGCCCTTCCTGGATTTCATCAACACCGGCGACCGCACGCCCGCCGCCGGCGGCATCCAACGGCCGACGGTCGGCGAAGGGGTGCCCGAGTTCATCGACTCGCTGTACGCGAAGGACGGCAGCTGCCGCACCGTCGCCTGGAGCACGGTGCCCGAAGGCGACCTGCTCTACATCGTCGGCCGCGACATCACCGCGCAACGCGACATGGAAGACAAACTGCGTCAGAGCCAGAAAATGGAGGCCATCGGGCAGCTCACGGGCGGCATCGCGCACGACTTCAACAATCTGTTGGCCGGTATCCTGGGCTCCGTCGACCTCATTCGCATCCGCCTCAAGGCCGGCCGCTACGAGACGATCGAACGCTTCGTCGATGCCGCCAGCCGGTCGGCGAAGAGTGCGGCATCGCTGACCGAACGGCTGCTCGCGTTCTCGCGCCGTCAATCCCTCGATGCCCGGCCGCACGACATCAACAAGCTCATCGCCGGGATGGAGGATCTGTTGCACCGGACGCTCGGCGAGAACATCGAGCTGCACACGGCATTGCACGAGGGCCTGTGGCCCGCCATCGCCGATGCCAACCAGCTCGAGAACGTGCTCTTGAATCTGGTCATCAATGCACGCGATGCGATGCCCGCCGGCGGCCGTCTCACTCTGCACACCGACAACGCGCAGCTGGACGACACCGGGGTGAGCATCGATGCAGAGGTCGAGGCGGGCGACTACGTTGCCATCGGCGTGTCCGACACCGGCTGCGGCATGTCACCGGAGGTGATGGCGCGGGCCTTCGACCCCTTCTTCACCACCAAGCCCATCGGTCAGGGCACCGGCCTCGGCCTGTCCATGATTTACGGCTTCGCCAAGCAGAGCGGCGGGCACGTGCGCCTGGTCAGCAAGGTGGGCGAGGGCACCACGTTCACCCTGTACCTGCCACGCGCGCAGTCCCGCGATGCCACCCAGGTCCCCTTCGAAACCCGTGCCGTACCGCGCGGTGACGGCGAAACCGTGCTCATCGTCGAGGACGACGCCACGGTACGAATGCTGGTGGTCGAAGTGCTGAAGGAACTCGGCTACGCCTACCTCGAAGCGCCCGATCCGCAGGCCGCGCTCAAGATGCTGGCCACCGACATCGACATCGACCTGTTGCTCACCGACGTGGGGCTGCCCGGCATGAATGGCCGGCAACTCGCGGAAATTGCGCGGCAAACCCGCTCGCAGCTCAAGGTGTTGTTCCTCACCGGCTATGCCGAAAACGCGGTGGTCCGCGGTGGCTTCCTGGGTCCCGGCATGGACATGATCAGCAAACCCTTTGCGCTCGACGCCCTCGCCACCAAGGTGCGCGACATGGTCACCCGTTCTGCATCCCCCCCCGGAGAATCCGCTTGAATACCGCCCTGATTCGAGCGGCAGCGCTGACCTACGCCCTGCTTGCCGGCGTGACGGTGCATGCCGACGCGAAACTACACGCCGCCGCAACATCGCACGGCGACGCAGCACCGCACGCCGAAGACTGCGCCGCGCTGGTTGCCCTGACCCTACCGCACGTCACCGTCACGAACGCCACCGCGGTGAACCAGGGCGAGCCCGTGGCGGACGCGGCCGCGACGGCGAGCTTCTGCCGCATCCAGGCCTCGTCCAAGCCCACCGCGGATTCCGACATTCGCTTCGAACTGTGGATTCCGCTGGGTTCCGCCTGGAACGGGCGATTCGAACAGGTGGGTAACGGCGGCTTCGCCGGAGCCATTCCCACGCGGGCGATGGCGCGGGCGCTCACCGCCGGATTTGCCGTGGCAGGCACCGACGACGGGCATCGGTCGGCGGACATGACGGATGCGAGCTGGGCGCTCCATCATGACCAGAAAGTCGTCGACTACGGCTGGCGTGCAATCAGCGAAACGACGCGAGCATCCAAATACATAGTCCTGAAGTTAAAGGGAAAGGAGCCCGATAAATCTTATTTCGTGGGGTGTTCGGACGGCGGCCGTGAGGCGCTTATGATGGCGCAGCGTTTCCCGGCTTATTTCGACGGCATCGTGGCAGGTGCGCCGGCGTACAGCATGACCCGGTTGCTGACCAGCGGAGCCCAGCGCTCCGCCACCGTGAACGTGCCGGCGGCGCACTTTTCGGCCGCGAGCCTCGCAGTCTTGCAGGACCATGTGCTGGCGTCCTGTGCGGGCGGGGCTAAGTTTCTCAAAGACCCCCGGCAATGCCGGCCCGATCTGGAGGGTCTCAAGTGCCAGGGGACGCAGACCACCGCGTGCCTGACCGATGCCCAGATCGCGACTGCGCGGGCGCTCTATCGCTCTTCGCCCGATCCGGTGACTCATACACCGTCGTACGGGGTGTTGCCGGGCGCGGAAGCGGTGCGGGGGAGTTGGGATGCGTGGCTGACCGGGGGTGAGGATGGCAGCCAACCGGCAGCGCTGGGGTTCACCGGAAGTTATCTGGCGAACATGGTCATGGAGGATCCGCACTTCGACCCTGCCCAGGTGACGGAGGCGAAGCTGGCGCGGGCCGCGCGGCATTACGCGCCCATGATGGATGCGAGCGACCCAAATCTGTCCGCGTTCAAGGCGCGCGGCGGCAAGTTGATTCAATACCATGGCTGGAACGATCCGGGCATCGCGCCGGGGTATTCGCTCGAGTATCGCGCGCGGGTGGTGGGGCGGATGGGCGCGGTGGATGATTTCTACCGCTTGTACATGGTGCCGGGGATGCTGCACTGTGCGGGCGGGGATGCGCCGACGCAGGTGGACTGGCAGGCGGCCATCGAGGCGTGGGTGCAGTCGGGCACCGCACCCGGCGCGCTCACGGCGAGCGACGGGCGGGGCGGCACCCAGACGGTACTGCCCTACCGGGACGAGTAAAAGCGGGCGGCGGACCCCGCGCGGCGGGCCCCGCGGCGACCCGCCCGACGCGACTCAGGGCGCGGTGATGTGCGCGGGATGCGGCAGGCCGGCGACGGCTGCGGCGGTCGCCTTCGCCGGGTACTTGTTGCCGAAGCTGCTGCGAACGTAGTTGACCACGCTCGCGACCTGTTCGTCGCTCAAATGCACCGCGCGGATTTCGGAGACTTCGTCCTCGGGCAGGCCGAACGGCGGCATGCCCTTCTTGCCGTTCAGCACCGTGAGCGCGACGTACTGCCAGGAGACGAGGGCGGGATCGCCGGCGAGTTTTGGGTAATGGCCGGCGCCCACGGCGCCCTGACCTTGGGCCATATGACAGCCCTGGCAGATGTGGCCGTAGAGCGCCGCCCCGTCCATGCTGCCCACCCCGGCGGTGGAGGTGAAGGCGGCATCGTCGGCGCGGGTGGTGAGCGGAGCGCTGTTGGCGAGCAGGGTCAGCAGGGTGATCGCGAGCGGGCGGTTCATGCCTGCGCTCCCTGGGCGACCATTTTCGCGTGCAGTCGGCCGACTGCGTCGAGCGCGGAGGTGACCGCCCCTTCCTGCCAGCCGCCGATATACGAGGCATGCTCGCCCGCGAGCACGATGCGCTGGTCGATCTGGCACAGCGCGTCGTAGTGCTGCGCCCGGGAGGCGTCGCTCCACATGCCGAAGCAGCCGAGGGTGAACGGCGAGCGATGCCATGCGACGGCGACGCCGTTGTCGAATTCCTGCGGGTATTGCGGATGGATCTGGCTGCCGTACTCGACCGCCTTCTGCACGCGCTGCGCAGGCGTCATGGACGTGAACTCCATGGCGTTGAGCCCCCAGATGTAGGCGCCGAGCAGCACGCCCTTGCCCCCGCTGTGATAGCCGTAATTGGGATATCCGATGTTGGTGATGGGCAGGTCGGTGTAGCTGATGCCACCGTAGATATGCTCGTCCTCCTCCCAGAAGCGGCGCTTGAACTGCAGGCCGACCTTGACGGCGGAGGCGTAGGGGACCGCGGCGACCGCGGCGGACAGCGCGGGCCCCACGTTCATAGGAATCTGCGCGAGCACCGAGAGGGGGAGGGTGCACACGCACCAGTCGGCCCGTGCCTGCCGTTTGGCGCCGCCCGGCGCCTGGGCATCCTCGTAGGTGGCGGTGACGCCGTGCTCGTCCTGATGGATGTCCACCACTTTGGCGTGGTACGAGATCAGGGGCCCGAGTTCGCGGCCGAAGGCCTCGCCCACGCGTCCCATGCCGCCCACGGGTTGGAACAAGGCCGTCTGCATGTCGAAGGTGTCGCCGGTGGGGATGCCCTGCCAGAGACCGGATTTGAGGATGTCGCCGAGGCCCATGGGTTGGGACGGAATGGGCCGTGCGGTGAGACCGCCGCCGGGATTTTTCGCAAATCCACGCCGCTCGCTGGCACTGTCGCTCGAGACATAGGAGAAGTTCTTGTCGAGCGTGCCCCAGTCGCGCAGCGACTCCAGGAGCTTTTCCTGGTCTTCCTTGCTCACGGCCTCGTTCAGCGCATTCTGCCGCGTGGCCTTGGCCAACAGTTCGGCGACGTGGCCCTGGTAGTCGGCCTTGATCTCGCGGTAGCGCTGCGGCTTGCCTGCAAAGCCGGTGGTGCTGTGCAGGTATGCATTGTAGTTGACCTGCACGAAGGCCTCGAGCGGCACCTTCAAGGTCTTGCAGTAATCCAGCATGCCGCGGTGATGGTACGGGATGCGCCAGGGGCCCGGATTGATGTACAGATCCTTGTCGAAAGCACATTGCTGGGTCAGGCCGCCGAGTTCGGTATAGGTGTCGCCGCCGCGCAGCGTCCAGTTGCGCCCCCCCGGTCTGCCGTTGTACTCGAGCACCTGGACCCGGTAGCCGGCGTTGCGCAGTTCGTAGGCCGCCGTCATGCCGGCCATGCCCGCGCCGAGGACCATTACCGATGCCCCGCGCGGCGCCCCCTGCAGGTCGACCGGGCCCTTGTACGGGGATTCGGCCGCCACGCCGAGGCCGCTCATGGCCTGCACCATGGCGCCCGCGCCGGCCGTGACGCCGATCATGCGCAAGAGATCGCGCCGGTTCATGCGCGAGTCATCGACATCCGAATCCATCAGCTACCTCGACAATGTTGGGCGGGGGCGTCAGCGCTGTTGTTACCACATGTGCAGCGCAGCAACAAGTCACGGGCGGCCGCGGCGCGGGAGGCGAATTTTTTCGACAGCTTGCCGGGGTCGTGTCAAACTCCGCGCCCAAGCAAAGCCCGGGACGCCGCACGCCGATCCAGATCGCGTCCGGGGCCTGGGCGCATTCCGTGTCCGTAACCTCAAGATCGATGGAAGTTTGATATGGCCCGTACAACACCGCTTTCCGACGTCCGCAACATCGGCATCATCGCCCACGTCGACGCCGGCAAGACCACGACGACCGAGCGCATCCTGTATTACACCGGGCGCAAGCACACCATCATCGACATCCACGACACCAAGGATCTGAAGACGTCGACCACGACGGACTATCTGGAGCAGGAGCAGAAGCGCGGCATCACCATTCAGAGCGCCGCGGTGTCCGCTTTCTGGCGCGACAAGAAGATCAACGTCATCGACACGCCGGGACACGTGGACTTCACCATCGAGGTGAACCGCAGCCTGCGCGTGCTGGACGGGGCGGTGGTGGTGTTCGACGGCGTCGCCGGGGTGGAGCCGCAGTCGGAGACCAACTGGCGCCTGGCCGACAATTACGGCGTGCCGCGCATGTGCTACGTGAACAAGATGGACCGCAGCGGGGCGAACTTCCTGCGCTGTGTCGACATGATCAAGAAGCGGCTGGGTGCGCGGCCGCTGCCCGTGCAGCTGCCCATCGGCTCGGAGGACAACTTCAAGGGCATGATCGACCTGGTCGAGATGAAGGCGCTGGTCTGGGATTCGGACGACAAGGACGCCCAGTGGCAGAGCCTGGAGGTCACCCCGGACATCGCTGACATGCTGCACATCACCACCCCCAGCGACCGCGCCATCCTCGATGCGATCACCAAGTACCGCACCGAACTCGTCGACACCTGCCTGGAGCAGGATGACGATGCGATGGAGGCGTTTCTCACCGATGGCACCGTGCCGTCCGCGGACGTGCTGCGCAAGGCCCTGCGCAAGGGGACCTTGAACTCCGCCTTCACGCCCGTCCTGTGCGGCTCCTCGTACAAGAACAAGGGCGTGCAACAGGTGCTCGACGCCGTGGTCGATTATCTTCCCGCACCCACCGACGTGCCCGCCATCAAGACCGTGGACGTGGACGGCGAACCCATCGGCGAGCGCAAGTGCTCGGATGACGAACCGTTCTCGGCGCTGGCCTTCAAGGTGATCAACGACGCCTACGGTGCGCTGACCTTCATCCGCGTCTATTCCGGCGTGCTGACCAAGGGCGCGTCGGTGCAGAACTCCACCCGCGGCAAGCGCGAGAAGATCGGCCGCATGGTCGAGATGTTCGCGAAGGAGGCCAACCCCGTGGAGGAGGCCCGCGCGGGCGACATCATCGCGCTGGTCTCGCTCGCCGACACCGAAACGGGCGATACTTTGTGCGATTCGACCAGTCCGGTGGTGCTCGAGCGCATGCGCTTCCCGGAGCCGGTCATCAGCGTGTCGGTCAAGTCCAAGAACAAGTCCGAGCAGGAGAAGTTCGGCACCGCGCTCGGCAAGATGGTGCGCGCCGATCCTTCTCTGCATCTCGAAACGGACCGCGAAACCGGGCAGACCATCCTGCGCGGCATGGGCGAGCTGCATCTGGAGGTGACACTCGATCGCATGCGCACGGAGTTCGGGGTGGAAGGCACCATGGGCGAGCCGCAGGTGGCCTACCGCGAGACCATCACCAAGAAGCTCACCGAACAGTACATCCACAAGAAGCAGACCGGCGGCTCGGGACAGTTTGCGGAAGTGTGGATCGTCTTCGAGCCGCTGGAGCGCAGCACCGGTTTCGAATTCATCGACGAAACGGTCGGCGGCTCGGTGCCGCGCGAGTTCGTGCCGTCCGTCGAGAAGGGTCTCAAGGTGCAGAAGGAAGACGGCGTGCTTGCACACTATCCGACGGTGGATTTTCGCGCCACCTTGATCGACGGCAGCTTTCACGACGTCGATTCGAATGCGATGACCTTCGAAATCGCCGCCAAGGCGTGTTTCCGCGAAGCGATCCGCAAGGCGGGACCGATCCTGCTCGAGCCCGTCATGAAGGTGGAGACGGTGACGCCGGGCGATTATCTGGGCGACGTGATCGGCGACATCAACCGCCGGCGCGGCCAGATCCTCGACCAGCTGGAGCGGGGCACCAACATCGCCGTGGTGGCCAACGTGCCGCTATCGGAGATGTTCGGCTACATCGGCCAGCTGCGCGGCATGACCAGCGGGCGTGCCTCGTACACGATGGAGTTCTCGCACTACGATCCGGTCCCCCGCAACGTGGCGGACGAGGTGATCGCGGAAGTGGCCAAGGCCAAGGCGGCCGCGCTGGCGTGATGCCCGCCGTGACGGGCGGCGGCGAGTTCGTCGCCCGTCACTCCGGCGTCAGTCCCTGGCGTCGGCGTACAGCTTGACCACTTCGTAGAGAAATCGCCTGCCATCCATGAGCGAGCTCACCCGGATGCGCTCGTTGAGGCCGTGGGCACGGCTTCCCTCGACGTCGTGGAACATGCCGGACAGTCCGTAGGTGGGGACGCCGGTGGCATTGAGATAGCGTCCGTCGGTGGCGCCGGTGGACATGGTCGGCACGATGGCCACGCCCGGCCACAGCTGTGCGGCCACCTTGCGCACCGGATCCATGATGGCGGGTGACAGCGGCGGCGGCGGCGATTGCATGCCGGGGTCACCGACCGGCGTCACCGTGATTTTCGCATCGGCCAGCACTCGTTCGATTTCAGACTGCACCTGCCGCACGGCGACGCCGGGCAGGATGCGGCAATTGATGTTGGCCCGGACGTGCTGGGGCAGCGCGTTGGACGCGTGTCCGCCCTCGATCTGAGTGGCCACGCAGGTGGTGCGCAGGCTGCCGTTCCAGCCGGGATTGACCGCCCAGAGCCGTTCCACCGCAGCTTCGTCGGCCGGATCCTCGAGCACCGCCCGCATGTCGGCGGCAAGCGCCGGCGCCACCAGTTTCGACTGCGCCTCGAAGTAACCGCGCGTGGCGGGATTGAACTGGACGGCGAAGTTGTACGCGCCGAGCCTGGCCAGGCCCTCGGCGAGGCGCACGATGGGATTGTTCTTGGTCGGCCGCGAGCTGTGGCCGCCGACATCGGCGGCTTCGAGGGCGAAATCTTGATATACCTTCTCGCCCGCCTGGATCTGCAGCGCGACGTGCCTGCCGGCCGCGTCGAGCTCGCCGCCCGCCCCCTCGTTCAACGCAAAGGCGGCGCGCAATACCTCGGGCCGTGTTTCGGTGAGCCACTTCACGCTGTCGAACACGTCGGGCGTTTCCTCGCCGCAGGTCAGCGCGAGCTTGATGGCGTGCCGTGGTCTGAAATTCTCGCTCCGGTAGCGGACCAGGGAGTCCGTGAACACCGCGGCCATCGCCTTGTCGTCGCTCGATCCCCGGGCGTAGAACCACCCATTCTCCTCGACCAGCTTGAAAGGATCACGCTCCCAATCGGCTCGCTTGGCTTCGACCACGTCGATGTGGGCGAGCAGCAAAATGGGCTTGGCGGAAGGGTCCCGCCCCTGGAGCACGGCGATCAAGGCGCCGTCCTCGGGCCGTTCGGCGGGCGCAAGGATTTGAAGGTCCGCCGCCGGCAGGCCGGCCGCCAGCAGGTGCGCGCGCATGGCCTGCGCCGCCTGCGTGCAGCTGCCCACCGAACGGGTTGTGTTGATCTCGACGAGCTCCTGGTACAGCGCGCGAAACGCCGGGTCTTCCGCCGGGGTGACCGCCTGGCTCGCGGTGCATGCCAGGGCGGCGATAACCGCCGCGAACGTGCTGGTACAGGCTCTGGTCATGCGTCGACTCCATGTTGGAAAACGAGCGTGCGGCGTGCGGTGCGCAAAATCAAGAGAATACTTTGGCGGCGACGCCGGTATGATTTCGCCCCATGCGTTTACCCCTTCTGGCATTGCTCTGCGCGGCGAGCTTCGGCACCGACGCCACCAATGCTGCCGGCGTCGCCGCCGGCGCCGGCGCCGCGGAGGCGGCATTCGGGCCGCGCAATCCATTCTTTTCGCCCAGCAAGCTGCCGTTCGAAGCCCCGCCCTTCGATCAGATCGAGGAGGCGGACTACCGGCCGGCGATGGAAGCGGGCATGTCGAGATTGCGCGCGGAGACCTTGAAAATCGCGGCCGATCCGTCGGCGCCGACCTTCCAGAACACGCTGGTGGCGCTGGAGAAAAGCGGTCGTCTGCTCGACCGCACGCGGCATGCTTTCGATGCGGTCACCGCGGCGAACACCGACGAGGCGCTGCAGGCGGCGAAGGCGGCGCTCGCACCGGAACTCGCGGCCACCCACGACGCCGTCTATCTCAATGCCCGTTTGTTCGCGCGCGTGGCCGCGGTGTTTGCCCATCGTGACGCGTTCCCGCCCGGCTCGGAGTCGCGGCGTCTGATCGAGGTCACGTACGCTGAGTTCGTGCGCTCGGGAGCCAGACTCTCGACGGCCGACAAGGAGGCGCTGCGGAAATCGAACCAGGAAGCGTCCATGCTTTCGGACGAATTCTCGAGAAAACTGCTGGCGGCCACCAAGGCGGCGGCGTTCACCGCAGCGACGCCTGCACAGCTCGCGGGTTTGACAGAGCGGCAGATCGCCGCCGCGCAGGAGGCGGCCGGACAACGTCAGGTCGCGGGATATGTGCTCGCGCTGCAGAACACCACCCAGCAACCGGCGCTCGCCATGCTCGAGCAGCGGGCGGCCCGTCGGGACCTGTTCGAGAAGTCGTGGACCCGCACCGAACGCGGTGATGCCAACGACACGCGTGCGACGCTCGTGCGGCTCGCACAGCTGCGTGCGCGAAGTGCGCAGCTGTTGGGTTTTCCCAGTTACGCCGCGTGGAAGCTCGACGATCAGATGGCCAAGACCCCGCGGGCGGCGCTCGACTTCCTGGCTGCGTTGCGCGGACCCGCCATGGCCAAGGCGCTGCGCGAACGCGCGGATATCCAGGCGCGCGCCGACTCCCAGAACGGCGCCAAGGTCGAGGCGTGGGACTGGAATTTCTACGCCGAGCAGGTGCGCAAGGCACGCTACGACCTGGACGACGCCGAGATCAAACCGTATTTCGAACTCGGCAACGTGCTGGTCAAGGGCGTGTTCCATGCGGCGACCCAGCTCTACGGGATCACCTTTACGGAACGCAAGGACATTCCCGTCTACCATCCCGAGGTCCGGGTGTTCGAGGTCCGCGACGCGGCGGGCAAACCGCTGGCGTTGTTCTACTGTGATTACTTCAAACGCGACAACAAGAACGGCGGTGCGTGGATGTCGACGTTCGTCGAGCAATCGGCGCTGCTCGGGACCCGTCCGGTGATCTACAACGTGGCGAACCTGCCGAAGCCGGCGGCCGGCCAGCCCGCGCTCATCAGCTTCGAGGACGTCACGACGATGTTCCACGAGTTCGGCCACGCGCTGCACGGCATGTTCGCGGACACCCGCTTTCCGAGCCTGTCGGGGACTTCGACGGCCCGGGATTTCGTCGAGTTTCCGTCGCAGTTCAACGAGCACTGGGCCTTGGATCCGGCGGTCTTCGCGAACTATGCGGTTCACTATGAGACGGGCAGGCCCATGCCGCAGGCGCTGGCGGCGAAGCTCAAGGCCGCGGTCACCTTCAACCAGGGCTATCACCTGATGGAGCTGCTCGAAGCGGCGCAGCTCGACATGCAGTGGCACACGCTGCCGGCATCCGCCCCGCTGCAGGATGCGGATGCCTTCGAAAGCGCTGCGCTTGCAGGCGCCTGGAGCATCGACGCGGTGCCGCCGCGTTATCGCTCCAGCTACTTCAGCCACATCTGGGCGGGCGGCTATGCGGCGGGTTATTACGCGTATCTATGGACCGAAATGCTGGCCGACGATGCCTTCCAATGGTTCGACGAGCACGGCGGTTTGACGCGGGCGAACGGCGACCGGTTGCGTGCGATGGTACTGTCGCGCGGCAACACCCAGGATCTCGCCACCCTGTATGCGACCTGGCGTGGTCGCGCTCCGACGGTCGAGGCGATGATGAAGTACCGCGGGCTCGAGTGACGGGTCGTACCCGTCGCGCCGTCAGTCGAATTCGCGCAGCACGGCTAGGAAGTCCTGGCCGTAGCGGCCGAGCTTGCCCTCGCCGACGCCGCGGATGCCGCCGAATTCGGCGAGGGTGCGCGGCCGCCGCGCCGCCATCTCGCGTAACGTTGCATCGTGGAAGATGACGTAGGGGGGCAGGCCCTGCGCGTCGGCGAGGCGCTTGCGCAGGGCCCGCAAACGGGTGAACACCGGCTCGCCGGCGGCGTCGCCGTCGGTGCCCCCCTCGGGCGAGGCGCGCGGCGGCCCCGCGCTGTCGGAGCCGCCCGTCGCGCGTGGTCCGGCACGGCGCGGTTTGGCGGGCGGCGCCATGCGAACCTCGCGCTCGCCGCGCAGCACCTGCCAGCTGGCCTCGTTCAGCGACAACACCGAATAACCGTCCTGAGATTCCTCGATCAGGCGATGTTGCAGGAGCGAGCGCACCAGACCACGCCACACCGGCGCGGCATGCACCCGACCGATGCCGTAGACGCTCAGGCTGTCGTGGCCGCGCTCGATCAGCCGTTCGGTGCGCGCACCGCGCAGGATCTCGATGAGATACGCGGCGCCGAAACGTTCGTTGCGCTGGCCGAGGCGTGCGATGCAGGACAGAAATTGCCGGGCCTCCAGGGTGAAGTCCCGTTGCACGCGCGGTTCGCAGCAGCTGTCGCAGGCGCCGCAGGGTCCGACGAAGGTCTCGTCGAAGTAGCGCAATTGAACGGCCCGTCGGCACTCGCTGGACTCGGCGTACCCAACCACCTGGCGCAGCTGCTGCCGTGCGATGCGCTGCTCGTTCTCGAGCGCCGCGCCCGACGCGGCATCGACCTTTTGTTTGATGAGATATTCTGCGGTGTTGATGTCGCCGGTGCCGAAATACAGGGTGCAGGAGGCGGGATCGCCATCGCGCCCCGCGCGGCCGGACTCCTGGTAGTAGCCTTCCAGGCTCTTCGGCAGGTCGAAGTGCACCACCCAGCGCACGTCCGGCTTGTTGATGCCCATGCCGAAGGCCACCGTGGCGACGATGACCTGCGCGTCGTCGCGGATGAACGCCTCCTGGTTGTCGCGGCGGATGTCGGCATCGAGTCCGGCGTGATAGGGCCGCGCACGCACGCCGGCGCCGAGCAGTTGGGCGGCGAGTTCATCAACGCGCCGACGCGAGAGGCAATACACGATCCCCGCACCGCCGGCCCGTGCCTGCGCCAGCAGGTGCTCGTAACTGCGCGCCGTTTTCGGCAGCACCCGGTAGAAGAGATTGGGACGATTGAAGCTTGACAGATGCACCGCCGGCGAGCGCAGGCCCAGCTGCGCGGCGATGTCGTTGCGCACGCGTGGCGTCGCGGTGGCGGTGAAGGCCAGAATCGGCGTGTAGGGATGCTGCGTGCGCAGCAGCGAGAGCTGCCGGTAGTCGGGGCGGAAATCGTGGCCCCACTCCGACACGCAGTGCGCCTCGTCGATCACGAACGCGTTGATGCCGGGACCCGCCTGCAGCCGGGCGAGCACGCCCTGCAGGAAATCCGGCAGCAGGAGACGTTCGGGGGCGAGGTAGACGAGCTTGAATTCACCACGCAGCAGGCCGGTGCCACGCCGCGCGATTTCGGTGGAATCCAGCGTGGAATTGATGAATGTGGCCGCAATGTCGTTGTCGCGCAGCTGACGCACCTGATCGTGCATGAGGGCGATGAGCGGGGAGACCACCAGGCTCACTCCCGGCTGCAACAACGCCGGGAGCTGGTAGCACAGGGATTTCCCGCCGCCGGTGGGCATGAGAGCCAGCACGTCGCGTCCCGCGAGCACGTCGTTCACCACGGCTTCCTGGCCCGGACGAAAACCGTCGAAACCGAACGATCTTTTCAAGGCTGTGTGCAGAGCGGCGGTCATGGCGCGCATTGTAATGGCATGGCCGTCCGAGGGGCTGACGAAAGTGCCGCGAAGCGTTACCCTGAAGACCGAGCCCAAGCGGAATGGACACCACCCCTCCGGCGGCCCACCTGGTGAGGACCACAGTGCAATGAGAATAACTACGACAGCCGTTCGCGCGCTCGCGCTGCTGTGTTGTGCGGGTCTGTCGGCCTGCGTCGTGCGGCCTCCCACCATCGCCCACGTGCACATCGGTCATGCCGTGACGGCGGTGCACGTGACGCCGGGCCACAAGGGTTACATGGCGCTGGCGCTGCAGCGGGCCGAGGAGGCCGAACAGGCGGCCAAGAGCGCGGCGGCGGACACCGACCTCGGACAGCTCAAGCTGGATGTGGCCACGGCGGTGGACGCCACGAACTCCTCCGATAATTTCGGGCTGAAGGAAGCCCTCACCATGTCCGCCAACCACATCACGTTCGCGGCGACGTCGGCCGATGCCAGCGAGAACGTGGTGAAGTCGGCGCCCCTATTCGCGCAGGACATCACGGCCGTGATCGGGCGCTGCGAATACATCGGGTTGCTGGGCAAGGACGTCGAGGCGGCGAAGTCTCTGCACGAAGCCGTTCTGCTCGCCCGCGAGATCTTGAAACTCACCGTGGGGAATCTGCGCGGCGACGCCAATGGCGACGGGTTGCTCGGCGCGGTGCCGGCCAACTATGGCGTGTTGCAGCTGCGTGCCGAGATCGAGGCGATGATAGAGCGGGAGCGGCCGCGCTATCGCACCGTCGATGAATGGTACCTGTTCAATCTGGTCCGCCTCCCCAACGGCCGATGGGTTTACGACAAGCTGGGGCGGGGCGGCAACATCGATGGTTACAAATAGCCGGTTGCTGATGCTCGGCGTGCTGATAGCCGGGATGGCCGGCGCACTCGACTCACGGTCGCAAGACGAGGGCTCCGTCCGTGAGGCCCGGCTGGCGCGTGCCACCTTGCGATGCGCGCAGCTGGCCGAGCTGATCTCTTGTGACGAGGCGCTGGCCTTGCAGCCGCCGGATGCGGCTGCGTTGACGGCGGAAGGCGATGCGCTGGTGGTGCATCAACGCCCCGGTGAGGCGATCGGCGTCTATCGCAACGCGCTGCGCCTGGCGCCACAGCGGGCCGCCATCTCCGCCAAAGTCACATCGGCTCAGGCGCAACGCAAGACGTGGCTCAAAGTCTGCATGACACAGGGTGGAGACGCAGGCCGGCATGCCTGCGAAGCGGCTTGGTTGCCCGGCACGCCCGACGAGGCGGCCGTGTTCAAGCGGCGTGGTTTTCTGCTGCGCCGCGAAAACCGCCTTGGGGCGCTCGACGCCTATATGGCGGCAGCGCGGCTGCGGCCGCGGGATCGCGAGGTGGCCCGTGCCGTGATCAGCCTGACCGACGAGGGCGGCGCGCCGCGCCGCGATCCGGCCACGCTCGCCGCACGCGGTGCTGCGTTCATCACGCTGGGACGACGCGCCGATGCGGTCGCGCCGCTGCGCGAGGCGGTGGATCTCGCACCGACGCTGGCGGCGGCCCGGGTGCAATTGCGGCTTGCGCAGGCGCCGACGGTGGCACGTGTGTCACGGCGTCCGACGCCGCAGGCGGTCCCGGGTGCGGCGAGAGTGGCGAACGGCGCTGCCGAGCCGGGCGAAGCGCGGCCGGTCGCAAAGCCGGAACCGGGTGTCGCGGGCGCCAGCTTCTCCAACGATGCGCCGGCGGGGCGTACCAACTGAGCGGTGGGCGGGGCGGCCCGCCGCAGCGTCAGCGGGCGGGGTTCTCCTCGGGCGGGAGCTTCAGCGGGCCGGGGTCGGTGCGCCGCTTGACGATGTCCCGCTGCATGGGCGCGAGTATCCCCATCAGTTTGTTCTGCTGTCGGTAGGGAACACCGGCCTGGCCCAGCCCCAGGTAGAGGTCTTCGGCCAACGCATTGAATTCGGCATCGTTGATGAACAGTTTCTTGTGGGCGGTGCGCATATCGCGGCCGGTGTATTTGCAGGGGCCTCCGCTCACGTTGCAGAGCTGTTCGAACAGCAGCTGTTTGAATTTGACGAGGTCGGTGTCCGCGAAGGTGAAGTTGATGCGGTCGTCCGCCACGACGATATCGGCGAAGTGATCGACCGCCGCACGCAGCACCGTCTCCCCGCCCAGTGCTTCGTACAACGATTTGGCGGCCTGCGCGTCGGTCGTCGCGAGACCGAGCAGACACAGGACTAGGGCGGATGCGCGTCGGGCGGTGGGGAACATCAGAATCCTGCCTGCAGTGAAAGATAAGCGCCGTGCTGATCCGCGTATTCATGGGTCACGGGCGCGAGGATGTTGCCGAGGCTCACGAAAGCACCGACCAGCGACACGTTGCGCGAGAACGTGTAGGCGGCAAACACGTCCCATGCGGCGCGTTCGTTGTCGACGCTCAGATCGTGCGGCTTCTCGCGATACTCGGCTCCCATCGCGAACTTTCGTGTGATGATGTAGGCGACGGTGGCCTCGAAGTTCAGCGTACGGCCGCGTGTCACGTCGCCGCCGAAGCCGAGCAGCCCGAGTTGATTGGCGTTTGTGTAGCGCAGCGTGGCATTGACCAAAACGCTCTGTGCGAGCAGCACCTTGGTGGCCGCGAGGTACAGATCCGAACCGGATTGCGAACGCGCGCCAAGCTGTGTCGGACTCACCAAACCAGGCAGCCCGACACCGGCGCCATTGGAGATGCCGGTGTTCTTCTTGTATTCGTAACCGAGCGCGGTCTGGGGCATCCAGCTGTCCTGGTCGTACACCGCGTCGCCGAACAGCCGCACCTTTGCACCGAACACGTGCTGTTCGACCGTCAGACCGTTGAGCGCGGTGCCGGTGATGTCGAATTTCTGCGCGGCGGCGGACACCTCGACGCGGTTCAGAGCGCCCGCAGCGAGGCCGTAGCTGCGCAACCGAAAATCGCTGAGCTGCACGGCGGTGTAATGAGCGTTGGCGCCGTAGCTGTCGGCGGTGCCATAACCCGTGATCAACGCCCAGGGAACGAGACCGCCGCCGCCGGCGCCGTCGATGTCGTTGAATCCTGCGGTCAAGGGCAGTTTACCCTGGTCCGGTACCACGGGATTTTCGTAGGGGGCACGTTGCGCGAGCGCCGTCTGGGCGCACAGCAGTGCGCATGCGGCGATGAACTGAGGAGCACGGCCGCGTCCGAGCGCTCGTAAAAAACCTTGTCGATTGGTCATAAGTCGCGAGAATACCCGTCTCGGTGCGGAAATTCACCGATAAGTTAACGGTTCCGGACGATCGGCTATGATCCGCGGATGCGTCAGCGCCCTCGGCGGCGCCCCGCTGATACTGAATGCGCGCGCATCCGTGCGCGCGACTTTCCGCCGTTGGACACCCTGACTGACGCATCCATGCTGCCGGGTGTCGGGAATCATTATCGGCACCGGCGCGCACCCGTGCATTGCCACAATCCTCGCTCTCCATCGCGATATGTCAGGCCGGGATATGTCATGCGTGTCAGCAGCCGAGCGCATCCTGAAGCGAGCCCAGCTGATACTCGGCATGGGTCAGGATGGTGGCGCAATCTTGCTCCGTGAGGCCGATGGTTTGATACGCGGTGACGCCCGCCATGGCCACCACCCGGGGCTTTGGCTTGAGCAAGGCGTCGCCGAGACCAATGCTCGCGATCAAGACATCGGCGAGATCTGCATCGTGACGCGTCTTACGCTCGACGTCGGTCTGTTCGCCGATCGCGTCGGCGATTTCCTCGGCAAACCCCCAGTTCTCCAGCACCGACTTGCCGATGGACGCATGCCATCCGGAAATCATTTCCTCGAACATCGACTCCGAGTCGCCGTCGGGTGCGTCCCGGTCGAGACAGTGGACCATGATGTACAGGCGGCCGATGCCGTGCATCAGCCCGGTGAGGAATGCTTCGTCCGGGAGCACCTTGGTGCGTCGTGCGACCACCTGAGCGATCAAGGCGACTGATATGCTCTGCTGCCAGAGCGCGTGCATCCGCTTGGCCATGGGACGAAGCGTCGGCTCGTTCTTGATTTGCTGCATCGCGAAGGCCATCGATGCGCTGAGCACCAATTGATGGCCGAGACGGGTAATGGCCGTGCGCAAATCCGTGATCCGCTTGCCCGACGCATTGAAGGCGGCCGAATTTGCGGTCTGCAGCAGTCGTGCTGCCAGGCGTGGCTCGGCGCCCACCACGATGACCGTCTTTTCAGGCGTGGTGTCGGGGTCGGCCAGCGTGTTGCGTATGCGCAGCACCACGTCGGGAAAACACGGCAGGTCCACCGATCCCGCGGACAGCTCGGTGGCCATGTTGGCCAGGAACTGCAGCGCCGCAGCACGAGCGGCATCGGAGGACACGGCGCCCGTGGGCGCCACGGAACGCCCCCCGGATTGGTAGGTCGGTGCCGGGGCAGCATTCGTCATAAAGCGGGTTACTCCGGGATCGGCGACGGTCCATCGTGCCGCGTGTACGCCGTTTTCAACGCGCGTCGACACTATAAGCAAATTACTGCGCGACACGCCAGGTGACGGCCGCCCGTCAATAATCTTGAGGCGAAACCTGACCCAATGCTGTCCGCTAGCGGGGAATGGTCTCCAGATCCCGCTCGCAATGGCACTGCCGGATATACACAGCCAGCGCCATCTGCTGGCGCGCGACGTGTGCATCGTGGGCGAGAAGCTGTGGACCGGTGGCGCGTCCGAAGCGATCCATGATGTCGGTACAGTGACGTTCGATGAGATGCCGCAATTTCAGGGCGCGCCGCCGCGCCTGCCCCGAGCCGTCGTCCGGATCGGCGTCGATTTCGCGTCCCGCCTCCTTGAACAGAGCCTGCATCCCCCAGGCCGCCGCTTCGAGCGCGCCCACCTGGGCACGCGAATGAGGATCGCGGCGCCCGAGCGCCACGGCGCTCTCCACCAACGAGACGGCACCACCGGCCCAACATGCCGCCGGGCCGACGGCTCCATGCCAGAAGCCGGGTCTTTGCAGATACCAACCGGGCCCGCCGATCTGCGCATCCGGGGGCGCCAGCACGTCGAAATGCACGGGACCCGTCGCCGTGTCGGCCATGGCCGGGGTGGCCCAGGAGGACGCGGCCGGCCGTACACCCCGGCTCTCGAGCGAGACGTCGAACATCAGCACCGCGTCATCGTGATGTGCGGTGATCAAGGCGGCCGTGGCGAAGGTCGCGCCGGTGCAATATTGTTTGGTGCCCACCAGATGCCAGCGACCGTCCGCGAGCAGCCTCGCCGTGACTTTGCCCTGCGGACCGCCGTCCGATGCCCACACCCCGTACAGCGCGCCCGGTCGCGGCGCGCGACCCGCCTCAGCCAATATGGCGAGAGCGTCGGTGTGGGCCTCGAGAACGCGCGCCAGCGACAAGTCCTGCCGCCCGTAGTCCATGAGTGCGGCGAAACGTTCCGCACTCGCTCCGCCGCCGGGCAGCGGCAAAGGCTGCTCGCGCTGCCGGTCGAGCCATCCGGGCGAGCTGCCCGCCTCAACCATGTGCGGCGACGACCCGCGCGCGCAACGTGTCGGCAAACCCGCCGCGCGCCCGGCCGGTCAGGCGGGCGCTGGTGAACACGAAGCTGCGAACGGGCGAGCACAGCTGCCAGCCCTGCGCTTTGAGACGCTGCCAGAGACAGTGGTCCTCGGCGACACGCTTGTGGCTGAAACCACCGACGTCCAGATAGGCGTCCGCACGCACGCCGAGATTCGTCCCATGCACGTGCGAATGCGTGCCATCCGCGCGAAGGTCGTAGTGCTGGTGATGCACGTCACGCACCCCGCCGCGTGGTTCCTCGTGTTCCTCCAGGTGCACGATGCCGGCCACCGCAGCGGTACCGGATTCGGCATGTTCGAGATGCAATTTCAGCCAGTCGAGCGGAACATGACTGTCGGCATCGGTATTGGCCAGCCAGATACGCCGGGCGGAGACGTCCTTGAAGTGCTTGAGCACCGCGGCAACGCCGAGCAGCCGCGCCGTGCCCGCCGAACGCGGTGCGCAGTCGATCACCTCGCCGCGCTCGCCGATCGCACGGCGTGCGTATGCCGCCGTGGCGTCGGTACAGGCATCGGCCACCACCACCACCCATAGACGGGCGGGTGCGGCGCAGGCATCGTGCGAGGCAATGACGCTCGCGATGCAGCGTTCGATGGTCTGCTCCTCGTTTTGAGCCGGGATCACCACGCCCACCGACCAATCGTGGAACGCGCCGCTCATGCAGCGCTCCTGCGCCAGGTGTCGATGCGAAACCCGGGATGGCGCACGTCCTTGAGGTGGGGCAGGGGAAGCCGTTCGCGCAGACAGCGGTGCACGGCGTCGCCGTGCAGCACATGATCGTCGCTGTCGCCGAGCCAGTGCACGGCGACGAATTCCCCGCCTGCCGTCAGACGGCCCATGAGACGGGAC
Organism: uncultured Steroidobacteraceae bacterium; assembly: GCA_964657625.1. GTDB lineage: Bacteria > Pseudomonadota > Gammaproteobacteria > Steroidobacterales > Steroidobacteraceae > Bog-1198. The sequence goes on from CAZZVN010000015.1 coordinate 42,089, forward strand.
ACCAGCTCGATCAGGGTACGTTCCGCAAAGTAATACCCCAGTTCGCTGAAGACGATGAGGTCGAACGACTGCGCAGGCACGTCGCGCGCGTCTGCCACGTCGATGCTGACGTTCGGATGAGTGGCGCAGCGGCTGCGCGCACGGGCGATCGCGGACGGTGCGATATCGACGGCGAGGAGCCGCCGGCAGCGCGGCGCCAGCCGCACCGTGAGCTCGCCGATGGAGCAGCCGGGTTCGTACGCACTGGCATACGATGGCCGCGACAATGAACTCAGGATGGCGTCATAGCGTTGCTGCTCGTACGTGGAAGACGCGAATTTCCAGGGATCCGCGCTGGCTTGATAGAGCGCCTCGAACGCCGCCGCCGACGTGGCCGCAAGGGGGACGTCGTCGTTCATACGAAAAACGCCTCGAAGGGGCGTTGGAAATGGGTGAGTACATGGGCGGGCACGATTGGCGCGCGCGACGGCGGGTCGAGCTGCGACGCGAAACAGCCAATGGCGCGGGCTTTGGCACGGCGAGCTTCGATGGTGAGCGAAAATTTTCGCAGACCCGCGCGGGCAAGCTGCCGAGGCTCGGCATGATGCCAGGTCCACACCGGATAACGTGCCAGAGCGACACCACGCGCCGACGCCACGTCGCAACAGACCCGGCCCACCGCATCGTGATCCGGATGCCCGTCATGTTCATACGGTGCGACCAGGGTCGTGCCGGGATGTGCCAGCGAGAGAACCACGTTGCGTAATCGATTGACGTGGTCCGCAACCGCACCATCCGGCAGGCCAACCCGCATGACGGCAATGTGTGTCACCGACAGCTTGCGCAAGGCACGCTTCAGTTCCGCTCGCCGCACCAGCGCGAGCCCCGGCCAAGTCGAATAAGCCGCCTCGCCGTCGGTCACGCTGACGATGGTCACCGTCCGCCCGCGCAGCGCCCATGAGTGAATCAGGCCGCCCGCTCCCAATATTTCGTCGTCCGGATGCGGAGACACCACGACGAGCGGTCCGGAGCGGGGCATCCACTCACGGCAACGAGACAGCGGGTGCACCCACGCCCCTTCGGAGGTACCCGGGTCCGCGGGATCGAAATCAGGGGTCACCGAGATCGCTAGGGCACTGTTTGAAGCGTGAGCGTCTTTCATCGAGAGGATGGTGTACGACGCGCCCGGTTGCGACCATCGGTCGGATGGCCCTGACCTTGTAGGAAATTGCTACGGGTTTCGCGGCCCGCTGTCGTTTACGAGGTGGGCGGTCGCTTGGTGCGCGGCTTGGCGGGCGCTTTCGCAACGGGCGGTTTGCCCGAGGACACTTTCGCGGGTGCTTTGCCGGGTGCTTTCGCGGCGGGTGTTTCGGTGGCCGGCGCCTTCGCGACAGGCGTCATTTCTCGTTCGATTTCAGCCTCCGCGGCGAGCCAGTCCGCGACCTCGTGTCCGGGTGCGAAACTGCGACTTTCCGCGCGCAGATAGGCCGCGATGGCAATCCTTCTTTGGATCGCGTCGGGATCATTTACTTTCATGGAAACTCCAATAATTAAAAAATGAGCGGTCGTGCCCATGCACGCAGTATAGGTACCGGCCCGGGCACCGCTTCGAGACAATGGCACTGCAGCGTCGTATTACAAGACCTATTCAGCGGGTCAGCCGTCGGTACGCGAGCAGATGACGCAACGAGTCCTGTGTCCTGCCGGCGGCATCGTGCAGGCGCGCGAGATTGTAATGTGCATCGGCGCAGGCAGCCTCAAGGGACAGCGCCCGTTCGTAGGCGTCGATGGCGTCAGGCACGCGGCCGAGGTCTTCCATTACCACGCCCAGATTGAAACACGTGTCGCCATCCGGCTGCACGGCCTCGCGGTAAATGTCAGCGGCCTGTTCCAACCGTCCGGCCAGATGCAACAGCCTCCCCAGATTGAGCCGGGCCTCGCGATGATCAGCCCGCAACGCAAGGCAGCGCTGGTACGAATCGATGGCGCGTTCGGCATCGTCCGCCTCGCAGCTATAGCCCTCCTTGAACTGCTCGTCCGCCACATCGGGCGGCTCGACGCCGTCCGGCCGCACGAGGGACACCACGTTACCCGCAACCGCCTGCAGTTCGAGCGCCAGCAGATACTGGCCTGAATCGGCATCCCAGTGATCTGCGCCCCGGCGCACGGCGATCCTATCCCCTGATGCCTGCATGGCCAGTCCGCTCATCGGCAGTTCGTCCGGCAGTTTCGCCCGCAATTCGCGCAGCGCACGATTGATCGCGCGACCGGATATCCCCGACTGACGCAGCGCGCCCGCAGTACGCAGCAATATGAGATCTTGGAAGCTGTACCCGAGATGGCCCTTCTGGCCCCGCCGGGGCTTGACGTGCCCCGCACGAATCAACGAACGCACGGTGGTCGCGGACACGCCCAACAATCGCTCGAGTTCGTCGACGTGGTAACGGTGCACGCTGGCCTGAGTGCCCTCGACGAGAAAATTCCCTGTCTGCAAGTCACGCATGGCCGCCAACGTCGCGCATGGCGCGTCCGGCGTCAAGTCCCGATGCGGTGGCGTGTCGCCGGTGCCGCCCGGATGACGACTTCAGCCCGCGGGCACGAAGATGGCCCGTCCCCGGCCCGTCTTCTTGAAAATACCCAACGAGCCCCCCACGCCGACTCCCACGGAACCGCCTCTTGAGTAGGAGTCGGAGCCGACCCCGCTGCCCACCGAACCCGTCTCCCGATCGTCGAACCCTTCGAGAATGATCCCGTTGGCACCCAGTTGCGCGGCTTCCGCCTTGAGCCGCTCGATGACTTTGTCGACGCTCTTCTGTCCGCCGGGCGAGAAGGCGCTCTTGCTCGACGCATCCAGCAACGCCACCTCTTCGAAAGACGGCGGCGGATGCGAGTAAATCTTCACGAGCGAAGGCGATATCGCAGGACGCGTGGTGCCTACCAGAACATGCGAACTCGGCGCGCAGGCGGCGAGACCGCCCGCGAGCCCACACGTAGTGATGATTAGCGCCGCACGCAGGAAATGCCGGGTGAAATCAGAACTTCCGAACATGATGCGCTCCCTTGACTTGAAATTTCGAAAGCACGGTACTCCAGACCCCGGGTGGACGGACGCTGCCGGAACCGCAAAGGATCGTAGGAAAGCGCCGATTCGCAATCAAGGTACCGTGTTCGAAGGTCGCAGGTGATGGGAGTTCACCTGCACGGCCGTCAATGTTTCGAAGCTCAGGTTGATCACCGAACCCGATTCCTGATGCGGCACACAGGTGGTCCGGTTCTCGACGTTGCGGGTCGTGAACATCGGCAGCACGCCGGTGACGAACTGCTCGACCAGTTCGCAATCACCCCGTTCGAGATTGCGTGGCGAGCGGGTGGTGAAGACGACGGGATGCCAAGACGCCGGCCGAGCCTGGCCGTCAGGCGCCGCATCGCCGGCAGGACGCGCTCCGGGCGGACTCAACGTATAAAACACGAGCCGCGCGCTCGCCAGTTTATCCGGCCGGCCAAAGCCCGCCGCGCAGGCGTTTGGGTACGCTTTGGCATCGGGCCGGGCGCCGGCGGCGATCAACAGATCGCGTAGCTTGTCCGCGAGCCCGTCGCATGAATAGGTGGACGTGAAACCTAGGAAGGTGAACGAGAACTCGTGCCTGTACCAGATCCCCGAGGCCGGCTCGGATGTGTTCGCCGCGGGGGGAGGCGATATCACGCCGGCCCCGGCGGTGCAGAACATCGCGGAGCACGTCAACAGCCAGGCAGCGACGAATTTGTACGACATGACCTCGACCTCGAACTGATGAGACGGTGACCCGCGAGCGACGCTGCTGCGACCCTCGGGTATAAAATACGCCATGCATATCCTCGTCGCACCCAATTCATACAAAAACAGCCTGAGCGCCATTCGAGCCGCGGATGCCATCGGTCGCGGTCTGGATGCGAGCACCTTCCGCGGCAGCTGGACGGCACGACCGGTGGGCGACGGTGGCGACGGCACGGCGGAATTGCTCCGCGCTCACTTCGGTGCGCGGTCGCGCCACGTTCAGGTTCACGACCCGCTCGGTCGACCGATGGAGGCGACTTTTGGTCTGGTGGAGTCGCGGCGCCTGGCCGTGATCGAACTGGCCGACGCCTCGGGGCTGCGTCTGCTCGACTCCTGGGACCGTAATCCTCTGCAGGCGAATACCCGCGGTGCCGGCGAACTGATCCGCGCGGCGCTCGATCAAGGCGCGCGGGATTTGATATTGGGCATCGGCGGCAGCGCCACCCTCGACGGGGGCGCAGGTCTGCTGCATGCGCTGGGCGCCCGCTTCGTAGACGCTACGGGGAGCAGCCTGCCGTTGCACCCGGTCGCATGGCCGGAGGAATGCAGGCTCGATGCACGCGGATTGGATCCCCGCTTGCGTGAAAGCAGGCTCACGGTGCTCTGCGACGTCGTCAATCCATTGCTCGGGCCGCACGGCGCGGCGGCGGTGTTCGGACCCCAGAAGGGTGCCGTCGACGCGGATCTGGCGGTCCTCGATGCGGCGCTGGCGCGCATGAGCCGGGCGGTGTACGCAGCCACCGCGAAGGACATGAGGGCGGTGCGGCGCGGCGGTGCGGCGGGCGGCGTGGCGGCGGGCCTGTCCGCGGTGCTGGATGCGACCCTGGTGGATGGCATCGATTACTTCTTGCAGGCCGTCGGCTTTGCCGCCGAGCTGGAGCGCGCCGACGTGGTGATCACGGGCGAGGGCAGCATCGACGCGCAGACCTCGGACGGCAAGGCGCCGTGGGGTGTCGCGATCCGGGCGAAGGCGTGTGGCGCGTTCGTGGTGGGGATGGCCGGGGCCGTCCCGCTCGAACCAGACCCCGTTCTGCGTTCGGGATTCGACGTCTTGATCGCCATCGGCCACCGCCCGATGACGTTGCCCGAAGCGCTGGCCGCGACGGCCGAGAACCTCGAGCGCGCGGCCCGTGATCTGGGCAACACGCTCGCTCGTGCAGCAGGCGGTTAGAGCAATGCGCGCAAGGTGGCGTCGAGAACGGCGATCGCGCCCACCACGTGATACAAAGTGCTCGCCGGCGCGGGCGAATCGACCAGGTCGCCGCTGGGCAGCTGCACGTCGAACCACAAGCCTGGAACCGGCGTCTTGAGATAGGGCAGGAAACTGCGTGCCGCGGCCGCGGCCATTTCCCAGTACCGGTCGTCGCCGGTGACTTGCGCGGCGAGCAGTGCCGCTTTCAATCTTTCGGTCTGGGGCCAGAACCGTGCATTCGCGTCGTGCACGCTGAAGTCATCCAGCAAGGCGTTGATGGCCACCTGATTGTGGACGCCCGAGCGCTCACCGATCGCAATCAAACGCAGGGCGGTGGGACGCAGGTCTTGGGTGTGCAGGTGATCACTGCGCAACAGCAACCAGGCCCATTCGAATTGATGACCCGGCTCGACGATGCGACCCGACAGATCGGCAGCCGGTTGCCAGTCGGGCGTGAAGGACTCGCCGACCGCGCCGCTGTCCTTGCGTATGAATCTGGTGAGCGCCAGGCTGGATAAATTGCGGGCCCACTCCTTCCAAGCCGGATCGGTGCCGATCTCGGCCCAGGCCAGACATGCCTCCAACAGATGCATGTGTGGATTGGAGTCGCGTTGACCGTCGGTGACGTCGTTGGAACGAAACGCAGAGCCGTCACCCGCGAGCCCGCTTTCGATCGCGCGACGCAGGGAGCAGGCGCGGGTCTCGTATTCCTCGAGCGCATCGAGAGCCCGCGCCGCCGCCGCATAGCCCAACAGCGCGAACGACTGATCGTAGAGCACCGCGGTGTCGTCGAGCGGCGTACCATCGACACCCGCCAGGGTGCGGAACAAACCGTCGGCACGTTGATAGTGAGTGGTGAAGTACTGCATGCCGCGGCCGACGATCCCGGCCACGTCACCGCGCCAGCCGAAGGCGACCGCCTGCGCGAACGAATAAATCTGACGCGGGTGAATGCGCGCCCGGCGCGGGTGGGGCATCCCGGTGCCATTCTGGCCCAAGGTCTCGATGAAGCCGCCGTTGCGGTGATCGATGCCGCTCCTGGACCACAGCGGATACGCACAATCCACGAGCCAGGTGACGAGTTCCGCGCGCAGCGCGACCAGCCGGGTTTTCGGATCGAGTGGTTTTGCGTCTTTCATGACGGCATTGTGCATGACTTTAGGCGGCATGAACCAGCCACCCCTTTTCCTGCCATTCTGCGGCGGTGGATTCGAAGGTCGCGCGCAAGCTGTGCAGGGCTTCGCGTGATTCGGCCGGGTCCGCGGCGCGTTCGAGGTGCGCCGCGCCGGCGCTGATCGCCAGCGCGGCCACCGTGCCCGCCGAGCCCTTGAGACTGTGTGCCAGCCGGCGCACGGCCTCGTCGGCCGGCGCGCCCGCGCCATGTTCACCGAGTGCGGCGGCGATGAGGTCCAGGGTTTCGGCCGCCGAACGCACGAACACCGCGATCAGTTCTCCCGCGAATTCCCGGTCGTCGTCGGTACGTCGCAGCATTTCGCTCTCGTCGAACAAGGGGGGCAGGGCGGCAGGCTGCGCTGCGGGCCGGCCGAGCGATGCGGTGGCGGTGGAGATGGCCTTACGCAGCCGCGACGGATCGACCGGCTTGGTCAGATAGTCGTCCATGCCGGCGGCCAGGCATTTCGCACGGTCCGTCGCCAGCGCATGGGCGGTGACCGCAATGACCGGAATGTTCTGGTTGCGGCCCATGCGGGGCGAGGCACGGAGCTGGCGGGTCGCTTCGTACCCGTCCATGCGCGGCATCTGGCAGTCCATGAGCACGACGTCGAATTCCCGTTCTTCCAGTGCCTGCAACGCCTCCACGCCGTTGCCCACCAGGTGTACGTCGGCGCCCATGCGCTCCAGCAGGCGCAGTGCGAGCTTTTGATTGACCGGGTTGTCGTCCGCCACCAGCGCGCGCAGTCCTGCAAACTCCGCCGTGACGCCGCCAGGGACAAGGCCGCGTGTGGCGACGGCCGGCAAGGGGACGCTAGGCTCGTCCGGGACCGGCAGGGCGGGCAGGGCCAAGCGGCCTTCGGGCCGGGTGACGTCGACCAGGACACGCAGCAGCACCGCCGTCTTGGCCGGCTTGGTGATGATGCGATCCACCAGGTGCGAATCCCGCTCCGGCACGGGCGTCGACAACGGCGAGAGCAGCACGAGGGCGGGGCAGGGTGTGCCGGCGGCGCGGATCGCCGTGGCGAGCCAGGCACCATTCTGATCGGGCAGCTGGTAATCGAGGACGACCGCGGCGGGACGCCGTCCACAGGCGAGCAACGACCGGTAACGCTCGAGGCCTTCCTGCGCCGAGGCCGCGAACGACAACTCACAGCCCTCCGGACGCAACAGCCGCGCCAGATTCTTCCGATCGCTGGCATTACGCACGGCGATCAGCAGTTCGATGCCTTTCAGTCGCCCGCCCGACGTTCCGACCCCGCAGACGTCGATCCGTTCCAGACACAGCGCCACGTGAAAGGTCGATCCGACGCCCACCACGCTGTCGACCTCGATCGCGCCACCCATCGCTTCGGCGAGATGACGCGAAATGGACAAGCCGAGTCCGGTACCGCCGAACCGTCGTGTGGTCGAGGTGTCCGCCTGGATGAAGGGCGCGAACAAGGTGTCGATGCGGTCGGGTGGGATGCCGATGCCGGTGTCGCGTACTGCGAACAGCAGGTTGACGTGACCGTTCGCCGTCGAGCTGGCGCTCAAACTCAGGCTGATCTCCCCGTGTTCGGTGAATTTGATGGCGTTGCTGAGAAGATTGAGCAGGATCTGGCGCAGGCGCATCGGATCGCCCCGGAAGGCGGTCGGCATCTGCGGATCGACGTCCACCAGTAGATCGAGCCGCTTCTGAGCGGCGCGCAGCGCGACGCTGTCGACGGCATCTTCGATCAGGTCTTGCATGCTGAAATCGATGGACTCGAGTTCCAGCCGCCCGGCCTCTATTTTCGAGAAGTCCAGGATGTCGTTGATCAGCCCGAGCAAGGACTCGCCGCTGGAACGCACGATCTCGGCGCACTCGCGCTGCTGCGGATCGAGCGGTGTATCGAGCAACAAACCGGTCATGCCGATCACGCCGTTCAACGGCGTGCGGATTTCGTGGCTCATGTTGGCCAGGAATTCGCTCTTGGCGCGGTTCGCCGCCTCGGCCGACTCCTTGGCGACACGCAGGGCTTCTTCCGCGTGGTGGGACTCGGTGACGTCCTGAAAGGCGCCGACCACGCGCGTGCGGCGCCCGGCAGTCTCCTGCGGCTGGCCTATCGAACGCACCCAGCGACGGCGCCCCTTGGCCGTGATGAAAGGGGCGACGAAATCGAAGGGTCTGCCCTCGTCGAACGCCGCCTTGATACTGTCCTCGACCATCTGCCGTGTATCCGGCGGATAAAATTTCAGGGCTTGCTCCAGGGTCGGCATCTGTCCCAGGGGCAGGTCGTGAATCTTGTAGACCATGTCGGACCAGAAAGGGGCGGGTGCATTCAAGTCGAGCTCCCACCCGCCGATCTCGCCCATCCGGCTGGTGGCCGACAACAGCGCTTCCTGGCGGGTCAGACGTTCCTCGGCGGCCTTGCGTGCGCTGACATCGACGCTGAGCGCGTAGAAGCCGAGCAGTTCGCCGTCCTGCCAGTGCGGCCGGTACTCGCTCTGCCAGTACTGGATCACGCCCCGAAAGTCCCGCACGGGCTCGTCGAACAACTGCGGCTCGCCGCGCAATGCGCCCGCAATCCGGCGCCGGCTCTCGGGCGGGACTTCGCCGCCGAGCAGTTGGGCGAATGACAGTCCGACCATTTCATCGGGCCGCAGGCCGAAGCGTTGGAAGTGCGCCTGGTTGGCGAAGCGGCAGATGCAGTCGCGGTCCCAGTAGCCGATCATCGCCGGCAGACTGTCCGAGATTTCCCGCAGGCGTTCCTCACTGGTGCGAGATTTGACCTCCTGCGTTGCGAGCAGATCCTGGGCCAGTTTGCGCTGCGTGATCTCGGTGTAGATGCTGACGAACTGGGTGACGTCGCCCGCCTCGTTCTTGTACGGTACGATGGATGCATCCACCCAGTACAGCTCGCCCCGTTTGTTGCGGTTGCACAGCTCGCCGCGCCAGACCCGGCCCTGCATGATGGTCGTACCCAGCGTGGTGTGCGGAAGGTGATGCGTGCCGTCGGCGCGCAGCATTCGAGGGCTCGAGCCGATGAGTTCTTCGCGCGTATATCCGCAGGCTGTGCAGAAGCTGTCGTTCACGTAAGTGATCATATCGTCGATGCCCGTCACCGCGACCGACGCATGCTGGTCGAGGGCGTAGTGAAAGTGGTCGAGTTCGCGCAGCGCCGCCTGTGCCGCGGCCGCCTGCAGCTCGAGCTTCACGTTGACGTCGCGCAGCCGTGCGGCCTGCAGTCTGATGCGTGATTGCAGGTGAGCATCGAACACCGCCGCCATGAGCGCGATCGCGAGCACCGCGAACGTGGCGACCCCGAGCATGATCGCGAGCGAGGGCGTGTCGAGCGTCCAGCCGCCGACGCAGTGCGCATTGGTTGCGAAACGTGCGGCGACCATCCCGAGGTACTGCGAGCCGCTGATGCCCGCGCCCATGACGGCCGCTGCGACGAGGCGCTGCGCAGCCGGAACGTGCTGCTCGGCCTTGCGCAACCGGCCGGCGAGGATCAGGGCGCCGAGCGCCGGGGCAAAGGCCATGGCGATGGACGCTGCGGCCAGAACGGGGTCGTAGCCGATGGACGGCCGAAGCGGCAGGGCGTGCATGCCGACGTAATGCAGCGCGACCAACCCTGAGCCCGCGATCACGGCTCCGCCGAGCGGCCCGCGCCGGCGGTGGGAGGCGTCGCCCACGAGCCAGAGAACGCCGGCCGCCGTGAGCACGGCGACTCCCAGGCAGGCACACGCGGGGGCCAGTTCGTAGCGCAGCGTGATGGGCAGCGAGAGCGAGAGCAGGCCGATGAGGTGCACCGCCCACAGACCTGCGCCGAACGCGCCCGCGCCGCTCACCCGCCAGATGCGGTTCGATCCAGCACCCGCGGCCTGCATCCGCTCGCTCAGCGCCAGGGCCGTATAAGACACCATGATGGCCATGCCGATCGACAGCGCGACGAGCCGGAGATCAAAAGAAGGTTGCATCGACACGCCTTTCCGACCCACTGTCTTGCTGACCAGTCGAAAGTACGCCGACGCGCAGCCGGTCTGATGTGAGGCAGTGCACAATGTCGGACCTGTCATCCGGGCCCTTGCGCAAATCCTTGAAATCAGTCAGGGAACGCGTGCGGCAAGATAAACCGGCGCCGCGCGGCGGCAAGGTCTGCACGGGTGTCCACGTCGAATTTTGCGGAGCAAAGCTCGACCAGAATCCGTTGCTGCGCGGGCAGCCCGGCGACCCACTCCCGGAGGCCGCCCTCTCCCGTGATACGGCCGGCGTCCGGCAACCACCGGCGTGGCACTATCAACGGCGTCAACGCCCGCCCGCCCGACCGGCGTGCGACGATCTGCCGGCGATGCCGGCGCCACGAGGCGACCAGTCGCGCCACATCGCCCGCGGTCAGTGCAGGCAGGTCCACCGGCAGGATCAACACCGCGGCGGCATACCGCGCGGCGCGTATGCCGGCCCGTACCGAAGTCGACAGTCCCAGCGCGCGCCGCGAATTGCAGACCCAGACGGCTTCGCTGCGCAGGAAACCCTGGCGGTATCGTTGCGCCGCGCGCGGCGGCACCACCACCACCGGCGGCCCTGCGGAAAACGGCGTGAGCAGAGCGAGCGTCCGGCGCAACAGACTCACGCCGCGGATCCGAGCGAGCGCCTTCGGCTGGCCCAGACGCGTGGAAAAGCCGGCCGCCAGGATGACTACCTGCGGTTTGGCGATATCGAAAGAATTCATTGCTATCATGTCGGCCATGCCCCGAGAACATGCGAGCTTACAGCGCCGACCCTTTTTGATGCCGATCTGGCTGCTGGGACTCGCAGCGCTGGCGGGTTTGGTGGGGATGGGATGTTTTGGTCTCGCGACCTGGGCGTGGGCCACCGCCGATTCGACCACGGTCGTGGTGATTCGGCACGCGGAGAAGGAGGCGGGGGGCGGCGACCCCGCCTTGACGCCGACCGGGCAAGCGCGGGCCGTCCTGCTGACCCGCATGTTCGGCGACCGTACCTCCCGGGAACACATCGACGCGATCTACGTGTCATCCGCCCTGCGCAACCGGCAGACCGCGGCACCCTTGGCCGCCAAGCTGGGGCTGACGCCCGCGGTGGTGCAGTCCGGCGACTCGCACGATCTGGCCCGGCGGGTGCTGCACGAGCAGTCCGGCAAGCGGATCTTGATCGTCGGGCACCGTGACACCGTGCCCGGCCTCGTCGAAGCGTTGAGCGGCGTCAAGCCCATCCCGGCGCTCGGCGCTGAAGAGTACGGCACCATGTACGTCGTGGCGGTGCCGCGGATCGGCCACGCCAACGTCATGCGCCTGACCTACTAAGGTGTCGCCGCTCGCGATAGCGGGCACGATTCGCTGTGAAACTTTGGCAGACGCCGCCTTTGCTGCTAGTATTCGGGGCCGTTTTCCGGGGGAGTAGCTCAGTTGGGAGAGCGTCGCGTTCGCAATGCGAAGGTCGAGGGTTCGATCCCCTTCTCCTCCACCACTTCGAAAGGCCGGCCTTGCAAAGCCGGCCTCCATTTACCCGCCTCGGTAGCTCAGTGGATAGAGCGAGTGCCTCCTAAGCGCTAGGTCGCAGGTTCGATTCCTGCCCGGGGCACCAACGTTCCTACGCATCCGCCGAGGTTTTCATGACGCAGCGCTGGCCGGTTTTCTTGTTGGGTGCGTTGCTGCCCCTGCTGGCAATTTGCGAGCCGCCGCCGGGGTTCAGCACGCCGGGTGCGGTGCTGCAGAAACAGTGGGAGCGTAAATTCTCCGAAGGGGTGTCCGCGGGCAACATCCGCGACAACATGCGGCGCCTGAGTGCGCGTCCGCATAACGTGGGTTCGGCCTACGACAAGGACAATGCGCAGTGGATACTGGGCCGGTTCAAGGAGTGGGGCTTCGACGCCAAGATCGAGACCTTCGACGTGTTGTTTCCGACCCCGAAGACCCGCGTGCTCGAGATGGTGCAGCCGACCGTGTTCCATGCGCGGCTTGCAGAGTCCGTGCTGGCGGTGGACCCGACCTCGAATCAAACCGACGAGCAGCTTCCCGCCTACAACGCCTACTCGGCCGATGGCGACGTGACCGCGCCGTTGGTGTACGTGAACTACGGCAACCGGGAGGATTACGAGCAGTTGGATCGGCTGGGCATCTCGGTCAAGGGCGCCATCGTCATCGCCCGCTACGGTCATGGCTGGCGCGGAGTGAAGCCCAAGGTCGCGGCCGAGCACGGTGCGATCGGCTGCATCATCTATTCCGATCCGAAGGAGGACGGCTACTTTCAGGGTGATGCGTATCCTGCGGGCGGCTGGCGGCCGGCCGACGGGATACAGCGCGGCAGTGTCATGGACACGGACTATCCCGGTGATCCGTTGACACCGGGCGTCGGCGCCACGCCGAAGGCGAAGCGTTTGTCTTTGCACGACGCGAAGACCCTCACCAAGATACCCGTGCTGCCCATCTCCTCGGCGGATGCGCAGCCGCTGCTCGCGGCGCTGGCCGGTCCGGTGGCGCCGGAGGACTGGCGCGGGGCGCTGGCCCTCACCTATCACGTCGGGCCCGGGCCCGCCCGGGTTCACCTGCAGGTGGAGTCGCATTGGGATATCAAGCCGGTGTATGACGTGATCGCGACGTTGCACGGCGGTGCGCAGGCCGAGCAGTGGGTGATCCGCGGCAACCATCACGATGCCTGGGTGAACGGCGCCGACGATCCGATCTCCGGGCAGGCGGTCATGCTCGAGGAGGCGCGCATGCTCGGCGAACTGCACCGGCAGGGATGGACCCCGCAACGGACGGTTATCTACTGTGCCTGGGACGGCGAGGAGCCGGGCCTGCTCGGCTCCGTCGAATGGGTGGAGACCCACCTCGCCGAGCTGCAGCAGCACGCCGTGGCGTACATCAATTCGGACGGCACGGAGCGTGGTTTTCTCGAGTCAGGCGGCACGCAGGATCTGCAAACCTTCGTCAGCGCGGTGGCACGTGACGTGACGGATCCGGAGACGCAGATGACGGTGTTCGACCGCGCTCATCTGTACGGCATCGCCAAGGCCAAGGATGCCGATGAACGCGCGGATCTGCGCAAACGCAGCGACCTCGTCGTCGAGGCGTTGGGCGACGGATCGGATTACACGGCGTTCCAGGATTTCGCCGGGATCTCGACGCTCGACCTCTCGTTCAGCGACGAAGACGACGGCACGCAGTACCATTCCATCTACGACGACTTCTATTGGTATTCCCATTTCGTCGACACGGACTTCGCGTACGGCCGTGCCCTTTCGCAGACGGCGGGTACCGCGATGATGCGCCTGGCCGATGCGGACCTGGTGCCGGTGGACTATGCGCCGCAGGCGGAGGCCATCGGCAGGTACGTGACCGACCTCGAGAAGCTGCTGAAGGACAAGCAGGACGAATACGCCGAGCGTGAGCTCGAGTCGAAGGAGGGTGTCTTCAGGGCAACCCGGGATGTGCGGCGGCCGCTGGCACCGCCGGCCGAAGAGGCCGTGCCGCCGTACCTCAATTTCGCGCCGCTGAAGAACGCCGTGACGGCTATGAGGAAGAGCGCCGATCATTATTCGCGGGCGCTCGCGACCTACCAGGCGAAGGGCGCGCCCGCGCTCCCGGCAAAATCGCTCGCCACGTTGAATCCGGAGCTCGTGCAGATTTCGCGTTTGTTCCTATCCGCCAAGGGACTGCCCGAACGGCCCTGGTTCAAGAACGCGATTTACGCGCCGGGGGCCTACACCGGCTACGGCGCCAAACCCATCGCTGCGGTGCGCGAGTACATGGACCAGAAGAAATGGCGCGAAGCAGAGGGCCAGGTGGCACCGGTGGCGATGGTGCTCGAACGGGTGGCGGCGGGCATCGACCACGCGGCCGCGGACCTGGAGAAGGAGATGTCCGCACTGCCGTGATGGCGACCTTGCCCGACCTGCGTTTCTCCGACCGTCGCGTCGCGTCGCTGACGCGCGTGCTGCTGAGTTACTACGTGGCGAGCGGCCTGGTCGCCGCCGCGGGATTGTTCTTGATCGCCGGTGGCGTGCGGTGGGGGCTCGGATCCTACGCGGCGGCACTCGCGTCCATCGGGGTCATCGTGGTGGTCCCGCCCGACGCCCCGGCTCCGCGGCGCGGCAAGCTGTGGCAGTTGCTGCCGGCGGTGCTGGTGGCCATCCCCCTGTTCTTCGTGGTGCGCATCCTGCACGCGGACCGTCTCGAACTCGGACTGTTGCTGGTACCGGCCACCTTCATGGCGTTTCTGGCGGCAGCGTGGGGGCGGCGGGGCATTCCCGTGTCCATGTCCGCCATGTTCGCCATCGTGTTCTCGATGGCTGTGCCCGGGCGCGGTGACGTGGGGGCATTGGCGAGCACAGGTTATTTCAGCATCGGCGCCATCGCCTACCTGTGCTATGCGCTCGCGGCGAACTCGATGCTCAACGCAGCGTACCGGGTGCAGATGCTCGCCGACAGTCTGCTGACGATGGGCGCGCTCATCCGCGCCCTCGCGGTACGTTTTACCGAGAGCCAAGCGACCGTCGACGGCGCGGCGGATCCGCTGGGTGTGCTGTTGCGGCGGCAGGCGGAACTCGCCGATCAATTGCAGGTGGCACGCAACATTCTGCTCGAGTCGCCGCGCACCGCGCGCCGCCGGCAGCTCGCTGGCATGCTGCTGCACATCTTGGAGATGCGCGATCACGTGCTCGCCTGCGAGCTGGACGTGGATGAAGTCGCCCGCACCGCGCAGGCAACGGTGCTCACACAGCTGCGCTCCACCCTGCTGCACCATGCAGACGCGCTCGAGGAGTTGGCGGACTATCTGTTGCGGGGCCGGCAACCCCCGGTTCTGGAGGCCGATCCGCAACGGCTGAGAACGCTGACGGCGGACATGCTGGCGCGGGGTCTCGCCGCCCGCGTCGGCAATATCAGCGTGGAGGTGGCACGGCTGTCGGCCCTGGCGCGCGGGGAAAGCGAGCCCGATCTGGTCGTGGTGCGCGCGTACTGGCAGATGTTCGTCAGCCCCACCGGCTGGTCCTGGCAGCCGTTTGCCGGCGTGTGGCACTGGGACGCACCGCCGCTGCGGCACGCACTGAGAGCGGCGCTCGCCATCGGCAGCGCCTACCTGATCTCGCTCGGTGTGCCGTGGGGCACCCACGCCTATTGGATCCTGTTGACCATCGTGGTGGTGCTGCGCGGCAGCCTGGCGCAAACCCTGGAGCGGCGCAATGCGCGCGTCGCGGGCACCTTGCTCGGCAGCGTCATGGCAGGCGCGTTGCTGTCGGTGAATACGCCCGTGGCCGTGCTCACGCTCATCGTGACACTGGCCCAGGGTGCAGCGCATGCCTTTGCCGTCAAGCGCTACCTCGTGACCGCGGTCGCGGCGACGGTGCTCGCCCTGGTGCAAGCCCATCTGCTCAACGTAACCACCAGTCCTGCCTTCGAGGTGGTGGAACGCATCCTCGACACCTTCATCGGTGTCGCCATCGCCTGGGCGTTCAGCTACGTGCTGCCGGCCTGGGAGCGGACCCAGATCCCGGCGCTCATCGACCGTACGCTGCAGGCGCAGGCCGGGCATGCGCACTCGAGTCTCGCGCTCGGGCAGTTGACGGCGGTGGACGACCGGCCCGAACTCGAATGGCGGTTGGCCCGGCGCGAGGCTTACGACAGTTTGTCGGCGCTCGTGCAGGCCACTCAACGCTGCCTGGCCGAGCCCCGCGCGGTTCGGCCTCCGCTCGAACCGCTGGTGCGCCTGCTCGCACACAGCTATCAACTGCTGGCCCAGCTGACCGCGATCAAGGGCATGCTGCTGCTGCGGCGGGGGCATCTGGATGTCGGGCGTCTGGCCGCGCCACTGGCGCGCGCGGAGGAGGAGATCGAAGGGGCGTTGCGCGGGCTTGACGCCCCCGATCCGAGCCCGCATGCCGCCCGGGCGGCGCTTTCAGATGCGTTCGAACCCGGCGCACTGTCGGACCCGTTCGGAATCGAGGTCACGCCCTGGCTGATCCGGCGCCTGGCGTCGTCCGCGGTGCTGGCCCGGGATCTGCGAACGGACGCACAGGGAATTAACAGCGCGATGGATGCCGATACGCTATAAATCTCGTACCGCCCCGGCCGTTTGCGAAGGATGCCCTTGAAGTTTTTTCAAATTGTCGCGACTGTGATGTACGTCATCGCAGGTCTCAGTGTTTGTTCCGCCGACGCATCGTCCGCCACCGAAGATTTGCCGGCCATCACGGCGCCACCCCCGGCACGGGGCCCCGCCACCGGCCTTGCGGATTCCGCGGCGCTGCGCGCGACGGTCTTCGGCACGCCGCCGCAGGACGTCGCGGAGCTGCCCGCGCGGGTGCCCATTTTCGAGATGGACGTGGCGATGCCGTGGCGACGGCCGGTACCGGACGTGTATTGGTTCGATCGACGGCTGCGCGTCTGGTTCTCCGCGCAGGACAAACCCGCGCCGCTCGCCATCCTGATTTCGGGGACGGGCAGCGACGGCAACACGGCGAGCCTCGCGGTGCTGCGCGCGGCCTTGTATGGGGCGGGTTACCACGTGTTGACCATGCCCTCGCCGACCTTCCCGCGGTTCATCGTCTCGACCTCGAGCACGGGGGTGGCGGGAGATCTGCAACAGGACGGCGAGGATCTTTACGCGGCCATGCAGCAGATCATCAAGCATCTGCCGCGCAAGGTGCGCATCACGGACATCGACGTGCTCGGCTACAGCCTGGGCGGCGCCAATGCGGCGCTCGTCAAGTCCATCGACTCCGTGCAGCACAAGCTGCACATTCATCGCGCGGTGATGATCAACCCGCCGGTGAGCCTGTTCGCCTCCATCGGCCGGCTGGATAAACTGTTCGCGCAGAGCATCGGCTCGGGGGGTACGGGCGTGGAGCGTCTCTATCAGACGCTCTACGTGCAGCTCGCGAACCTGTACCGTAGTTCGGACAGCGTGCAGATCGATGAGAATTTCACGCTCGCGGCGGCGGCGTCCGTGCTCAAGACGGATTCGGAATTCGAAGCCGCCATTGCGCTCACGTTTCGCATCGCCCTGATGAACATGTTCTTCGCGGGCGATCTGTATGCCGGGACCGGCGTGGTGGTCGATCCGCTGCACCCGCCGAAGGTCGGCGATTCCCTCGAACACACCGCGGAGGTCCTGCGCGGCAAGCCGTTCGCCGAGTATTTTACCAAGGTGTTCGCACCGTACTACTTGAAGCACCGTCCGGGATCGTCCACCGAATCGCTGATCGCCGACAACAAGCTCGACATCATCCACGATGCATTGCGCGACGATCCGGATTACTTCGTACAGACGAACAGCGACGATCTGATCCTGGACAACAGCGAGCTTGCCTGGTTGCGCGGCACGCTGGGCAGCAAGATCGCCGTCTACGATCACGGGGGCCACCTCGGCAACATCGGCGATCGTCAGCAGGTCGCGGACATGCTCGCCATGCTCGACGGCCGCTGGCAGGGAGGCGCCCGATGATGCGTCGTGCGGGAGCCGTCCTGGTTGTCCTGGCCTTGGGCGGCTGTGCGTCGACGGGCGTACGGTTTCGCAGCCTGCCCGCGGAAACGCCGGCGGCCGACAATGCAGCCAGCATCAAGAAGGCCCAGGACACCCAGGCTCAGGCGGCGGCTGCGAAAGCGTTGGAGAAAACTGCGCCGGAACCGCCGCCCGAACCGCTGACCACGGCGGATGCGCCACCGATGCGTACGTACGATCCGTTCGAGCGCGTCAACCGGGCCACCTATCGGTTCAACGCACGCTTCGACGAGGCGGTATTCCTGCCGGTGGCGAACGGTTACCGGCGCTTTCCCGGGCCGGTGCGCGCCGGGATCCACAATTTCTTTTCGAATCTCGGGGAGATCGACAGCACCATCAACTACGTGTTGCAGGGCCGCTTCCATCGCGGCGTGCGCAGCCTCGGACGCTTCGCCGTGAACACGACGCTCGGCATCGGCGGCCTGTTCGACGTGGCGGGCCGCATCAAGCTGGCCAATCCGGCCACCGGCTTCGGCACCACGCTCGCACAGTGGGGGATGCACCCAGGTCCGTATCTCGTCATCCCCTTGCTCGGCCCCTCGACGTTGCGCGACGGCGTGGGTCTGCTCGGCGATTACGGCACCTCTTATGCGATCAATTTCGCCGACCTCTACCGTGGCAATCAATCCTGGGCGGCTGGCGTGGTGAACGCGGTGGACCGCCGCGCGAACGTGGATTTTCGCTATTACTCCACCGGCTCGCCCTTCGAATATGACGTCATCCGTTTTTTGTACGTGCGCAAGGTCCTGATCGAAGACACCGCTTTGCATAAGAAGGAACCGGTCAAGACAGCTGATCCGGCCCTGCCGGCGGGGAAGTGAGCGCCGACCCCGACACGCCCCTCGACGGCCTGCCGGCGCCTGCCGCCGCGCAGGAACCCGACGTTGCGCCGGCCCGGACCCCCGCGTTGCGCGATCTGGCCAGCGGGATCGTCGCCACCGCCACGGTGCTCGCTCTCTTGTATCTTGGCCGCGGTGTGCTGGTGCCGATCACGCTCGCGGTCATCCTGAGCCTGCTGATCGCACCGCTGGTACGTGGTCTGCGCCGTTTCGGTTTCGGGCAGACCTCGTCGGTGCTGACCGCCGTCCTGGCGCTGGCCCTCTCGGTCACGGCGGTGACGGCCGTGATCGGCATGCAGGTGGTGCGCATGGCGGGCAGCCTGCCGCAGTACGAGGAGACCATCCAGCAAAAGATCGCCACCCTGAACGATCTGACCGTGGGGCGTTTGCAGCTGCTCTACGGTCAGGCCGGGCGTATCGTCAATCCACGCGCCGAGAAACCGCCGAAACGGTCGTCGGGGGCGGCCACGGGCATGCCCGAGGTGCCGGAGCCTACGCCCATCCCGGTGGAACTCCATGATCCACCCACCAATCCGCTGCAGGTCATCCAGAAGGTGCTGAGCTCGGTCTGGGTTCCGCTCGAAACCGCCGGCATCGTGCTGGTGGTGCTGCTGTTCGTGCTGCTCGAATACGAGGCGTTGCGCGACCGCTTCATCCGCGTCGCCGGCGGCACCGACATTCGCGCCACCACGCTCGCCCTGAACGACGCGGGCGAGCGTCTGTCACGGTTCTTCGTGTCGCAGTTCGCGGTCAACACCGGAGTGGGACTGTTCATCTGGATCGGGCTCACGCTCATGGGCCTGCCGCACGCCATGCTCTGGGCCACGCTTGCCGGGGTGCTGCGCTTCGTTCCGTATGTCGGCATCTGGATCGCCGCGCTGTTCTGCGCCGTGCTGGCGGCCGCGGTCGATCCGGGATGGGGACTCGCCACCGCCGTATTCGGATGGTACGTGGTCGTCGAACTGGTGGCGGGTCAGCTCATCGAGCCGCAGCTGTATGGACATACGACCGGGCTCTCGCCGCTCTCGGTGGTGATCGCGGCGATATTCTGGAGCTGGCTGTGGGGGCCGGTCGGGCTCATCGTCTCCACGCCTCTCACCCTGTGCCTGGTGGTGGCCGGCCGTCACATCAAGGCGTTGAGCCTGCTCGACGTGCTGCTCGGCGACAACCAGGCGCTCACCATGCCGCAGCGTTTCTATCAGCGTGCATTGTCGGGCGACTCTGCAGAAATCATTGCCGGAGCCCGCGTGTTCCTCAAGCGCAAGTCGTTCGCCACCTATTGCGACGTGGTGCTCATGCCCGCGCTGCATCTGGCCCGCCTGGATTTGGAGACCGGGGCCATCACGCTCGACCAACAAACCGTGGTGCGCAACACCATCATCGCCGTGATCACCTCCATCGGCGGCAACCGCGGCCGGCCGCCGCGTCGTCAAACGCGGGTCTCGGTGCTCGATACGACCAATGCCGGGCAGCAGCTGCGCCGCCAGCGCGAACAGCAGCTCGGCCGCTGGCAGGGCCCGCTGGCGGTGCCGCCGGGCTCGGTGATGCTGTGCCTGGGCCTGGGTTCGGTGGCAGACGATCTCGCCACCGAACTGATGGTACGCATCCTGCGCGATCAGAAAATCGATGCGCGCCACGTCTCGCTCGACGATCTGCGCACCCCGCCCCCCGAAGCGGTGCAGGCCGGCGTTTCCATGGTGTTCCTGGTCAGCGCCTACCCGAGCCATGAGCGGGCGGTGGCGGCGGACGTCGCCCTCGAGATGCGCAAGCGCTGGCCCTTCTCGTCGCTGGTCACGGTGTTCCTGCCCGGAATGCTGTTGCAGTCGGGTCCCGCGCTCGACAGTGTGCGCGGTGCGGATAAGGCTGCCACGTCGTTCGGGCACGCGCTGCAGATCGCCCTCAACAAACCTTGAGGAGTCCCTGGATTCCGATCCGTTGGCGCATGTTCTCGTTTTTGTTCGGCTTCGGGTTCGTCGCCTACGTGCAGCAGAAGACCATCACGGTCGCGGCCGAGCGCATGATGCCGGCCTTGAGCCTGAGCCAGCTGCAGATCGGCGCACTGGAACAGGCGTTCGTCATCGGTTATGCCTTGTTCCAGATCCCGGGCGGCGTGTTCGGTCAGCGTTACGGCGCGCGCAGGACCTTCGTCGTCATCGGGCTGGCCGCCTTCCTCGCCACGATTCTGATGCCATTGGCGCCGAGCCTGCTGAGCGGCGGCGCCTTGTTCGCCGGCTTGTTCGGCGCGCAGTTGTTGCTCGGCTGCTCGCAGGGGGGAATCTTCCCGGTTTCCGCAGGCGTGTTCGAGGCCTGGTTTCCGCCACACCGCTGGTCGTTCGTGCAGGGCCTGCAGACCATGGGCCTGAGCCTGGGCGCCGCACTGACCCCGCCGCTGATCGCATCGCTGATGTTGAGCTGGGGCTGGCGGCGGGCGCTGCTCTGGTCCAGTCTGCCCACGCTCGGCCTCATCGCACTGTGGGCCTGGTATGGCCGCAATACGCCGCGCGAGCACCCGCAGGTCTCGGCACGAGAGCTCGCTGAGATAGGCGACCGGCATGCCGCCGCGGCGGATTCGGCGATCAATCTCAGGCGGCTGGCGAGGCTGCTCACTGATCGCAGCGTGCTGCTGCTGGCGCTGTCCTACATGAGTTTGAATTACACCTTTTACCTGCTTTCCAACTGGGTATTTCTCTATCTCGTGCAGGAGCGCGGCTTCTCCGTGCTGGAAAGTGGGTGGCTCGCCGTCGCACCGCCGCTGGCGGCCGCGCTGGGGGCGGGACTCGGCGGCTACGTGACCGGCTCGCTGTGCAGGCGATTCGGGGAACGCTGGGGCTACCGGCTGGTCCCGCTGATCGCGCTGCCGGTCAGTGCGCTGCTGCTGCTCTGGGCGGTCGGTGCCGCGAATCCGTATCTTGCCGTGGCAGTGCTCGCCGCGTGCTTCGGCTGCGTCGAGCTGACCGAGGGGGCCTACTGGGCCGGCGGCATGCGAATCGGCCGTGGCGACACCATGGCGGTGTGCGCCATCATGAACACCGGCGGCAACCTGGGCGGCATCATCACGTTGCCCGTGGTCGCTTATCTTTCCGGGCGTCACCAGTGGTCCGTCGCGTTCGGCCTGGGCGCGGGCTTCGCCGTGCTGGGCGCGGCGGCGTGGCTCGCGATACGGGTCGCGGACCCCGTCGAACCCGCAGCCGGCTGACGGGCGGAGCGGGCGTCACCGGTCACCGAAGCGCTCAGGCAGCAGTCCGGACAATTCTGCGCGGGTCAGATTGCGCCAGCGGCCCGGGGCTATTCCCTCGAGCACGATGTTGACGAAACGGACGCGGATGAGACGGCGCACGGTGTACCCGAACACCTCGCACATGCGCCTGATCTGCCGGTTCAGGCCCTGAGTCAGGACGATTCGAAATACGTTCTTGCTCACCCGTCGCACCCGGCAGGGGGCGGTCATCCGGTCCAGGATGTGCACGCCGCCGGCCATGGCGGCGAGAAAATCGTCGGTGACCGGGCGATCGACGGTGACGACATATTCCTTTTCATGGCCGTGCGCCGCGCGCAGCAGGTCGTTGACGATGTCGCCGTCGTTGGTCAGCAGGAGCAGACCCTCGGAGTTCTTGTCCAGCCGGCCGACGGGAAAAACGCGCTCCCGGTGCGACACGAATCCGACCACGTTGTGCGGCACCCGGGGATCGGTGGTGCACTCGACGCCGACCGGTTTGTGCAGCACCAGATACACGTGCGCGCTCGGCCGGCCCACCGCGCGGCCGTCGACCCGTACCGCGTCGCCCGATTGCACCTTGGTCCCGAGCACCGCCACCACGCCGTTGACGCTCACCCGCCCGCCCGCCACCCAGGAGTCGGCCTCACGTCGTGAACACAGGCCGCGCTCGCTCAGAAACTTGTTGATCCGCATTCCCGATGCCGCTTCGGTCAACGCATTGCTCCGTGAAAGACGACATCGAGCGCATCGCCGCGAAGGATTATAAACTACCGGACACTGCATTTTTCCGAGGTGACACCATGCGCGGACAGTCGGGTATCGCGATCAGAAACGTCACGCGGACGGAGCCGCCCCTGGTCGCGGCGCTCGCTGCGTTCGGCGTGGCCACCGTGCACGAAGCATTGGGCCGGAGCGGGCTGCTTGCACCCTACATGCGTCCCGTCTATGCGGGTGCCAGGGCCTGCGGAACGGCGGTCACCGTGCTCGCGCATCCAGGCGACAACTGGATGCTGCACGTGGCGGCGGAGATGTTGCAGCCGGGCGACATCGTCGTGCTCGGCACGTCTTCGCACAACGCCGACGGCATGTTCGGCGACTTGTTGGCGACGTCCTTTCGTGCGCGTGGCGGGGTCGGCCTGGTGATCGACGCGGCGTGCCGCGACACGGCCGAGCTGCGGGCAATGGGTTTCCCGGTCTGGTCCAAGGCGGTCAACGCGCAGGGCTGCGTGAAGGCCACCGTGGGATCGGTGAATGTCCCCGTCGTGTGTGCGGGTGCCGTCGTCCATCCGGGCGACGCCATCGTCGCCGACGACGATGGCGTCGTCGTGGTACCGCGGGCGCGCGCCGCGCACACCGTGGCGGCGGCCGCCGCGCGCACGACGCGCGAGTCGGCATCGCGCGAGCGTCTGGCCCGAGGAGAACTCGGTCTCGACCTGTATGGCATGCGCGATGCGCTGGCCAGGGCCGGGCTGCGCTATTTTGCCGACCAGGCCGAGTATGAACGTGCCACCGGCGCGTGAGTCCGGCGATTCGCCCGTGGAATCCGATGAATTCCTGACCTCGCCGGTGCCGCCGGAGCGGTCCATCGCGTGGTGGAAGATTGCGCTGACCAACGTGCTGTTCAGCATCTGCCTGCCGACCTTGATCACGGGACTCGACCTCGGGCTGGCGGCGCCGCGGCGGCAGTTCTTCTGGGGGGTCATAGTCGGCTGCCTCATTCTCACCGTCATCGGCGTGCTCACCGCCGTGCTCGGCTGCCGCACGCGCTTGAGCTCCTACATGCTGGCGCGCACCGCCTTCGGCACGGTGGGATCGACGGTCTTGAACCTCGCCTTTGCCTTCTCCCTGCTCGGTTGGTTCGGCGTGAACATCAATTTGTTCGGTGACGCGATGGCCCGCCTGATGGCGGCACTGTGGGGCTACGGCGGTGCGGTGTGGCCGGCCGA
This sequence comes from uncultured Steroidobacteraceae bacterium, assembly GCA_964657625.1. GTDB lineage: Bacteria > Pseudomonadota > Gammaproteobacteria > Steroidobacterales > Steroidobacteraceae > Bog-1198. Next base: position 65,731 of record CAZZVN010000015.1, read on the forward strand.
ACTCGCCGCCGGGGTGTTGATGACCCTGACCACCTTCGCCGGCTTGCGCGCCATCAACGCACTGTCGGCGGTGGTGGTGCCGGTGCTCGCTGCGGTCTGCGTGCTGATGCTGCTCGAGTCGGTCAAACACGGCTCGGTGGTGCAGATACTCGCCCGGGCACCGCCCACGGGGCTCTCCTTCGGCGACACCGTGTCGGCGGTGGTCGGTGGCTGCATCGTGGGCGCGGTGGTCATGCCCGACACCTGTCGGTTCATCGCAGGGCCCGCGGGTGCGGTGTGGACTTCCGTCCTCACATATTTCGTCACCGGCGTGGTGGTGACCTTGATCGGGGGGGTGGCCGCATTGGCGACCGGGCGCACGGAAATATTGGATTTGATGTTGTTCATGGGTCTGGGTGGCGGCGCCTTCGCGGTGGTGCTCGGCGGCAGCTGGGTGCTCAACGCCCTGAACCTCTACAGCATGGCGCTGAGCGTTGGCGTGGCGGTGCCGCAGACCCGGCGTGTGACGACGACGCTGATCGGCGGCGCGGCCGGGACGCTCGCGGCATTCCTGCATCTGCTCGATCACTTCATCGCTTTCCTGTTCTATCTGTCGATCGTGTTCGTGCCGGTGGCCGGCATCATCCTCATCGATTTTTTCATGGTGCGGCCCGCGGCGTACCGGGGTGCCGCGATCGGATCACCCAACGTCGTCGAGTGGGCCGCCCTGGCGGCCTGGGCGGCGGGTGCCTGCATCGCCTTGCTCGCCGCCGACGGCGTGCTGCGGCTCTCGGGTATCGCCGTCGTCGATGCCCTGCTGGTGTCGTCCGTGTGTTATGCGGGACTGCGCTGGCGGCCGGGGGCCGCTGCCCCGGCATCCCCATGAACAAGGCCCACGCTGCAGATCTGCCGACGAGACGGCGACTGCAACGCCTGTGCGCGCGGCTCGGCCGGGTTCGTGCGCCCATCGTCTGGCTGCGCGCGATGCCCGGCTCCGGGAAGACGCGGCTGATCGACGAGCTGCAAACCGGCGCGTGTGCGTCCCGGTTCGCAGATTGGACGCTGCTCGATCGGCCGTCTGCCGCCGCGTTGCAGGTCGAGCTCGAAGTCCTCGGCGGTCGCGCCGTTCGAGCGGACCGCGTTGGTCTGGCCCGCGCACACTTGCTGGTGGCTTCGCGCATCAACGATGCGGTGGCTGACGGCCTGCTGACTTCGCGCGTGTATGGGGCGGTGGAGATCATCGACGAACAGGAGCTGTTTTTCCGCCCGTCGGACTGTCGGTCGAGGGCGGACGCGCAGCTCCTCGCAGCCACGGGCGGCTGGCCCATGCTGTTCGACGCGCGCCTCCGCGGCC
>CAZZVN010000016.1:0-46128 GCA_964657625.1 uncultured Steroidobacteraceae bacterium
GGCCGCTTGTTCTTCAGGAGCGAGGTGCGTGGCGTGGTGGCGATCCGGTACGCCCACGCGGGGCTCCCCGCCCGCACCTGCCCCGTCGCCGGCAACCGCCCCGCCCCCGGCCGCGCCGCCGGCCTCGTCGCCCGCCGCGGGGCGCTCCCTATAGACCAGGTAGACCATGGGTATCAACGCCACCGCCACCAAGGCCCCGCACAAAATTGCATCGCGCCATGCAAAGTGCGCCAGCAGCAGTCCGTTGATCGTGGGGGCCACGGCATTTCCCAGGCTCGACCCTGCAACCACCAGGCCGAGCGCCAGCCCACGATGCACTGAAGTCCACCGTGATATCAGGACCACATGCGCGACGAGTCCGCAGAGCGCCTGTGATGCGCCGAGCAGCACCTGCGCCGCATACATCTCCCACGCAGCGTGTACGAAACCGTACGCGGTGAAGCCACCCGCCATCATCACCAGGCCCGTCACGACGATGGGGCGGATGCGCACGCGGTCGAGCAGCAGACCGACGAACGGCACGGACACTCCGAGCGAGACGATCGTCATGGTATCTCGCAGCTTCAACGCACCAAAAGACAGCCCCAGGTCGCTCAACAGCGCGCTGTCGAAACTGGTGAGACCAGCGATGATGAATCCGTTGTTTACGAACATCACTGTAAAGGCGAGACATACCGTTGCCAGCGAACGATCGAGCATGAATCGGTTAAACACGGGGGTGGTCGCTCGTTCAGGTCTACCGGTGGGGGATGCAAGCCGTAGTTCGAAAACGACAGCCTATTGAGAAATGTGCTTGACCACAACCTATTCTTTGGGATACGTTCGAATCAACAAGCTCCGCTTGTATGATTTGAACGTCGCACAGTAAGGGATACAAATGAGAACTCGATGCATCACTGCCCTGGCAATGTCGTGTTTTGCGATCATGGACACAAGTTCGGCTGCCGAGACTGACGCGCTGCTCGCCGCCTCGACGGCGAAGGACTCCGGCCAGATCGACGACATCATCGTCACTGCCCGCCGGGTCACCGAAAGCGAACAGAAGGTGCCTGTTCCAGTCACGGCCTTCGGCTCGGCCGAATTGGCGAATCTCTCCGTCCAGAACGCGACGGATCTGTCCGGCCGAGCTCCCAACGTGCAAATTGCACAAACCGGCGCCGGCACGGGTGCCATGCAAGTCTTCATCCGGGGTATCGGCAACGATGCGCTGGCATTCAATCTGGAAAACCCCGTGGGCGTATACCTCGACGACGTCTACATGGGACGCCTGCAGGGCGCCCTGCTCGACAACCTCGACTTCGACCGCATCGAGGTGCTGCGCGGACCGCAGGGCACGCTGTACGGCCGAAACTCCACGGTGGGTGCGTTGAAATACGTCACCAAGGACCCGGACCTCGACGCCGAGCATTACAAGGCATCGGCGACCTTCGGCGATTATTCGCGCTTCGACACCAGTGCGAGCGCCTCTATCCCCCTCATCGCCGGCGTGCTCGCCACCAAGATCGACGTCGGCACCCGCAGCGAGGTCGGCTATCTGCAGGGGGTCGATGCCAACGGCAAGCCCAACGGCCAGACGGCCGACGGCATCAACCGTCAGAACGCACGCGTCGCGACCCTGTGGCTGCCCGCGGAAGACTGGCGGGTCAACATCGCCGCTGATTACAGCATCGACCGCTCGGGCACGTCGCAAGGCACCCCGCTCGTCTCTGGCGCGGATCCGACCGCGGCATGTAATTCCGCGGCATCGGCCTGTGCGCCCCTGTACGGCTCGCCGTACCGGACCGGCATCAACAACGCCAACGAAGGCCACAACAAGGTCGCGGGCCTCAGCGCTCACGTCGACAACACCACCTCGTGGGGTTCCTTCAAGTCCATCACCGCCTACCGCCGCCTCGACAACTTCGATGCCATCGATCTGAGCGACGTCGCCGGCGTGAACTTCCAGATTCCGGACACCAAGAAGCAGAACCAGATCTCGCAGGAGTTTCAGGTCGCCTCCAAGGCAGATCAGGCGTTGACCTGGCTCGGCGGGGTGTTCTACTACCGTGAGAGCATCTACCACTTCGCAGACTTCATCGGCGTGCAGCTCAACGACGATCACCAGATTTCCAACAGCTACGCGGCGTTCGCCGATGCGACCTACCGCATCATTGAAAACCTGCATTTCGAGCTCGGCGGCCGCTACAGCAAGGACGCCAAGACCATCGACCGTGCCGTCCTGCCGGCGGCCGGCGGTCCCGCGACCATCGCCGGCAGTTCGTCGTTCTCCACCGAGAAAGCCACCTACAAGGCCGGTTTGGACTACGAAGTGCTGCCCGACGTCATGACCTACGTGACCTACTCGACCGGCTATCGCCCGGGCAGTTTCGCAAGCACCTATGCCTATCCTGCGGTGCCCGCAGTTCTGTTCGGCCATACCAAGGACGAGACGGCGGAGAATCTCGAAGTGGGCGTGAAATCCGAATGGCTGGACCGTCGCCTGCGGGTGAACCTGAGCGGGTTCCATACCGACTACAAGGACCTGCAACAGCAGAGCTCTTCCTTTCCCTACCCCATCACCACCTACAACATTGCTCTGAAGGGCTTGGAGTTGGAGACGCAGGCACGCCCCATCGGCCCCATCACGTTGAACGGCACCCTGGGCATGCTCGACGCCCGGATCACCTCGGGCTCGCAGACGGGGGACCGTCCGCGCCTGACGCCCAAGGTGCAGTACTCGCTGAGCGGGGAGTACAAGACCGAGCTGCGTGAGGGCATCGACTTCTTCGGTGGCGCCAACCTCGTGCACACGAGCACGTATACCACGGACGATTCCAACATTCCGAGCGTGACCCAGGATGCCTATTCGCTGGTCGGCGCGCAGGTCGGCCTGGAATTCGCGAACGGTCGCTACAGGGTGTCCATCGACGGCAAGAATCTGACCAACAAGGCCTACTTCGTCGCGACATCGCCCGATGTGGAGCAGTATTTCGGTCCGCCCCGCATGATCTACGGCTCCGTCACCGCGAGGTTCTGAACGACCATGACCCGTCCGCATGTCGAGTTCATCTTTGCGCAGGCACTGCCCTGGGGTACGCCGGTGCCGCTGCCGCAGCGTGAGAGCCTGGAGTGCAAGGTTCTGAGCAAGGATGCGGCCAGCGGGGAGGCCAGCGTTGTGTTGCGTCTTCCCGCGGGTTGGAGCCAGCCGGTGACCAGCGGCTTTCAGGAGGAGTTGTACGTACTCGACGGCGTGCTGCACCTGGACGACGCGCGTCTCGCACGCGACGGCTATGCCCGCATCGAGTCCGAGCGGCCCACGCGCTGGGCCGCTCCGCAGGGGACGGTGGTTCTGGTGTTCTCGAACGCCCGGACCTCGGCCGCAGCGCCGAGCACGACCGGGTCGGGTCTGGTCGTTCTCGACACGGTGGCGATGCCGTGGGACCGCTCCTCCGTTCCCGAGGAGCTGCAATACATGGGCATCGCGCGCAAGGCCTTGTACGTCGATGCCGGCACGGGAAATCACCGCACCTGGCTGTTGACGACGGCTCCGCAGAACCAGCCCAAGGGCAAGCAGTTGGAACGCGAAACCCACGGCTGCGCCGAAGAGCTCTTCATGCTGTCGGGCGAGATCACCGGCCCGAACGGCGTCATGGCGGAGGGAGCCTACTTTTGGAGGCCTGCGCACACGCTCCACGGACCGTTCGGTTCACGCAAGGGCAATCTGGCGCTGGCGCGCTTTCGCGACGGCGAGCAGACCGTGATCTTCCATCGCGACACCCTCCCCTTCCAGTTCGAGGCGCCCTACCAGCCCCAGCTTCCGGCGGAGCTCGAACATCTTCGCGCGCGCGGCGGACCCTACCTCGGGAATTACTGATCGACGGGACGGCGCCATGGACGTAAGACACCTACGCTACTTGCTGGCCGTACGCGAACATCGCAGTTTCGCGGCCGCCGCGCGCAGCTTGGGCATCTCGCAGCAGGCGTTGGGGCAGAGCGTGGCGTCGCTCGAGACCGAGCTCGGCGTCAAGCTGTTCGAGCGCGGCGCGGGCGGCGAGCCGACGGTGTTCGGACGTGCACTGCTCAAACACGCGGCCGTGGTCGACATCGAGATCGAGCGTGCGCTGAGCGCCCTGGGGCAGCTGCGTGAAGCCTCCGCCGGCGAGGTGCATGTCGGCGTCGGCGAAGGATTCGCAGGTGTCGTGGCGCCGCTCGCCATCAGCTGGATGCACGCCCGCAGCCCGTCGGTGAAGATCCATGTGCTCGAGGACTACACGAAGACGCTGCTCGAGCGGTTGCGGGCCGGCAGCTTGGATTTCGTCGCGGGCGCACCTGCGGCACATCCGTCCCAGATCGAAGAGTTCGCTCAAGAGATTCTCGGCGAGACCACCGACGTCGTGTTCGTGCGCAGCAAACATCCGCTCGCGCGACGAAAAAAGGTGCAGGTTTCTGATCTGCAGGAATACACCTGGCTCATTCCAAGCGACCTGGGCGAGACCTACGAGACGGTGCTCGAAACCTTCGTCGACGAGGGCGTTCCGCCCCCGAACCGGGTGATCTGGTGCGACGGCACCGGTACGGGCTTCGCGCTGCTGCTCAACAACGATTATCTCATTCTCGTCTCGCCGTTGATGATGGCGGCGTTGATAGAGGCGAAATTGGTGGTGAAGCTCGACGTGGACCGCCCGTATCGTAAGCGCAAGCTGTCGCTGTGGACCCGCAAGGTCACCACCCTCTCGCCCGTGGCCGCCGCGCTGATCAGCGACATGCGTGCCGCATTTCTTAAGAACGCGCACCACGCAGTCTTGCCCGCACTCCCCGGCAGAGCCGCGCCACATAAACCTTCGATTTAGATTTTTCGAAATTATTAAACCTAAGCCTTGTCCGCGAACAGGGCGTGATATACCTTTGACGGATGCAAAACCCCATCGAACGACGTGAACTTCCGGTCGCGGCGGCCACCGCGGAGAATCTTGCCGGCTTCGGGCGAATCCTCGGCGCTAGCGCCGACACCGCGCCGCTGCCCATCGATTTTTATGGGGGCGCCATGCAGGTGCGCAAGCCCGTCACCTTCGTCTCCGATGAGACCACCGAACTTACCGTCGTGACGCTGCAGAGGCGGCCGCTGGAGGTGCGCTGGGTCGAGCGTCATTTCAAACATACCCAGACGTTCATCCCGTTGGGCGGCCGGCCCTTCGTCGCCGTGATGGCGCCTCCCAGCGAGGGCGAGTTGCCGGACTTGGATCAGATGCGCGCCTTTCATTTCGACGGGTCGGCCGGTTTCACCATGGATATCGGTACCTGGCACGAATTCCCTTTCGCGCTGCAGGACGACACGAACATCATCGTGATCCTGCGCGGCGAAGCCACCCGTGATCTGATGCGCGACAATGTCATCCTCGACGAGGCTTTGGGACCGGACATCGACAAGAAGGATCTTCTGCGGCGGACGGGAGTAATGTTCACCGCCTTCTCAAAATGACGCCTGCCGAGAAACCGTTCCGGCTGCTCGACACGCTGCGGATGAAGTGGGAGGACATGCCCGGCATTCCAGGCTTCAAGCGCCGCGTGCTGCGCGTCGATGCGGGCGGCGGCGGCAGCGTCGAAATCCAATTCGCCCCGCCCGGTTTCAGCGAGTCGATCCTCGCGCGGCTCGCCATGGGTTCGGTGCGTCATTTTCACCGGTCCGTGACCGAGCGTCATTACTTTCTGAGCGGCGACCTGCCCAACTGCGACTGGAGCGATCTGGAGGACGCAAAGGGCAAGCTCACCGTGTACCGGCGCCACATGTTTCTAGACCGGCCGCCGCTCACGCTGCATGGCCTCGTTCCCGGCCACGTGTCCGTTGCAGGTTCGGAGTTCCTCGTCTGGAACACCGGCTCCGGCACCGCGCTCTGGGAGGCCGATGCGGAGCGCGAGACGGTCGAGGTGTCGAACTCGAACATCGACGGTCTGAGGGGCATGCGTTTCGTCGCGCCGACGATACTGCATGCGGACCGTCTGCCGCTGCAACCGCATGCCCGAGTGCCGGGCTGGAAATATGCGGCGATCGCGCCGCCGGTACCCGGCATGCCGCAGACCAGCCTGACTCTGGTACCGTCGGCCGCCTTCGCGGACGGCCACATCCGCAGCGAACCGGGCACCGTTCGCTGGCTGTTCGTGATCTCGGGCAGCCTGTCGGCCATCGTCAGCACCGCGACTTCCGCCGATGCGATATCGCTCTTCGAAGGCAGCTTCCTCGACCTCGACCCGAGCGCGCAATTGAATTTTACGAACGGCGCGCCCTTGACGGATCGGGGGTGTATGTTGCTGTGCGTCGGTATCTCCTTCACCTCCAACACCTGAGCGACAAGAGCCATGCAGAACAAGACCACGCGCGGCAGGATCCGGTATCTGTCTCACGATGGCGGGACCGCGACGGAATTCGGCAGGGAATGGTTTGCCATCACCTGGCACGCCGATGGGCAGCGTACCTTGCAGGCACAGAGCGAGATCGAGGCGGGCGTCATCGCGCCCCGCGAGGTCCTGCGCGAGGTCACGTACACCATGGACTCCCAGCACCGTCCCCTCGATTGCTTCAACCGTCTGCATCAGGACGGAAAATTCCTGGGTGCCGGGTGGATGCGCTTCGTCGATGGATTCGCGTACTGTGAAGTGGACAACGTGAAGCTCGGCCGCATTTCCCAACGTCTGCCGATGACCACCCCCGCGCTGTCGCTCGGCGTGCATCCGGTGAGCTGCGACATGTTCCACCTGCCGCGCTTCGACCGTGATTCGCCGGAGCGCATCCAACGTCACCGTGATGTCTGGATGACCTCCCTGGAACACGATGGATGTTCCGGTCCGCTGCTGACGAAAATCGACATCGACATCGAATACGTGGGCCGGGAACGGGTGGCGGTTCCTGCGGGGAGCTTCGAGACCGACCATTACCGCTTCAACGTGGCTGGCGCGTTCCCCAGGGAGCATCCCGTCGAAGACCTCTGGTGCATCCCTAACGACTTTACGTTCGTGAAGATCACCGTCGGCGGCTACATGAACGCATCGTTCGAGCTGGTGGAACTGTCTGGCGAGGGACCGTCGGGCGAGGCGCGCTGAACGCAGGGGGTGAGCACCGGGCGGTCAGGAGCCGCCCTTCTGATCCGCACGCCATTTTGCCACCGCCGCCATCGTGAGCTGCACGTGCTTGTCGGGATCCAATGCCGAATACGCGTAGAGGATCTTGCCGCCGGGAGCGATGACGTAGGAGGTACGATTGTCGTAGGACGTCACGAACAGCCGGGCGTCGTAGGCCTTGGCGATCTTTTGATCCGCATCGGATGCGACGGCGAATTTGTTGCGGCATTCGCTGACCGAGAACTTGTTCAGCGTGGCGATGGGATCGTGGGACACCCCGATCACCGTCGCTCCCATGGCCTTGAACTTGTCGGTGGCTTCGGCAAAGTCGTGCGCCTCGAGGGTACAGCCGCGGGTGAAGGCGGCAGGATAGAAATACAACACCACGGGGCCGGATTTGAGCGCCTCGGCGAGTGAGAAGTTGAAGGGCTGTCCGGCCAGTGTCGCCTCTGTCGTGAAATCGGGCGCCGGTGCACCCGGCTTCAGGGCGGCCTGCGCCAGCGACACAAACAGACAAGATCCGAGGGTCAATGAGACGAGGCGTTTCATGTCGATCTTCCTTTAGTGAACGTACGATGCCAGTCTGACAGGTGCGCGGCGGACATGGGCCGGGCGTAGTGGTAGCCTTGAATCTTCGTTGCGCCGAGCCTGCGAACCTGCTCCACCGCCTGCGCCGTTTCCACGCCCTCGACGACGACCTCCAGAGCGAGCTTGTGCGCCATGGCGAGCGTCGCGCCGATGATGGTCTCACCGCCCCGATCGAAGTCGCGAATGAATACTCCGTCGACCTTGAGAATGTCGACGGGGAGCCGGCTCAAATACGCGAGCGATGAATACCCGGCTCCGAAATCGTCGATCGCGACGCTGATGCCGAGCCGTCGCAAGTCGGCGAGCACCGCACAGACCTTGTCGAGATCCTCGGCGAACACCGACTCGGTCACCTCCAGTTCGAGCGACGTCGCCGCCAGGCCGCTCGCGGCCAGAGAGTCAGACACGCAGTCCAGGAAACCGGCGTCGTGGAGCTGCGCCACCGAGACGTTGACGCTGACCCGCGGGAACGTGTCCGGGGGCAGGTGGCTCGCGTCGATGCAGGCCCGCCTCAATACCCACTCCCCGAGTTGACCCATCATCCCCGTCTGCTCGGCGAGCGGTATGAACACGCCCGGAGACACCGCGCCCAGAAGCGGGTGCTCCCATCGAGCCAACGCCTCGATCGAGTAGATCCGATGACGTTCGATGTCGACGATGGGCTGATAGAGCAGCGTCAGCGTTTCTTCTTGAATGGCGTTTTTCAATGCCCGAATGGTCTCGCGACGCCGTTCGTACTTTTCGCCGAATTCCTGCGTGTAGAGGTACACCGGCGGACGCCCGGACATCTTCGCTTCCTTCAGTGCAAGTTCCGCATGCCGCAGCATCAAACGGGGGACACCGCCCTCCGCGGGCGTCTGCGCGACGCCCACCTTGATCCGATACTGGAGCACGGTCGAGCCGAGCGACACCGGCTGCTCCAAGGCTTCGACGACGTTTGCCGCAGCCCTGCCCGGCAAGGTTTCCGCAGGCTCCTTCGAGGCCAGCAGCGCCACGAAACAATTTTGTTTGTACCGCGCGAGACATTTCGCCGTCGGCAGCGTCGTGCGCAGACGTGTGGCGAGTATCAGCAGCGCATGATCCGCAGCCTTCGAATCGTAGGCGTCGGTGAGCTCTTCCGTGTTCTCGATGTCGATCAACAAGGCGCTGTAGCGATCGCCCTCCTCCGACCCCCGTTGCGGGGTGCGATGGTCCAGGCGTTCGAGCAAGGACTCGCGGCTTTCGAGTCCGGTCAACGGATCATGCTTGAGCACCTCGCGCTCGGCGAGCCGCCTTATCGCGCTGCGCTCCTGCATCTCGGATTCGAAGTCCGCGACGGCCGCTTCGACGGCTCGATGCAGCTCGGCGGTGGGACATGGTTTGCTCAGGAACTTGAAAATGGCACCTTCGTTGACCGCAGAGATCGCTGAGCCGGGGTCCTTGTCGCCCGTCAGCAGGATGCGCCGGGCCCGCGGTGCAATCGCGCGCGACGCGGCGAGAAATTGGGCACCGTTCATGAACGGCATGCGCATGTCCGAAATGATGACCGTGACTTCGGGCGTGTCGCGCAGCACATCGAGCGCCTCCGCGCCGCTGCCGGCCAGCATTACCGTATACGTGCGACGCAGCGTCAGCGCCAGTCCTTCCAGTACCGGTGCTTCGTCGTCCACGCAGAGTATCGCGTATTTTTTTACCGGTCTTGCGTTCAGAGTTCAGTCACTTCGGCCGCCCGATGAGGCTCCGGTGACTATACCTTGCCGCCGTGTCGGTGTAACGCCGACAGCGTCAGCCCCTGCCGCACCCTTGTGGGGTATTTATTTACGGACATACTGACCGTCGTCGACCCGCAGCCCGATTTCGATGAGATCCGGCGCCAACGCGGCGTCTCAAGAGGTTTTTTGCATGATTCGTCAAATTGCTGCCGCATCGGCGTTGTTCATGGCCGTGGGGGTCAACGCCCAGGTTGGCAAGCCCGCCAGCCGCATCCCAACCGTCAAGCGACAAGTCAGCGACTGCATGACGAAACACATGGCCGTGAGCCGGTCGCTCAGTTATAACGCGGCCTTCACCTTGTGCAAAGCCGAGGTGCGATCGCAGCACGCCGCCATGGCCGCGGGCGTGCCCTCCAAGCCGCTTTCGTAGGCTGACTGTACATAACACACGTTTCTGATCGAGCTACATGGCAGCGGCGCCCTCAAATGTGTGACCTGCCGCATGTTTCATCGGCTCGCGCGACGGGAGAATGGCGGGGTCCGGCGACACTTGCTCAGCCGGTATCTCTGACAATCCATCGGAGCACCGTTGATCAAGAAGGACTCCCCTCCGGTCACCGCCTCGCTCGGTTTCGGCATTCTGAACAAGGCGAAGCCGGCGAAGCGCCGTACCGACGAATCAGTACCCCCGGCCACGCGCAGACCGCGGATATTGGTGGTGGACCATGACCTGGCCCTGCGCAGACTCACCTGCACCCGGCTGACCGTTGCGGAATATTCGGTGGACGCGGTGGACTCCGCGGAAGCCGCGCTCGACGCTTGCGTTCGTTCGCGACCCAATCTCGTCATCACCGACCTGCGGCTCGAACCCATGGACGGCTTGAGCCTTCTGAAAGAATTGAAGAGCCGCTGGCCGGCACTCACCGTCATCATCCTCACTTCGCACGGCACCATTCGCGAGGCCGTCGAGGCGACTCAGTGCGGCGCATTCGGCTTCCTGGTCAAGCCGGTCGAAAAAAGCGAGTTGTTGGGACAGGTGCACCGCGCCGTGGAGGTGTCGACATTCACTCGGGTCGAGGGCAACTGGCGTGCCGATATCGTGTCGCGCAGCCAGCTCATGGAGGACCGATTGGGTCTTGCGAACAAAGCCGCCGCCAGCGACGAACCGGTGCTGCTGACCGGCGAGAACGGCACCGGCAAAGAATTGCTTGCGCGGGCCGTGCACGCCGCCAGCCCGCGCCGCGACAAGCCCTTCGTCACGGTGACCTGTCGCGGCGTGGGCGCAGCAGCCCTGGAGGAGGATCTGTTCGGTGCCGGTGCCGCACGGGCCGTCGCGGGCGGCACGCTCTTGCTGCACGAGATAGGCGATCTTCCGGACGCTCTGCAGGTGCGCCTGAGTCTCGCCCTGCAGCGTGGGGAGATCGGAGGTGCTGCACGGCTGATCTGCACCACCTCGCGCGACCTCAAGGCACAAATGGACGCCGGTGGATTTCGCCGCGAACTCTACTATCGCATCAGCGTGCTGCCCATCGAGATACCCCCGTTGGGCCGTCGCCGCGAAGACATTCCTCTGCTGGTGTCACACTTCCTTGAGCAGGCCTCCGAACCCGGCACACGCCGCAAGATCTACTCGCCCAAGGCGATAGAGCTGCTTGCCACCACCGACTGGCCGGGCAATGTGCGCCAGCTGTTCGACCTCGTGAAACAGAACGTGGCGCTGTCGAGTGGCAAGGTGATCACCGAAGAGGTGGTCCAGGCCTCGCTCGGAACCACCGCAAAGCCGCCGACGTACGAAGAGGCGCGCGAGAAATTCTCCCGGGAATATCTGGCTGACAACTTGTCCAAGACGGCTGGAAATGTCACCGAATCGGCCCGCCTTGCCAAACGCAACCGCACAGATTTTTATAAGCTCCTCGCGAGATATCGCATACAACCGGATGATTTTAAAGTAACTGCATCGCCAAAATGAGCGGAAGGTGAGTTGCGACGGCGGCATCGTCGAAACTCATAATAGGAACTGCGTCACAGTTTTCGACGCCGAACTGGTACGTGGTGCGCCCTCGGGGGAAGCTTGTGGGCTATATGAAGGTAGCACCCAGCAACCAAACGCTGATTCTCGCGGGAGAGCCGTTGCCCGCGAGGTACGACGGCAGCGGCGCAGCCGCGTCCGCAGCACGCGGTGGTGGCTCTGCATCTGCGCCTGCCAAGGGTGCCACGCAGCACCTCACCGTCATAGCCGCGCAGCCCGGCAGCACGGTGTTGGTCATCAACGGCGGGTATGGCGCGGCGGTGACACCGGTGCGGACCAGCGTCGCGGCTGCGGGAGTACAGAATGCAGTCGTCACGTCGACCCCAGCCCAGTTCACCGCCGGCCAGTCCGGCGTCGGCAGCCGGGATTCCTACGGGAATCCTTCGCAGCGTACGACCTCCACCCTTTCCGCCTATCTGCAGCCCGCCGAGCAATATGCCCGCACACAGCGCAATTTGCAGTCCGCATCGTCCCCCGCACACCTCGATGTGCACGTGTGACCCTGCAGTTCCACCCGTCGAATCCCTGCCTCAACATAGTCCCCGTCTGACGACCTGAGCCGTGTTGCATGGGCAGACAGTTTTGTGGATGTACTTACACTGTCTCCATGCCGAATAGAAACCCCGTCGAACTCCTATCGTACGTGCTCGCCGAAGCCGAACGCGACAAGGCCGAGATCGCCCGCAGACTCCATGACGAGCTCGGCGCACTCCTGGTCGCAGCGGTCATGGACGTGGCCTGGAGCGAACAGCACCTGCCACAGTTGACCGACGCCGGCCGGCAACGGCTGCAACGCATCCACGGCACTTTGAAGGCCGCCATCGACCTGAAGCGTAAACTGATCGAGGACCTGCGTCCCACGCTGCTCGACAACATGGGTCTCTATGCGGCGCTGGGGTGGCAGCTCAAAGCCGTCTGTGCCGAGGCCAATATTCTTTGCAGCGGCGAATTCCCGACCACCGAGCTCCAGCTCAGTGCGGATATGTCCATCGCGATATTCCGGATCGCTCAGGACGCGCTGATGCTCATGACGCTGCATCGCGGTGTGACGTGCGCGAATTTGCGTGCGGAGGTCGATGGTTCGCTCGTGACCTTGTCCCTCACCGATGATGGAACGCTCGATGTCGGTGGTGAGTTGAGCGTAAAAGGCACACAAGCGCAGGCTTATCTGACTCACCGGGTGCGTGCACTGGGCGGCGACGTGGAAATCCTCACCACCCCCGAGGGAACCACGCTACGCGCCGTCATCAGCACGCGCCGCGAGGGCCTCGACCCCCCGACGAAGCGTGCTCAGGGGTGATGCTCTCGGAGTCGTCCGCCCACTGCCGCCGCCACGCTGGCGATGAAAGCGCCGATCAGCATGGATAGAGCGGTGTACAGCGATGCCTCGGACGCGGCGCTTCGAGCTGCATCCGCCGCCGCCTTGGTTTTGGTTTGCTCGGCCATGGCGCCCGACACGTACGTGTCGACACGCATCTGAGCGTCGGTCTGGCCCGCGCCGGTGTGTGCCTCTACTTGATCGACGAGATAGGCCCGATCGGCTTCCGGAACGACTCCTGCCTTGAGCGCGTTGACGACGATGGCCTGCGCCTCCGGGCGCGGGTCGCCCGCCACGTTCGCATTACCCGTGCCAGGTACGGCCGCGCCGGGTACGGCGGCAGCGCCGCCGGCGACCGCAGTACCCCCGACCGCTACGCCACCCGCCGTAGCCGCTCCTGCGGGGCGGAACAAGCGGTCCACCGCGTACGTGCCTGGATCGATCGGCCCGGACGCCGGCCTGCTGCTGCCCTCCTCGGAGGCGATGCCTGCCACAGCGTGCATTCCCGCTCCCAACAACGAGGAGACCGAGCCCGCCAGGATGCCGGCAACGATCAGCGTCGAGACCGCCCACGTGACGAAACCATGCGCCGTATCGCGAAAGAACACCTCGTGCTCGTGCGTGCCCACCCAGCGCGTGCGCAGCCGTCCCGCAATGTAACCGCCGAACAAGGCGGACACCCACTGCATGACGATGAGCCAGATGGCGCCGGCCACCGTGAACGTGGTCGCAGACACCCCGTGGCCGGACCACGGCGAAATGGTGGCCAGGCCGAGTCCCGACCCTAGAGCGAGCAAAATGAGAGAAACGGCGGTGGCGACCGCCGCCCCCGCGAATATCGCAGACCACGACGCTGCGGATTTCGACGGGGCGGTGGCGTCGATGCGCGCCGTGTGCGGCTCGGTGACGTGTTGCATTTCAGATACCGGCGTCAGTGGTGCGAACACATGGCGAGCAGCAAGATCACCGGCAGGGGCACTCCCAACATCCACAATAAGATTCCGCGTCCCATATCGTTCCCCTCGTTGTCTCACGGAGCGAGATTGCCCCGATTCCAGCGCTGACTACGTTGCCGGAGAACACCCCGGCTCACCATTGCGCGTTGCATTGAAGCCCTGTCAGTCATGTCCGACGGCGGGCAAACCACTGCAGTCCTACCGCACTTCAGGCAATGTTGTGACGGGTGGAGACGCCAATCAGACGTTAATCTCCCGCCGAATACACACTGAGGACGATAGTTTCATGCCAAGACCCGATGCAGTCGATGAGGTGATCGAGACGGATGTTCCCGCACGAATGGACCGCCTGCCATGGTCACGCTGGCACACCCGCATCATCGTCGCCCTCGGTACGTCATGGATCCTGGACGGTCTCGAGGTGACCTTGGTGGGATCGTTGTCCGGGGTATTGGAGGGTCGCAGCGGCTTGTCTCTCTCGGATCAGCAGGTCACCGGCTCGGCGACCACCTATCTGGCCGGCGCGGTGTTGGGCGCCCTGCTGTTCGGCCATCTCACCGACCGGCTGGGTCGCAAGAGACTGTTCCTCGTAACGCTGGCCACCTACTCGCTCGCCACCCTGGGCACGGCGTTCTCAGGCAGCTTCCTGACGTTCGGGATCTGCCGCTTCTTCACGGGTCTTGGCATTGGTGGCGAGTACGCGGCGATAAACTCGGCAGTCGACGAACTGATCCCCGGCAAGGTCCGCGGCACCGTCGATCTCATCGTCAACGCAACTTTCTGGATGGGTGCCACCGTGGGCTCCGGCGCCGCGCTGTTCCTGCTCGGCGGTCACGGCATTCCGCCCACGCTCGGCTGGCGCCTCGCCTTCGGCATCGGCGGCGCACTGGGCCTCATCGTTCTGCTGCTGCGGCTCGCGGTGCCCGAGAGTCCGCGCTGGTTGATGCTGCGCGGCCGAGAGCGTGAGGCCGACCGGGTGGTCCGCGACATCGAAGCCAGGGTTGCGCGCGGCGCGGCACTGCCACCGGTCACCGATGCACCGCTCAAGCTCAGAACTCGTGATCACACGCCCTGGGGCGAGATCTTTCGGAACATGCTCGGCGACAACCTGCAACGGTCGGTACTCGGACTCGTGCTGATGACCGGGCAGGCGTTCTTTTTCAATGCGGTGTTCTTCACCTTCGGGCTGGTTGCGAAGAAATTTTTCAATCTCACGGATGGGCAGCTCCCGCTGCAGCTCTTACCCTTCGCGGTGGGCAGTTTTTTCGGTCCGCTGGTGCTGGGCCCGCTGTTCGACAAGATCGGACGCAAACCCATGATCACGTTCACCTACGGCATGGCCGGCGCGGCGCTGGCTGCGGTCTGTTACTTGTTCGGACGCGGCTCTCTGGGTTTGCACGGGCTGACCGTCTGCTTCACGTTCATCTTCTTCATTGCGTCCTCGGCCGCGAGCGCGGCGTATCTGACCATCAGCGAAATTTTTCCCCTGGAGATTCGTGCGTTTGCCATCGCCATTTTCTACGCCCTGGGCACCTGCATCGGCGGGGTGGGTGCGCCCCTTTTGTTTGGCATGCTCATCGCCACCGGATCGCGGATCGACGTGGCGTGGGGCTATGCCCTGGGCGCAGCATTGTTGCTGGCGGGCGCCGCGTGCGAGGCGTTGATCGGCGTCGAAGCGGCCGGCCGATCCTTGGAATCGGTGTCTAAGCCGCTGCAAAGCGCTTGAGGTCTCAGGACAGTGTCGGCATCGTCGAAACCGACTCACCAGAGGCGGTGAAACGCTGTGCAAGAGCGATCATCAGACCGGAACGCAACATTTCGCGGCCCGCCGCGTCAGGTGCATGCAGCTTGAGTTCGAGCGTGGCGCCCGAGCTGTCGATCTTGGTCAGAAAACAGCCGGATACGTTTTTTTCACCCGCGTGTTCGGCCGCCACGGCGACGGCCGCTCTGCGTGCGGCGTCGAGGTCCACGTTCCGGTCGAACTGCATGGTCACGACGAGGGGCCATGGCGAAAACGTGCTGTTGAGGTTGAGGGTGACCTGGCTGGCTGCGATGCTGTTGGGAAGCACGATCAAATGCCCATCCGCGGCGCGCAGAGTGGTATAGCCGAGCGAGATCAGTTCCACCACGCCGATATCGGTGCCGCTGGGAGCAGCCACCTGCAGCGTGTCCCCCAGTCGAAACGGCCGGTAGATGGTGATCGACACGCCGGCGACCAAGTTGCCCAGGGTGCTCTGCGCGGCAAGCCCGATGACGACCGACGCCACGCTCGCGCCGGCGAGCAGTGCGGTTCCCATCGAACGCAGCACGGGAATGAGGTGGGCATACAGGATCAGCATGATCACCCAGATGGTCGCGGTGCCAATCTGCTGAAGGAAGCTGATGGTCGTGCGGTCGAGATGCCCCTTGCGCGTCATTGCCGCGTGCACCGCCGCCCTCAGGGCGCGCGACAGCACGAGCGCCGCGGCGACGAAAATGGCGAGATAGGCGAGCGCGCCGATCACCGTATCCGGCTTCAAAAAATTCAACACATCGTGGGCACCCGCCGTCAAGTCGTTCATATCGTCACCTCGAGCCGCCGCCCACCGCCGCCACGCCCATCAGTCTGATTTGACCCGGCGCCGCAGGAAGCCGAGCACGAGTTTCTCCGCCTTGCGCGGAGCGGTGACACTCAGGCTGCCGCCGAACGCCTCGTGCAGCTGCCCACAGCGCCACGTTTCGAACACGGTCGGATTGATGTACGACTTGCGGCACACCGCCGGCGTGTTGCGCAGTTCCGCGGCAACTTGTTTGACCACCTCGACGATTTTTTTCTTGAAGAGCCGCTCGCTCGCCGTGGCGGGCAGCGGCGCCGCGGCGAGCAGGGTGATGGCATGCACCGTGGCGCTCCAGGTCCGAAAATCCTTCGCCGTGAAATCAGTTCCCATTGCGTCGTGGAGATAGTCGTTGACCTGGCCCGAATCGATGGGACACCGTTGCCCGGCATCGTTGACGTACTGGAAGAGAGGCTGGCCGGGAATCGCCTGGCAGCGGCGCATGATCTGCGTGACACGGCGGTCGTCGATGAGAATCTCGTGCTGCACGCCGCCCTTGCCGCGGAAACTCAGCAACGCGCGCCCGTCGCGGATGAAACTGAGGTGACGATGACGCAGCGTGGTCAGCCCGAAACTCTTGTTGTCGCGGGCGTATTCGACATTGCCCACCCTGACGCGGGTGGTGTCCAGCAGGCTCACGATGACGGCCAGCACCTTGTCGCGTGCGAGTCCCGGCAGCCGCAAATCGCTGCGCAGTTTGCGGCGCAATTTCGTCAGCGCCTGACCGAAAGACACCATGCGCTCGAACTTGGCCGTGTCGCGCATCAGTCGCCATTCGGCGTGATAGCGATACTGCTTGCGGCCGCGCGCATCGCGGCCCGTGGCCTGCAGATGACCGCGTGCCTTGGCACAAATCCACACGTCGCGGTAGGCCGGCGGGATGGCGAGACTGCGGATGCGCTGCAAATCTTTGGAAGAGCTGAGCCGTCGGGTGTCCGCCGTGACATAGCGGAAACCTTTCCCCGCCCTGATCCGTCGGATTCCCGGCTCATCGCCCGACACATAAACGAGCCCGGCCTCTGCCGCCATGTGGGCCGACTCCGTGGCGGAAGACTGCGGTCCTTCGCCGCCAGTGGTGGGTTTGAGCGTCATCGAGACGGATTGTGCGCAAAACAGCGGCGGCAGCACCAGCGGCTCAGACTGACGTCGATGTAGGACAGGCCAAGCGGTGCTCCGACCGGCCGGCTGATAGCGCAGATCGATGGGTTGTTCGACTCCTTTGGCGCTGCCAGGGTATCGTGGGCGGTCACATTCACCCGAGGGACCGTCATGGCGGAAACATTCGATCGCGCGCGGCACCGTTCGCCGCTCGCAGGGGGCACTCAGGGCCGACCGTCGCAATGGCACGACCTGCTGCGTCAGGAGGACTGGTGGGCGATTTGGATCGGACTCGGGCTGGTCGCGGTCGCCGTGGCGTTGTTCGCATCCGGCGGGAGCATCAAATGGCTGGCCGCGGCGCCGCAGAAATGGGCACAGGCGGCCGAGGTGGGCACACAACTGCGACAGAACGGCGCACGTTTTGCCGCTTTGTTCGTCCTCTGGGCCGTGACTTTCGGACTCGGCGCAGCCGCATTGGGTATCAGGCTGTCACGCTTCCTGCCGGGCTTCGCGGTCCTCTACCTGATCGCCGGCGCGCTTTACTTCCTGGGTTCCTGGGACCATGCGTCGCATTACAACCTGGAGCCGCCGTTGGTCGCGCTGGCCCTCGGGCTTTTGATCTCGAACACCTCGGGCGTGCCGGACTGGCTGTCCCCTGCCTTGCGGGTCGAGTTCTACATCAAGACGGGTATCGTGTTGCTGGGCGCGAGTCTGCCGCTGACCTTGATCGCCTGGGCGGGTCCGGTCGCCATCGTGCAGGCCGCCATCGTCTCGCTTGCCACGTTTGGTGTCATCTACGTCGCCGCCACGCGCATGGGGCTGGACCGACGCCTGGCCGCCACTCTCGGCACCGGAGGCGCCGTATGCGGTGTCTCGGGCGCCATCGCCATTGGCGGCGCCGTCGGCGCGAAGAAGCAGGATGTATCGGTGGCAATCTCGCTGGTCGTGGCCTGGGCGATCGTGATGATCTTCGTGCTGCCGCTGGCCGCCCGCTCGTTGGAACTGTCCACCGGTGTGGCGGGGGCCTGGATCGGAACCTCGGAATTCGCCGACGCGGCCGGGCTCGCCGCCGCGCAGACTTATGGCGGCTATGCGGGCAGCGTGCCCGGCATAGCGGGACACGCCGATGCCGCCGTGGCCGCGTTCACCTTGATGAAGGTGATCGGGCGCGATATCTGGATCGGAGTGTGGGCGTTCGTGCTGTCCTTGATCGCGACCACCCGCTGGGAAAGCACCGGGGTCGATGCCGCGGCCGGCGCCGGCGAGATCTGGCGGCGTTTTCCCAAATTCGTGTTGGGCTTTCTGGCCGCCTCGGCCATCGTCACCTTGGTTTCACGAGGCTATGACTACGCGGCTTATAAAAAGCTCGTGCTGCCGGGACTGGTCGCGCCGCTGCAGGCGCTGCGTACCTGGGCGTTCACGCTGGCGTTCCTCAGCATCGGCCTGACCACGCGCCTGCGTGAGTTCGTATCGGTGGGGGCCAGACCGTTTTACGCGTTCACCCTCGGCGTGGCCGTCAACATTGCACTCGGCTATTTTCTGTCGACGCACGTATTCAACGGGTTCTGGGACCGCCTGAGTCAATGAAGCAACCGCTCTGCGCCACGGGCGGCTGGGACGTCGCGCCCACGTGCCGTGTCTGCCGGCATTTCGATGATTCCCCGGCCGCCCTCGAAGCCGCGCTGCCCGGTCTCGCGAGCTTGAGTTCGGCATACGCTGCGGTTCGCGCGGGCGACGGCCTGTGCACGCTTCACGACCGTTATCTGGCGGGCCGCAGCGTATGTGATTCGTTCGCGGGTTCCACTTCCACCAGGCAGTCGTAGAAAATCGGCGCCCGCCCCATGTCGGTAAGGGTGCCGCCATTGGTCAATTCGTTGGCATTCTTGCCGTCACGCGTAAGTTTTCGCCACCACACAGACAGTGCGACCACCACGCCCGGGCGCGCCCGGGAAGTGACTCGGGCGCGCAGTTCCAGACTGCCCCGGTCATTGTAAACCCGCACGTAATGCCCATCACTCACGCCCCGCGCCGCCGCATCCGCCGGATGCAGGTCGAGCCAGGGCTCTCCCTCGACGGCGCGCAGGCTCTGCACGTTGACGAAGCTGCTGTTGAGAAAATGCCGCGCAGGCGGTGAAATCATGGCCAGTGGATAGCGCGCTGCCAGCGGGCTGCGGGTGTCCTCCTGGGGAGCGATGTAGTCGGGCAACGAATCGAGGCCGAGAGTCTGCACCGATGCAGACTCGAACTCGACCTTGCCCGAGGGTGTATCGAAGCCACCGTCGGCAAAGCGCGCGGTAGCGGGTGTTCCGACACGGCCCCAGCCGTGTTGGCGCAGTTCGGTCAAATCCCAGCCCGGAGGCAGGGCCGCCTGGGCGAGCGCTGCATCCGACTCCTCGAAGCACGCTTCGGTGAACCCCATCTCACGCGCGAGGAGGCGGAAAATCTCGGTGTTTGGCTTCGCTTCGCCCAGGGCCGCGATGGCCGGATTGTTGGCGACCAGATAATAGTGGCCGTAAGGTTTGACCACGTCCAGATGCTCGAGCTGCGTGGTGGCTGGGAGCAGGATGTCCGCATAATCCGCGGTGTCGGTCTGGAAATGTTCGAGCACCACCGTGAACAGATCCTCACGCGCAAAACCCTGCACTACACGCTGGGAGTCGGGGGCCACGGCCACCGGATTCGAATTGTAGACGACCAGCGCCCGCACCGGCGGCACCGCGTCGTCGAGCAAGGTGCGCCCTATGCTCGACATGTTGATGGTGCGGGGCATCCGTCCGGCCAACAGATCGGGTCGCGTCAGGGCGGCCTCGTTCACCGAGAAATTGCCGCTGGTGGACATAAACAAGCCGCCTGCCGCATCGCGAAATGCGCCCACCAGCGCCGGCAGACACGCAATGTTGCGCACGGCCATGCCACCGCCACGGGCCCGCTGCATTCCATAGTTCACCCGGATCAGTGCCGGACGTGTGGTCCCGTACAGGCGCGCCAGAGTCTCAACCTCGGGCACCGTGATACCGCAGAGGTCGGCGACGCGCCGCGGCGGGTATTGCGCCGCGCGTTCCGCCAGACGTTCGAAACCGAGCGTGTGCCGTTCGACGTAGTCGTGGTCGATCAACCCGTCACGGATGAGCACGTGCATCATGCCGAGCGCCAGCGCCGCATCCGTCCCCGGCAATGGCGCGACATGGAGCTGACATTTCTCCGCGGTCAGCGAGCGATACGGATCGATGGCGACGAGAGTGGCGCCACGACGTTTGGCCTGCTGGGCACGCGCCCAGAAGTGCACGCTCGAGGTGATGGCGTTCGAACCCCAGAACAGGATGAGCTTCGCCTGATCCGCAACTTCCATGTCCATCCCGACGCGTGCGCCGAGAGTCACCCGATGGCCTGCGGAACCCGCAGAGGCGCAGATGGTGCGGTCCAGCAGGCTGGCGCCGAGCTTGTGGAAGAAACGCATCGACATGGACTCGCCCTGCACCAACCCCATCGTGCCTGCATAGCTATACGGCAGAATTTGCTCGGCGTTCTGCGCCGCCAACGGCTTCAACCGCTCGGCAACGGTGCGGATCGCCGTATCCCAGCTGATACGCTCGAAACGACCCTCGCCTTTGCGACCAACCCGGCGCTGGGGATACAACAGGCGGTCGGCATGATATGTGCGCTCGGTGTAGCGGGCGACCTTGGTGCACAGCACGCCGGCGGTCGGTGGATGACCCGCCGCACCGGTGACTTTGAACGCGACGCCGTTGCGGACGTGCACCTCGAGTGCGCAGGTGTCCGGACAATCGTGGGGGCAGGCACCCTTGACGATGCTCACCTGCCCCGGCGGCGCCTCGATCATGCCTGCGAGCCGGCCGCCGGCGGTGGCGACGCACCTGAAAAACCGGTCTTCAGGATACGGTCGACGAAGGCTTCGCAACGCGCCAGCTGCTCCAGCGCGACGAACTCGTCGGGGCGGTGTGCTTCGGCAATGTCCCCCGGTCCGCAGATCACGGTGGGGACGCCCATCTGCTGAAACAAACCGGCTTCGGTGCCGTAGGACACCTTGCCCGCGGCGCCATTGCCCGTGAGCTGCATCGCCCAGCGCACGATGGCGTCGGACTCTGACGCTGCGAGTCCGACGGTCTGGCTGGCATACACGAGATCGATGCCGGACTCGGGATCGATGTCCCGCATCTCCTGCGTCAGCGCCTGGGCATGGATACGGATTTCGTCGTACAACGCATCGGGTGACGCGTTCGGCAGGGTACGCATGTCGAATTGGAATTCGCAATCCTTGGGCACCACGTTGGCGGCAATGCCCCCGCGGATCAGGCCCGTCGACAACGTCGAGTAAGGCACCGTAAACCCATAATCGCGTTGCTCGGTCCGCGCGAGTCGATCCGCGAGCTCGCGGATGAACACCACCAACCGTGCGGCGTACTCGATGGCGTTGACGCCGTGCGTCACGTAGCTCGAATGGGCCTCACGGCCGTGCACGGCGCAGCGAAAACGGTGGGTACCCTTGTGCGCGATGATGGGCTGCATGGAGGTGGGTTCGCCCACCACGCATCCTGCCGGCTTGATGCCGTGCTCCTGCAGGTCCCGGATCAGGCCGCGCACCCCCAGACACCCCACCTCCTCGTCATAGCTCAACGCGTAGTGCAATGGCGCGTCGAGCGTACCGGCCTGCAGTGCGGCAACGAATTTGGGTGCGGCGTTCAGCGCAATGCCGATGAAACCCTTCATGTCGGCGGAACCGCGTGCGTACAACCTGCCGTCGTGTTCGACGGCAACGAACGGATCGGTGTGCCAATCCTGGCCATCCACCGGTACCACGTCCGTGTGCCCCGAGAGGATGAGCCCGGGCTTGTTCGAATCGCCCAGCGTGGCGAACAGATTCGCTTTCTTGCCGGTGGCGTCATGGGTGAGCCGCGTGGTTGCACCCAGCGCCTTCAGATAATCGCGTACCCACTCGATGAGCCCGAGATTCGAATCGCGCGATACGGTGCGAAATCCGATCAGACGTTCGATCAGTTCACGGGCGGAGGGACTCGGCAGCGGCCGGAGTGCGATGGTGTCTTGGTTGGCGTTCACGTGATCCCCGGCGGGAAAACATCGACTCTACCCCAACCTGGCACGGCACGCGTCACCGCGTGCCATGCCGTGCCGTCTAGGGACTCAGGCGCCCGGCTTTTGCGCCCACACCTTGCA
Source organism: uncultured Steroidobacteraceae bacterium (assembly GCA_964657625.1). Taxonomy (GTDB): domain Bacteria; phylum Pseudomonadota; class Gammaproteobacteria; order Steroidobacterales; family Steroidobacteraceae; genus Bog-1198. Next base: position 22,560 of record CAZZVN010000016.1, read on the forward strand.
CCAGCCGCCCGACGGGACGCTGTGCCCGGCGAAAATGTTGCAGCCTGCGCTCGCGTCGGTCGCCTTGCCCTGGAACTGTGCGCAGGTGCCACACTTCTGAGTGGGCTTGTGGGTCGGATTGGCCGCGGCATCCGCCTTCGTGGTGTCACTGACGAACCCCAACGCCTTGGCCGTCGGATCAGCCGCATCCAACATGGGAAGCGCCGCAGCGCCCGCCGTGCCGATCAAGCCGAACGTCGGCATCAGTGCGCCGGCGATCAGACCGCCTTTGACGATCGCGCGGCGTGAGTATTTGTTGTGCATCTTGAAATCCTATCGGTGTTTGGGACGAAACATTTTCCCGCTTTCCTGCGTACGGTACTTTAAATAAATGTTAATCGTTTATTGCGGCGCGCGAAACGTCACGACGTTCGCCGCGTGGTCCAACGTCTTGCCAGATCCCAGACATGGAACACCAACGCCACCATCAGCCAAAACACCAGGTACTGCCACGCATCGCCGCGGATGACCGCGCGCAGTGCCATCAATAACGCCGCCCCCGCACCCATGCTGACGAGCAGGTCCACGACGCCCAGACCACTGCGCGTCTTCATGCGAACGATTATCAATACGATTGCCTCGACCAGCATGAAGACGAGCACGAAATCGACGATTGCGCCGTTTCCGAACGGCGCAATCACGTCCGGCTCATGCCCGGACGAAGCCCAGCAGGTGCGCCATGTCTTTCGCAAAGATCCGCAGATGCGTGAGCGGCTTCGCGCGCACCAATTTCTTGTGCATGTAGGCCTGCCACGTCAGCCGCTGCACGTCCGGATCGCGGCAGATGCTCACGAAGCGCTCGCGACGCTTGTCGTTCGAGTACCAGAAGCGTTGCATGATACCCAGCACCCAGAACACCATGCCGTGCGCCTTCATGAAGTCTTTGCGCGCCGCGCGCAGCGCACGCGCATCCCCGGTCGCGAGCAGACGCGCCACCGCGGACGCGGCGTGGCGCCCGCCCGCCATGGCGTAATAGATTCCCTCCCCCGAAGCCGGCGCCACCACGCCGGCCGCATCGCCGGCCAGCACGACGTCACGGCCATTGTCCCAGCGCTTCAGCGGCTTCATCGGAATCGGCGCGCCTTCGCGGCGTACGGTCTCGTATCCGCCAAGCGCGGTTGCCGTGCGCAACTCGTTCACCGCGGCGCGCAGCGAAAACCCCTTTCGGGCGCTGCCGACGCCGATGCTCGCGGTCTCCCCGTGCGGAAAAATCCATGCATAAAAATCCGGCGACAGGCCGCCTTGATAGAACACGTCGCAGCGCGTGGCCGCATAGTGCTGTCCGGATGCGCGCGGCGCACGGATGATTTCATGATAGGCGGCGACATAGCGAATCTTGTCCGCGCCCGGAATGCACTGTTTGGCGACCTCCGACATGGCGCCGTCCGCACCGATGATGGCCCGTGCGCGAATGCGTACCGCGGGTGCGGCGCCGGGCCGGTAATGCACCACCGCGACGCCGTCGTCGTCACGGCTGATCTCGACGAACGTGCCGAGCCGTACCTCGGCACCGGTTGCCGCTGCCCGGTCCCGCAACCAGCCATCGAAGCTCTCCCGGTCCACCATGCCGACGAAGCCGCCCTCGATGGGCATGTCGACCGCCACGTGCGCGGGAGAAATCATCCGCGCCGAGTGGATGCGAGCCACCAGCAAATGTTCGGGAATCTCGAATTCTTCGATCAGCTTGGGAGGTATGGCGCCCCCGCATGGCTTGATCCGACCGGCCTTGTCCAGCAGGCACACGCGCAGTCCGCTGCGCGCAAGGTCCGTCGCCGCCGTGGCGCCCGAAGGACCGCCACCCACCACCACCACATCGAAAGTCTGACTATTCATGCGATCACCGCCGTGACGAGCGCGCCGCCGCGCGATTGGAGGGAGCCGACTCGCGCCGCGACCGCGGCGGCGAGCAGAAACAACAAAGCTTCGATACCGAATACGCAACCGAAGGCCTGCGCCGGCGTGCCCAGATAATGGCGCGTCAAATCGACGATGCCGGTACCCACGAGGCCGCCCAGTGCGAAGGCGATGGCCTGCGCTGCGCCCCACAAGCCCATGCGCGTCCCCGCGTTGCGGGAGCCGCCGGCTGTGCCTTCGTGGCCCGTGCCTTCGCCGGCCGCACCGAGTTCCATCATCGAGCCGATGGCGGACACCGCGAACACGCCGTTCGCGCCACCCAGCGCCAGCACCGAGGCGGTCAGAGGCCAGCGGTCGCCGATCACGGCGCCACAGGCGAGACTGAGAAGGGCGACCGCGGATGCCACACAGCCGCCAACGGTCCACGCGCGCAGAGTACCCACGCGCCGCGCGCCGCCGCACAACGCCCCCACGCAGATCATTCCCAGCAAGACCCCGGAATGCCACAGCCCCGCCATGCGCGCCGACGCGCCCGGCGTGAATCCGAACACCAGTCCGAAGAACGGCTCCAGCAACAACTCCTGCGCGCTGTACGCCAGCATCGACACGAATACGAACAACGTGAAGGCACGCGCGCGCGGTTCACGCCACACGCCCGCGAGCGCGGCGCGGAAGGAACGCGATGCGACGAGGTTTGCGGCCGGGCCGACATCCGCGGCAGCGGGACGGCCGCGCCCGCGCACGGCGGTCAGGTCGTCCGGTTCGGTGCGCCGCTCGACGTTCCAGACGGCGGCAAAGGCCAGCAGACAGGCGCCGAGGGCCACGCTCACGCTGGCCTCGATCAGCCGATGCGGGGAAAACGGATCGAGGAAATGACCGACTGCTGTCGAGGTGACGGCAAACCCGGCGATCATGAGCACCCACATGAGCGTGGCGGCCGCCGCGCGCCGGGACGCAGCCACCTGGCTGGATAGCAGCACCAGCAAAGAGGTCCCGGCCGCACCCGCGCCCAGGCCCACCAGGACATAGCCGGCGACGGCCAGCGCCACGGCAAGACCCCGCGCCGACCCCATCAGAGAAACGGCGACCGCGCACAGCACCCCGCCCAGCGCAAGGGTGGCCATCCCGCCCAGAATCCACGGCGTGCGCCGTCCTCCCCGATCGGAGCCGTGGCCGAACCGCGGCCTTATCATCTGGACTGCATAATGCAGCGCAACCAGCGCACCCGGCAGCGAGGCCGGCAGCGCGTATTCCACCACCATGACCCGGTTGAAGGTGGAGGTCACCATCACCACCACCGCGCCCAGGGCCGCCTGCACGAGACCCAGTCGAACGATGCTGGTCCAGCCGAGCGACGACGCGCGGGAGAGGGGCTGCATGGTCAGGACGCCATGCCCTGTAACGCGAACGCACTCACCAGCATGCCTGCCACGTAAAGCGTCACGCCGGTACCGTTGTACCAGGGCGCGCGTTTGCGCGGATCGGCCAGCAGACGTCGCATGAGCAGCAGTTGCACACCCAGCAAAGTACCCACCGCGAGCGCCGGCAAAGGTGCACCCCAGGCGGTGAGCAGCGCCGCCACGACGAATTGCGGCAATGCCATGGCGACACACGCGACTTCCGCGGCATGGTCGGCACCCAGTTGCACCGGCAGCGAGCGCACCCCCATCCGCCGGTCGCCGTCGATGGATTTGAAATCGTTCAACGTCATGATGCCGTGCGCACCCAGGCTGTAGAGCGCGGCGACGGCGAGCGTGCGCGCCGAGGGCGTCGTGCCGCCGGACATCACGGCCGCGCCCGTCACCCACGCGAATCCCTCGTAGCACGCGGCACACGCGAGGTTGCCCCACCATCCGTTCTGCTTCAGTCGCACCGGCGGAGCGCTGTAGCCCCACGCGAGCACGAGCCCCGCAAGCGCGGCGCCGAACACCCAGGGACCGAGTGCCGCCGCACAGGCGGCCGATAACAGGGTCCACAGCACCGCGACGTACAAGCCGCACCGGCCGGGCATCCGGCCCGATGGAATGGGCCGGGAAGGTTCATTGACGGCATCAACGTGCCGGTCGAACCAATCGTTGACCGCCTGGCTCGCGGCGCACAGCAGCGGCCCCGCGAGGACGATTCCCAGGACGATGACGAACCAATGACCCCGCGCCGGAACGCCCGACGAGACCACTCCGCACATGAAGGCCCACATCGGCGGAAACCACGTGATCGGCTTGAGCAGTTCCAAAACCACCCGCGGACTCGGCAGCTCCGCACTGAATGCGCTGGAAGCGGGACGCGACATCGGTGCTCCCCTTACTCGAGCTGCTCGCTTTCTGCCGAGGCCAGCTCGCCCAGCCCGTAGCGGCGTAATTTCGCGTACAGACTCTGGCGGCTCAGTCCCAATATTTCCGCAGCCGATGCCCGATTGTCGCCGGTGATTTCGAGAGCCGCCTCGATGCACAGCTTCTCGATCATGTCCGTCGACTCACGCACCAGGTCCTTCAGCGGCACCCGGCCCACGAGCTCGGTCAACTGCTCCACCGACCGGGGTTTGTCGCGGCTCACCTGTCTGTCGAAAGTCACCCGCTGACCGACGTCGCGGATGGTGAAGCCGAAACAGGGCTCCTCGCCGTCCACCACCGACACCGCGCAGATCTCCACGTCGCTGCTCGAGCCGAATTCGCCGCGCAACTGCGTGGCGAACAAGCGCAGCGAGCCATGTTCGCGCAGTTGTGCCGTCAGCAGGTTGAAATCCACGCCCGGCCTGCCGAGCCAGCGCTCCAGCGATTCGTTGCGCGCCTGTTCTTCCGTCGCGAGTTGGACCAGATCGAGAAACGCGCGATTGGCGAATGCGATGCGCCCCTCGAGGTCGGTCACCACGAAACCTTCGGGTGCGCTCGCGACGATTTCCAGCACCTTCGAGGATTGAGGGGCCACCGTCGGCATCGGCTGGCCGGCGCTCAGCGGCATCAAACGGATCAGGAAAAACGAGGAACGCTCCTCCCGGAACAACGAGGCCGACGTCACGAACTCGCGCACCCCGTCGGCGGAACGCACGGTCACCTCGCTCGTGCGGCCCGTCGCGCGTACGGCGCCCAGAAGGCCCTGCAAAGCCTGCGAACCCGGCTCGTCGAAACCTTCGGGAAACAAACGGCCGATCATGCGTTTGGCGCCTTCACCGAGCAGGCGGGCGGCGGCCGGATTCGCCTCCACGACCTTGCGACTGGCGGCGTCGACGATGAGCACGGCCTCTGAGGCCACCTGGAAGAGCAGGCGGTGACGGGCTTCAGCCTGCCGCAGTTTGAGGTACTCGCGTTCCATCGACTGCTGGGCGCTCACGAGCTGCTGCTGCAGATTTGCCATGGACTGCATGCTGCGGCCGAAGGCCACGACCTGGCCGTCGGTGCTGACCTGCACGGCGGCGTAGAGAATGGGCAGGTCGGGGGCGCCTGCGCCGGCACGATGGTTGACCATGCGCCAGCGCGGCGACTGGTGGGCGTTCGAGTCGCGCAGCAACGCCTCGATTTTCGCGCGGCTGTCCGCGGTGACGGTGTCCACCCAGGGCGTGCCCACCCAGTTGTCCGCCAATGCGGTCGCAACCTCGTCGCTGCCGAACGACACATCCCGGATTACACCCTCGCGGCGGTCCGACAACACCAGCGCGACGTCTGACGCGACGGTGATCAGCTTGGCCGCGGCTTCGCTGTCCAGATCGCTCAGCCATCTTTTCGCACCGCTAAACTGCTTCACATGACCTCATCACGAACCTTCTCCATGGAAATGGCCGCTCAACATAGACGCGACCGCCCGCCCTCCTCGAGCTGTGCGCTTTGCCGGTTGCATATCCTCTCCGCGCGCAGCACCGCCTGGGCGCCGTCCGCCGCCGTCTCGTCGGCGCCGACCAGAGATGCAAGTTCGGGTCGCGCCGCCAAGCTGGGGCCACCCACCAGCACGCCGATGGCGACGTTGCGGGAGGCATCGCGCACGGCGCGGATGATGCGCGAGACCTCATCTAGACGCGTTTCACAGCCGACGGACAAGCCGACCGCGGCGAACCAGTGCTCGCGCACGATGCTCGTTAATTCACTCGCGGTGGTCGGGAATTCATGCCAAACGTCCCACCCCGCGCGTCGCAGGAACTGAGCCACCAGGGTGATTCCGAACGTGTGCTGATCACCCGGTATGGGCGCGAGCAATATCCGGTGATCGACCCGGCGTTCGGCTTCCTCCGGACGAAACTCCGGGCTGAGCTCACGCAGCAGCTGGTGCAATCTGCACAAGCCCACCGTCACCTGCATGAAGTCGCATTCATCTTCCTCCCAGAGCAACCCGAGCTCGCGCGCCGCGGGCGCCAGCAGATGCAGGCAGATCATTTCCAGCGTCGCGCCGCGTTGCCGGACCGTCTCTGCATAGGCGGATGCCACCCCGACGTCGTGTGCCAGCAGCAACCTCACCAGCTCCTTGACGTCGCCCGAATCCGGCGCGCCCGCAACTTCCGGCCTGACCCGGTCCGCGCCGGGCGAGACGCGCCGGGCAAGCACGAGACGCGGCACGATCTCCCCTTCTATGGTGCGCACCAGCCGAGCCATGCGCAGTTCGGCGTCCGCGGCAGAGACCGCCATTACGTCGTCCCTAAAGTCACCCATACACATTGGCTCCACCCAAATGACAACGTCCCAACCCGAGCCGGCAACCACCTCTGGGCAACATCTCAACTTACGGCGACGGTGTCAAGCTTACTTTACGTATGGTTTAGTTGACAGATCGAGTGCCCACGGATTAGGGTGATGTCCATGCCGCTTTATACGCCCGAACAACGAATCAGACGCGACCGCTCGCGCTGGACTGTCGTGCAAGGCGTACTCGCCCCCATTCAGTTTTTGGTGTTCCTGGGCAGCGCAGCCCTGGTACTGCGTTTTCTCATCACCGGCGACGGCCTGACGGCAGCCACCGTCTCCGTGGTCGTCAAAACCTGTTGCCTCTACACCATCATGATCACCGGGTGCATCTGGGAGCGCGCGGTGTTCGGCCGTTACCTGTTTGCACCCGCCTTCTTTTGGGAGGATTTCGTGAGCATGTTCGTGCTCGCTCTGCACACGGCCTACCTCGCCGCCCTGCTGTTCGGAACGTTGCACGCCCGTTACCAGATGTACATCGCGTTGCTCGCCTATGCCGCTTATCTCGTGAACGCGACGCAGTTCATCGTCAAACTGCGCGCAGCCCGGCTCGACTCGGTCAGGGCCGCCGGACATCCCTTCACCGGCGTCGCGGCATGAACACCCCGCTGAACGCCCGCGAGCCCGCCACGACCCGCCCGGAGCTGCGGATCACCACCGAACGCGGTCAGCGCGAAGTGTTCTGCGGGCTCACCGGAATCATCTGGCTGCATCGCAAGATTCAAGACGCCTTCTTTCTGGTGGTCGGATCGCGGACCTGCGCCCATCTCATTCAGTCGGCGGCGGGCGTCATGATCTTCGCCGAGCCACGCTTTGCCACCGCCATCATCGAGGAGCGCGACCTCGCCGGCATTGGCGATGCCAATGAGGAACTCGACCGCGTGGCGGGCCAGCTGCTCGCGCGCCGGCCGGACATCAAGCTGCTGTTCCTGGTGGGCTCCTGTCCCTCAGAAGTCATCAAGCTCGACCTTTCGCGGGCGGCATTGCGCCTGTCGGCGCGTTTTTCCCCCCGGGTGCGGGTCCTCAACTACTCGGGCAGCGGCATCGAAACCACCTTCACCCAGGGTGAGGACGCGTGCCTGGCATCGATGGTGCCGGGCATGCCGGCCGCCCTGCCGGCAGCGCAGGATTTGCTCGTGGTGGGAGCTTTGGCCGACGTGGTCGAAGACCAGATGCGTCGCGTGTTCGAGGACATGGGTATCCGCAGCGTCCATTTCTTTCCGCCGCGCCGTAGCAGCGAACTCCCGCCCGTGGGACCGGCGACGCGCGTGCTCCTTGCCCAGCCCTTTCTTGCCGACACGGTACTTGCCCTGGAGGAGCGAGGCGCCGTCCATATGCCGGCGCTCTTTCCGCTCGGCGCCGAGGGTACATTGAGCTGGTTCAAAGCGGCCGCCGAAGCATGGAACGTCGACGATACGGCTTTCCGCCGTGCGACACAGCCTGCCTACGAACGGGCGCAGCGCTCGCTGGTGCGCTACCGCGAACAGCTGGCCGGCCGGCGCATTTTCTTCTTTCCCGACTCCCAGCTCGAGATTCCGCTCGCGCGCTTCCTGTCCCGGGAGCTGTGCATGGAACTGGTCGAAGTGGGCACGCCGTTCCTGCATCGCACCCATCTCGCTCCCGAACTGGCCTTGCTGCCTGCGGGCGTCAGTGTGGTCGAAGGCCAGCACGTGGAAAATCAACTCGACCGATGCCGTGCCGCCCGACCCGACCTAGTGGTGTGCGGCCTCGGCCTCGCGAATCCCTTGGAGGCCGATGGACTCACCACCAAGTGGTCCATCGAACTGGTCTTCACCCCCATACAGGGGTTCAATCAAGCTGCGGATCTTGCGGAATTGTTCGCGAGACCGCTGATCCGCAAGACGCGGTTGGTGGCGTGACGCCATGCAGTTGACGGTCTGGACATACGAAGGACCCCCGCACGTCGGCGCGATGCGGATTGCAACCGCGATGCAAGGCGTGCATTACGTGCTGCATGCTCCGCAGGGCGACACCTATGCCGATTTGCTGTTCACCATGATCGAGCGGCTGCCACGCCGGCCGCCGGTGACCTACACCACGTTCCAGGCACGCGATTTGGGCGGCGACACCGCCGGTTTGTTCCAGCGTGCGGCGCAGGAAGCCTACGAACGTTTCCAACCGCAGGCTCTGCTGGTGGGTGCCTCCTGCACCGCGGAACTCATCCAGGACGATCCAGGCGGCCTCGCGCGCGCGCTGCGCCTGCCGATACCGGTGATTCCTCTCGAGCTGCCCTCGTATCAGAAGAAAGAGAACTGGGGCGCGGCCGAAACTTTCTATCAACTGGTACGCGCGCTTGCCTCGCCCGCAGCGCCCCCGCCGGGTACCAAGCGCCCGCCGCGTCCTGCGCAAGTGCGTGCCCGCTGCAACGTGCTCGGCCCGACGGCCCTCGGTTTTCGTCACCGCGACGATCTGCGTGCGGTGACGCAGATCCTCGAGCAGCTCGGGGTGGACATTCATGTCGTGGCCCCGCTCGAGGCGACCCCCGCCGATCTCGCGCGGCTCGGCGACGCCGATTTCAACGTGGTGCTGTACCCGGAGACGGCGGGTCAGGCGGCACAGTGGCTGAAGCGCACGTTCGATCAGCCGCAGGTCAAGAGCATCCCCATAGGTCTCGGCGCGACGCGCGAATTCATCGCCGAGGTGGCCGCCCTGGCCGGGGTCGATCCGGCCGCCGCGCTGACCGGTGCTCCCTCCCACTCCGGCTGGTACTCCCGTTCTGTGGACTCCACCTACCTCACCGCCAAGCGCGTGTTCGTGTTCGGCGACGCCACCCATGCGGTGGCTGCGGCCCGTATCGCGAGCGAGGAGCTGGGTTTCACGGTGGTGGGCCTCGGCACCTACAGCCGCGAGTTCGCGCGCGACGTGCGCGAGGCGGCCGCCCGCTATGGCATCGAGGCCCTGATCACCGACGACTACCTGGAAGTCGAGGCGAAGGTCGCCGAACTGCAGCCCGAGCTCGTGCTCGGCACGCAGATGGAGCGGCACATCGCCAAGCGTCAGGGCGTGCCGTGCGCGGTGATCTCCGCGCCGGTGCACGTGCAGGATTTTCCCGCGCGCTACTCGCCGCAGATGGGCTTCGAGGGCGCCAACGTAATCTTCGACACGTGGGTGCACCCCTTGATGATGGGCCTCGAGGAACACCTGCTCACCATGTTCCGCGGCGACTTTGAATTTCACGACGGCGCGCCCGCCTCCCATCTGGGCTCGACCGGGGCGGCGCGTTCGACGCCGGGCTCGACGTCGAGCGCAACGGTCGCAGCGGTCGATGCCGCGGACTCGACGGATGCTGCGTCGACGACACTGGCCGGCATTGCGGGCGACGCGCCTGCCGCGCCGGCCGGGCGCTGGGCGCCCGACGCCGAGAAGGAACTCGGCAAGATCCCTTTTTTCGTCCGCGGCAAGGCTCGCCGCAACACCGAGCGTTTCGCAGCGGAACGCTCTGTCGAACTGATTACCGTGGAGACTCTCTACGATGCCAAAGCGCATTACAGCCGCTGATACGACGCCGGTCCGGTTCCTCATCGTGACGATGGACAGCCATCTGTCGAGTGCGACGCTGCGCGCAGCGAAAGCTCTGCGCCGCGAACTGCCCGGACTGGTCCTGGACATTCATTCGGCCGACGAATGGGGCAGCGATCCGGCCGCCCTGGCACGCTGCTGCGCCGACATCGCGCGTGCAGACATCATCGTCGCCACCATGCTCTTCATGGAAGATCACTTCAGGCCGTTGCTGCAGGCGCTCCAAGATCGCCGCGAGCATTGCGATGCCATGCTGTGCGCGATGTCGGCGTCCGAGGTGGTCAAGCTCACGCGCCTCGGCAAGTTCAGCATGGACGGCAAGCAGAGCGGTCCGTTGGCGTTGCTCAAACGTCTGCGCGGTTCGTCCAAGGACAAGGCGGGCGGCTCGCGCACGGCGGGCGCCGCGCAGATGAAGATGCTGCGACGGATACCGCAGTTCCTGCGCTTCATTCCAGGCGCTGCGCAGGACGTACGGGCCTATTTTCTGTCCCTGCAGTACTGGCTCGCGGGCTCCGAGGACAACATCCTGCACATGGTGCGCTTCCTGGTCACCCGCTATGCCGCCGGCCCGCGTGCCGGTTTGTTGTCGGGCGTCAAGGTGGCGCCGCCGATCGAATATCCGGAGGTCGGCGTCTATCATCCGCGCCTGGCGGGCCGCTACGGGACCGACGCCGGTGCCCTCCCCGCGGCGCCCGGCGCCCGCGGCACGGTGGGCGTACTGATGCTGCGTTCCTACCTGCTCGCCGGCAACGCCGGGCACTACGACGGCGTGATCGCCGCTCTCGAAGCGAAGGGCCTGCGGGTGATACCGGCGTTCGCCTCGGGGCTCGATTCGCGTCCGGCCATCGAACGCTATTTCATCGAGAACGGCGTGACCCGCATCGATGCCCTGGTATCGCTCACCGGCTTCTCACTGGTCGGCGGGCCTGCGTACAACGACTCCGAGGCCGCCGAGGAGACCCTCGCGCAGCTCGACGTGCCCTACCTCGCGGCGCAGCCGCTCGAGTTCCAGTCGCTCGAAGAGTGGGGCCGCTCCGAGCGTGGCCTGTTGCCGGTGGAGAGCACCATCATGGTGGCCATACCGGAGCTCGACGGCGCCACCGGTCCCACCGTGTTCGGCGGCCGCGCCACCGGCGCGGGCGTTGCCTGCACCGGCTGCCATCGGGGCTGCACGTTCGAGGCGTCGGCACGCGGTCACGACATGCATGTGTGCGGCGAACGCGCCGACATGCTCGCCGCACGGGTCGCGCGTCTGGTGGTCCTGCGGCGCAGCGAACGTGCCGAGCGCAAAATCGCCATCGTCCTCTTCAATTTCCCGCCGAACGCCGGCAACACGGGCACCGCCGCCTACTTGTCGGTGTTCGAATCGCTGCACGGAACGCTGACGGCGATGCAGAGCGCGGGTTACCACGTAGAGGCTCCCGGCAGCGTGGCGGAACTGCGCGAGAGCATCATCTCGGGCAACGCCGAACAATTCGGCGCCATCGCCAACGTGTACAAACGCATCGCCGCGAACGATCATGTCCGGCGCGAACGGCACCTCAAGGAAATTGAAGCACAGTGGGGCCCGTCGCCGGGCAGGCAGCAAAGTGACGGCGCCTCCATCCATGTGCTCGGCGAACGCTTCGGTAACGTTTTCGTCGGCGTGCAGCCCGCCTTTGGCTTCGAGGGCGACCCGATGCGTCTGCTGTTCGAGAAGGGTTTCGCGCCGACACACGCGTTCTCTGCGTTCTACCGTTTCCTGCGCGAGGATTTCGGTGCACATGCCGTGCTGCATTTCGGCACCCACGGGGCGCTCGAATTCATGCCCGGCAAGCAGAGCGGCATGTCGGCCGACTGCTGGCCGGACCGCCTGATCGGCGACCTGCCGAACATCTATCTTTACGCTTCCAACAACCCCTCCGAGGGGACCATCGCGAAGCGGCGCATCGGTGCCACGCTGGTGAGCTACCTCACGCCGCCGGTGGCGCACGCCGGGCTGTATCGTGGCCTCGTGGATCTCAAGGGTTCGCTCGAGAGCTGGCGCAACGTCGCGGGCGATGCGTCCTCGGCGCCGGATTCGGAGGCGGGCGAGGCGCTTGCCGCACTCATGGTACTCATTCAATCGCAGGCCGCCGCGCTCGACCTCGCGAAGGCTGCCCCCGTCTGGGGTGCCGAGGCGGCCGTCCGGGTGGCGGCACTCGCCAACCAGATGCTGGAACTCGAATACACGCTGATTCCGCACGGCCTGCACGTGGTCGGCAAGGACGCGTCGCCCGCGCAGCGCGTGGACTTCCTGATGGCCATGGCGGCGAGCGCCTACGAGGTCGCGGCGGGTGCCCGCGACCCGTTGTCGCTGCTCGCGGTGCAGGCGCTCGTCGGCGGCGCGTCCGCGTCAGGCGCGCTGGTGCTCGCCGGCATCACGCCTGATCCTCTCCACCTGAAGATATTTGCCGACCTCGAGCGCGCCAATGCCCTGCTGGGCGACAACGCTGAAATGAAGGGTCTGCTGCATGCGCTCGACGGCGGATTCGTGCGGCCGGCGCCCGGTGGCGACGTGGTGCGCACCCCCACCGTGCTGCCGACGGGACGGAACATCCATGGCTTCGACCCCTTCCGCATCCCCAGCGCTTTTGCCCTCATCGAAGGCGCGCGTCAGGCGGAGGGGCTGCTGGCGCGGCATCTTGCCGGCGGCCATACCTTCCCGGAATCCGTGGCGCTGGTGTTGTGGGGAACGGACAACCTCAAGACCGAAGGCGGCCCGATCGGTCAGGCCCTGGCTCTGATCGGCGTGCGGCCGCGCTTCGACGCCTACGGACGCATCGCGGGGGCCACCTTGATACCCCTCGAGGAACTCAAGCGTCCGCGCGTCGACGTGATGGTCACCTTGTCCGGCATTTTTCGCGATCTGCTGCCCCTGCAGATCAGGCTGCTCGCCGAGGCCTCGTTCCTGGCGGCGTCGGCCGACGAACCTCTGCATCAGAACTTCGTGCGCAAGCACGCGCTGCAGTATCAGCTCGAACATGGCTGCGATCTGGAGACCGCGTCGCTGCGCGTGTACGGGAATGCCGAGAGCACGTACGGCTCGAACGTCAACCATCTGGTCGAGAACAGCCGCTGGGACGACGAGGATGAACTGGCGGAGACCTACACGCGACGCAAGAGTTTCGCCTACGGCCGCTCCGGTGTGCCGGTTGCGCATGCGAAACTGCTCACCAGCGTGCTGGCCGACGTGGCGCTGACCTACCAGAACCTGGATTCGGTGGAACTCGGGGTGACCACGGTGGACACGTACTTCGACACGCTGGGCGGGATCAACAGTGCCGTGCGGCGCGCCAAGGGCGGCGTCGCGACCCCGGTGTACATCGCGGACCAGACCGGCGGCAGCGCGACGGTGCGCACGCTGTCCGAACAGGTGGCACTCGAGACACGTACCCGGACCTTGAATCCCAAATGGTACGAAGGAATGCTCGAGCATGGCTATGAGGGCGTGCGGCAGATCGAAGTGCACGTGACGAACACCATGGGCTGGTCCGCCACCACCGGCGAGGTTCAGCCCTGGGTGTACCAGCAGATTACCCAGACGTTCATCCTCGATCCAGCGATGCGCGAACGGCTCGCCAAACTCAATCCCACCGCGTCGGCGAAGGTGGCCAGCCGCCTCCTCGAGGCGTCCGATCGCAAATACTGGCAGCCGGATGCCAAGATGCTGGAGGCGCTGCGCGCCGCCGGCGACGAACTCGAAGACCGAGTCGAAGGCATCTACGAAGGAGTAGCCGCATGATAACCGCCACCGTTCCGGTGTCCGCCCTGAAAAATCGTTCGATCCCCGGCCCGGGCAAGGTTCCGCTCGACGGCGACGGCAGCGTGCAGGTGCCGCTCGACCCGAATCTGAAGATCGGCAACGCCAAAGTCTTCGCCGTCTACGGCAAGGGCGGCATCGGCAAGAGCACGACCTCCTCGAACCTGTCGGTCGCGTTCTCCAAGCTCGGCAAGCGGGTGCTGCAGATCGGCTGCGATCCGAAGCACGATTCGACCTTCACCCTCACGAAAAAACTGATGCCCACCGTGATCGACGTGTTGGAATCGGTGAATTTCCACTCCGAGGAACTGCGCGTCGAGGACTTCGTCTACGAGGGCTACAACGGCGTCATGTGCGTCGAGGCGGGCGGCCCCCCCGCCGGCACGGGCTGCGGGGGCTACGTGGTCGGGCAGACGGTGAAGCTCCTGAAGGAGCATCACCTGCTGGAAGATACCGACGTGGTGATCTTCGACGTCCTGGGTGACGTCGTCTGCGGCGGTTTCGCGGCTCCGCTCCAGCACGCCGACCGCGCACTCATCGTCACCGCCAACGACTTCGACTCGATTTTTGCCATGAACCGCATCGTCGCCGCGATCCAGGCCAAATCGAAGAATTACGCCGTGCGCCTGGGAGGAGTCATTGCCAACCGCAGCGCGGGGACGGACCAGATCGACAAATTCAATTCGCGCGTCGGACTGAAGACCATGGCGCGCTTTCCCGACCTCGACGTGATCCGGCGCAGCCGTCTCAAGAAGGCCACGTTGTTCGAGATGGAAAGTTCCCCCGAACTCGATGCGGTGCAGGCTGAGTACTTACGCCTCGCGCAGTCGTTGTGGGACGGCACGGATCCCCTGATCGCCGAGGCCATGAAGGACCGTGACATTTTCGACCTGCTGGGATTCGACTGATGAATGACTTCACCTACCTCGAACGCCGCGGGCAGCTGGAAAACTATTTCGATCGCACGGCGGTGGACGCCTGGGCGCGCCTAACCTCGACCGCGCCGGTCAGCAGGGTGCGCGCGACGGTACGCGCCGGACGCGACCGCATGCGCACCACCCTGCTCTCCCTCCTGCCGGTCGACCTCGACGGCAGGCGGGTGTTCGACGCCGGCTGCGGTACCGGCAGCTTGAGCGTCGAGGCTGCCCAGCGGGGCGCAAGCGTGCTGGCTGTCGATCTTTCGCCGACCCTGGTGAAACTCGCCGAGGAGCGCCTGCCGGCGACCCTGACCCGCGGCAGCATCGACTTCCGGGTGGGGGACATGTTCGATCCCGCGCTCGGTCGGTTCGATCACGTGGTGGCGATGGACTCCTTGATCCACTACCAGGCGAAAGACGTCGTGCGCGTATTGGCGGGATTTGCCGCGAGGACCGAGCGATCGATCGTCTTCACCTTCGCGCCCCGGACCCCCGCGCTCGCGCTGCTGTGGACGTTGGGGCGCCTGTTCCCCCGGGGCGACCGGGCGCCTGCGCTCGAACCCATCGCCGAACAGACCTTGCGGCGTCTGCTGCGCGCAGAGCCCGCGCTCGCGGATTGGCGCATCGGGCGGGCCCAGCGCGTCACCAGCGGTTTCTACAAGTCGCATGCCATGGAACTCGTCAGATCATGAAAAAAATCGGTGAACGCCTGGTGCGCCGCTGGATGAGGATCGGTACGGAATTTCTACCGTTCGCCGACGCCACCAGCGCCGAGCTGCCCCTCAGCCGCTTGTTGCGTCTGTCCTTGTTCCAGGTCTCGGTGGGCATGGCCACGGTCCTGCTCATCGGCACCTTGAACCGGGTGCTGATCGTCGAACTGGGCGTTCCTGCATGGCTCGTGTCGCTCATGGTCGGACTGCCCCTGGTTTTCGCGCCGTTCCGCGCGTTCATCGGTTTTCGCTCGGACAATCATGTCTCGGCGCTCGGCTGGAAGCGCGTACCGTACATCTGGATGGGTACCTTGCTGCAATTTGGCGGGCTCGCCATCATGCCGTTCGCGCTGCTCGTTCTGTCCGGCGACACGCACGGGCCGCTGTGGATCGGTCAATTCGCCTCCGCGTTCGCGTTCCTCCTGGTCGGTGCCGGCTTGCAGACCACGCAGACCGCGGGGCTCGCTCTCGCCACCGACCTTGCCACGGACGAATCTCGCCCGAGCGTGGTGGCGATGATGTACGTCATGCTGCTGGTCGGCATGGTGGCGGCGGGTCTGGCCTTCGGCAGATTGCTCGGCAACTTCTCCGAAATCCGTTTGATCCAGGTCGTCCAGGGGGCTGCGGTGGTCACCATGGTGCTGAACCTGGCTGCCTTGTGGAAGCAGGAAGCGCGGGTGGGACTGCCGCGATCCGCCGTGGCATCGGTCATCGTCCGATCCACCGTCAAATTTCGCGACTCCTGGGCCGAATTCACGCGTCACAGTCGTGCCATTCGTTTCCTCGTGACCGTGGGCCTCGGCACCGCCGCGTTCAACATGCAGGACATCGTGCTCGAACCCTACGGCGGGGAGATCCTGCACCTGCCTGTGGCGGCGACCACGACCCTCACCGCCATGCTGGCGGGTGGCATGCTCGCCGCTTTTTGCCTTGCCGCCCGGTTCCTCGTGCATGGTGCCGATCCTTATCGCCTGGCGGCCTATGGCGCCGTGCTCGGCCTGTTTGCCTTTGCCGCGGTGATCTTCGCCGCACCCATGGCCTCGCCCCTGCTGTTCCGACTCGGTGTATTGAGCATCGGATTCGGGGGCGGGTTCTTCTCGGTGGGCACCCTGGCCGGCGCCATGGCGCGCGAGCGCAACGGCGAGAGCGGCCTGGCGCTGGGTGCCTGGGGTGCCGTGCAAGCCACCAGTGCCGGCCTCGCCATCGCCCTGGGCGGAGCGATACGCGACGGCGTCGCAGGCCTTGCGGCCCATGGAGCCCTCGGCCCCGTGCTGTCGGGTGCGGCCACCGGCTATGGTGCCGTGTATCAGATCGAGATCGTTTTATTGTTCGCGACCCTGGTGGCCATCGGACCGCTGGTGCGCTCGGGCTCGGCGGCGCGGACGAGCGACTCGGCCGATTACACGTTGGCCGAATTCCCCAACTGAGTTGTACATCAAGAGGATTGCGAGATGAATACGGGTATCCATACGGGCGCCATCACCGGCTACTTCGATGTCGCACAGGTCGTGCTCTACGCGTTCTGGATCTTCTTCGCAGGACTGCTGATCTATCTCCACCGGGAGAACAAGCGTGAAGGCTATCCACTCGAATCCGACCGCTCGGGCGGCAGAATCAAGGTCCAGGGTTTTCCGGCCGTCCCGGAACCCAAGACCTACTTGTTGCCGGAGGGCAATCTCGTGATCGCGCCGCGCGTCGAACACGATGACCGACCGCTGCTCGCCCGTCCCATCGGCGCTTATCCCGGCGCACCGCTGCAGCCCACCGGCAATCCCATGCTGGACAACGTGGGGCCCGCGGCGTGGACACTGCGCGCCACGCATCCGGACCACACCGTCGACGGCCGACCGATGATCGTCCCGCTGCGGGTCGACCCGACCCTGAGCGTATCGCGCGAAGATCCGGATCCGCGGGGCATGCCCGTATACGGGGCGGACCGGCAACTCGCCGGACACGTGACGGACGTGTGGGTGGATCGGGCGGAGCCGCAAATCCGCTACCTGGAATTGCGCACCGCGCCCGGACGTCTGGCGATGCTGCCGATGGGCTTTGCCAAGATCGACGGCAGCCGCCGTGAAATCCGGGTGAAATCCATACTCGGCGCGCAATTTTCGAGCGTGCCCCCGCTGGCTAGTCCGGATCAGATCACGTTGCGCGAAGAGGATCAGATCATGGCCTATTTTGCCGGCGGCACCTTGTACGCCACCCCGAACCGCGCGGAGCCCCTGCTATGAGTCATGATGATTTCGATTTCGAACCCATCCGCGGATTGCCGGCGCAACTTCCCGAAGGTGAACGGCTGCTGTGGCAGGGCACCCCGTCCTGGCAGTCCTTCGCGCTGCGTGCGTACCATGTGCGCGCCGTCGCGTTGTATTTTCTGCTGCTGGTCGCCTGCCGCGTGGCCGTGGGGCTCGCGGGATCGGGTCCGGCGGCGGACATGCTGGTTTCGTGCGCTCTGCTGCTCACCTCCGGCGGAGTCGCCATCGGGCTGCTCTGCTTGCTGGCCTATTTCAGCGCGCGCTCCACGGTGTACACGCTCACCAACCGTCGCGTGCTGCTGCGTCACGGCGTGGCGGTACCGATGACCTTGAACATTCCTTTTCGCTTGATCGACGGCGTCTCGCTCAAGGCCTACGGGGAGGATATGGGAGACATCGCCCTCACGCTCGCCGCCGGCGAGCGGATCGGCTATCTCATCACGTGGCCGCACCTGCGACCGGGGCGGATCACACGACCGCAGCCGAGCTTTCGCTCGCTGAAACAACCGCGGTTGGTCGCGGATCTATTGTCGGCCGCGCTGACGGCCGAAACCGGGCAGGTCGCAACGAAGACAGTGGCGCAGGCACCCGCGAGCATGGTCCGTCCGGCGGCGGGTGCGCACGCCGCGTCTGGCACCACGGCCGCGGCGGCCTAGGAGCCGACGGAACATGAGCGTCTCTCTCGCCACGAATCGCTCGCTGCCCCGCGGAGCCGTAATCGGGGTCGTGGGCCTGGTCGCGGTGTCCATCTTGATGGTGGCCATCGCCCGTCTGACGGGTTATGAACCTGCCCGGCCGCCCCCGAGTGCCGTAATCCAGCGCAGCAAACTGCAGTTCAAGGATCGGGCGGACGGCGCGGTGCTGGTCTATGAAAACGACACCGACCGGCTCGTCGACGTCCTTCAGCCGGGCACCAACGGCTTCGTGCGCGGCGTATTGCGGGGCCTGGTGCGGGAGCGGCGCGCGCAGGCCGTCGGCCCCGTGCCACCGTTCACGCTGACCCGGTGGAGCGACGGACGTCTGTCGCTCGACGACCCTGCCACCGGCCGGCACATAGATCTGGAAGTATTCGGTCCTACCAATGCCGGCGCCTTTGCGGACATTTTGATCGCGAGCGGTCGCCCTGGAGAGAAAACATGATCGACGAGATGACTGGGATCGATTCGGGAAGCGCGGCCACCCGCAAGGCGGAGGCCAACACCCTGCTCAGTCCCCGCTTCTACAAGACCGACTATGCGGCGCTCGAGAAACTCGACGTGAGCCTCGTGCGCGGCGAGTGGGATCGCATGATGGCGGAGTTCAGGAACGACATCAACGGCGATCATTTTCAGCGCAAC
Source organism: uncultured Steroidobacteraceae bacterium (assembly GCA_964657625.1). Taxonomy (GTDB): domain Bacteria; phylum Pseudomonadota; class Gammaproteobacteria; order Steroidobacterales; family Steroidobacteraceae; genus Bog-1198. The sequence continues at coordinate 41,660 of CAZZVN010000016.1, forward strand.
GCGCAGTTCGACGCCGAGGTTCAGCAGCTGCCTGCGGACCTGCATCAGGAATTCCTGGATTTTCTGATCAGCTCCGTGACCGCGGAATTTTCCGGCTGCGTGCTGTACAGCGAGATCAAACGCCGGGTCGCGAATCCGGACATGAAGGAATTGATGGGCTTCATGGCGCGCGATGAAGCCCGGCATGCCGGCTTCATCAACCAGGCGTTGAAGGACTTCGGGGTGGGCGTGGACCTCGGTTTCCTGCGACGTGACAAGAAGTACACGCACTTTCGACCGAAATTCATCTATTACGCCACCTACCTCTCCGAGAAGATCGGCTATGCGCGGTACATCACCATCTACCGGCATCTTGAGAAACACCCCGAGAAACGTTTTCATCCGATCTTCCGGTGGTTCGAGCGTTGGTGCAACGACGAGTTCCGGCACGGCGAGGCTTTCGCACTCATCATGCGCGCCAATCCGCATCTGCTGCGCGGGCACAACAAACTCTGGATCCGCTTCTTCCTGCTGGCGGTGTTCGCCACCATGTACGTCCGCGATCATGACCGGCCGCTCATGCACGAAGCCTTCGACATGGATCCGGGCGCTTATGATTTCGACGTCTTCCGCATCACCACCGAAATATCCAAACAGGTGTTTCCGCTGTCGCTCGACATCGAGAATCCGAAGTTTCGCGCCGGCCTGGAACGGCTGCGCCGCATTGCGGTGGCGGTCAAGGCGGCGAAGGCGCGCGGCGGCGCAGTGGGCGCCGTGCGACGCGCGGGGCTCGCCTGCGCCGCGGCCGTTACGTTCGCGAGGCTCTACGCCCTGCCCGTCCTGCGCCACGACCTGCCGGCTCAGGTGTGTATGGCACCTGCCTGGTAGATGAACGGCGTGGTCCCGGCGGGCTATGCGGTGCTGGTGTGGTGGTTCACCACGGGCCTCATTTTGTTTCTCGACGGCCTCCGACCGGCCACTTTCCGGTGGAGCATGGCGGCGGCCACCGCGCTGTTGGTACCCGTGGCGTTCCTCGTGCATTCAAGCGCGGACGACGTGACGGCCGCCGGAGCCTACGCCGCGTTCACCTGTGCCATCCTGGTATGGGGCTGGCTGGAAATGTCTTTTTTGATGGGCTTCATCACCGGGCCGCGCAAGCATGCCTGCGCCGGGCGCTGCATGGGCTGGCCGCACTTTTTGCATGCCGTGCAGGCCATCCTGTACAACGAACTGGCGACCTGCGCAGGCGCCATCGCGCTCGGTGCGGCGACCTGGCAGCATCCCAATCGCGTGGCGCTGTGGACCTACTCCATCCTGTGGGGCATGCGGCTGAGTGCAAAACTGAACCTCTTCCTCGGGGTGCGCAACCTCGGGGAGAAGTTTCTACCGGCCCATCTGCAGTACCTTCGGGGGTTCTTCCGCAGGCGCGCGGCCAATGTCTTGTTCCCGTTCTCGGTCGCTGTGTCGACCCTTGCAACGGTGTTCCTGTTGCGGCGCTGCCTGGCGGCGACCGACGGGTTCCACGTCACTGCCTACGCAATGCTGACCAGCCTGCTGGGGCTCGGCGTGGTGGAGCATTGGTTCATGGTGCTGCCACTGCCGAGCGAGCGACTGTGGAGTTGGGCGATGAAGCGCGCGGAGCAGCCTTAGCCTGCGTCGGGCCGTACCGCGTCGGGGCTCGCGGTCACGCCGGCCGTCGCCGGACGCTCACCGCGGTCGGTGGCGGTCTCGACGGCGTGCGCGGACATGGACAACAGCCGGGCGGTGTTGACGAGCGCCATGTGAGTCAAGGCCTGCGGAAAGTTGCCCAGCATGCGCATCGCTTCCATCGAGTACTCCTCGGCGATCAAACCTACGTCGTTGCACAGACCGAGCAGCCGCTCGAACAGCGTCTCGCCCTCCCCCCGCCGGCCGCACAGCACATACGCATCCGCCAGCCAGAAGGAGCACGGCAGAAAAGCGCCTTCACCGGCAGGCAGCGCATCCACTCCGGTATGGGTCGAATACCGCAACACCAGTCCCCCGACCAGCAGCTCGCGCTCGATCGCCGCGACGGTACCGAGCACCCGCGGATCGTCGGGCGGCAGAAAACCGACCTGGGGGATCAACAACAGGCTGGCATCGAGATGCGGTGACTCGTAGGCCTGCACGAAGGTGTTGCGGCGCGCATCGAAGCCCTTGATGCAGACGTCGGCGTGGATGTCGCTGCGGATCTTTCGCCAACGCTCGAGCGGAGCCACGAGGCCGTCGCGCTCCGCATCTTTGATGCAACGGTCGAACGCCACCCAGGCCATGACCTTGGAATGGATGAAGTGGCGGCGGGGCCCGCGTATTTCCCAGATGCCGTCGTCCGGATCGGCCCAATGGTCCTCGAGGAAGGCAAGCACCGCCACCTGAAAATGCCACGCCGCCGGCTCCGGATCGAGGCCGTTGGAGCGGGCCACGTGCAGCGTGTCCATCAGCTCGCCGTAGATGTCGAGCTGGAACTGCGTCGACGCCGCATTGCCGATGCGCACGGGTGCGGCGCCCTGATAGCCCGGCAGCCACGCAGCCTCATACTCGGTCAGGCGCCGCACGCCGCTGACTCCATACAGCACACGTAGATCCTGCGGCGAGCCTGCCACCGCGCGCAGCAACCACTCCCGCCATGCCACCGCCTCATGGATATAGCCGTTCGCGAGCAATGCATTCAACGTGAACGTGGCATCTCGCAGCCAACAATACCGGTAGTCCCAATTACGCACGCCGCCGAACTGTTCCGGCAGGGAGGTCGTCGGGGCGGCCACGATACCTCCGGTGGGCTCGTAGATCAGCGCTTTCAAGGTGATGAGCGAACGCAGCACGGCATCCGCCCACCGACCCCCGTAAGTGCAGCGGCCCGACCACTCGCGCCAGGACGCTTCAGTCTCGGCAAGAGAGCCGAGCGCGTCGATCGTCTCCCCAACCTTCGACTCCGAGGGCCGGTAATTAAGCACGAAGGACTGCCGGCTGCGCGGGTCCACGGAGAATTCCGCAACGGTCTTCATGTTCTCGCCCGTCACGGCCACCGTCGCACTCAGTTCGAGGGTGTCGGGACCCGCGGTCATCGTGAGCAGCTCGCCCTCCCGGCGCACCCAGGGCACGATGGAACCATAATCGAAGCGCACCACGAGTTCCATGCGCATGGGCACCGTGCCGCGGAGCCCCTCCACGATACGCACCACGTCCCAGCGCTCGGCCGACAGAGGCATGTAGTCGATGAGCCTCACCACACCCTCGTCCGTGGTCAGGTCGGTCTCGAGAATCAGGGTGCCGTCACGATAGCGCCGGGTGACCTTGCGCACGGGTGACGCCGGCGTCATCAGCCAGCGACCGTGCTCGGGCGTGCCCAGCAGCGCGGCGAAACACGCCCCGGAATCGAAACGCGGAAAACACAGCCAGTCTATCGACCCGTCGTTACCGACCAGCGCCCCGGTGTGACAATCGCCGATCAGGGCATACTGTTCTATGGGCAGTGAGATACCGTTCCCCACGAACGCCCGACTAGCAGGGCGTGTCCGGCGCGACAGGCGTACATCAGGCGGACAGCGGCTCCCGGCGCACCGGCTCAACGAATCCCGAGCGCGATCGCCGGGAGCCATGCTCGTAAGAGAACACGCGGGTGAATTCCGCACCGAGCAGAAAAATCTGCGCCGAATAGTAGATCCACAGCAACAGCACGATCATGGAACCGGCGGCACCATAGGCAGAGTTGAACGAACTTTTGCCGAGATATATGCCGATCAGCATCTTGCCGATGGTGAACAGGAATGCCGTGACTCCGGCGCCGGTCCACACGTCGTTCCAGGGTATCTTCTCGCGGGGCACCAGCTTGTAGATCATGGCGAACAGCAAGGCACTCATGCCCAGGCTCAAGGTCAGATCCAGCACCGGCAGGATGATTCTCAGCTGGGGAAGGAACCGGCCCAGCCAGTCGCTGAACGCGGCAAGTCCGGCACTCACCACCAAGGACACCAGCAGCAAGAACCCGACGCCGAGCACCATTCCAACCGACAGGACGCGCCCTCGCAAAAACCGCCACCAGCCTACTTCACGGACGGGTTTGGGCGTCTGCCAGATGCGTTCCAGTGCATTTTGCAATTCTCCGAACACGCTGGTGGCGCCTATGATCAAAGTCACCACGCCGGCCGCCGCCGCCAGCCCTTTCTTGTCGCTGTAGTGTGCGCTGGCCATGAGATCGCCGACGGTTTTGGCGCCCGCATCGCCGATCAGGCTCTGTAGCTGCGACAGCACCTGAGTCTGCGCAAAATCAGCACCGAATACATAGCCGGCGATGGCCACCGCGATGATGAGGATGGGAGCCACCGAAAATAGCGTGTAAAACGCTAGAGCGGCACCCAGGCTGGCAGCGTTGTGATCGAACCACGCCACCACCGCCTTGGTGCCGATGTCAAAGAGTTCTCGCCGATGCCACCGCCTGGGGTTGTCGGGCTGCGAGCGGGGGGGGGGGG
>CAZZVN010000016.1:46138-63544 GCA_964657625.1 uncultured Steroidobacteraceae bacterium
CCCCCCCCCGACGGGTTGTTTCAATTTTGCGGCCGTAGTTTTTGCCGGTAACGCTCGATCGCCTCGTTCGGGTTGGTCGGGTCGGGCGGATCGTTGGCAAAACCGCCCGGTTTGGACACGGGAGCCTCCTGGCTCTCCTGAATGGCCTTGGGCTCAACTTCCGGCGGCGGGGTGAGACTTTTCAGCGGCGGGGTGTAGTTTGCGGGCATGACTCTCTCCTTCCAGTTCACCTGGATGGTCACGGTAGCGGCTGCACCGTAACCCGCCCACACTTCGATCACTCGACGCGCCGTAGGCATGCGCTGACGTTCCGCGGTACCATGCGCCCCTAAGGTCCAGGAATGTCTGCGGCGACGGCCCACTCGATGAAAAACGTTCCCTCCGGCGCCGGCCTGCCCCTCTTCGGCACATCGACGCGTTTTTTCTTTAATCGAATCATCGTGTTGGTGACGCTGTCCACGGCGCTGGTGATCGTCCTGGGGGTGTTCGCCTCACGCAGCCTGGACACATTGAACGCCGGCAACGACTGGGTCACCCATGCGCAGCAGGTGCGCTACCAGCTCGCCCACGTCCAGCAGTTGTTGCTCGACCTGGGGAGCGGGGGCCGGCGCTACGAAATGACCCACGACCCCAAGTCGTTCCAGGACGCCGAGGCTGCCGCCGCCCGGTTGCCCGCGGAACTCGCAACTCTGAACCATTTGGTGGCCGAGGATGCCGGACTGCCGTCGCTCGCGGCACAGCTGACCGACGCGACCCGGCAGCGGATGACACAGGCGCAGACCTTGATGGGCATGGAGCGCAACGGCGACTTGGAGGGAACCCGGATGATGGTGGCTCGTGGCGACACGCTGCGGGTGCTCGACCTGTGCCGATCGCTCATCATCCGCATGCAGGATGCCGAGAACCATCTGTTGCGCATCCACAGTGACCGGGGAGACCAGGCCCGCAAAACGGTGGGATTTGCCATCGTCGCCACCACGGCCCTGGCCGTCGCCTTGCTGATGCTGGTGGCCTACGTGAGCATGCGCCACAGCGCACGTCTGCAGCGGGTGCAGAACGACCTGTCGACCACCCTGCGCAGCATCGGCGATGCGGTCATTTCCACCGATCCGAACGGCCGCGTCCGGTTCATGAACCCGGTGGCGGAACAGCTGACGGGCTGGACCGACGCAGAGGCCCAGGGACGCTTTCTCGACGATGTGTTTCGCATCATCAACGAAAAGAGTCGCGCCGCGGTGGAGAGTCCGGTGGCCCGCGTACTGCGCGATCGGACGGTGGTGGGGCTGGCCAACCACACCCTGCTCCTGGACCGTCATGGCGGCGAGCGGCCTATCGAGGATTCGGGTGCACCGATCTACTCGGTGGACGGAGCGCTGGTCGGCGTCGTCCTGGTGTTTCGCGACGCCACCGTCTCGCGCGAGGCGCAGCGCTCCCTCATCGACAACGAAGCCGCCCTGCGCGAGGCGGATCGGCGCAAGGACGTGTTTCTGGCGACCCTGTCGCACGAACTACGCAACCCCCTCGCCCCGATTCGCAACGCAGCCCGCCTGCTCGAATCGCCCGCGCTCACCAACGAGGAACTGACGCGCAGCCGGATGATCATTTCCCGCCAGGTTCGCCACATGGCCTCGCTCCTCGACGACCTTCTCGACGTTTCGCGCATCACGCGCGGCATGCTGACCTTGAAGAAGGAGGTCGTCGAGTTGCGCGGACTGATCGAGGCGGCCGTCGAAACGGCACGCCCCTTGATCGACGCCAAACGCCACGCCCTGCACGTGGACTGGCCCGAGGCCGGTATGCGCATCGAGGCCGATCCGTTGCGTTTGACGCAGGTCATCACCAACCTGTTGACCAATGCTGCGAAATACACGGATCCGGAAGGCCATATCGGCCTGGATTGTTCCACCCGGGAACGTGCCGTCGTCATCCGCGTTAGTGACGACGGCATCGGACTTGCCGGCGATATGTTGACCAAGGTGTTTGAAATGTTCTCGCAGGTGGCCCCGGACGCCGGTCATGCGGACGGCGGTCTGGGCATAGGGCTCGCCCTCGTGAAGGGACTCGTTGAATTGCATGGAGGTCACGTCGAGGCCAGCAGTGAGGGGCTCGAGCGAGGCAGCGAATTTTTGATCGTCCTTCCCGACGCGCTTGCGGAACCACGCGTGGACGGCCTCGCCTCCATCGAGGCGGACACGCTGCCGGTCGCAGCGAGTGCGCTGCGCGTGTTGGTGGCCGACGACAATCGCGACAGCGCGGAGAGCCTGGGCATGCTGCTCGAATTATGCGGACACGAGGTATTTTTGGCCCACACCGGCGTCGATGCCTTGAGCATCGCGGCGGACCGGAAACCGGATGCCGCATTGCTCGACATTGGCATGCCCGGCATGAACGGCTACGAGGTGGCGGCCCATGTGCGGCGTGAACCCTGGGGCAAGGCCATGACGCTCATCGCCATCACCGGCTGGGGCCAGGAGGACAACAAACGCATGGCCAGGGAAGCCGGCTTCGACCACCATCTCACCAAGCCGATGGACACCGCCGTGCTCGAGAAGCTCCTGTCGGACATCGCACGGCCGGCCTGACCCGAACATCGATGACGCGGAACACTTACGATGTGTTGGTATTGGGCGCCGGTGTCGCCGGCCTCGCTGCAGCGCGCACCTTGAGCGAAGCCGGACTCACCGTCGCCGTGGTCGAAGCGCGTGAGCGGGTGGGCGGCCGCATCCATACCCAGCGCCTCGACACCCGCCGCATCGACGCTGCCAAACCCGCGACGCTCGCCGTCGAGCTGGGGGCGGAATTCATTCACGGTCTGCCGCCCGAAACCTGGGCGATCATCCGCGAAGCAAAGTTGTCAACGTATGAATTGAACGGCTCGCAACTGTGCCATCGGGACGGCAGCCTGCAGACCATCACGCCGGAGAGGGATACCGGCCGGGTGTTGAGTGACTTGTCCCGGTGGTTTGCGGCGCAGGTTCCGGAAACGGACGAGACCTTTGCCGACTATCTCACGCATGCCGGACTTGATGCCCGGCGACGAGCGGCGGCCGTGCATTACGTGGAAGGTTTCAATGCGGCCGACCATCGCCGCATCGGCGTGGCCGCGCTGGTCAGACAACAGGCGGCGGAAGACGCCATCGCGGCGGATCGTCTGTTTCATGTGGAGGGGGGCTACGACGCGCTGCCCGAATTTCTCGCCCACCGCACACGGGCCGCCGGCGGGGAAATTTTTCTGCGGCACGTGGTCCACGCCGTTCGCTGGCAGCGGGGCGCCGTTGCACTGCACGGCACGGACGCACATGGCAACGCCTTCGGGCTGCACGCCACGCGCAGCGTGATCACGCTGCCGCTCGGCGTCCTGCAGCACGGCTCGGTGGATTTTTTTCCGGCTCCGTCCGCCCTGCTCGCCCTCGCCGGGCGCGTGAACATGGGCGTCGTGGTGCGGGTGGCATTGATGTTCAGTTCCAGGTTCTGGATGGAAACGGGTCTGCGACTTCGCCACCCCGACGTTACGACGGAACTCGGGCAGCTAAGCTTTGTGTTCACCGATCACGCGGTGCCCGGGACCTACTGGACGCCGTCTCCAGATCCTGCGCCGGTGATTATCGCCTGGGCGGGCGGACCCTCCGCACAGGCCCTGCTGGACGACACGCGCGGCGTGACCGAGGCCTTGAAGGATCGCTGCCTGCGCAATCTATCGACCGTATTCGCCGTGCCACTCGAGGATCTGGAAAACCGCCTGATCGGCTGTTACACCCACGACTGGCAGAACGATCCTTTTGCCCGCGGCGCCTACAGCTACGCAGGTGCGGGGGCGGTCGAAGTGTCTGCGATGATGGCGCAACCCGTCGAGGATTCCCTGTACTTCGCCGGAGAGCACATTACTGACACCGGTCAATGGGGCACGGTGAACGGCGCGCTGCAAAGCGGCCTCGCGGCCGCCCGCAGGATTCTCGCCCAAGCCTAGTGCAATGAGGCGGTGGGCGGGGGCGCGGCCGGCGACTCGGGCGCCGAAGCCTGGTGCATCGCACCCTGTAACTCAGGATAGTCTTTCGCCATGCTCTCGCCGTACAGCGGCTTGAACACGCCCTGATGACAGGTTGCGCAGTTGACCTTGCCCACATCGCCCTCCACGCCCAGCCGATGTGCTGGGAACACCGGCGTGAGCGGCGCGAGATAGTTGTTGTTCAGATCCCGCGCGAGGCGGATTCCGTACCAGGCGGTGGTCCGTTTCGGGGTGCTCAAGTCCCATACGGCGAAGGACCGGGAATTATGGCAATAGGTGCAGTTAACGCCGAGCGACTGCGAGAAATGCATCATCAGCGCGTAGGTGCCCTCGGTCTGCTTGATCGAGGTTCGGTTACCGTCCGGCAGCGCGTCGTTCGAGATGACACGGATGTTTTCATCCCCCAGCAGCAGACGCGTGTAAGGATCGTAGGGCAGCGACGAAAGACCCACGCCGGCCGCCGGCTTGTTCTGACCCGCCATGTCGGCAACCCACCCCGACGCGTTCGACTCACCCGGATTTGTGAACCAGATGTTCTGCGGTACCGCGTTGCCGCGATGACACGTGTAGCAGGTGACGCCGGTGTTCGCGACGTGATCCTTCCAGTCGGTGTTGATGTGACGGACCATCTGCAGCATGCGACGCGCCACGACCTTGGTGTAGCGGTCGTCGCTCGCCATGTTCGCACCGTGGCAGTAATTGCAGCTCTGATCCGGAGGCGCCACCCACTGTGTGATGGCGAGCATCACGCGTGAGAACTGCGCCACGTTCAAATCCTTGAGCACCTGGATGTTCTGATACACCGTACTCGCCAGCGGACCTTCCGCCGGCGCGGCCGGGATGGCCATCGGGACCTGATTGTCGGCGTACTTGACGGCGTCCAGCCGTGGATTGATGACCTGCTCCATGCCCAGTCCCCGGAATCCACCCTGTTTGGTTTCGACAGGAGGCCGCTCGCAGCCGGCGAGCCCAAGTCCAAGGCTGAGAGCCACGCCTGCAAATATGACGATCTTGAGCTTCATCAAGGTGCTCCGGGTGCCGGCGTATTGGTGAGGGTCGCCGGATCGATGACCGGCGGGAACACGTGCGGATACATCGGTGCGACGTGATGTTTGACTGCCCATAGGTACCAATTATCGACCACCGTACCGGTGAGCAGGATGCCGATTCCGCCGACCAATGGACATAGCACCGCAAACCACCATGCCCAACGATGTATCGACTCCATGGTGGCGTTGAAACCCATGGTCCAGCGCCAGAACAGCGCCGCCCGCTCGGCGGCCGTGCCGCGGTCGGTGATCTGCTCCAGTTCACGCTCCCCGCCCAGCCGGCTCACCGCGAGGATGGTACCGGCGTGCATTCCAAACAACAGCACGGAGCCGTAGAGGAACGCGATGGAGAGACAGTGGAAGGGGTTGTAGAACAGGTTTCCGTAGCGAATCGAGAAAGCGGCCGTCCAGTCGAGATGCGGGAAAATACCGAAGGGTACCGCCTCCCCGAAACTGCCCATGAGCACGGGGCGGATGATGCCAAGTACCAGCATCAGCCAGATCGCCGCCAGGAACGCCCAGGCCACGTGGGTACCCATGCCGAGCGCCCGGGCACGGCGGTACATGCGCAACCACCACAACAGCACCGACGACGTCAGGAAGAATCCGGCCATCAACCACCAGCCGCCTTCCTTGAGCGGAGGCAGATGCAGTCCGTTGGCGGGCGCCGGCGGCTCGAGCGCGAGCCAGGGCAGCTGCCTGATGAACTGCAAAGGATTCCAGTGCACCGAGGCGAACATGTTGAGACCGATGATCTCGAACGCAATGAAGCCGCAGAGCAACGACAAGAGACCGGTGGTGCCGAGATAGATCGGCCCTATCTGAGCGTCGCCGAACCAACCCAAGAGATGGTTGAAGCCGCCCCGCGTCTGACGACCCCACACTCCGCGTGGCAGCGCGACGCCCTGGTAAGCCGGGGCGCGGATCTGTACCCGGGTAAAGATATTCTGATATTCGGCCATGATGTTCCCCGCTCTATTTCAGTGCCAGATCGACAAATTGAGCCACCAACCCCACCACTCAGGCCAGCCTCGTGACCAAAACGGCCCGCTGATCAGGATGCATACCGCACTCCAGAACACCGCGCTCACGGCGAGAAACAAGCCCAGCCGGTGGATTCCCAGCGAGCCGATCGAATAGCCGATCGTGTCGCGAAAGTACGTGTTCTCGTGCTCCGCGGTGAGTACCTTGCCCTTCGGGGGATTCGCCGCCGACAAAATGACGGCGCCGTGCATCGACAACGCCAGCGTGGTGGCGAAGAAAAAGCTCACCGCCAGCATGTGCGCCGGATTGTAGTGAAAGTGAAGGTATTGGTATCCCGTGTTGGACACCCAGTCGAGGTGACTGAAAATGCCGTAGGGAAAGGCGTGGCCCCAGGCTCCCATGAGCACGGGACGGATGATCTCGAGGGAGACGTAAGCAAATATGGCGACGCCGAAACAGAACGGCACGTGGTAACCGATGCCGAGCTTTCGACATATCTCCACCTCGCGCAGCATCCAGGAAACGAACGCACCCGTTGCGCAAACGGTGATGATCTGCCAAAGGCCGCCTTCGCGCAGCGGCGCCAAGGTGAGACCGTACTTGAGATCCGGCGGCGCGATGTTGATCTGCCAGATGTTCCACGTCGGCCCGATGGCAGCGCCGTAGAGAATAAGCGCCGTGCCGAGAATGGAGAGAAATGCCGTGGTGACTCCGAAGAAGCCCACGTAAAAGGGTCCCACCCAGAAATCGAACAGGTCGCCGCCGAGCAGCGTGCCCCCGCGGACGCGATATTTTTTTTCGAAGCTGAGCATGGACATGGTTGTGCTCTCTATGTTCTTTCTTGCGTTGTGCCGCTTCCGGCAGCGCTCGGAGTGCGGAATCCCTGCGGACCCGTACTTCGAGCACCGCCTTCGGCGCCTGCTATGGCTTGGCGTTGTCCGGCAGCGTCGACATGTGCTGCGCGGATGCCGAGGGAGGCGCGTGGCCGCCCAGCCAGTTGAACCTGTCGGTGCTCAACAAGATGAAATGAATCACCAGGGCGAGTACGAACAGAAAAGCGAACAGGGCGATCAATGCCCTGCGCGGATCGAAAAGAAGCCAAATTCGCCACATTTTTCAGTCTCCTATGCGAAAACGAGAATCCGCACCCGGGGTTGCCGTCCGGGTCTCTACAGCCACGGCCGCCACTGCCAGACCAAAAAGTGGGCGACGATCGCAATCACCGTAAAAATGATGAAGCTGGTCACGAAAATCCCATGAAACTCCTTAGCTTCACTCTCGGTCAATCCCGAGAGCGAGCCGCGTCGTTCGTCAATCATACGTCTCACCTCCGATTAATGGCCCCGCGGCCTTCAAACGCGCGTCGCCGCGCGACTTCGATGTCGTGGAGGTTGATTCCCCCACGACGCCCTTCGTCCACGTTGGACGAAATTCTTGCCGTAAGACACGGCTCACACGGACTCCGGCTGCCCGACGCGGCGGCGTGACCGCGGCAGACGCATGGCGTCCACGCAATCGGCGCCGGCCTGCCTGGCCTCGCGTTCCGCCACGTCGCGCAATTGCTTGGCGACCGAGATGCGCACCAGCAACGGTTCCTCCGCGACGAGCTCGTCGAGGGCCAGTCGTGCCGCATCCGTCCAACGTAATTCGCCCTGGGCACGGGCCGGCGTCGGGTCCACGCGGTCCATTTCGGCGGCGAGCGGCAGGATGTTGAACAGCGCATCGAACAAGGCGTTGCAGACTTCCTGCAGGAGATACGTGGCTCCGCCGTATCCCATGAAAGGCGTGCCGGTGTGACGCCGGATGATGGCGCCCGGGAACGATGCGGGGATGTACTGGGCGCGGACCCCGCTCTCCGCCAGGTACATGCGCTCATTGAAGCTGCCGAACAGGATGAGCGGCGGGGATTCCTTGACCGCCTTGCGCACCGCGTCGTTGTCCGGTTTCGTTCCTGCACAGCGCGAGAACGAAAACGTGCACGGCAGGCCCATCTCGGTCTCGAGGAAGTGGCGTACACCGCGCGCATACGTCTCGTTCGCCACCACGGCAAAACTGGCGGTGCCGAAAAAATCCTGCGTCACCGACCGCCACAGGTCCCACAGGGGCTTGATGGTGGTGTGTTTCTCGCGCTCGATGAACGGTTCAGGATCCAGTCCTGTGAGTTCACCCAGCTTGCGCAGAAACTTGGTGGTGCTGTGCAGCCCGATGGGCGCCTGAAGGTACGGACGCTCTAGGGTCTCGCACAACAGACGGCCGAATTCTCGATACAAACAGACGTTGACGTCGGCGTCGCTCAAGGAGGGCACGTCCTCGAGGTGTGACCCCAGCGGAAACACGAGGTTGACGGTGGCGCCGATGCCCTCGACGAGTCTGCGTATCTCCGCAAGGTCGCTCGGAGTATTGAACGTACCGTAAATGGGCCCGATGATGTTCACTCGGGGTGCCTCACCTGCCTTGCGGGCTTTTGGCGGCGGCACCTTCTTTTTGCCGTACTCCGTCCACAGCCAGTTCATCGCGCGATTCGCGCTCTGCCACTGATCCTCATCGATGGTGCGAGGCAGAAAGCGCTGGATGTTGGTGCCTTCCGGAGTGACGCCGCCGCCGATCATCTCCGCGATCGACCCCGTGACGACGACCGCCGGCAGGTCGGGGTTCAAGGTTTGATGCGCACGCTTCATCGCGCCTTCGGTGCCATGCTGTCCGAGTTCCTCCTCGGCGAGGCCGGTGACGACGATGGGCAGTTCGTGCGGGGGCAGCGCGTCGGTGTAATGCAATACCGACGTCACGGGAAGGTTCTCGCAGCCGACAGGACCGTCGATGATGACCTGCAGCCCCTTGATGGCGGCGAAGACGTATACCGCTCCCCAGTAACCGCCGGCACGATCGTGATCGAGCACCAGCATCAGCCCATCTCCGCTGCTTTGCGCTTCGCGGCAAGCTTCGCGAGCTGGACCTTGTAGCGTTCGCGATATTCCGGGTGGTCCTGCGGCAGGTCCTGCCAGACGCCGGCGGTGTGACCCGTGCCCACCCCGGTGAAAAAAGCCTTCATCTCGTCGAAACGGGACTGGTTGGCGAGCGCGGCGTTGATCACCTGGGCGAGAGCCCCCGCGCCGGCGGGTCCCATCAGAGGCCGGGCTGAAATCAGATTGGTGAAGTACAGGGCGGGGATTGCGAGTTCCTTTGCCTTCTGCACCACCGGGGTCGTGCCGATGGCGAGCTCGGGCCTGAATTCGCGCAAGGCCGCAAGATCATGCTCCAGCGAGGCGCGATATTGAACGTGGACACCCTTCGCCTCCAGCCATTCCCGGTCGGCCGCGGACCATGGCGTGCGCGGACAGGCGGTTCCCACGTAGCGCAGATCGGCACCGCTCTCGACGAGCACACGCGCCACCAGCAGTTCCGATCCTTCGTAGCCGGACAGGGTGATGCGTCCTCGGATGGGCGATTTCGCCAGCGCGTCCCGGACGGCCGGCAGTATGCGGTTTTGCGCCGTGGCCACTTTCTCGGCGCCCACCCCGCAGGCCTCACCGATGGCGGCCAGCCATGCAGCAGTCCCCTCGTAGCCCACCGGTGCGGATCCGACGATGCTTCTTCCCGCGGCGGAAAACTCGCGCAGGGAAGCGGTGTAGAAAGGATGGATCGAAGCGGCCACCGCACAGTCGAGCGCCGAGTACAGTTCGCGCCATTCGCGGGTAGGCACCACCGGCCCCGCCGCGAGGCCCAGCGGCTCGAGCATCATGCCGATGGCCACCGGATCGGCGGGAAATATTTCGCCGACCAGCGCGACGGTGGGCCGCGCATTGCGACCGCCGCGCGGCGCCTGCACGGGACCGGCCGCGGCCTCGTTGCGCGCATAGCGCAGCATGGCGCCGGCGAGCACGTCCTTGGCCTCGGCATGCGTCGGCACGCCGAATCCCGGCACATCGATGCCGATGACGCGCACGCCGTTGATCTGCTTCGGCAGCAGCTGCAGGGGCACTCCGGACGCCGTCGGCACACACAGGTTTATGATCACCACCGCATCGTACGCGGCCGGATCGGCGAGCTTGAACACGGCCTCGCGAATGTCCTCGAACAGCTTGCCGGTGACCAGCGTCTCGGAATTGAAGGGCACGTAGCCCACGCTGCGCCGTGCCCCGTAGAAATGCGAAGTGAAGGTCAGACCGTACACGCAGCAGGCCGAGCCCGACAGCACGGTGGCCGTGCGCCGCATGCGCAGCCCCACCCGCAGCGAGCCGAAGGCGGGACACATGCTCTGCGGTTGATCGTGCGGACCGAGCGGATAGTCAGCCGCGTAGCCGTCCAGGATGTCGCTCTTGCCCGCCGCCGCCGCCGCACGCCGCAGCTCGTCCTTGCCGGCATGACAACCGAGCCCGTCGGTGCGCGCGGCGGCGGGATCGAAACCCGTCGGCGTGGGGGATGCTGAGGTCGGCATGTTCGAGGTCGCGTCCATCAGACCGTGTCGTACACGATCTCGAGGGTGGCCTTCTCGATGTGGGAACTGCCGCACATGTCTTCGTGCGATGCGGGTTCCAGCACCACGTTGCGGCCCACCACCTCGCCCTTGAACAAACCCAGCAGACCGTCCTGCGTGAGCGGCGTGGGCCGCAGCGGCGGCGCGTCGGCCACGTTCGCGGCGAGCTGCTCGAACAGAGGCGCCCACTGCGTGCCGGGCCGCCCGACGATGTCGTAGTTGGCGCTCTTGCGCCGAATGTCCTCGTTGGCGGGAATGGCGGCGAGCACGGGGATGCCGGCCGCCGCGGCGAACGCCTGCGCCTCACCGGTGCCGTCGTCCTTGTTGATGACGAGACCCGCCACTCCGACGTTGCCGCCGAGCTTGCGGAAGTATTCCACCGCAGAGCATACGTTGTTGGCGACGTACAGCGACTGCAGATCGTTCGAACCGACCACGATGACCTTCTGGCACATGTCCCGGGCGATGGGCAGGCCAAAACCGCCGCACACCACGTCGCCCAGAAAATCGAGCAGCACGTAGTCGAAGCCCCATTCGTGAAAGCCGAGCTTCTCGAGCAGTTCGAAGCCGTGGATGATGCCCCTGCCACCGCAGCCGCGGCCGACCTCAGGGCCGCCCAGCTCCATCGCGAACACGCCGTCACGCTTGAAACACACGTCGCCGATCTTCACCTGCTCACCGGCGAGTTTCTTCTTGGCCGACGTTTCGATGATGGTGGGGCAGGCTCGCCCGCCGAACAACAGCGAGGTGGTGTCGCTCTTCGGATCGCAGCCTATGAGCAGCACCTTCTTGCCCTGCTGCGCCATCATGTAAGAAAGGTTTGCGAGGGCGAAACTCTTGCCGATGCCCCCCTTGCCGTAGATCGCGATGACCTGCGTCTGTTTGGTGGGCGCCGCGCTCGGCACGGCATCGGGATCGACTGCGGCTTCCGCGCGCAGGGCATCGAGACGGTTCTGCTGCGATCGCAGCGCGCCGGAGATTGCCGGTGAAGTACTCATGAAAATGTTCTCCAGTCCAACACCATTTTTAAACAAGAAGAATCCGTGAATGCCGTGCGGTACGCCGCCGGGGCGTCGTGTGCCGCGCTGACATGAGTGATCAACCCGTCCAGGTTCAGCCGCCCTGCCTCGATCAAAGCCACCACCGCCAGCAGATCTGCCTCGCGCCATTCCGCGGCGACGCGCAGCCGGGCCTCGCGGACGAAGGCGGCGGGAAACGCGAAGGACAGCGGCTGGCTGTAAAATCCGGCAAGCACGATCTCACCGCCGGGCGCGAGCCGCCCGATGAGCGCGTCGAGCAGGGATCCGTCGCCGCTCACGTCATAGATGGCGTGATAGTCACGCCGTGCATCTGTCGCGGGATCGAGCACCTCGTAACCCGCAGCGCCGTCGCGGCGATTGGGATTTTTTTCCCACACCACCGGCGGTTCCTGTGCCAGCAGTACACTGATGCGTGCAATCAGGCGGCCGAGCACCCCGTGGCCGACGATGAGATCAGGTGGGCGCGAGTTGCCGGCAACGATCGCATGGTAGGCCGTTGCCGCGAGTGCGATCAGCACACCGCGTTCGCCGAGTGTCTCGCTCAACACGGTCACCCTCGCCCCGGGTACCACCACGGTGGCGGCCGCCCCGCCGAACAGCCCACGCACCTCTCCGTAACAGCGTGCACCGGGAACGAACACCCGCTCTCCACAGGTCCGGCCACTGCGCGAACCCGCGTGGACGATGCGCCCCACCGATTCGTACCCGGGCACCAAGGGATACCCCAGGCCCGGAAACGGCGGCATGTCCCCCGTCCACAACAATCGCTCGGTACCGGTGCTGATTCCAGACCATTCCATGTCGACGACCACGTCTTCCGCGCCTGGTTCATCGAGCCGCAGGCGCGAGAGCACCAACTGCTCAGGTTTTTGCAACACGACGGCCAGCGTGTCGCGTGCGACCCCGCTGGGAAGGTCGGTGAGACTGAAACCTTGTGGTGGCGTTTTCATGTCGTAGTGTCACAATACTCTGACTGTTTTTTATGTCAACCTTGCTTAACACTTTTAACGCGCCTGTTTCTGCGCGACGATGAGGCGGCTCTGTAATGGCTGCCGTGTGCGCACCAGACGGGTGCTCTCGAAGCCCGCCCCGCGCAGCAGCGCCCGCAACGTATCCGGCGTTCGGGGCCGGCCGCTGCCCATCGCAAGAAGATAAAAACCGAAATACGCGTCGCCCACCGGTTCTGCGCCCGGGGTTCCCATCATGGGTTCTGCGAGCAGCAGCGTGCCGCCGGCGGGCAGCGCCAGGTACGCCGCGCGCAGCAATGCCGCCGCGGTCGCATCGTCGTGATCGTGCACCACGCGTACCAACGAGGCGATGTCGGCGCCCTGCGGCAGGCCGGCGTTGCGGAAGTCGCCACCGACGGCACGGGCGCGCGCCGAGAGGCCCAGCGCGTCGAAGCGCTCGGCGGCGCGGCGCGCGACCGGCGGCAGATCGAACAGTATGAGTCGCAAATGCACATGACGCTGTGCTGCCTTGATCAGGAAGCTGCCGTCACCGCCGCCGATGTCGAGCAGACACCGATGTTTGCCGAGTGGAAAGGCATCGAGAATCTCGTCCGCCACCAGCGATTGGGAACTCGCCATGAGGGTGGTGTAGTCGCCGGTTTGCCCGCCCGGCAGCGCCGTCGGATCGTCGACACCGGTGTAGGCCCAATATTTGGCGAGTTTGGTAGGCTCGTGATCGCCGCGCAACAGCGCGACCGGATCGAGCAGGTCCGCATACAGCAGGCTGTGATGCTCGACCATGGCGCCCACCCCGGGGTTGCCCGCCAATGCGCTGCCGAGACTGCCGAGTCCGAAACGGCTCGCCGCACGCCGGTCGAGCAGGCGCAACGAGACCGCCGCTTCCAACAAACGCTCCGTGGAATCGAGCGGCACACCCAGGGTCTGCGCAATCTCGGCGGCGGTCCGCGGCCCGCCCGCCAGCAGATCGAAAAGCTTCAGCCGTACACAGGCAAACAGGATCTGGGAGTACACGAATCCCGCGCACACGTCGAACAACGCCCGCGCGCGCCTGCGTGCCGTGGGACGGGTCAGGGGAAATTCCGACGCCCAGCGCTGAAACCGGGGGCTGGACAACCAGCGATCTCGCACCGCGAGACAGCGGTCGGTCCACGACACGGCGGAGAGGGCTCTAGGCTGCCGGTCTTGCCAGCTCGCGCGGCAGCAGACGGGCGGCCTGCGCGAGAATGTGGGCGCGTAGATCGGCGGCGCCCGGACACTCGGGGATCGCCGCGGTGGCGGTTCGCACCAGCGTTTCCAGCCGATCCACGGCCTCCCCCACCCCGAGTTGATGAACGGCATTTGGACGCCCCAACGCGGCATCGCGGCCGGTGGGTTTGCCGAGTTCCTCGGGGCTGGCCACGACGTCGCGGATGTCGTCGGCAATCTGATAAGCCTCGCCGATGCGCTCGCCGAGTGCGTGCCACGGCCCGGCATCGTATCCCGCCGCACAGGCGCCGGCAGAGGTGGCTGCGGCGAACAGCGCCCCGGTCTTCGCGCGCTGATAACGCGCGAGCGAGACCTGGCTTTCGCACTCCCATGCCTGGCCCGCGATGATGCCGCTCGGCGCACCGACGGTGCGCGCGATGATCGACAAGAGACCACCGAGGCGGGTCGGCGCGGCGGCCGCGGCCAGCCCGATCGATTGAAACGCGAGGACGATCAGCGCGTCGCCGGTCAACACGGCAATGCGCTCGCCAAAGGCCTTGTGCACCGCCGGGCGTCCGCGCCGAGTGGCTGCGTCATCGAAACAGGGCAGGTCGTCATGCACCAGGGAGGCGCAATGCATGAGTTCGATGGCCGCCGCCGCGGCCGCCGACACGGCAGGCTTATCGTCACCGCAGGCTCGCGCCACGGCGAGACACAGGCGTGGGCGGATGCGAGCGCCACCGGGGAAAACGGCATAGCGCATTGCATTGAACAGTAACGGGGGTCCTTCCGGGCCCCCTGCCATGGCCAGGGCATGGGCCAGCGATCGCTCTAGACGGGTCATGGCATCCACGGCAGCCCTCACGAAGTGTAAATGTCACTTGTCGCTTTTTACTGTCATGTAATATAGACATCGATATGGCGAAGGTCAACGGGTATTCGACACGGGCGCGGGCGGACCAAAGGGTCGCCGTAATCGGCGCCGGCGTCGGCGGCCTCGCCGCGGCGATCGACCTCGCGCGAGCGGGGTTCGACGTACAGCTCTTCGAGCGTGCCGCAACCCCGGGCGGCAAGCTCCGCGAGCTCGCCCCGGGCGGCGTGCCGATGGATGCGGGTCCCACCGTGTTCACCCTGCGCGATGTGTTCGACAGCCTGTTCGCCGACTCAGGCGACGCTCTCGAGCGGCACCTGCGGCTGCAACCCGCTCAACTGCTCGCCCGCCACGCATGGTCGGTCCATGAGCGCCTGGACCTGTTTGCGGATTTCGAACGGTCCGTCGACGCCGTCGGCCGCTTCGCCGGACGCGCCGATGCATTGGCTTTTCGCGCCTTCGCCGCACACGCCCGGCGGATCTATCACACCCTCGACACGTCGTTCATGCGGGCGGCCCGTCCCTCGCCGCTGGGACTCTTCGGCCGTCTCGGCATCGCCGGACTCGGCGACCTGTGGAACATCAAACCGTTCACCACGCTCTGGCGACAACTCGCCGGTTATTTCAAGGATCCGCGGCTGATTCAGCTGTTTGCCCGCTATGCGACCTATTGCGGTTCCTCCCCCTTTGCCGCGCCGGCGACGTTGATGCTGATTGCGCACGTCGAACAGGCCGGGGTGTGGTACGTGGAGGGTGGCATGCACGAACTCGCCCGTCAGCTGGCCGCACTCGCCTCGCGCCAGGGCGCACGCCTGCGCTACGACGCCGGCGTCAAGCGCATCGCTCTGCAGGGCGGGTGCGTGAGCGCGGTCGAATTAGATGATGGGGAACTCGTTCCGGTGCGGGCCGTGGTGTGCAATGCGGACAACAACGCCCTGGCCGCAGGACTGTTCGGCACGCAGGTGAGGCATGCCGCCGCGCCGACGCGCCGCCCTGCACGCTCGTTGTCGGCGATGACCTGGAACCTGCTGGCCCGCCCCGGCGGATTCGACCTCGCGCACCATACGGTGTTATTCAGCGCAGACTACCGTGCCGAGTTCGATGCGCTCATGAGACGCCGTGAGATGCCACCCGTGCCCACGGTGTACGTATGTGCACCGGATCGGCGCGATGCCGTGCCGGCGGGCGCGCCGGGTTGCGCGGAACGTCTGTTCTGTTTGATCAATGCGCCGGCGAACGGCGACACACACCCCTTCGATGCGATGGAGATGCAGGCATGCGAAACACGAATGATCCAGCGCCTCGCGAGCTTCGGTCTGACGTTGAGTCCCGAGCCGGGCACCCTCATCGCGACGAGCCCGGCCGACTTTCATCGCTCGTTTCCCGCGACGGGGGGAGCGTTGTACGGTCCGGCTTCGCACGGCTGGAGAGCGTCGTTCGCGCGGCCGGGGTCGAGCAGCAGGATCCCGGGGTTGTATCTTGCGGGCGGCAGCACCCACCCGGGTCCGGGAGTTCCGATGGCGGCGACTTCGGGAAGATTGGCGGCCGCCGAGGTGGTGAAGGACTGCGTTTCGATCGTCCGGTCCCGCCGGGCGGCTACCTATGGTGGTACATCGATGCGTTGAGCGACGACGGCGTGCATGCACTGACCCTGATCGCGTTCGTCGGCAGCGTTTTCTCTCCCTACTACGCATGGGCGCGACGGCGCGGCTACGCCGATCCGGCAGATTACTGCGCACTCAACGTTGCCCTCTACTCGCCACGCGCGGCGCGTTGGAGCATGACGGAACGCGGGGCGCGGCAGGTGGAGCGCCGGGCATCCACCCTGGCGCTCGGCAACAGCCGCCTGCGATGGACCGGCGACTCGCTGCAGGTCGACGTCGATGAAACCTGCGCGCCCCTGCCGCGACGGCTTCGCGGCACGATCCGCCTCACGCCGACCGCGGCATGCGAAAGTCGATTCATGCTTGATCCCGCCGGGCTGCATGAATGGTCGCCCCTGGCCCCTCGCGCACAGGTCGAAGTCGATTTCCACGATCCCGCGCTCACATGGTCCGGCACCGGGTACATGGATTCGAACTTCGGCGCGGAACCGGTCGAACGGGCTTTCACCGCATGGACCTGGTCGAGGGCGGCTCTGCCAGAAAACTCTGCGGTGCTCTACGACGTGGTGCCGCGCGTCGGACCGCCGCGCTCGCTCGGACTCAGCTTCGACGGCCGGGGCGAGGTGGAGGCCATGGACGCGCCGGCTCTCGTGATCCTGCCGCGCACCCGCTGGCGACTCGCGAGGCATACGCGCGCCGGGGCAGCAGGAGACGTCGACG
The DNA here is from genome assembly GCA_964657625.1 of uncultured Steroidobacteraceae bacterium. Lineage (GTDB taxonomy): Bacteria > Pseudomonadota > Gammaproteobacteria > Steroidobacterales > Steroidobacteraceae > Bog-1198. The sequence goes on from CAZZVN010000016.1 coordinate 63,040, forward strand.
ACGTGCGCGTGATAAAAACCCTGGAGGACGCCCCCTTCTACAGCCGCTCGGTGTTGGCCACGCGGCTGTGCGGGAAGCACGCAACCGCCATCCACGAAAGTCTCGATCTCGATCGCTTCCGCGCGCCCTGGGTGCAGGCGATGCTACCGTTCAGGATGCCCCGTCGATTCTTCTGAGGTCCGCGCCTTGCGCCGTTTGTCGAGACGCAGCGCCACGAGCTCGAGCACGCCCCAGCCGATCACGAACAGGACCACGACGAACAGTTCGATGAGCCCGCCCCAGTGGTGTTCCACGTCAGCTCACCACATCGCCGGCGGCTCGATCGCGGCGCTCGAGACGCTCGAACAAGTCGACCAACCACACCACACGATCTTCGAGCCGCGGCCATCGGGCCCGCTCGCGCACCGACTCCGCGGGCGCGACGGCCGCAGGCACGGACACGGGCGGCAATACGCCTAGTAAAAACGCGGCCTCGTCGAGCGCTTCGCCGGGAATGGCGGCGACC
>CAZZVN010000017.1:0-6262 GCA_964657625.1 uncultured Steroidobacteraceae bacterium
GCAGGCCGCACCGGCTGCGCAGGCCGCGCCCCCGGCGTCGCCGATCCCGGCCATGAGCACGGCCGACGCCGCGGCCGCCTGCACCGCCCTGATAGGACGCACGCTGGCGCCACCCGATGCCCCCACCCGCATCACGGCGGCTGAATGGACGCCGGCATCCGCCGCGCTGCCGGCCCATTGCCGCGTAAGCGCCGTCGTCGAGCCGGACGTCGGGGTGGAACTTCGCCTGCCCACCACGGGCTGGAACGGAAAATTCCTCGAGTACGGGCGCGGCGGCTACTGCCGTGCGATCCAGATGGAGGATTGCGACACGCCGGTGCGCAAGGGCTACGCCTGCGCCATTTCCGACATGGGTCACAAGTCGAACGAGCCCGACGACATCTGGGCGGCCACCGACATCCAGGCCAAGGTGGATTGCGGCTTTCGCGGCACGCACGTCGCCGCCGTGGCGGGCAAGGCGATCACGGCCCTGTACTACCGTACGGCAGCGGCACACTCCTACTACATGGGGTGCTCGACGGGCGGGCGTATGGGGCTGCTGGAGGCACAGCGTTTTCCGTGGGACTTCGACGGCATCATCGCCGGCGCGGCGCCGATCACCAAGAGCGCAGATGCCCTGGCCCTGATGTGGAACGTCGTGGCAACGCTCGGCAAGGAGGGCCGGTCGATACTCACACCGGCGGCCATCCGGCTCGTGGCGAGCGCCGCCCTCGCCCAGTGCGATCTCGACGACGGCGTGCGCGACGGGGTCATCGGCGACCCGCGGCATTGCCATGTCGACCCCGCGGTCCTGCAATGCCGCGGCAGCCGGACTCACGACTGTCTGAGTCCCGAGCAGGTCGAGGCCGTGCGCAAGATCTACCGGGGCCCGGCGGATTCCCATGGCACGCGGCTGTACGAGGGCAGCGTGCTGCCCGGTTCGGAGCTGAACTGGATCGGTGCCTACGTGGCTGCCGATGGCGGCCCGTCGGGCGTGCAGACCGCCGTGACGGCGATCTTCCGCTACATGAACGTGCCGGAGCGTGGCCCGGACTGGCGGATCACCCAGTTCGACTGGGACAGCGATTCCAGGCTATCGACCATGATGGAGGCGTACAACGGCGCCGCCAATCCGGATCTGCGCCCGTTCAAGGCCGCCGGCGGGAAGCTGATCGTGTTTCACGGCCTGGCGGACGAGGCGGTCATGCCGGAGAACATGGTCGCGTACTATCAAACGGTGGAGCGGACCCTGGGTGGGAAGACCGCCATCGACGACTTCTTTAAATTGTATCTGGTCCCCGGCATGAACCATTGTTCCGGCGGAGCGGGTGCCAACGTGGTCGATTACATCGCCGCGTTGGAGGCGTGGGCGGAAGGGGGCCACGCTCCGCAGGCGCTGACGGCCGCCCACCTCAAGACGCCGCGGGCGACGGGTTTCGAGCCCGAGCCGTTGCCGGTGGACCCTGCCAACGTGGACTTCACGCGTCCGGTGTATCCCTTCCCCCGGCGCGCGACCTATCGGGGCACCGGGGATCGCAATGACGCGAACAGCTTCGTGGCCGTCGATCCTGCGAGCCCGTGACCGCGGCGCCGACCCTCGATCACGGGTTCTTCGGACATCCGCGCGGACTGGGGTATCTCGCGTTCACCGAAGCCTGGGAGCGCTTTTCCTTTTTCGGCATGCAGACGCTGCTCGTGCTCTACATGGTCGGCGACCTGTTCCAGCCGGAACACATAGGGCACGTCGTCGGCCTCGCCCCCTTTCGTCAGGCACTCGAAGCCGCACTGGGCCCTTTGTCCGCGCAGGGCCTGGCGTCGATCATATTCGGTCTGTATTCGGGTCTTGCCTACCTGCTGCCCGTCTTCGGCGGCATCCTCGGTGATCGGCTGCTGGGACAGCACAGCATGGTGGTGAGCGGCGTGGTGCTCGCGCCGTTGGTCTGCGGCACCCTTGGGGAGCTCCTGGGCTGGGCGTGGGGATTCGGTGCCGCGGGCGTCGGCATGCTCATCGGTCTCGCGATCTACGTCGCGGGACGCGCTCATCTGCCGGCGGACCTGCGCCGTCGCGGCACCCCGGGCACGCCGCAGCGGCTCGCGCCGGGCGACCGGCGTACCCTACTGGCATTGCTCGCGGTGCTCCTCATCGTGACTTGTTTTCTGGTTCCCGGCGCACAGCTGGGGAATGTATATCCCTTGTGGGTCCTGCATGCGGTGGATCGCGCCGCGCCCGGATTCGTGGTTCCGGTGACGTGGTTTCAATCGGCGACGGCCATCGTCTCCGTCGTCTGGCCGCCGCTGCTGCTGCACCTCTGGCGGTGGCAGGCGGCGCGCCGCGCCCGCGGCGGTGCGCAGCATGTTCATCGGCCTCTACTATCTCGCTCTGTTCATCGCCAACAATCTCGCCGGATGGATCGGTCATTTCTACGAACGCTTGTCGCCGCCGCGCTTCTGAGCGATGCAGGTCGCCTTCAGCGGCGCCGGGGCCGTGGCGGTGCTGCTGTTCGGCGCCGCGTTGAATCGTGCCCTGGCGCCTCGGACGACGCCGGGGCCGCTGCCATTGTGAAGCGCGGGCGCACGCATCGGCGCCCCGCACACTGGAGATTCCCATGAAGCAGTTGAGCCGCCGCAGTCTCGTCAAGTTGGGCCTGGCAACCGCGCCCCTGCGGTCACGCGCCGCGACGGCGGCGTCGACATCGAGCGCGGGGCTCGCGGCGGAGGCGCTGGTCGATGCGTGGCGACGCGGTTTTGCGCCCGCCCCGGGCGATGCCTGCGCGTGGTGGTATGCCGGCACCCTGTACGCACACGTGGACGGGCTGCGGGAGTTTACGGTGCTCGTGCTCAATTCCATCATGCTGTGCCGGGCCACGGAGTTTGCGGATGCGATCGTCGTCGAGCGGCGCAACTTCGGTTACTTCAGCGATCTCGACAGCGGTGCGCCGACGACGCATTGGCACAACGTGTTCACCGGCGTGCGCCAGGCCGTGCCGCCGCGCTATGACGAGGGACCGGGACACTATCGTTTGTCGAAGCGGGACGCCACGCTTACGCTGAGCGCGGATCGGATTCGCGGCAACCGCATGAATCTGACCGGCAGCGACACCGCCGATGGCCTGATGCTGACGCAGATCGAGGGAACCTTGCAGGGCCTGCCGCGCCTCGACGGTACGCTGCCGCCGCTCGACAGTCCCGAGGTCACCGAGCGGCAGACGCGGCTGCAATGGGTGATGCCGCAGTCATCGGCGTCGCGGGCGCCCCCCGGAGCGTCCGACGTCGGCAGCGGCTTTTTCAATCATGTCTACGATGCGCTGCCGCCCTGGCTGGGGTTCGGCGGGCGGCTCGGCAGCGCGCTCGCAAAGGGCGTGATGCGCAAGGCGGGCGTGGACGAGGTCGTGAACCCGGCGGTCCGGTCCAGGATTCATCACCTGTTCGGCGCCGCGCTGTTGCGCGGTGTCGCGACGTTTGCGCCGTGAAGGCAGCGTCGAGCGCCGGCTTCGCTTGCGTGGTGCTGAGCATTGCCATGCGTGGCGCGACGGCTGCGGATGCGGATGCGCCCCCCGAGCCCGCCTCGGCGTCACGCCCAGCGGTCCCGCGGAGTTTCCGCGACTGCGCCCGATGTCCCGAGATGATCATGATCCCCGCGGGCCGATTCGCGATGGGCACCAGCGCCGAGGAGGCAATTCGCCTGGGCATCGCCCCCACCAACCGCATCCTGCCCTGGCAGCAGCCACAGCACGCGGTGCACATCGAGAAGCCGTTCGCGCTCGCGGCCACGCCGGTGACGCGCGCCGAATATGCGCTGTTCGCGGCCGACACGGGCCCGGCGATCGCCGGCTCCGGCTGGGACTCTCCTGGCATCGTGCAGACCGACCGTGATCCCGTGGTGCGCGTTAGCTGGCGGCAGGCAAACGCCTACGCCGAATGGCTCACGCAGTCGGGGGGGGGGGGGGGGCAGGCGGTACCGCCTGCCCGCCGAAGCCGAGTGGGAGTATGCCGCCCGGGCCGGCACGACGACTGCCTTCTGGTGGGGGGACGATGCCGGTGTCGACCATACGGTGTGCGATGACTGCGGCAGCGAATGGGACGGCAAGGGCACGGCCCCCGTGCGCAGCTTCCCATCCAACCCCTTCGGCCTGTTCGACATGTTGGGCCAGGTGTTCGAATGGACCGCGGATTGCTGGAATGCCAGTTACGTGGGCGCGCCGCTCGACGGCTCGGCTTGGAGCCGCGGCGATTGCACGCTGCATCCCACCCGCGGCGGTTCGTGGAATCTCGACTCGCGCTATGCGCGTACCGGCGCGCGCGGGCGGGACGGCGACGATTATGAGGGGAACATGGTTGGCCTGCGCGTCGCTCGCGACCCGTGACCGGCCGCCGACCCGGCGTATTCACGCGGGCCGCGACGGGACCGGTAAAGGCGGCAGGCCGTCCGCCCGGTGCGATTCTTGACGACCACCGTACTTATATGCACGATGCAACTACTTCCGTTTTCTGCTGCGGGTCCCGGGCGACCCGCCCGGCAAGATGAGGTACGGCGATGCTCCACATGCGCGCGATCCTGACGCGGTTTGCACCCTTGAGCCTCGGCCTGTCACTCTGCCTGGTCCAAGCGGCAGGCACCGCCGCACGGGAGGCCACGCCCGGCTATCCGGTGCGGGTGGGTCAGGCGTTTCGCGATCGTCCATTCGCACCGGAACTCGTGGTGATCCCCGCCGGATCCTTCGTCATGGGGTCCTCGGCAGCCGAAACCACGCGCGAGGGACGCCGCCCCGAAACCGCCGAATGGGAGCGCCCGCAGCATGCGGTGCAGGTCGATGCGGCTCTCGGCATCGGCAAATACCTGGTGACCCGCGGGGAATTCGCGGCATTCGTGACGGCGACTCATCGGCCGATGACGCGGGGTTGCACCGTGCTCGACGGCACCTGGCAACAGGAAGACGGGCGCGGCTTCGCCGATCCCGCGTTTGCGCAGACCGACCTCGATCCGGCCACCTGCGTGGCCGTCGAGGACGCCGAGGCGTACGCCGGGTGGTTGTCGACTGTCACGGGACATCGCTACCGACTGCCACGGGAGGCCGAATGGGAATATGCGGCGCGTGCCGGCACCTCCACCAGCCGCTGGTGGGGCGACGCGCGCGACACCCTGTGTGCGCACGCGAACGGCGCAGACCGCCGCTACGCTGCAACCTACCCCGCCGACCCGCATGCCAACACCGGCTGCGACGACGGCTTCGTGCACACCAGTCCCGGCGACGCCTTCCCCGCCAATCCCTTCGGCTTGCACGACATGCTGGGCAATGTCTGGGAATGGACCGCAGATTGCTTCGTCCCCGACTACCGGGACGCGCCGTCCGAGGCCTCGGCCGAGATCACGGCGGGCGATTGCAGCCGTCGGATGATCCGCGGCGGGTCCTGGCACAATTCGCCGGACTCGCTGCGGTCGGCCGCACGCTTTTGGCTGCCGCCGGGCATGCACAGCAGCAGCCTGGGGTTTCGCATCGTACGTCTGCCCGATGCCGCTTCAACGCGCGTAGCACCGCCGGGGTGAGCAGCGCCGACATACGCGAGATGACGCTGTTCGCGTTCCTCTGGAACACGGGTGCGCACGTTGCCGGGTGGCGGCATCCCAGCGCCGGCAGCGAGGGACTGCACAGCCTAACCTTCTTTCAACATCTCGCCGCCGTCGCCGAGCGCGGCAAGCTGGACGCGATCTTCTTCGCCGACTCGCAGGGCTTTCACCGTGTGGCCGGCCGAGATGCCTTCAGCCGCACCGATCTCGTCAAGCTCGAACCGTTGACGCTGCTGGCCGCCCTCGCCGCCACCACCCGGCACATCGGCTTTTTCGGCCTCGACAAGAACTACGGCCACGCGGAGCGCTACGAGCGCGCCACCGAATTCGTCGAGGTGGTGCAGGGGCTGTGGGACAGCTTCGAGGATGATGCGCTGCTGCGCGACAAGGCGTCGGGGCGCTTCCTCGATCCGCAGCGGCTTCATGGGCTCGGCCATGCCGGCAAGTTCCTCAAGGTCAGCGGACCGCTGAACATCGCGCGGCCGCCACAGGGCCATCCGGTGCTGGTACAGGCCGGCTCCTCGGATAACGGGAAGCATTTCGCCGCGAGGTTCGCGGAAGCCATCTTCACCTCGCATCCGGCGATCGACAGTTCACTCGGGTTCTATCGGGACATCAAGGGGCTGGTCGCCGACGCCGGCCGCGACCCGCGGCACGTCAAGGTGCTGGCCTCGGTGCAACCCATCATCGGTTCGACCGAGGCCGAGGCGCGCGCGT
>CAZZVN010000017.1:6362-36005 GCA_964657625.1 uncultured Steroidobacteraceae bacterium
GCGCGCGCGTGTTGGATTGGGCGGAACGGGAACATCTCACCATCCGGCAGATCGCGCAGCGCGTCGCGGCGCAGCGGACCAGCAAAAATATCGTGGGCACGCCGGAGCAGATCGCCGACGTGCTCTGCACCTGGTTCCGCGAAGGTGCCGCCGACGGCTTCATCGTCGGTGCGCCGATCCTGCCTGCGGGCCTCGATGCCTTCGTCACCGAGGTGGTGCCCATCCTGCAGCGCCGCGGCGTGTTTCGCGGCGACTTCCGGGGAGCGACGCTGTGCGAGAATCTGGGGTTGCCGCGGCCGACGAATCTTTTCCAGGCCCATCCGGAACGTCACGTCGAACCTGAGATCTGGTGACTTCCCCGGCTGCGTCGATGGAGACACCGTGCCTGAGCCCCGCCCGGTACGGGGTCGCGGCATCGACGATTGCGTTACGCGCCTGCACCACCGCGGGCAGTCGTAACCGGCTGCTGACCTAAGACGGTGCGCGGGCCGCCCGCTGGCAACATCGCCATCGCTATCGCTATCGCCACGTTCGTCGCAGCTACCCGTATTTATTTACGGCAGCATCCTCCGCAATTATCACGATTCACGTGGCGGATGTTACAGATGCATGATACAACCATTAATATATCGTGAACAGACTTTGATGCTCGGCGCGGCCGAAGCCCGGTCGGTCGGTGATTTTTCGATCGCATGGGCCTTTCACAGGCACGGATCCGTGACGTGGCTGGAATCGCTCGTGCGGTATTCGGGTGGCCTGCAGAGGGCCGGACTTAAGGTCGAACCATACTCAGGGGAACTATCAGTGAGCGTCAACGCATTCAAACTTGCACTTCTCGGTGCATGCGCCGTGGCGGCGAGCGCCGTCCTTCAGCCAGTTTTTGCCGATCAGAGCTCGACGCAGACGGCGGATACTCCGACGAACGACGCGGATTCCGCCTCGGCTCTGGGCGAAGTGGTCGTGACGGCCCGCCGGCGCAGCGAGTCGATCGTCGACGTGCCGATCTCGCTCACCGTGGTCACGGCGCAGCAGATCCAGGATCTCGACATCAAGAGCACCACCGACCTGGCGAACTATACGCCCGGCCTCGAGTTCAATAATTTCACGCAGGGAGATGCGCGCAACGACCGCGGCGCCGACCGGCCCATCGTCATTCGCGGGCTCAACATCAGCAGTTTCGCCAGCGGCCAGGGCGCGACCATGTTTCTCGACGGCGCCGCGGTATCCGGCAATGAAATCCCCGCCGACATGGACATCGGTCAGGTGGAGGTGCTGCGCGGTCCGCAAAGCGTGTACTTCGGCCGCTCGACCATGACCGGCGCGGTCTCCTACCGCACCCGGCCGATCAGCGACGAATGGTCGGGGGAGATCGAGGGTGAATTTGCCCAGCAGAACGAAAAGGATTTCGAGGGCACCATCGCCGGGCCGGTGATTCCGGACCTCTTGAAACTGCGCGTCACGGGCCTCTCGCAGAGCTATGGCGGCTACGTGACCAACTCGTACAACAATGCCTCGTCCGAACTGGGCGCAACCTCGCGCCGCTCGATTTCCGCAACGGCCATCCTGACCCCGACCGCGGCGCTCGAGTTCAAAGGGTACGTCAATTACTTCCGCGATGAGGACGGACCGGCGGCCACGGCCTTCGTTCCGGCCACGAACGACAACTGCAAATTCGCCGGCGCGACCTACACGACCTTCTGCGGCGAGGTGCCTTCCAAGTCCTATTCGATCAACTACTCCAACCTGCTCATTCCGAGCGTGATCGCGAAGGACATCTTCAGCACCCCACTGATTGCCGGTCAGGGCTTCCGCGAGGAGCTGGGCCAGCAGCGCAGCGCGCTCAACAGCGACATCGTCGGCACGTGGACCATCAACAGCCTGCTGCAGGCGCAGGAGATCACGGGCTATCACGACAACATCACGGTGTCGGCGTCCGACGGCTACGATCAGCCGGTGCAGCCCTCCTTCGCCTATGCCAACTACATGTACACGTACGCCACGGAAAAGCGGGATTTCAGCCAGGAGTTTCGCCTGACGTCGGATTCCTCGCGCCGGGTCAGCTTCACGGTGGGCGGAAACTACATTCATCTATACAGCGCGGTCTCCGCCTTCGTCGGGTGGATACCGCAGGTGGCCGGGGTGGCGGATACGGCCGGATTCTTCGATTACAACCAGCCCATCAATCCGCAGGACGCCGACACCTACGGCGCCTTTGGCGGCGCCTACTTCAAGGCGACGAGCGCCCTCAACTTCAGTCTGGAGGCCCGCTATCAGTCGGATCACATCTACGTGACCAACCTGCCGCTGACGGCGACCTTCAAGAGCTTCACGCCCCGCTTCGCGGTCGACTACGACGTCGGCGGCAACCGTAAGATCTATGCCTCGTATTCGATCGGCGATCTGCCGGGCGGCTTCAACACCAGCATCGACGGCTACAAGGGCAATGCGCTCGCCTCCTCTCAGATCCAGAACCTGCTGGGCAGCAGTTCCGACTCCTACAAGGAAGAAAAACTGGATATCGGCGAATTGGGATTCAAGGGGAATTTCAGCGAGGGCAGGGGCTTCTTCGACATCAATTCGTACTACGGCGTGCTGAAGAACGAGCAGATCCTCGAGAGCGCATTGATCCCCGCCCTGGGCTTCAGCGTCAGCACCACGAACAACGCCGGCAAGGCCACCATCTACGGCCTGGAGTGGCAGGGTGCCTACACCTTCGACAACCATTTCTCGATCAACACCACGTACGCCTGGAACCACACACGGCTCGATCAGTACGAAGTGGGCACCGGGGGTATCGCACAGTTCGGGGTCACCAATTTCAACGGCAAGGCCTTCCCGTTCGTCCCGCAATTCTCGGGATCGGCGGTGTTCGGCTATACGCACGAACTGACCGGTGAGTGGAACGGCTTCGCCAATCTTGCCGAAACCTTCCGAGGCCGGGAGTTCACCGATTACGAGAACGCCTCCTACATTCCCGGCCGTTATCAAACCGACGTGCACCTGGGCGTCGCCGACAAAGAATATAACGTCGAGGTCTTCGTCAAGAACGTGTTCAACGACGAGAAATACACCGGCGGTGGCGTGACGCCCGACTACGGAACATCAAGTTACTACGCCTTCTTCGGCGGCTGGGCTCCGCCGCGCCAGGTGGGCGTGCGCCTGCGCGCCAAGTTCTGACCCGGCGTTGCAGCGCCACCGAGGGATGCGCACTCCTTCACCGGCCGGGCGATCAGGGAGTGCGGGACCTCGGCGGGCGGTCTGTTTCAGGGGGCCTTCTCGCTCTTGGCCGGTTGCGAGGGCCTGAAGCTTTCGGCCAGCTGCGGATCGCCCTTGCCCTTGTACACCGCGACCGCCGGGTACGGATAGGCCGGCCGCGTGAATTTCACCCGGGCCGGCTCCGGTGGGAACACCGGCCCCCGCGACGCCGGTCCGCCCCAGTCGAAATTGGCGCCGATCAATACCTGGGGTGATCGACCCTGCTCCACCCAGTTCTCGAGAGCGGTCAGAAAGTCGATCATGTCCCCGCCGTCACCGTCCGCGGAGCAATGACGCATCCCGGGAACTGTATAGAAGCGGTAGAAGTCCTGCGTCTGCTGCGGCCCACCCATGGTGCGCGTGACGGTCTCATAGTAGTCAACGTATTGTAGCGGCACCACGGACGTATCGGCCCAACCTTGAAAGCCGATCAATTTCCCGCCCGCCGCCTTGAAACGTCGCAAATCCGGGTTGGTGGCGTCGAACAGGAACTCGTTCATACCGAAGTGCCTGCTGTCCCTCGCCACATTCAGATCGGCCAGCGTCCAGTGGGAACCTGCCGGGGGATCGAATGCGGCATAACGCATGAAATTCTCGATGAACGACAGATATTGAGGTTGCCGACCGTTGCCATATACATAGTCACCCAGCCAGTACAGTTCCGAACCCAGCATCGCACCGCCGGTGCGGCCGACCGGCCGATGAGCGTCGTCCACGGGACCGGAATAGATCTTGCGCGCCGCCTCGACCTGGGCATCGGTCAGACACGCCGACGTGACGCCGGCCCGGCAGCGCACGCTGTCGATGTCGAAGCGGCAGCGGCGCGGATCACCGATCAATCCGTCCTTGATGCCGTCGTTCATGTCGCAGGCTTTGACCACGGCGTCGTGCAACAGGCGCACGCTGCTTTCCTCCAGAACAGGCTTTCCGGCTTCATCCATGTTGGCGCGCACCGTCCATGCCAGCTGCACCGCCGTGCCGATGTCGTCGAGCGGGGGCGCGCCGGCAATGATGCCGTCGAAATCCCAGGGAAAGGACTGCGCTTCGATGAGTGCCTGCCGCCCGCCGGTGGAACAGCCCAGGTAGTAGGAGCGCTTGAGGTCCTGGCCAAAAAAGCGTGTCGTCAGCGCCTTGCCCGCCAAGGCCATGACATGGGTGGCGCGAAAGCCCCAATCCGCCTTGGCCGAGAGGTTGTTCGCCGCCCAGTCCCAGTCAGCCGTAGTCCCCTTGTGACCCATGTCGGTGCTGGCGCATGCATAGCCGCGCCGCAGCGGGTCGTCGCACCAGAAGAGCCTCGTGGTGCCGCATGCACCGCCGCAACCGCCCTGCAGGTATTTGCCGTTCCAATCGCGCAGCGGCAACGCAATCTTGAAGCCCACGGTCGCGTTGACATAGCCTTCCAGCATGCAGGTCTCAGGCACGTCGGGGGCCAACCTGGCAACGGCCGCTTCGGTGATACGAACCAGGATCGCCGGATCGTCCGACAGATCGGTGCCGCGCATGCCGGTGCAGCGTTGCACCACCGGATCGGCGGAATCGGCGGCCTGCGCGCGCGTGCAGCAGAACAACGCGAGCAGCATCGACGCCGCCGCAAATTTCGTCATTGCCATGGCACAGCTCTCCAAGAGAGGGGTAGACCTGCAGAGTATGAACCGCTCCGGAACGCGCGCCAGAACCCTGACATGATGAGGACAACGGTGGTGCGGTGCGCACCGCCCAGACGAACGGCGTCATCATATATATGTTTTTCGGCAGCCACCCGTTCTACGCGATGCTCCGCTTCGGCTACAGTGCTGCGAACGCCTTCGCGAAGTCCAGGCAGCGCAATCCCGAGGCACACGCTTTGTCGGAGCTTTCCATCAGCCGCTCGGTCGGTCGTGCCTTTGAAGTATTGGAATACTTCAAAAACGCCCGTGCCCCCTGTACGACGCCGGAGTTGGAAAAGGCCCTGAATGCACCCTACTCGAGCACGCGCGCGATTTTGAAGAGCCTGGAGAGGCTCGGATATCTCGAGTTCCAAGCCGCTCGCAAGACCTATTTCCCAACCGAGAAGCTCATGAATCTCGGCAACTGGGTGCGCAGTGCGCTGCTGGAGTCGGAACCGCTGACGCAGCTCCTGCATTCGGTCCACCGCCGTCTCGATGAAACCATCGCCATCGCGGCGCCTGATTTCATATTTTGCAATCTCATCGGCGTGCGCAACGGCTCGCGCCCGCTATCGCTGCAGGTGCCGTGCGGCATCGGTCTCACCCTGGCGCAATCCATGGCAGGCCGCGTGCTGCTCAGTCAGATGAGCGACGCCCAGATCGAGCGGCTGGTGCAGCACACCCGTTACTGGGCGAGAACCACACTGACGCCCATGGCGTCCGACCTGGCGGAGGTGATGCCGGCGATCGAGGTCATCCGCGAACGAGGGTCCGCCGCGGATTACGATGGCTTCAAAGCCGGCATCGGCACGGTGGCGTACCGCGTTCCCTCCCCTTTCAAGGATATGCCGCTGGCCCTGCTGGTGTCCGGTCCGTCGGTGCGCATCAAGCGCGATGAAACCCGGATACGGCGTGCCCTGGAGCTCTACCTGTGCAGCTACCGCGCCCAGTTGCCGCGCGGCGCTGATGTGCGGTAGACCGAAATTACATGCGTGTTTTATTCCCCGGATCGTCCTGACCGCGGCCGGTACTCGAATAGTCTTGCAACAACCAGCATCTGGACGGCCGGCGTCAGGCGATGTATGTCATAGCTATGCCAAAGCCATTGCCACGCCGTGAATTTCGGGCAAGGTTGAACCGTCCAGCGATGTTCGCCGTCGATACTCAAAAAACGGGAGATTAGAATGAGGGTGGATAGATCATCTTGCAACGGTCGCGACAGGCATGCGGCCATGACCATCGTTTCCGCGGTCATTTGCAGCGTGGGACTGCAGACTTCGGCCGTGGCCGCAGGCACGGATGCAGCCGCGCCCGCCTCCGGCAGCACGCTGGAAGAAGTCATCGTCACTTCGCGAAAATTCACCGAGCAGTTGCAGTCCGCGCCGGTCACCGCAACGGTGATTTCCGGGCAGCAACTCGAGGACTTGGACCTCGGCCGCCCCGAAGATCTGGCCCGGCTGACGCCCGGCTTTCACTACGAAGAGACCGGCGCACGTTTCTTCAACAAGCCGACCATCCGCGGCGTGTCCGTGAACTCGATCGAATACAGCAACCAGAAGACCCAGACCTTCATCGACGGCATAGCCTTTGCGGGCCAGTTTGGCTCCTACCCCATCGACGACGGTGAGTACCAGCAGGTCGAGGTACTCAAGGGACCCCAGGCCACCGCGTTCGGCCGAGGCACCCTCGCAGGCGGCATCAATTACATCACCAAGGACCCCACCAACGAATTCAGCGCCATCGTCTCGGCCGAGGGCCGCACCAACGACGAGACGCATGATTACGTATTCCTCAACGTCCCGTTGATCGACCACGTGCTGTCCTCGTACATCTCCTTGAACTACTACAACTACGGCGGCCCGAGCGGAACGCAGTGGCACGACGTCTTCAATGGCGAGCAGATAGGCAACGAGGCGTCGCAGGATGCCGCCGTCAAATTCCTCTTCACGCCGAACGACTGGCTGACCTTCAAACTGCGCGGCAGCTACGGCGACGACTCGGACGGACTGGCGTCTTTCAACTTCCTGGCGCCGTCGCAGGCCAACGGTACGTTCATCCACCCGGATGGCTCCGTGGTCAAGATGCCCGTGGGGGCCATCGGCGTGTCGGCCAACCCGATCGCCTCGCCCGACACCCAGATGTTCGATCCCGGCCTGCGCCGCACCACCTACCGCTCGGAATTCACCGCCAGCGCGGACTTGGGTCCGGTGACGCTCACCTCCGTGAGCGCCTTCAACCGGCAGCACGACTACATCAACTACGGCGGCGAGGGCACCTGGTATTGCTACGTCACCCCGCAGTCTCTGGGATGCCCGTATTACGGCGCAGCAGTCCCTGGTGAGGTGGACGGCAACGAGCAGCCCACGATCGAGAAGTACCAGGACGTGCAGCAGGAAGTCCGCCTGACGTCGAAGGACACGGGCCCTTTCAAGTACATGATCGGCGGCGATTACTTCCGCTGGCATTGGACCGAGGACTACGCCGGTTTCGGGTCCGGTTCGGACCAGGTCACCCGGTCGTTCGCGGCCTTCGGCAGCGTAGGCTACACGATCGGGGCGCTGACCCTCGGCCTCGAAGCACGCTTCAACAACGACGAGATCTCGGTCAAGAATCTGAACGTCACCTACGGCCCCACCGGCACGGCGACGTACAACCGGGTGCTCCCGCGCTTCACGGCCGACTATCACGTAACGCCCGACATCATGCCGTACGTCATCATTTCCGAAGGCAATCACCCAGGCACCTTCACCACCAATCCGACCAGCAACGTGCCGGCGCCGGTGCAGGAGGAAACGCTGTGGAATTACGAGGCGGGCATCAAGACCGAGTACCTCGAGCATCGGTTGCGCGTGAACGTCGCCGCCTATCACATGATCTGGAAGAACCAGCAGCTGCTGGAAAATTCTTTCTACTTCAGCCAGTTTACGCAGAGCGAACAGACCACCTCGATTCTCACGAACGCGGGTCGATCGCACATCAACGGGGTGGAGTTGGAGATCGACGCCCTGCCCATGACCGGCCTGAATCTGCGCGGTACCTTCGCTTATGACCGCGCGGTATTCGACGACTTTTGCTCGCCGCAGTACTACGCGATCACCGGCATCGGTGATGCGGCGCTGAGCTGCCGCAGCGTAGCAGGCAACACCCTGCCGCAGCAGCCGCCCGTCAGCGCCTCGCTGCTCGCGAGTTATGACATGCCGCTGACCGCGGATTGGAATTACTTCGTGTCGGGCGACTGGTCATACATCGGCAGGAAGTACTCCGACGAAACCAACCTGGTCTGGACGCCGCCGAGCAATCTCGTCAACCTGCGTGCCGGCGTGCACAACGCGCGGTGGCGGGCGGAGGTCTTCGTCGACAATGCCACTCAGGAGACGGCACCCGTGCGTGCGAGCACCCGCACGGATTATCAGTTGCTGGGCTCACCCACCGGCGCCTACAACACCGACGAAGTGCCGCAGAAGCCGCGGCAGTTCGGCGCCAAGGTCACCTACAAATTCGGGCACTGAAGAGCGGTCAGGCACCGGGGCATGGTGGTAGTCGCTCATGCCCCGAGATGCTCACGGATCGCGGCGCGGGTGGTGCGCAAGATGCTTGCCTCGCGATTCTTCACGCGATCGCTCGGGCCGCCCACGGACAGCACCAGCGTGTGTCCGCCGCCCTCGGTCGGCAATGCCCAGGCGACCGCCCCCACGCCTTTGACGTACAAGTCGTAGCCAACGGCATAACCGGCATAGCGGACCCGCCGGATGCGCTGCAGGGCCGCGTCCACGTCCACCCGGTCGGCGAGCTTACGGGCGCGGCGGTTGAAGCGGTGGCCGAGCTGGCGGATGGCGGCATCCGGCCGGGCGCTGAGCGCCGCATAGCCGATGGCGGAGCGAAACAACGGGGCGAGTTCGCCGGGCTTGCTGCTCACGATGACGGGCTGCGCGCTCAGACGTACATGCGTGAACTGCATGACCAGATCGTTCTGGCAGCTCAAACACACCGTTTCCGAGGTCCGTGCGCTGATGTCGTCGAGCAGCGCGAGCAGATGTCCCTCGCCGTGAAAAGAAGCCTCGACCCAGTGACCGAGTGCGGCCACGCGCAACGTCGGCAGATAGGTGTGCTGCAGCCGATCGAAGGCCAGATAGCCCAGCGCGACCATGCTCTTCAGCAGCGCGAGCGTGCTCGACTGCGGATACCGCAGTTCGCGTTCCACCTGTGTGGCGCTCAGGGGTTTGCGCAGGCGGTCGAACAGCTGAAGGATTTCAAAGGCCCTCCCCAGCGATTTGACGACACGGTCGTTCTGGATGGTCGATAACTCCTAAGGCAGCGCCTTCTTGTAACTCGACGGAAGATTCGGATCACCCTTGCCCACGTACCTGGCGATGCCGGGATAGGGGAAAATCGGACGCGCGCGGTCGTATTCCGCCTCCTGCAGCGGAAACCGATCCAGCTTGCTGTAGAACAACCCATAGTCGGAGATGTCGCGCGGTACGGTGGGATAGGCCTGTTTGAGATGGTAGGCGATCAGCAGATCGGGTGCCTTGCCCTTCTCCACCCAGTCCTCGATGGCCGCTATCCAGTCGATTGAACCGCCGCCGTCGCCCATGCGGCAGTGATTCACCCCCGGCGGCGTGTACAGCTTGAAGAAGGTGTCCGTGGTCTTGGTGCCGCCCATGGTGCGCACGGCGGACTGGTAGTAGGAAATCGACGCCTCGACCGGAATGTTGTTGTCGTTGTTGCCATGGAAAAGGATGAGCTTGCCGCCCGCCTTCTGAAACCCGGAGAGATCCGGATTCAGCGGATTGAAGAGCGCCGACGACGCACGCAGCCGCTCAGGATCGGTGTCGAAGTTAAAGTCGGCCGCCTTCCAAGCAGGATTGGCCGAGGGCGAGAAGCCCATGTAGCTGGTGATCGAGATCCCCTGGGACGTGCGCGGCGTGAGCCAGGACGCCCATTGGTCTTCCGAGCCGCGCGGCATGCCCCAATACAGCTTGTCGCCCTTTGAATTCCGGGCGCCGTCATAGATTTTCTGCACCACGCCGACCTGTGCCTCGGTCAGGCACTGCGCCGTGTCGCCGCCTTTGCAGAGCAGCTTGCGCGGATCGAACCCACAAGCCAGCGGATTTTGGATCACGCCGTCTTTTACGCCGTCGGCCGCGTCGCACTCCTCGAGGACGGCCTTGTGCAGCATGGGCAGCTTGTCCGCCGACAGGATGGGCTTGCCGTCCGCTGCGATGTTGGCGTCCACGTTCCAGTCGATGAAATACGGCGAATCCCCCACCTCTTCATAGGGAGGCGCACCGGCGATGATGCCGTCGAAATCGGCGGGGAAGCGCTGCGCTTCGATCATGGCCTGCCGGCCGCCGGTGGAGCAGCCGAAGAAGTAATTGTGTGCCGTGGGCTGTGCATAAAAGGTCTTGATGATCTCCTTGGCCACCAACGCCGTCAAATGGGTGGAGCGGTAAGCGAAGTCGATCTGGCCCTGGACGTTGTTGTACGCCCACTGCCAGCCGCTGCCCTTGTGACCCATGTCCGTGGTCACGACGGCATAGTGGCGCACCAATGCGGGATCGATGCGGTCCTCCAGGTAATTGCCGCAGGGGCCGCCGCACCCGCCCATCATGAATTTGCCGTTCCAATCCTTGGTGGGCATGCGCACCAGAAAACCCACGGTGGGCGCGATGTAACCCTCGACGCGGCAAAACTCAGGCAGATCATCGTCGGCCACCGTATGTCGGCCGCCCGCCGGCACCACGACGGCCGTGTCGATGGTGGCGACGGCATCTGGTAGCGCGGCGAATTTGGCGGCGTTCTCCGGCCCGGCGAGTGCTCGACAAGACGCCTCGGCGGCATCTTTCGGCGGGGCGGGCGTGGGGTACCCCTGCGCGGCGCACCACCCGGGCAGCAACACAACGAGCATCAACCCCGCCAATCGTTTCATCATGGTATCCATCCCTTTAGCGAACACGCTGTTTTCAGTAGTCTCGGCGCGAACTCGATCCGGTGCGCCCGCAGGCGGGCATCACACTCGTCAAGGCAATCTACACCAGCACCGCGCTGCCTGGCGCAAAACGAGACCCAGCGGCAATTTCGCCCAATGCGAATTGCATGGTTATAACGACCGCGGACCTCTGGACGACGGCTAGCCCGGCACCGCCCACTCGGGAGCACTGGGTGCGGGCAACCCCGTCTCTGCCAGGCAGTTCCGCCTCAGCTGATCGATGCCGGGCCCAAAGTCGAACACCACTCCCGGCCGTTGTGCGGACTTCATGGTGGCGCGCAGCTGCGCGGTCTCGTCGGCATCCACAGAACCGTCCGCGGCCATGACCACGCCATAGCACCGCGCACCCTGTACCGTCACCAGACCACGGCGGATTTCGAGCGCCACCAGTTCGGGCGCCCGTGCCAACGGGTCGCCCCAGCCGCCGCCGCCCCAGGTGATGAAGTGGAGCACGTCGCCCGCCGCCACCTCGAGATCCTCGATCTTGTTGCCGACGTCGTGCTGCGTACCGTCGGATTTCTCCAGGATCTTCCGCGCACGCGCACCCGGTGCGCCGCCGTTGACACCCCACGGCGGCACGAACCAGCGGTCGTCGTGGATGGCGATGCGGCCCGGTTCCAGGAAGCGGTAGGACATGCGGATGCCGTTGCCACCGCGATGCAGCCCGGCGCCGCCGCTGTCTGCCTCCGTCTCGTAGCGCTCGATGATGAGCGGAAAATAGCGTTCCAAGAACTCGTTCGGCACGTTGGTGAAATTCGGGAACAGTGAATGACCATCCGGTCCGTCCCCCAGGGGCCGTCCCGGTATGCCGCCGAAACCGATCTGGAACAGCTGGAAATACTTGCCATGGCGATCGGTGCCCGAGTAAAACAAATGCGGCGATGAGGAAAACCCGGCGGCGGTGAGAAACTCCGGCGTCTTCTGCCCGAGCAGTCCGCCCAGAATGTCGAAGATCCGCCCGAGCGCGTGGGTGCGGCCCGACAGCGCCGCGGGGAAACGCGGTTTGAGGAGCGAGCCTTCGGGGATGCGGACGTCGATGAGATCGTAATAGCCGTCGTTGAAGAGAATCTGGGGATCGAACACCATGATCATGTAGATCCCGAAGAACATGCGCAGCATGTTCTCGTTGAGGAAGAAGTTGATGGATGCGCTGCTTTGCGGATCGGTGCCCGCGAAATCGAGGACCACCTTGCCGTTCTCGCGCCACATCGTGCACTTGATCTTGTACGGTCCCCGGCCCATCCCGTCGTCGCAGATATAGTCCTCGAAGCTGACCTTCTCGTCCCCGATCTGGGTTTCGATGAGCTGTTTCATGGCCCGATGGTTGCGTTCGAGGAGCTCTTCGCAGGCGGAAATGAATACGTCGTCGCCGAAGCGCGTGGTCATCTCGATGACGCGCCGCGCAGCCACGCGGCACGAACCGATCAGGGCATTGAGGTCGGCCCGGCACCATTCCGGCGTGCGCACCTGGTGCATGATGAGATCCACCAGGTCCTTGTTGTACACGCCCTTGTCGAAGATCTTGACCGGCGGGATGCGCACGCCCTCCTGAAATATGGAGGTGGCGTTGATCGGCATCGAACCGGGGACCATGCCGCCGATATCCGACTGATGCCCGAACATGGACGTGTAGGCGATCAGCCGCCCATCCTTGAACACCGGCAGCAGCACCAGCCAGTCGTTGCTGTGGCTGATCGCGCCGCCCACCGAATAGGGATCTGAGAGCATGATCATGTCGCCCTCCTCCACCGTGCCCTCGTAGCCGTTGAGGAACGGCCCGATGTAGGAGCCGAACTGGCCGACGATCATCCGTCCCTTCGGATCGGCGATCAACGGGAACGCGTCGCCCT
Organism: uncultured Steroidobacteraceae bacterium; assembly: GCA_964657625.1. Taxonomy (GTDB): domain Bacteria; phylum Pseudomonadota; class Gammaproteobacteria; order Steroidobacterales; family Steroidobacteraceae; genus Bog-1198. The sequence continues at coordinate 19,103 of CAZZVN010000017.1, forward strand.
GTTCGCGGATGCCCGGCGACATCGCGGTCCGCACCAACGTGGTGTCCATCTCCACGCGTGCGTTGCGCAGCGCGTTTTCGATGATGTCCAGCGTGACCGGGTCGATGTCTACGGCCTCGAATGCTTTGGGATTGCTTTCAACGATGCGGGCCATGTGGAAAATCTCTCGTGTTGTGAAGGGTAAACGCCCGCCTCGGACGTCAGGGCGGCGTCGTCAGGCCGGCACGATCAAGATATTGCCGTACTCGTCCACCTTTGCCACATGCGCGTGCTCGATCAGCGTGGTCGAATCCATCTCGATGACGATCGCCGGTCCCGCGATCACGTCGCCCGCCCGCAGCCGCGCCCGATCGTAGATCATCGCGTGTCGTTCGCCGCCGTCGATCCACAGCCGGTGATCGCGTATCTTGGCCGCCGATGGGTCGCCGTTGCCGCGCTCCAGCGGCGTGGACGGCAATTCCAGCACCCGACCCATCGCCACGGCCCGCAGGTTGACGAACTCGTGCTCGACGTCCATGTTGAAGGTGAACAGCCGGCGATGCTCATCGTCGAAGCGCTTGGCGATGTGCGAGAGCCCCTCCAGCGCAACTTCATTCAAGTTGACGGCAAGAGGGACTTCGAAGGCCTGGCCGCTGTACCGTACGTCGATCTCGAAACTCGTCTCGATCTCCGCATCCAGCAGTCCGTCGGCTCGCAGACCGGCACGCACCTGGGCTTCCATCTCGCGCAAAAGACCGATGATCTCCTCAGCCGAGGTCTGCGATTTGAGGCGCGACAGCGACGCTGCCGTCTCGGTGCGCATGCGGGTCGTGGCGTCGCCGAGCGCACACAGCACTCCCGGTGAGACCGGCGATATGGCCGGATACGAGCCCATGAGCCGCGCCACCGCGTTGACGTGCAGCGGCCCCGCCCCGCCGAACCCCATCAGCGCGAAATCGCGGGGGTCGTAACCCTGTTGCACCGATATCATGCGCAAGGCGCCGAACATGTTCTCGTTCACCAGATCGACGATGCCACGCGCCGCCGCCATGAGGCTGATCCCCAAGGCATCGGCGATGGTCTGCACGGCCGTCTTGGCCGCTACGCGATCTAGCCGGAAGGCACCGCCAAGCAGATTCTCGGGCAGGTAACCCAACACCACGTTGGCATCCGTGACCGTGGGCAGCACGCCCCCCTTGCCGTAGGCGGCGGGTCCGGGAATGGCGCCGGCCGACTGCGGTCCCACGCGCAGCGCCCGGGTAAGCGCCGGCACATAGGCGATCGAGCCGCCGCCGGCACCGATGGTCTTGACGTCGAGAGAGGAGGCACGGACCGACAGATGGCCCACCTCGGTGGTGCGCACCCGACGCGGCTCGCCGTTCTCGATCAGGGCGACGTCGGTCGAGGTACCGCCGACGTCGAGGGTCAGGATGTTCTTGATGCCGGCATTCTTCGCCACCCACAGCGCGCCGGTCACGCCGCCGGCCGGTCCCGACATCAGCAGTGCAACCGGATGCTCCTCCGATTTCTGCGAGGACATCAAGCCGCCGTCGGACCGCAGCAACGACAGCCGCCCCTTCATCTCGATCTTCTCTAGCCGCGCCCGCAGATTGCGGACGTAGCGGCCGACCACCGGCCGTACCGTAGCGTTCGCGACCGTCGTCAGGGTCCGCTCATACTCCTGCATTTCCGGCAGCACCTGATGACTGAGTGAAATCGGCAGCTCCGGCATCAGTTCCCTGGCGATCGCGGCGACCTTCAATTCGTGCGCGCCGTTCAGATAGGCGTTCATCAGGGAAATCGTCAGTGCCTCGACGTTCTGACTCTTTAGTTTGGCGATCTGCCTGCGGATGTCGGCTTCATCGAGCGGACGGAATTCCTGGCCCGTCGCCGTCATTCTGCCCTCGATCTCCACGGTATCCTCGAGCTTCACCAGTGGTTCCGGCTTCGGCCAGATGATCCAGCCGGCGAGACCTCCGGGCACGAAGCTGCGGGCGATGTGCATGACCTGACGGTAGCCCTTGGTGGTCACCAGCCCCACCCGCGCACCCTTGCCTTCGAGCACCGCGTTGGTGGCCACGGTCGTACCATGCAGAAATACTCCGATTTCCGACGGCGCAATGTTCGCGTTGCGGCAGATGGTCTCTACGCCGTTCAAGATGCCTTCGGAGCTGTCGTGGGGCGTCGACGGCGTCTTGTGACGCCAGAAGGCCCCGGTAATTTCGTCGAACAACAGCAGATCGGTGAAGGTTCCGCCGACATCGACACCACAGCGGTAGCTCATCCGCAAAGCCCTCAACGTTGCGCAAAGGTCACGATTTTGCAAAGAACGGCAGCCTATCCGATCGACGTCGCAAGGGGAACGGTAACCGCACGGGCGCCGTGTCGTTTGTCATGAACATGACTATCGCCCTCCCGGGCCCACTTGGGCGCGCGCCATCTTCATGACTCGACGCAGGTGCACCCGGCCGCACGTGGCATCATCCGCCCGAGGAAGCGACCTTGCGGGGCCGCGCCGGGCGGAGCTGCCGGCAGTCTGTCGTCAACCGCTCGAGGATCATAGTGAACGATGAAGCTCGGCCTGCGCGGATCTTGCGGCGCATCGTGGAAGTCGAGGGCCGCCGCGTTCACCTGCGGCACGCTGGAAGCGGACCGCGCCTGTTGCTCATCCATGGGTCACCGGCAAGTTCCGCATTCTTGTTGCCCGTGATTGCGCAGCTCGCGCCGCATTATTCCTGCCTCGCCCCGGACACGCCGGGCTTCGGCGAATCGGCGCCGCTGCCGGTGGAGGAGCGAACCATTGCCGCCGCGGCGACCGCGACCGCCGAACTTCTGGATGCCCTGCGCTTCGGTCCGTGCCTCGTACTCGGAACGCACACCGGCGCGGCCATCGCCCTCGAACTTGCGGCACAGCGCCCGGACTTGGTCGGCGGCCTGCTGCTCGACGGTGTGGCCCTGTTCGACGCCGCGGAACAGCACCTGTTCGACGGCTATTTCGAGCCGGTGACGATAGACGACCGCGGTGGCCACTTCGCCCGCACTTGGACCCGCATCCGCGATATGTTCATCTGGTTCCCGTGGACCAGTCACGCGCCGGAGCGGTTGAACGGCACGGATCTGCCGCCCGTCACCTCCACCCACTCCTGGGTGTCGATGCTGTTCCAGGCGGCGCCCGCCTACGCAGAAATTTATCGGGCGGCGATCGCCCATACGGAACGGGCGCTCGAGGCCGCAGCCACGCAAACCCGGCCGGCGATCTACCTGGCGCACGAGCGCGACATGCTCGCCCCGCATCTGTCGCGTCTGCCGCCTCTCAAGCCGGTCGATCGCGTCGAGGTCGTCTCGTCGGCGCCGGGCATCTGGGCCGCCGCGGTGGAACGCGGGTTGGCAGAGCTGCTGCGCTCGACCACGGTCGCTGCCGGCGCATTGCAGCCGCCCTCTGCCGGACCGCACGGGGACACCGCCGTCGACCGCTTCGTCGAGCTGCCGCATGGGCAGATGCGCGTGCGCCGTTTCGGCATCCCGGTCGCGCCGCCGTTGTTGCTGTTGCATGATGCGCCGGGCAGCGGCGTCACGTTGCGCGCGCTCGCAGAGGCGTTAGCGACCGCGTGGTGCGTCTGGGTGCCGGATCTTCCCGGTTGCGGAGCATCGCAGGCCCTGGCGTGCGCAGATCCCACTCTCGACGACCATGCCGCCAGCCTCGCGGCCTTGCTCGCAATGCTGCCATCCGGGCCGATGCCGGTGTACGGCCGCGGCTGCGGTGCCGCGCTGGCCTTGTCGATGGCCTGTCTGTACCCGGCGCGTTGCCGGCATGTCGTGTTGGACGAGCTGTTGCTCACGGACGACGGCACGTCCCTTCCGGACGCACGCTTCTGGGCGCCGATCACGCTGGAAGCGGATGGTTCACACTGGTTTCGCACCTGGCAGAGGCTGCGTGATTCGCAGATTTTCTGGCCGTGGTATGACACCTCGGCCAGTGCCCTGTTGCGCCTGCCGGGAAATTTCGGCGGTGAATTTCTTCATGAATGGACGGCGCAGGTATTGCAGCAGCACGCGACGGCACACTGCCTGCCGCGTGCGGTGCTGGCAGCGGATGTTCGGGGAATGCTGGCGGCGGCATCACCGCCGTTGACGGTGATGCTGCGCCGAGGCCATCCTCTTATGGGACCTGCGTTGAGATTTCAACGCGAGCTGCCGAGCGTGGCCTTGGTGGCCTACGAGGAGGTGGACCGGGCTGCTGAACTCCACCGCCTGCTGCGCGATCACACCGCCGCCGCTGACCCTGCGCTCGACGAAGTGCCCCTGCATGAAGCCCGCGAGGAACCATGAAAGGTCGACGCGCTACGCACGGCAGCGCCTACGCGGGCAATTTCCGGAGTTCCTCGCGCGACATGGCAGACGGCGCCACGGCGCTCCTCGGACCGCGCTGCCAGGTTTTGACCTCCTGCAGCAGCGCCGTGATGATCTGCCGTCCCCGCAGTTGAATGCGCTCCACCGAACCTGCCACGGTCACGGCGAGTTGGTCGCCGGCACGGCCATCAGCCAACGGGCAGGAGACGGCACCCACTCCGGGCAGTAACAGGTTGTAGCGGCACAGATAACCATGCTCGCGAACGAATTCCACCGACCTTAGAACCTGCTCCGCATCCGACGGAGAACTTCGCGTCCTCGACGCCCAGTTGTTGGCGTTGTCTATAAAGCGCCGCAAATCGGCGTCCGGCAGCGTACTGAGCAGAGTGCGGCCGACCACTGAATGCGTTGCCAGACCGCCGCATAATCCCGGCGTGACGCGCCAGACCTTGGCGTGCGTTGCCGAACGCACGTAAATCGGCATGGTGAACAGGCCGTCGAGCCGGCTGATGGACGTGGTCTCGTCGGTGGCGTGCTGAATCCGATCGACCATCTGCGCAAGGGGATTGCCGCTCACGATCGCCTCCGGCAATGCATCGCAAAGATGATGCAGACGAGCGCTCGTGAAGAAACGCTTCGTCTGCGAATTTTGATCCAGATAACCGAGATCGACCAGACGCGACAACACCGACACGGCGCTGGAGTGCGGCATTTTCAACGTCGTATGAATTTCCGTGGCCGACAACGACCGGCGTCGCACCGCGAACAACTCCATGATCTGAAACACCCGATCCACCGATCGGCTCACGGTCAACATGATTGCTTTCCTGCTGCCAGCAATTGGCATTCACCGCCATCTAGGGAGCGAGCACCTCCCGCCATTTCGCCTCGAACTCCAGATCTCTTCGAAGCCGACCATCCGCCGAACGCACGGCAGCCACAGCCTCATCTCATTCCTATTCGGCGGGTGCGCCGAACCCGAGCACCCCGCGATTGACGAGCCGTCCGGGATCGACGGCGTCCTTGACGCCGGTGAGCAATGACAGCGTGGGGGATTCCCGGGTCTCGGCCCAAGGATAGGCTCGCCCGATCTGCACATGCAAACAGCCATGACGGTGGAAGATTGCCTTGAATCCCGCGCGCAGCTCAAAGGCCAGTTGCGTCGCCGGGCTGTGCTCGGCGTGGGCCGCCAGACCCCGAAGATCGCTGCTCTCCGCGATCCGGTCGTGCAGAAAGTGTTCCTCGTCCTCCCAATAGATCAGGCTCTCGATGCACATCGCCTGCTGACCGACAGCGAAAAAAATCACCCCGCAACCCACGCCCTGGCGTTGCATCTCCGCGGCGTTGGACTCTATAAAAGCATACACGTCGGCCGCGACGGCCGGCGCCCGGGAATGCGGCGACAGACTGTTGATCGGCAGATTCCGCCGCTTGATACGGCGCTCCGGCACGTTGAAATCGGTGAACGGCGTGCCGCGCAACGCTCTTGGGGCACTGGGCGCGACCTCCCGGCCGCCCGCAGCACGGGCAAGCAAGCGCACCTGACGCAGGCGTGCCGCCGCTCCCGCCGCGGACACGTCGTCGATGACCACGTGCAGCAGATAGGTCTCGCCGGAGAACGCGCGCTTGCCCGCGAGCACCACCCGTGCGGCCGCGAGCACGCCGTCGATCGGGCCCGATCCCGCCTTCACGATGTTCCAGAGAAACCGCAGATCCTGTTTCGTTCCGGTGCTGGCCTCGCTCATCATGCGGACGAAGTACGGATCCCAGCAGTAGCACTCCGCGGCGAGGCCCGAGCGCCCGATCGCCGAGACGGCGGCGGTGACTTGCGCATGCCCCGTCAGCGCGAAACTGGCATAGGCCTGATGCGGCGGAAACGGGATGAGCCGCAGCGCCGCCTTGGTCTTGAAGCCCATGGCACCGGTGTCGTTGAGAAACAGCCCGGTCGCGTCGGGTCCGTACTGCCGGAAATACGGCGGTACCCCCTGGGTCGAGGCCCACGAGCCGGTCTTGAGCACGGTGCCGTCGGCGAGCACGATTTCCAGGGCCAGTACGCTGTCGGCGGTCGTGCCGTACTGCGTAGACCCCAGGAACAGCGATCCTTGCGAGAGGGCGCCGCCGACGGTGGCACGGTAGCCCGACATCGGCCCGAAGTAGGGAGTGCGCAACCCTTTCGCCTTCAGCGCTTCGTAAAGGCGCTGCCAGGTGCAGCCCACTTCGACCACCACGAACATGTCGCTTTCGTTGATCTCTAGGATGCGGTCCATGCCCCGCATGTCGATGATCACCGAACGCTCGTTCAATGGCGTGTAGCCGCCGGTGTAGGAAAATCCGCCGCCGCGCGGAATGACGATGCGGCCGCGCGAGGTGGCGGCCGCGACCACCCGGCGCAAGATCGGCAATTCGGCGACCTTTACCACCGCTTCCGCGGTCAGACCCCGGCTGGCGATGTCGGTGGAGAAAAACACCCGCGCCGCTGCATCGGTCAACACCGCGTCCTTGCCGGCGATGGTGGCGAGCAGACCGGTGAAGTCCGCGTCGCCCTCCGCTGCGGGCCCGACGGAAGAGCCCCCCGCGGACCTGTCGATTGCTGCAGTGTCTCGTTCGGTCGTCGCTAGTGGAAGTGCCATGAAGCGACGCTAACAGCGTCCGACCCGGCGTGCAACGACACTCATGTATGTGATTTTTTCGGGCTTCAAAGCTGACTCGATTTTTGTAGATAGTGTTTCATGGCCTGCAGATCCGTGACCTCGCAATACCGTCGGCTGCAATCGCGAAGATTTGCCTCGTGCGCCTCGCGTTCGGCGTCGCCGCAGCAGTCCTCCGGCACTGCGATGCGAAAACCATAGGAGAATGCGTCGATGATGGTGGCGCGAACGCATCCCGAGGTTACGCAGCCCGTCACGATGACCGTATCTACCTGGTGCTTGGCCAGGAAGGTGATGAGCGGCGTCATAAAAAACATCGACGGCGCGTTCTTGCAGAACGTGAAATCATAGCGCTCGTCGTGGATACGCGGATCGAGCGCGGTGCAGGGATGTCCGTACAAGAATTCCTGGCGAACCGCCGGCACTTTCCAGCGCGGCATGTCGGCGGCGCTGCCATACGCCGTGTAGCATTTGGCCACCGGTACCCCGAGCGCGCGCGCCACCGTCAGCAGGTCGGCAATCTTCTCGGTCGCCGAGTGCACCATTGGTAAACGGCCCAGCGGAAAAGCGGGATTCGTGAATCCCACCTGCATATCCACCACCAGCACCGCCGGCTTTGAGCCGAGCCCGTCGCCGGCGGCACCATAACCGGCCGCAGTGTAAATGTCAGTCATGAATGGCATGGTAGTTCACTCCGACGCCGGGAGCGAGCGTCGGACGCCCGGCCAAGAATGCTGCGGCCGCATCGATGGTGCGGGCCGCTTCGGCGATGACCCGACCGAGCGTGAGGTAGCCATGAATCTGTCCCGGCAGATGCCGGTGGACGACACGAGCTCTGGCACCGCGCAACCGCCCGGCAAAGTGAAAGGCCTCATCACACAGGGGATCATGTCCGGCGCTGGTGAGGAACGTGGGCGGAAAACCGACCAGCGATGCGGCGGTGATGGGCGAGGCGCGCCAGTCCGTTGCGTCGTCCGGCTCGCCCAGGTAGAGGCTGCGGAACCATTCCATCGTGCGTCCCGTGAGCGCGGCGCCGGATGTGTCGGGGTGAAACCACGTGCCACCACGTAGGTCGGTCACCGGATAAAAGAGTAACGCGGCCGACGGTCGCGGGAGCTCGCTTGGCACCGCGCCGAGGGCGGCCACCGCTGCGAGCGTCCCCCCGGCGCTGTCACCGGCCACGGCAATGTCGGCCGGATCCAGCTTCAAGTCGGGGGCGCCGACCACCAGGGCTCTGTACGCGTCGGCGGCGTCTAGAGCCGCAGCCGGAAATCGGTGTTCCGGCGCCAGACGGTAATCGATTGCAATCACCGTCCGCGCGGTTGCATTGGCGAGCCGCCGGCAGAGGGTGTCGTGGGTGTCGAGGTCACCCATGGCCCAGCCGCCGCCATGGAAAAACAGGATCGACGGCGCCATGCGGTCGGGCCTGCGAGTGATAGGTCGGTATACGCGCGCCTTCAGTGGACGCTCCGTCCGTAAGGGGGTGTCGTGCACGCCGCCTACCTCCACGCTGACGAACTGGACCGTGTCGCGGGTGGCGCGATACGCGGCGCGTGCGTCCTCGACCGTCATCCGCTCATACGGCAGCCGCCCACTTTGCTCGAGCCGCTTCAACAGGGCGACCACCTCCGGCTCCAACGGCCCGCGCCGATCCGGCATCTACACGGACACCGCGCCGCGATCGACATAGTCGAGGTCGGAAAACTGGGCGGTCGCCCGCTGATAGTCGGCCACCGGCCCCGACCAATTGTTGATGACCCGGCCATTCGGGTCCTTGTACCAACTGGTGCAACTGCCGGCCCAGGCCGTGCCGATCATCGACTGCTGGATGCGCTCGTCGAAGTCGCGCATCACTTGCGGGTGTACGTCGAGCGCACGATCCGGCTCGGCGAGAATGGCTTTCAGAGCGGCGACGATGTACGCAAACTGCGCCTCCAACATCGCCAAAATCGAGTTGTGTCCCAGATTTGTGTTCGGTCCATAGATCAGAAACAGATTCGGAAATCCGCTGACCGCCATGCCGAGATAGGCGTGAGCCCCCCTCGCCCACACGTCGCGCAGGGAGACACCCCGATGGCCGAACACCTCGACGGGGCCCTGGAACGACCAGGTCTCGAATCCCGTGCCGAAGATGATGACATCGAGTTCATAGCGTGCGCCGTTGACCGTCTCGATGCCGTACGGATGAATGCGCGCAATGGCATTGGTCTCCAGCGCCACATTGGAACGCGTCAAGGCCGGGAAATAATCATCGGAGCGCAGCACACGTTTACAGCCGAGCGGAAAATCGGGTGTCAGCTTGGCCCGCAGTCCGGCATCGGGAACCTGTGCTGCCAGATGCGCGCGTGCCACGGACTCGAGCTCGCGGGCATCATCGCTGCCCGCGAGCATGCGCATGAAAGTCGTTTCCCGCCACTCGAACAGCCGTTGACGGTCGGTGCGAAACTCGGCGGCGTCCGCATACTTCCGGAGCTCGTCCTGCGAATATTCGCGGTCGCCGCGCGGTACTATCCAATTCGGGCTCCGCTGGAACACCGTCAGACTCGCAACGCTGGGCGCTATTTCCGGGATGTATTGGACGGCGCTTGCCGCATTTCCGATGCTCGCCACCCTGCAGCCTGCCAGCGTGAGGTCGCGCGGCCAGCGCGCCGAATGAAAGGCTCGGCCCGTGAAGTCCTCGCGTCCCGGAAAATCCGGAATCGAAGGCCGGTTGAGCTGCCCCCACGCGGGAATGAAGGCTCGGCAGGTCAGGGTCTCGCCGTCTGCCAGCGCGATGCGCCAACGGCATGCTGCATCGCTCCATGTGGCGGCCGTTACTTCACGACCATAACGGATGTACGGGGCGAGGCCGGCGGAAGCCGCGACCTGCTCTGCGTACTGCAGCAGCTCCGGCTGCCGCGCATAAATCCGGCTGACACCGAGATGCAGGGCGAACTCATAGCAATACAGGCGAGACTCGGTATCGCAGGCGGCGCCCGGATAGACGTTCTCACGCCACGTCCCGCCGAGCGATTGCGCCTGCTCCAACATCACGAAGTTCTCGATTCCAGCCGCCTTGAGCCGGCAGCCCATGCCGATTCCGCCGAGACCCGCACCCAGGATGATGACGTCGTAATGCGTGGGCGTCACGGCATCACGACCTGCCGCACGGCCTCGCCGTTCGCGAGGGTATCGAAAGCGGCGTTGATGTCGTCGAGGCGCAACGACGCCGACAACAGCTTGTCGACCGGCAGGCGACCCTCGTGAAACCACTCGATATAGCGCGGAATATCCCGCTGCGGGTCGCAACTGCCCAAATAGCTACCCTTGATGGTGCGCTCTTCGGCGACGATGCTGACTTGCGACACCGAGAATTGCGCGGCGGGGTGGGCGAGACCGGCGCTCACCGTGGTACCGCCCCGCCGCGTCATCCTATACGCCAGTTCCAGCGCCTTGACCGAGCCGGCCATTTCAAAGGCGAAATCGACCCCGCCCCGCGTCACATCGCGGACCGCGTCGCCGCAGCGGGGATCGGTCGCGTTGAAGGCGTGTGTCGCGCCCAATTCGCGCGCGAGCGCAAGCTTGGTGTCCGACAGATCGACGGCGATCAATACCTCGGGCTGCATGGCGCGTGCGCCGAGGAGTGCCGCGAGCCCCACGCCGCCCAGCCCGATCACCGCGACCCGCGCTCGCTGCGGCAGCTGCGCCGTATTGACCACAGCGCCGACGCCGGTGATGACGGCGCAGCCGAACACCGCCGCCTGATCGAACGGTAATGAGGAATCGACGCGCACCACGGACTTGCGGGCCACGGTGGCGTACTCCGCGAACGCCGACACCCCTAGGTGATGATTGACGTATTGACCGTCTTCGTGCAGACGTCGCGACCCCGAGAGCAAGGTGCCCGCCCCATTGCTGACGGCACCGGGTTCGCACAATGCGGGACGTCCTATGAGGCAGGGTTCGCAGGCGCCGCAGCTCGGAACGAAGGCGGTGACGACATGGTCACCCACTTTCAGGTCCGTGACGCCCTTGCCCAGTTCCACCACGACACCAGCGGCCTCATGTCCCAGCACCATCGGCAGAGGACGCGGGCGGACGCCGTCGATGACCGACAGGTCGGAGTGGCACAAGCCCGCCGCGCGCACCGACAACAAGATCTCGTCGGGTCCCGGCGGATCCAGCTCCAGATCCACCATCTGCAAAGGCTGGGAAATCGCATAGGGCCTGGCCAGACCCATCGTTCGAAGCAGCGCGGCGCGGGTTTGCATTCAATATCTCCTGTGGTAACCCTTACGCGGCTCGAGGGTGATATGGGTCGTGAATTTTCCGCTCTCCCTCGCGACATACCCGCGCGATCGATCCCACACTACCGGGAACAGGTCGTCGGGCGGCGCCGCCCCGTCCGGGATCACCACCGGGTGCGAGGACGCTTCGACTTCGCAGTAGACGCTCGGCACCCACCGCACGTCATCGCCGAGCCAGCGCGTCGAGAATCCGATCCGCATACCCGGCGTCCCCGGCAGCCGCGGCAAAGACGCATGAATCGTGTATGGATTGAGGATAATGACATCGCCCCTGTCGGCCGGGAATATTCGCCTTTCGAAGCCCCCGTCGCGCACGTAAGCCTCGATCTCGTCGTGCTCGCGATAACCCGGCAACAACGGAAGTCCCGGCTTCTGCAGGATGGAGCGATACATGACCGACGTATCCCGGTGTGACCCCAGATAAGCCACCAGAGGAGCATTATCCAGCCCCACGTCGGACAATGCCAGCCAGAACGACGGGAGCTGCACGCCCTTGAATCCAAACGCCGCTACGTCATGGTGAATCGGCGTCGCCTGTTCCGGCTCGTCGCCCTCCTTGCAAAAAAAGTTGTCGAAGTAGAAGCGCACCGTCCGCGATTGAATGACCGACGCGACGATCTCCGAAACGGGCGATGCAACCGCCCAATGGCGAAATTTGGCGTTACGCAGCACCACGTTCTGTACGTTGAGCGCACCCTTGTTGCGCCTCACCGGATACTCGGTCGACCCCGCCGAGAAGTCCCGCAGGATCGTCTGGAACTCGGCCAGGAGCTCGTCGATCCACGCCGAGGAAAACGGCTGCTTGAGCAGCACGACACCGTCTCTCGCATAGTCATCGACCGCTTGTTGTTGCACCGAATACTGAGTCGTCATGCAGGACTTCCTGGCGCACACCGCCGGAGCGGTGCAGTGACAATCATAAACAACCTTGTATTTGCATAATACAACTAATTACCGCCTGATCAACCTGGGCGGACCCGTGAATTCCGCGCGTAAGGCAGCGCCGTGCTCGTCGCACGACGGCACACGCGCCGGCGACGCATTCGGGTCAGGGCTGCGGTCGGCGGGAACCGGCAGGCGCACCACGCCCGAGGGCGTTTGCACTTCGAAGGTGCGCAGTGCGGGATGTTGCAGCAGATCGGCAACGTCACCCACCAGCGCATACGCGATATCGGCCTGTCGCAGCGCTGTCATGGCCTCTTGCGCGGTCAGTCCGGACAGGTATTCTCCGACCGCGGCATCGACCAGGGCACGGTTCGCCACCCGTGCGACGTTCGTCGCGAAACGCGTGTCGCTGCCCAACTCGCGCCGCAACAAAACCCGCTCGCACAGACTCCGCCACTCCCGATCTTGTTGAACCGCGACCAGCAGCGTGCGCTGATCCGCACAGAGGAATGCCCCATAGGGCGCAATGCTCGGATGCTTCAAACCGAGTTTGGGCGGCTCCTTGCCGGTGTACGCCGTATGGAGAAATGGCACGCTCATCCATTCGGCCATGCAGTCGAACATGGAGATCTGCAGGCTGTCGCCGACACCGGTTGCAGCCCGCCGCAGCAGAGCTTCGAGAACGGCGTGATAGGCGGTCATTCCGGTGGCGATGTCGACGATCGAGATCCCGACGCGGCTCGGTCCCTCGGGGGTGCCGGTTACCGCCGCCACACCGGCTTCCGCCTGGATCAACAGATCGTAGGCCTTACGGCTGAAATGCTCGGCCGGACGCGCGAATCCGACGATGTCACAGGTGATGAGCCGCGGGTTGTCGCGCCGCAAGCCTTGCGGTTCGAAACCCAAGCCGGCGGCCGCTCCCGGACGCAGATTTTGCAGAAACACATCCGCGGATTCGAGCATGCGTCGCAGCAGCATCCGATCGGCATCGTTGCGCAGGTCGAGCACGATCGATTGTTTACCGACGTTCAGCCACGTGAAGTAGGAGCTTTGGCCGTCGACCACGGCGTCGTAATGCCGCGCGAAGTCGCCGCCGGCAGCCTCGACCTTGATGACCCGCGCGCCGGCTTCCGCCATTTTCCGCGAACACAACGGCGCCGCGACTGCTTGCTCCAGCGCAATGACGGTCAAGTTGTGCAGCGCGCCGCGCATGGGCCGTGGCGCTCAGTACGACCGCGGCAGTTGCAGGCGGTGCTCCGCCAGGTAGGACAGGATCAGATTCGTCGAGACGGGTGCCACCTGGTAGAGCCGGGTCTCACGAAATTTTCGCTCGATGTCGTATTCGGCTGCAAATCCGTAACCACCGTGGGTCTGCACGCACATATCGGCCGCATGCCAGCTCGCCTCGCTCGCGAGCAGTTTGGCCATGTTGGCTTCCGCGCCGGCGTTGTCTCCGGCTTCGTACCTGGCGATGGCGCGTTCCAGCATCAAGGCTGCGGCTTCGGTCTCGGCGAAACATCGGGCGATCGGAAACTGCACACCCTGGTTCTGGCCGATCGGTCGGCCGAACACGACGCGCGTACGCGCGTAATCCGCCGCGCGGTCGATAAACCAGCGCGCATCGCCGATACACTCCGCCGCGATCAAGATACGTTCCGCGTTCATCCCGTCGATGATGTAACGGAAGCCCTTGCCTTCGATGCCGATCAGATCCTCGGCAGGCACGGTCACTTGGTTGAAGAATACTTCCGTGGTGGCGTGGTTCATCATCGTGCGAATGGGCCGGATGTCGATGCCTCGCTTCGCGGCGTTCTCCAGCGACACCATCAGCACGGACAGACCGTCCGTGCGCTTGGCGCCCTGAACGGCCGGCGCAGTGCGTGCGAGCAGCAGCAACAGGTCCGAGTGCTCGGCACGGCTGGTCCACACCTTCTGCCCGTTGACCGTGTACGATTCGCCCGCGCGGACCGCCGTGGTGCGCAGCGCCAGGGTCTCGCTGCCGCTCGCCGGCTCGGTGACCCCGAAGGCCTGTAAGCGCACCCGGCCGGCAGCAATGTCAGGCAACCAGCGCGCCTTTTGCGCGTCGCTGCCATGCCGCAGCACCGTGCCCATGGTATACATTTGCGCATGGCACGCCGCGCCGTTGCAGCCGCGGTAATGAACTTCTTCGAGGACGGCCGCCGCCGCACCCAAGCCGAGCCCGCTGCCGCCGAATTCTTCCGGTATCAGCACGGCCAGATAGCCGGCTTCGGTCAACGCGGCAACGAATTCGGTTGGATACCCCCGCGACTCATCCAGTTCCCGCCAGTATCGTCCGGGGAAATCGGCGCATAGCCGTGCCACCGATTCGCGTATATCGAGGTAGTTCATCGCTTGAAACTTATCATGTCGAGATGTATTCTCCAAGAGACATCTGGGGTGCGAAGGAATCCCGCCGTCATGCTCCACCCGGCGCCGCCTTGGCAGAACATCCCGGCATCGATAAGATCAGTTTTACGGGATCGACCGCGGTTGGCCGTGGCATCGTGCGTGCCGCAGCCGGAAATCTCAAACGCGTCACGCTCGAACTCGGCGGTAAATCCCCCGTGATCATTTTTCCCGATGCCGATCTCCCGACGGCGATTCCTGCCGCGAGCAGGGCGTGCTATCTCAGCAGCGGACAGGCTTGCATGGCGGGTTCGCGATTATTTTTGCACGCAGACATCCACGACGAAGTCGTGGCAGGCATCGCCGCGCACGTCGACACGCTGCCGCTCGGCGATGGAATGCGCACCGATACCGTGCTCAGTCCGCTGATATCCGCCAAGCAGAAACGCCGCGTTCTCGAGTACTTGGAGTCGGGAACGGCCGACGGGACGCACTTGGAGTTCGGCGGCGACGACGTGGACGGTCCGGGGCACTTTGTCCGTCCGGCGCTCTTTACCAGCGTGCAACCGACCATGCGGATCGCACGCGAGGAGATCTTCGGACCCCTCCTCGCCGTCAGCCGCTTTCGTGACGAGGACGCGCTCCTACGTGACGTCAACGGCTTGCGCTACGGACTGTCGGGCTCGGTTTGGACGCGCGACATGCAGCGCGCCTTGCGGCTCGCTCAGCGCATCGATTCCGGTCAGGGGGCGGTGAACTATCACGCGGCAATGAGCCCCGAGACGCCGTTTGGCGGCAACAAGGAGTCGGGCTGGGGTCGTGAGTTCGGCCGCGAGGGCCTCGAGGCCTACCTGAAGACGAAGGCCGTCAGCATGAACCTCGGGACGCGTTGAGCCGTGCCGCGGCCGCGCCGTTACTTCGTGGACACGGCTCGCGGCTATGTCCACGTACGAGACTGTGGCGACGGCGATCGCGTACTGGCCTTCGTCAGCATCACCTCGTTCGGCGGCGTGTTGCTCGACGAAGTGCTGCCCCTGCTGGCGGCGCGCGGCTATCGGGTGCTGGCGTTCGACCTGATGGGTTATGGTCTGTCCGATAAGCGCACGCAACCCTGGCTCATTCCCGACTTCACCGACAACCTGGGCGAGGCCATCGATCTCACCGGTGCGGTCCCGTTGGGCTGCATTTTCGGCCATTTCGCCGGCCTGGTCGGCGTGGAGTATGCCGCGCGGTCACCCTCCGCACTGCGCGGCCTCGTACTCGACGGTACGCCCTTGATCGATCCGGATCGCCAGCAATCGTTCACACCCGAGCATCAACCACCTCCCATCGCCTGGACGGAAGACGGCGCGCATGCCGTGGCCTTTTGGCAACGCGCCTACGGCCTGCTCAAGCGCCTGAATCCCGATCTGCCCCTCGCGTCGCAGCCGCCTAACAAGCTGCGCGAGGCGTATCTGGCGTATCTGGCGGTGGCGTGTTTCGAGCCGGGAACCGCGCTGGCGTACCACAGGTTCGACGCGCGGACGCGCATGCGGGACGTCGCATGCCCGACGCTCGTGATGTGCGCCGACACCGATTGGAATCTGCCACACCACGCCGCATGGGTAGCCGGACTACGGCACGCGCAGGCGCGTCGCTTCACCGGTGTGCATCCCCTGCATCAACTGGAACGCCCGGAACGTGCGACCGAATACGTTGCGGTCATCGACGAGTTCTTCGCACCGTTGCTGTAGCGCCAAAGCGCCTCTCGCACCGTTGCAATCCCGCGGCGCTGATCTAGCGGGGTAGACCCCATCGCGGCATGCGCACGGGATCGATGGGGATGGTGGTGGTCTTGTATTGGGTGAAAAAGTCCGCGCTCGAGCTCGCACCGTCCCGGCCGACACCCGAATCCTTGTAGCCGCCGAACGGCGCCCGCAATTCGCGCATCATCGGCGTGTTGACCCAGACCACGCCGGCACGAATGTCCCGGCTGCAGCGCATGACCGCGGCAAGATCCTGCGACCAGACGTAGGCGACCAGGCCGTACAGCGAACGATTGGCCATGTGGACGGCCTCTGCCAATGTGTCGAAAATCAAGAACGTCGCGAACGGTCCGAAGATTTCCTCCTGGCAGACCCGCGCGCCATTATTCCTCGCCAACACCGCGGTCGGCTCTACGTACCAGCCGCGGTCGAATCCGGGTGCCCGCCGCCCGCCGCACAGCAACCGACCCCCTTCGCCGGTGGCCACGTCGACGTAGCCGAGCACGCGCTCCATGTGAGCGCGGTAAGCCAGCGGTCCGATTTCAGTGGCGGGGTCCATGGGATCGCCGATACGAATGTTCTTCGTGCGTGCGACGAAGCGTTCGATGAATGCGTCGGCGATCGAGCGCTGCAGCAGGATGCG
>CAZZVN010000017.1:36105-60497 GCA_964657625.1 uncultured Steroidobacteraceae bacterium
CCCTCGGGCAGTCCGGCCTCGTGAAACAGCTCGACCATGCGCAACATCGAGAGCGGCGTGAACTCGGAGGGTTTGAGCACACAGGTATTCCCGAACGCGATGCACGTCGCCACACGCATCGATGCCAGTGCCAGCGGTGCATTCCAAGGCGCGATCAGGGCCGCGACGCCTTTGGGCTCGCGAGTCACATAGGTGAGGTAATTGCTGGTTTGAGTATACGTCTCTCCGGCGAGCGTGCTGGCGACGTCCGCGAACATCTCGAAATTTTTCGCCGCCCGCAGCACATGGGGGCGCACGCCTGTGATCGGCAGCCCCGTGTGCATGACCTCCAGCACCGCGAGTTCCTCGGCATGCGCCAGCAAGCAGTCGCGGATGGCGTAGAGAATCCCCTTGCGCTGATCGATGTCGAGCCGCGGCCAGACCCCGGTATCGAAGGCGCGGCGCGCGGCGGCGACCGCACGGGTTACTTCATCGGCATCGGCTTCGCGTAGCACGCAGACGGTCGCCTCCGTGGCCGGATTGATCACCGGCAGATCGACGCCCTGCGTGCGCAACGGGACGCGCGCACCGTTTATCAGGCTCGGGATGTGTTCGGGAGTGGTCATGGATCGTTGGCGCTGCAACCCACGAGTAGGGCAGCAACGATGGAGAAGGCACGATTCATAGGAACTCCGACCGGCGCGTCCGAACCCATTATCGGCAGAACCGCCGCGTTTGTTAACGCGGTGAAGAATATTGCCGTCGAACCTGCATATTCATGACTCAGACCTGCCCCGGGGAATGGACCCTCATGCTGCGGGTGCCGAACTTGTGGCGTATCCTTATGAGGGGTGACGAAACGCAGGACGATGCCAAGTTGCTGTCAGACGACTGCAAAAATGCGGTATTCGGACGTCTATTGAGGGCGGACACGCCGATCACGACGCGCCACCGCACCATCGGAGGTACGGACTATGGTCGATGCATTGGGCTGGCGTAAAGTATTTGCCGTGCTGGGCCCCTCCACGAATACCGTCGTGCAGCCGGACATGGAAGCCATGCGCCCGGTCGGGGTGACCAATCATTATCGCGACATCTTCGTCGAGGACCCGGTCGCGCTGTCGGACGCCGAGTTTTTGGCCGGCACCCAGAAAATCAGCGACGGTATGCGGGACGCGCTACGCACCGCCCTGACCTGTCGGCCCGACTACCTGGTGCTGGGCGTATCGGCGATCTCGTTCAGCGGGGGGCTGCGCGGCGCACAACGCTTCGTCCAGGAGGTGCGGGATTTCACCCGTCTCGAAATCAGCGTGGGTTCGCTCGCCGCCGCGGCCGCTCTCGAGGCCTATGGCAACATCCGCCGTATCAGCTTCGTCTCGCCGTACTACCCCGCGGCCAACGCCCAGGTGCGCAAGTTCTTCGAGGATTGCGGCTACACGGTGATTCGCGACATCGCTTTGCGTTGCACCAGCTGGACCCACATCGCACGTGTCGAAACCCCCCGCTTGCGGGATGCCCTGGCCGAACTCGACGGGCCCGACGTCGACGCCATCATCCAGGTCGGCACCAATTTGTCGATGGTCCAGCTCGCCGCTCAGGCAGAACGCGAGTTGAACAAGCCCGTGGTGGCGATCAACGCCGCCACCTACTGGCACGCGTTGCGGGCCTGCGGAATCGATGATCGAATGCCCGGATTGGGGGGGCTGCTCGAGCATCATTAGATCACCAGCCGGGACCGTCCTCAATATGACTGCCCGTCGAATGACCCTTGCGTGGCTCGACCAGAGGCAGTAGAACTTGAGGTCATGTCCACTGCAATCACCGTCTCCTCGGAAATCCGCGGCGAAACCGTTGCGGCGCCCACGACCGCCTTGAGCTGGCGGACGATCATGGGCTGGTCCGTCGGCACCGTCGGTCCGGTCACCTTGCTGTATGTGGTCAATTATTCGTTCATGTTTTTCATGACGGATCTGCTCGGTGTAACGGCCGCGCTTGCCGGCACCCTCATCTTTGCCGTGCGTATCTACGACATCTTTGCCGATCCGACCATGGGTTTGGTGTCGGATCGAACCGTCAGTCGGATGGGACGCCGCCGACCGTGGATGCTGGGCGGAGCGTTTCTCTCGTCGGTCGGCTGCATTGCGCTGTTCACGGTGCCGGCGGCGGTTACGCGGGGCGGTACCCTGCTCATCGACCTCTGGATCTTGGCCGCGCTGCTCTTCTACTTCACCGGTTACACGATGTTCAACGTGCCCTACCTGGCGATGCCCGCGGAAATGACCGAGGATTATCACGAGCGGACGCGCCTGATGGGCGCACGGGTGTTTTTCGTCGCGGTTTCCGGTCTCCTGGGCGTCAGCGTGGGTCCTCTGTTGATTCAGTATTTCGGCAAGAATCGTGATGCCTATTCTTGGACGGCGATTTTGATGGCGGCGGTGAGCCTGGCGGCGATGTTGGCTTGTGTGGCGGGAACTGCGCGGGCGCGCGCGACGCAGCCTTCGAAGCACCGTGTGCCGCTGCCCGATCAGCTGCGCCTGGCCTTCGGTAACAAACCCTTCGTCAAGCTCATTGTTGCCAAGTTTCTGCTATTGCTTGCGATGTCCAGCACGACCACCTCGATGTTTTACTTTGCCACGCACGTGCTACATCGTGAGCTCAGCACTGTCGCGCAATTCGGTCTGTTCCAGACCATCGGCATGTTGCTGTCGTTGCCGCTGTGGATTCGGTTGGCAAGACGTTTTGCCAAGCACCACTTGTTCATGGCCTGTTGCGCCGCCAACGCCATCATCCTGCTGAGCTGGATGCTGGCTACCCCGACCGAGCCCACCGTGCTGCTCTTGGTGCGCTCGTTTGTGATCGGCTGCACCGCGGGCGGCGCGCTGTTGATGGGCCAGGCGCTGCTGCCCGACACCATGGAATACGACTATCTGCGCAGCGGCCTGCGGCGTGAGGGTGCGTACTCCGGGGTGTACTCGATGGTGGAGAAGGCCGGCTTTGCAGTCGGGCCCCTGGTCATCGGTATTTTGCTGTCGGCAACCGGGTATGTCGGGGCGGAGGGCGGTGCCGCCGCCGTGGGCAGCGCTACATCGCTCGCCGTCTACATGGGTATCGCTGTCATTCCGGCGGGGGCCTCCGCCCTGGCATTGCTCGCGCTGGTGGGCTATGGATTGACCGAGGACTCGCTCAAGTCGATGGCGGCAAGCCGTGCCGCCATACCCTGATCGCACGTCAGCGCGATAAAAATTCCTGTATCAACGCGCCCGCCTGCTCGGGTTGCTCGATGACGAGGTAGTGACCGCAGTCCGGCAGCACCTGCATTTCACAGTTCGGCAACCGGTCCTTGATGGTGGAAAATCCCACGCCGCTCGGGGCCGGATTGAACGGAGTCATGTTGTCTTCCTGGCCGGCCAGAAGCAACGTGGGCATGGTCACCTTCCCCAGAAGCGGACTCAAATCCGTTTGCTCGATGGTTTCGGTGCCCGATATGAAGGCCTCGGCCGTGGTCTTGGCGAATGCAGTGCGCATCGCCGCCAATTGCGTTTCAGCCTCCGCACGGTCATAAAAACCGCGCGCAAAGCCCGCCACCGCGGTCAAATCCGCAACCGCCGGCATCCCACTGTCCCGTGCAGCGCGCTTCCACGTGGCGCGCATGATTCGCGCGGCGGTGTCGTAGCGCGCCAGGAAACAGCTCAATATCAACCGATCGATGAGTTCCGGATGGGCCGCCGCCAGGTTGAGCGCCAGCATGGCCCCGAACGAGGTGCCGTGAACATTGATTTTTTCCAGTCCCAAGGAGCGGACAAACTCGTGTATCAACTCCGCAATGGCGGGCATTCCAGGCGCAAGCGGACCGCTGACACTCTCGCCAAAACCGGGCAGGTCGAAATCGATGACCTCGGCATGGCGGGACACGATGGGCGTCAATTTCTCGAAATTACGGTGCCCAAAGGCGGTGCCGTGCACATGCAGCAGCGG
The DNA here is from genome assembly GCA_964657625.1 of uncultured Steroidobacteraceae bacterium. Classification (GTDB taxonomy): domain Bacteria; phylum Pseudomonadota; class Gammaproteobacteria; order Steroidobacterales; family Steroidobacteraceae; genus Bog-1198. The sequence continues at coordinate 40,060 of CAZZVN010000017.1, forward strand.
CGCGCCACGACCCTGGCGTTGGTACCAGATGCGGGCACCACTCGGCAATTGCACTGTGCTCATGAGAACCTCGATAGCGCCATCAGTGTGTGAATGTTCGGAGCGGTAGGCAGATCCCACACCTGTGCCAGGATGGCCTCGGTGCGTGCCTCGGCCAGTACACCCGCGCTGGCGGCTCGAAACACGTCGGACAACTCTGCATCGCTCATGCGCCGACCGGGGCTGCCCAAGAAGGCATCCACGTTGATGGCTGCCGAACTACCATCGGTATAGTCGACCTGCAATGCGCAGCCGTCGAAGGTTGGTCGGTCGGCGTCGCCGATGAGGTCGATCCGCGACCGCAAATCGAGGATTGCAGGATCGGAATACGCCGCTTCCTGCATCTCCGTCAAACCGAAACGGCCCGCATGCCATGCGGCCGCCGCGCAGTAGCGAAGGTCGAAGCGGGCGGTCAACTCGCTGTTGGGCACGCCGAAGCGATCGCGACGTTCATCGGCAATCTTGACGACGATGGGTTGCACGGAAAAGCGCATGCGCTCGACTTGACGCGCACCTGCCTGTGCCCGCAGCGCCAGCGCGCATTCGACCGGCGCGTGCGTGATCGTTTCCGTCGGTACCGTTTTGTAGCTCTGACCGTGGATGCGCCAGGGGTGGCCCAAGGACGCGAGCACTCCGTCGATTTTGTCGCTGGACTCGTTCGAATAGGACACCAGCATCCCCTTCTCGCCCTCGAATGCCGTGGACGGCGCATCGAAACCGCGCGCAGCGAGTTCGAAGGCGGTCAGCCCCGCGCGTGCGGTCATCCCCATGATGTAGGGCAGCGCCATGCTGCCCACGGATTCGTACGTCCCGAACGCCGTACACATGGCGAGACCTAGCGCATTGCGCATTCGGATGGGGTCGAGCTTTGCGAGGACGGCACACGCCATGGCCGCACCCACGCCACCGCACAGTCCGCCCGGAACGAAGCCGCGGTAGTATCCGGTTGGCATCAGGATCGTTGCCACCGCAAGTTCCACCTCCAACCCCAAGGCCAGCGCCCCGATCACCTCGGCGCCGCTCTGGCCGCCGACCTCCGCCATGGCCAGCAACGCCGGCAACACTCCGGAAGTTGCGTGCATGAAAGTCGGTATATAGGTGTCGTTGAAGTCCAGCACTTCGAAAAGCGCGCCATTCACGATCGCCGCCTGCGCAGGCGTGGTTTCGGTGCCGAACCAGAGCATGTGCGCGCCCCCATGCAGCGCGCCGCACGCCGTGTCGGAGACTATGGCCCACTCTTTCAGCTTGGCGATCGCCGGATGCCGGGTGGCGCCGACCGAGGCCTTCAATTGATTGAGCAACAGGCGTGTCGCCTCGTGCGTCACCTCGGTTGGGAGATTGCCGCTGTTCCAGCGGCCGACGAATTCCACCAATCGTTCCGAGACGGTGGCGGCTGTCATTGCGCGACCGGCCCGTACATCCATTCGAGCAGCGTGCGTTGCTGTTGCCCGACGGCGTCGAAATGGCGGATCGCCTCGTACGCCGGATAACCACGCAGACCGATCAGGGTTGGCCTGCCGCCGACCACGAACGTGTAGGTGGACGCTACGGGATAGGCGTGCAAGACGCGCACCTGGTCGGCGAGCACGGCTCCGTCGTGGTCGGATAGAAGACCGGAGGTCGTGCAGTCAGCATCGACGATGAGGTCTATCCAAGCTTGATATTGTTGCTCCGGAGGATGAGTCTTGATCGGGTAGCCGGCCTTGCGTTCGGCCTCCATATCGGGCCGTTCGAACAAACTCAAGCGTACCCGCCGCACCCCCGAGGTGGCCGCCCAGCGTTGCGCGAGGTCGCGCAGCGCCTGCCGAAAACCGGCATCATCCTCACGCTGGCGGAAAAACAGCGCGTAGCTCGGCAACAGGGCGGGTCCCGCCGGCGCGGCATCGCCGGTCGCGTCCAGATACGTGTGGGCATCCGTGGCAGCGGATCGATAGGTCGTGCTTTTGTCCACCAACAGATCGATGTCGGCCAAGAGGTGCGCCCTCACCTCGGCGTTCGGCGAATCGCTGAAGGCGGCCAGACCCACTGCGTCGGCATACCGGACGTCCGACAGCCACATGAGTTGCTGATCGGGAGGACAGTCAAACTCGATCCCGGCCTGCGGGGTGAACAGCTCGGCGCGTACCGCGTCGAACTGGCTGTGCCGGTATTCATAGAGCCCGGCACGCCGCGAAATCGCCGGACTGTGCACGTCGCGCCAATACCGGCGCACCCAGTCGAGCGGCAAATGCGGTTTCTTCCAACCGCAGGTGATGCGCGACAAGGTCGATGCATTCTCCGCGTCCACCTGTGCGCCGTCTGCGTTCACCCGTGCGTTCAACGCGCGTCCTCCCCTGCCAGCAAGAAATCCGCCACTGCGTCGGCAAAGCGCCGTCTTGGCCTTTGGAACTGCGCATAGTCGCCGCATCCTGGAATGACGCTGAGCGCCTTGTCGGACGTTCCCAGCTCCTCGAAGAAGGTCGATCTCGCTATGCCGCCTTGCATGTAGTTCTGCTGGCCGGCGGCACTGCCGTAGATCATGAGGGTCGGTCGGGTGATGGCGGCCGCAATCGGCGCGATGCTGCCGCGCGCATTTTCGAGCCGAATGCCATTTGGCGATCGGGGTTCGTGCGCGACGACGAAATCAGCGAGTGCACGTCGCGCTGCTTCGTCAGTGTACTCGGCCTCCAACCGGTCGTGGAAGTATTCCCAGCCACCGCTCCACCACTCCTCCGTGGGATCGGGTGGAATTCGATTGCCACCACCGAGTGCGGGGTCCATCAGCGCCAAACGCGCAACGTGCTCGCCATGGACCTGGGCATATCGGCCGGTGATCCGACCGCCCCAGGACCAACCCGCCAGGTGCGGACGTGCATGACCCGCGTCGCGCAGCCACTCGAGCACCGCCGCCAAATCCTCGATGGCAGCATCGGTATCGACGGAGAACAAGGTTCGCGGCGCGTCGGAACCCGCGTAGCCGCGAACCGAGAACGTCACTGCGCCGATCCCCCGCGATACCATCATATCCATCATCGAATAATCGGTGCCGCCCGGAAAACTGAAGTCATAGCCCGCCTGCCCGGACAGGTTCGCTCCCTGCACGAGAACGACGACGTGGGCGGGATGAGATTCAAGCCCCTTGGTGCGCACGGAGAGGCGGCCGCAGGGCCCCGCAACCATCAGATCCACTCGCTCAGCCATCCCACGCTCCGTCTCGTCCCAGATGTATTATCCATTATACATGTTGGAAACGGGCGGGAAACCATCAGCTGCGGCTATTTCTTCCGATTCATATCTATGTACGGCAGCCGTATCGTACCGATACCCCAGTCGAACGAGAACCGATAGCCGAAGACATCCGCGATGCTGAGCATCTGGTTGTATTCGATCGTCCGGCCATCGTCGAGGCGGGATACACGAATGGCGTGGACGAGCGGCGCGCCCACGGCCACTCGCAGATGCTGTGCCTCGTCGGTGTCCGCGGCAATCGCGCCGATCTTCAGATCCGACTCGTGCGGGACGATCCCCTTTTTCTTGAGCAACTCCAGCACGGTCTTATTGCCGAGACCGCGGCGCGAAACGTGCTCGGCGATATCCCCGGGCACGTACGTGCGCAGGATGTGCAGCGGCATTTTTTCGGCGAACGCCACGCGCACGATCTTCAGCACGACGGCGCCGAACCGGCCGTCAACGTCGCTCAAGAACTGCGGAGTGGGTATGAACACGAATTCCAGCAGCTTGTCGTCGTAGGTGTGGCTGGAAGCCGCAATGTAGTCATAGTAAGACATCTCGGGCTGGGGAGCAGACTCAGTCTGCGGTCGTCTCGGAAACGTGCCCACGCCGTGACGGCGCTCGACGAGATTTTCCCGGTCGAGACGGTCGAGTACGCGGCGGATGGTCACCCGCGATGCGCAAAAATCACCGGCCAGTTGATGCTCCCCGGGCATGGGCCGGTCTACCGGGTAGACGCCTTCCACCAGACGACGGCGCAGCACGATGTAGATGCGATGATGGAGCGGCAGCACGTGAGCGGTGGATTCCACCGCGGATGGGCGCGCGACCGCCGTTCTGCGCCGCGCCATGGTTTTTTTCATGCCGGCAAGGCTACAAGAAACGGAACATGGCCGCCATCTCAGCCCGACCGCCAAGACAGGCCACGTCCCTGTGGCCCGGTCGTCCGTTGCCGCGCGCTACGGCGTCACTACATGCTACGGCGTGGCTCACGCCACCGCGTCAGTTCGCGCCATCGCCACGAACCTAGAATTTATAGCGGAACGTCGCACCGAGCGTGCGCCCTTCCGGCAGCACCGCGACCGGAAAGTAGCCGCCTGAAAGTTGGTGGCGCCGGTTACCGCCGCATCCTGCACGGTTTCCGGGGTCTTGTCGTTGGTCAGGTTACGCAGCCAGAAGGACACGGTGAACGGGCCCTCGGACACCCCGGTTTTGAAATTGACGATGCTCTTCGGACCGAAATACCCGGTATCGATAGGATACTGGTAGTACTGCTTGTCTTCGTAGCGATAATCGACACGCCCGAACCACCGTGGCTCAAGCCCGCGGCGAAGCTCCTACAGTCGTTGACTTTGACCGCCGGAATGAACCAAGCTCGGCCATGGAAATTCAGCAGCTGCGCCACCTTATCGCCGCCGTCCAGTATGGGAATCTGCTGAAGGCGGCGGATGAGAGTCATATCTCTCAATCCGGCCTCAGTCGCAGCATCAAGAGTTTGGAAACTCGGCTCGGCGTGCCACTGCTGGTTCGCAAGTCCACCGGCGTCGAGCCGACCGTGTTCGGGTTGAGTCTCATCCGCCGGGCGCATGTGATACTCAGCGAAGCGGCGCATTCCGTGCGGGAGATCCGCGCGATCGAACAGGCGCAAATCGGCGACGTCGTACTGGGAATCACCCCGAATTACGCACATCATCTCATCCCCAAGGTCATCGCCGATATCACCGCCGAGCGACCCGCCGTTCGGCTCACCGTCATCGCCGCGTCGTTTTTGCATCTCATCGAAAAATTGAAGGTGGGTGACATCGATCTAGCATTCGGTTTTCTGGGGGCCATCGAAGACAGCCCGGACGTGCATGCGGAAGAGGTCACCGAGTCGTATTCACGAGTGATCGCCAATACCCGGCATCCTTTGGTGCGAAAGGACAGCGTGAGCCTCGACGATCTGGCCTTGGCTCACTGGGCCATGCTCGGAGGCGAAGGTTTCCAGCGTAATTTCCTGAATTTCTTCTATTGCCGCGGACAAACCATCCCGGCACAGGCACTCAAGACGGACTCAATCGCGCTGCTGAAACGCGTGGTCATGGCCAGCGATCTGCTGACTATCCTGCCCGAGGAGGCGGTGGAAGCGGAAATCGCCAATGGCGACCTCGTTCCGCTCGTCTGCGAAACGCCGGCCGAGTTCGCGCGAGTGGGATTCGTATTCCGCAACGAAAGCCTCGTGACGCCGCAGATGCGGCTGCTCGTCGCCAGCATCCGCTCCGCCATCCTGGCGAGTCCGCGCACCGTGAGCCCGAGCGCCCGCTATGCGTCGAGCGCATCGCGGCACACCATTTCCACCACGTAAGTGAGATGAACATTCGGTATCGTTCCAGCACATGGAAACTACCGACACACCGCTCGATTCCGCCCCCCCTGCACCGGGTTCCGCCCTGCCAATGGACCAGCGCTTCTCGGTCTATCGCCGGCTGCTCGCTTCACCGGCCGACGAGCCCGTGCATTGGTGGTACTTCGGTACCGTACTGGTCCGATTGAACGGCATGCCCGCGTTTCCCGCGATCAACGCAGCAACGCTCATGGTCTACCGCACCGAGACGTTATCGAAACATCGCTTTGCCATTCACTGGGATGAAGTAGGTTATTTTGCGGATTACGTGACCGGGAGAACTCTCGACTCCTGGCTGAATCCCGTGACCGGTCAACGTGTTGCCGCACCGCAGAGTTTTGCCGAGGGACCCGCACGCTACGACGTGTCGCAGACTCCCGAGGGGGTCGCCGTATCTTTGACCCAGCCCGGTGCCACCGTCAATTCGATCGAGGTGGATTGGAACTTCGATTCGGACCGCGTGTCCATCGTGCAACGGGAGCGCAAGACGCGCGGGTTTCCCGAAGCCGACGGTCGCCTTCCGGATCCGACCTCCACATCGGGTTTCGAAGCCGTCACCCAGCTCGCGTTCATGGATCGCTGGTCCGCGGACGGCCGGCAGACTCAGGGGCTGTATGAGTTTGCGCTGGCGGGGGCACCGCCGTGGATGGGACTCGCTCCCACGTCGCAACCCCGCGCCACGGTCTGCGGCGTCATCGTCAAGGCGCCCGTCGGTCGGCCGCCCCGCCCCGAGTCGGATGCCATTTTGCGCAAGATGTTTCCCGATTTTTTCGCACGGCATGGCGCATAGACCGTACTGTGCATGAACGTATGTGCACACACCCCACGACCCAGGGCGTGCAGCGTGCTCACTGCGCAGGACGCGGCGCCTTGACCCAGCTCGACGCCTGGTTCGGATCTCCCTTGCCGGACCAGCGTGCCACGTCGGGGTAGGCGTATACCGGTCGCGTTCGGTCGTACACGGTGGAGCTTAACGGGAAACGCAAGCGCGGCAGACCGCCGTAATTCTGTTCGGTCTTCAGGTGGTGGACGGTCACCGCGTCGGGCGCTTGATTCTTCTCGACCCAGTTCTCCAAATAGGTGATCCAATCCACCGTGTCGCCGCCAGGGCCACGGCGGCAGTGGTTCATGCCGGGCACCATGAAATTGCGAAAAAAGGTCTTCGTCTGTTTTTCTCCGCCGAGTACACGCGTTGCGGTTTCGTAATAGTCGACCGTGGCTCGCGGCGGGATCTCGTTGTCGTCCCAGCCGTGATAGAGGATCAGCTTGCCCCCGGCCGATTGGAATTTCCGCAGGTCGGGATTTTGCGCATCGTAGATGTATTCGTTCATGGCCAGGCGCTGCGGATCGCGATCGTAATTGAAACTACGTATGTCATACGTCGGGCCATCGGGATAAAAGAACCCGAGGTCGCCCACGAATTGCGATCCGAACGACCCCTTTCCCCCGAGATTGAAGCCCATCGTCCCGTTCGCGCCGATGAAGGCCGGCGTCCAATAATATTCGGACCCCCGCTCCATGCAGAAGTACAACGACTTGCCGGACGAATCGGTGGCGCCCTGATAGATCTTGCGCACCACGGTAACCTCGGCAGGCGTGAGACAGGATGCCGGATCCGCGGTGGCGTTGCCGTCGGTGGCGTTGCCGGCGCCGACGTTGGTGCACTGAATCTGTGCCGGGTCCCAATGGCAACGCCGCGGGTCCTGCAGCAGGCCATCTTTCAAGCCATCGAGCGCATCGCAGGATGACAATACCGCCGCGTGAATCATGGGCAGTTTGGCCGCATCGAGAATCGGCTTGTCGTCGGGACCCACGTTGGCCTGTGCACCCCAGGACATGAACAGCGGCAGGTCGCCGGTTTCATTCCAGGGTGGAGCGCCGGCGATGATGCCATCAAAATCCTGCGGAAAGCGCTCCGCCTCGACCATGCCCTGTCGGCCACCGGTGGAGCACCCCACGAAGTAGGCTTGCGATGCAAGCCGGCCGTAGAAGTCGTCGATCACCGCTTTTGCAACGAGCGTGACCACATGAGTGGCACGAAATCCGAAATCGATCTGACCCTGCATGTTTGCATAGCCGTAGAGGGCCATGCCTCCGTTGCCCTTGTGTCCCATGTCGGTCACCACGACAGCATAGTTACGCACCAACGCCTCTTCGGCTTGCGCCGTAAAGAAGTTGCCGCACATGCCGCCGCACCCTTGCATCATGAATTTTCCGTTCCATGTGGTGGTGGGCATCCACAGCAGGTAGCCGATGCTCGGCGCGACGATGCCCTGGACTTGACACACCTCCGGTAGGTCGCGCTCCGCTGGCACCACCTTCGCTTCGGTGATGGTGCTCGGGGCGTCCGGCACCTGGGCAAGTCGTGCCATGGTCCTGGAGTTGTAGACGGCGAGGTCCGTGCAGCTTTGCTGCGTGCCGGCCGCCGCAGCCTCACCGGACGCCGGAGCCAGCACGGCACCGCACAGGATCAGTAACCCCGCAAGGTGAACGAAGTAGTTCTTCGACGACATCTCAACGACTCCGTAATCAGGGCTTCGGTGAATAACTTTCCGCAAGCCGGGGATCACCTTTGCCCCTATACACGGCTAGGGCCGGGAACGGATACAAAGGTCGGGAAAATTGCACGTTGTCGGGCGCAGGAGGGAATGAGAGATCCGGAAAAAGACTTTTATAGCGGGTTAGTTTTTGCACGACGATGCGTTCGGGCGCCGCGCCCTGTTCAACCCACCGAGTGATGTCGGCCAGCGAATCGAACACGTCGGCGCCGACGTTGTCGCCCGCGAAACAATGACCTACCCCGGGCATGAGAAAGTAGCGGAAGAACTGGCGTGTCTGCGCCGGACCACCGGCGGTGCGCACGGCCGTCTCGTAGTAGCGGGTCGTCACCGACGGTTGCACGATCACGTCATCGACGCCCTGCATCATGATGAGCTTGCCGCCGGCCTCGGCAAATGCGCTCAAATCAGGGTTGGTCGCCTCGTGCAGCGACTGGTAGGTGCCGCGCACGCTCGAATAGCGTGCGACGTCGTAGTCTGCCAGAGATACTGTTGGGCCGGCCCGGCGCATTTCATCCCAGACAGGCTCGTCGACACGCACCCAATTGAGCATGAAATCCCACATCGAGGTCGGCTTGTCGTTGCTCGACACGTAACGGTTCAGCCATTGGGATTCCGAGCCGATCGGCAGACCGGCGCGAGGGCGCGTCGACCCGGACGGCTGGGGGGGTCCCAAATAGGCGCGACGTACGGCGTCCAGCTGAATCGCATCCAAGCAGCCGTGAGCGGGATTACGGGCGCAGGCGATTTCCGCGGGATCGAAGTCACAGCGCCGTGGGTCGCTGACCACCCCGTCGGCCACGCCGTCGCGCTTGTCACACCGGGTCATGACGGCCTCCGCGAGGGCTTTCGCATTATCCAGGTTCAGCACCGAATGGCCGGCCCGGTCACTCAAGGACTGCAACGCCCAGATGATGGCGTCGCCGGCGCTTTCACTGAGGGCGGGGCATTTGGCGACGATGCCTTGGTAATCCGTTGGATAGCGCTGCGCCTCGAGCAGCGCCTGGCGCCCGCCGGTGGAGTTGCCCACGAAATAGGAACGCCCGGGGCCGCGCCCGTACAAAGCGGAGGCAATTGCTTTGCCGGCAACCGTCGCGACATGGGTCGCACGGAAACCATAGTCGATCTGAGCCTGAGGATTATCGATCGCCCACAACAGGTCGTTGGTGTCGCGGCCCGTGTGACCCATGTCAGTGAACATCGCCACATCGCCGCGGCGAACCATGGGGCGCCAAATGCTCGACGCGTCGACTCGCTCGATCACTCCGCACGCGCCACCGCAGCCGATGCCGTCGAACCGGCCGCTCCACGGGTCGAGCGGCATCCAAAGGAAGAATTGCACCTGTGGCCAGACATAGGCGCGCACCTCGCAATACGCGGGTGTGTCCGCCTTGACATCGGCATCGACCGCTCGACTGGACACGACACGGGTGGTCGCGTCCATCACGCCACTGAAATCCCGGCCGATCAGGCCGGCGCAGCGCGCCGCGATCGTGTCGTTGCCCGCCGCACCGTCCGACGCGGCCGCGCAAACGCCTTGCACGGACGCCATCGACATCACGAGCGACACCATCAGCGCCGTCATGCACGCATTGAAAACGCCTGCCGGGGACGTGCGGTCCGAGCCGCGCCGGCTCACAGTGCAGCGCTGAGCGGGATCGCGCCGCCTGCCGGCACCGTGGTCGGCGTCCGCTCCACCGGCCGGCCGCGTTTTATCGACTGCATTTCCTGCAGCAACACGTTGATGATGTGGCGGCCGCGCGTTTTGATGCGGTGTGCCGAGCCGGCGACGGTGATTGCCAGCCGCTCACCCGACGGGCTCGGCACCGGGCAGGAAATGGCCCCAACACCGAGCAGCAACAAGTTGCAGCGGCACAAGTAGCCGTGTTCCCGCACGAACTCGACGGCACGCATGATCTGCTCGACGTCGGCCGCGGCACCGCTGCTCGTGCGCGCCGCCCACTGATTGGAACGGCGGATACAACGGCCCATCTCCTCGTCCGGCAAGGTGCTCAACAACGTTCGCCCGACCACGGACATGGTCGCGAGCGCTCCGCTCACACCCGGCGTCACCCCCCAGGCGTTCGCATGTTTCGCCGCCCGGACGTAGATCGGCATGGTGAACAGGCCGTCCAGACGGCTGATCGAGGTGGTTTCGTCCGTACTGCGCTGGATGCGGTCGACCAGTTCGGCGAGCGGGTTGCCGCGGACGATGGCCTCGGGCACGGTCTCGCAGAGATGATGCAGGCGCATGCTCGGGAAAAACCGTTTGGTTTCGCCGTTCTGGTCCAGGTAACCCAAATCCGTCAATCGCGACAACACGGAAACGGCGCTGGAATGCGGCATCTTCAAAGCGTGGCCGACCTCCGTGGCGGACAATGGCCGGCGCTGCAGGGCGAACAATTCCATGATCTGAAACACCCGCTCCACCGAGCGGCTCACGGTCAGCATGCATCGTCTCCTGCGGGATGACATTTCGATCGAGGGACATACTAACGCCAAAGATGTACTGTGTACCAGACATCTATGAGATCGGGTATCCTGATTGCCCGGAAATCGGGACTGCGTATACATGAGGCCTGCGTACAGTCGACGGACGGAAAGCATCATGGGTGAAATTTTTTGACGCGATTCCTCGGACAACACCTGGTTTACCCTTCTCACCACCTGTTTGACGCCGGCGATTCTCACGGGCATGCACAAAAGGGAATCCAACAGCCGCCCAACAGAGGTCGTAAAATCGGTGGCGCAGGTCCTCGAGATTCTCGAGTTGTTTTAAACGCTGCGCGTACCCCTGACTGCGGCCGAAGTCGGCCGTGAATTTCGGTACCGGCGCTTTTTTGCTGAGGTGTAGCCGTTCGAACGACTACGCGATCGGCGCTGCGGCGAGCTCGCCCCTTTTTAGTCGGTCGGCGGTAGCACGGTATAGACGAGTTGGACGATGCCGTGACCGAGGACGTCCGCCGATTTGAACTTGAGCCTGATGACGCCAGCAAGACCACCGCGGTGATCCACAACGCCTTCGATGTCCGCCGCCCCATCGAGCGCCGGAGCCACTAAAACACGCAATTCGTCGACGACTTGAGCGGCAAGGAAGGCGCCGTTCGTTTTCGCGCCCCCTTCGACCAGCAGATGCTTGACACCGAATTCCCGCGCCAGCAAATCGAGCAGGCTCGGAAGGTCGAAGTCTGTGGCCGGCGACAAGATGTAAGAGACGCCGTCGGCGGCAAGTTCGGCCAAGTGACTGTCGGGGGTGTCTCGACCCAGAAGCACGATGACGTGATCGCCGCCTACCTTTGCGTCTTTAAAGTGCAGTTTACCGGAAGAATCGAGCGCCACCGCGAAGGTCGCGGCCCCCGCGTCGGCCACGTAGATCGGCCGCACCACCTCCCATGGTCCCTTCGGCGGATGCGGAACCGCCTTGCTCATTTCGGCCATCGTGACGCGGCCAACGAGCCACGCATTGGCTTTCAGAGACTCATGGACCCTCTCATACTCCTTGGATAAATCACCTCGGGTTCCATCCGGACTCGCTGTAAAACGGCTTGGATGCAACCGGCCATCAATCGACGTTTCCATCAAGATCGATACGTGAGGTTTCATCTCATCCTCCAACAGCCGCGACGACCAACCGGGTTCTTTCGCCACTTTGAAGGGATGGGTATCGTTGCGCAACCCTTTTGCCGTTCCTTGAAGACCCTCCGTTTCCGAGGTTTGCGGGTCGGGCATGCGCGGGTTACAGTAAAGAATATGAAGCGCACGCTCATCGCCTGGGTCATGCTGGTCACCCTGAGTCTACAGGGGTCGATGGCTGCCTACGCAGCCGTCGCGGCATCGATGCCGGATCGTCAGACGTCTGCCGAAAAGCATTGTCATACGTCGCACAAACCCTGCTGCCCGAGCGGGTCGCATACCATGAACTGTTGTCCCGATGTCTGCACGACGGTGCTGGCCGTCCCGCTGACCCCTTCATCCTTGGCCTGGTACGGGCGCTCGGTCATGATGCCGCAGCGACGCATCGCAAGCTTTTCCTCGCGCGGCGATTCGCCGCTCATTCGCCCTCCCATTCTCTAAGGCCTCACTCGAGTTCCGTCTTGACGACGGTGTAGCGACCCTGCAAGTCGCACCGTGATGGCGTGCGCTTGCAATCCGTCATCGCGTGTTCGCTTGAAGAGCTTGGAGAATAGACATGTCTTTCTGTGTCCCGTCGTGGTCGCTTCAGCGGCTGCGATCGCGTTGTACGTCGGTTCCTGCGTGCCTGTTTTTGCTTGTCGCGGCGCCTTTGACGGCGGTGGCCGACCAACTGCTTCCGCTCGCATATGAAGCGTCACCGGCAACGATGCCGACGGAGCCCGAGCCGCCGTTGACGATGGGGGAAGCCGCGCAGCTCGCAACGCGAGATCAGCCCTTGCTGACGGGGCGGCAAGCGAAGATCGAGGCGGAGGAACACCAAGCCATCGTCGCGGCGCAGTTACCGGATCCGCAACTCTCGGGCGGGCTCAATGAGCTACCGATCGACACGTCAGAAGCGTTCAACACGCGCCGCGACGATTTTACGGAATTCAAGATCGGCGTGAGTCAGGAGTTCCCACGGGCGGAGAAGCGGCGGCTCCAGGGCGCCCGCAAGCAGCTCGATGCCGAGACCGACCGCGCGGCTCTCGACAACGAGCAGCGCATGGTCCGTCGCGATGCCTCCCTGGCCTGGCTCGATGTTTATGAGGCACAACAGGCCATGAAGCTCACGCAAGCCCTGGCCGACGAAGCGTCCCTGCAGGTTCAGGCTCTGGAGAGAGATTATCGCAGTGGCAAGGCCTCGCAAGCCGACTGGCTCGCGGCAAAAGTGGACGCCGGCCTTGCCGCGGACAAAACCCACGATTGGCTGCATCACGTATTGCGACTGCGCGCCGCACTGGAGCGCTGGATCGGCGAGGCAGCTCAGCGGCCGATTGCCGCAGCCCTTCCCAGTCCCGGCCTCTTGACGCCGTTGCCCGCGTTGCTGGCGGGCGCCGAGCATCATCCCGTCGTCAGTGGGCTGGACAAACAAATCGAAGCCGCTGCGACCGACATTGCGTTGGCACGGCAAGCCTACAAACCGGATTATTCGGTCGAGGTGTACTACGCCTATCGGCGCGATTTCGCGGACTTCGTCGGCATCCAGTTCAAAATGGGCCTGCCGTACTTCACCAAGGACCGCCAGGATCGCGGCTTGTCTGCGGCATTCGCGCAGTCCCATGCGAGCGAGGATCGCAAGAGCGATGTGGTGCGGGAGCTGCACGCCCAAGTCAATCAGAGTTATGTCGATCGGCGCCATTTCGAGGAACGCGTCGCCGAATTCGACGCATCGATCCTTCCGGATGCGCAGCGCCGCGTCGAGGCCGCGCGCGGCGCGTATCGAGCAGGCCGTGGGAGTTTCGATGCCGTGCTCGCAGCGCGACGCGCCCTGCTCGATGTGCAGATCCAACGTCTGACGCTCGCGGTCGAGTCGGCGCGCGCGCAAACGCGGCTCGAGTATTGGAGTGCGTCCGCCATAGCCACCGGAGAGACGCCATGAGCCGCAATACGAAGATCGCGGGATTCCTGGGTTTAGTTGTCTTGCTCGCCGCATTGGGCTTGGTCTTTATGCGCCGCGAGTGGGTTCAGCCGGTGCCGCCGACCGCGGCCAAGGGCGCGCCTCTATATTGGTATGACCCGATGCGCCCGAGCGAGCATTTCGACAAGCCGGGTAAGTCGCCGTTCATGGATATGGAGTTGGTGCCGAAGTATCCAGATTCGGACCCTATCCCCACCAGCGCGTCGGCCGGTGGCATCGCGATCGATTCGCGCGTCGTACAAAACCTAGGCATACGTCTCGCGCTCGTAGAACAGGGAGATTTCACACGGATTATCGATACCGTCGGCCTCGTCGGTGTCGATGAGCACCGCATCGAAGCCATCCAGGTGCGTGCGCCTGGCTGGGTCGAACGGCTCGAAGTCCGAGCCGTCGGGGATTCGGTGCGCCGTGGCCAATCGCTTGCCGGCGTGTATTCGCCGGATCTGCTGGCCTCTCAGCAGGAGCTGCTGATTGCGCGCGGCGCCGGCGATGCGGAGCTGTTCGAAGCCGCCCGGCACCGTCTCGCGCTGTTCGGTTTATCGGATTCCCAGATCGCTCGCATCGAGAAAACGGGGCAAGTCGAGCGCCGAGTCGATTATTACGCCCCGTTCGAGGGGTATGTGATGGAGCTCGGCGTTCGCGAGGGCGTAGCGGTCGAGCCTGGCACGACACTCTTCCAGCTCGCCGATTTGACGAGCGTGTGGATCAGCGCCGAAGTCCCCGAGGCCCAAGCTGCCTGGATCAGGGCCGGTGACCCGGCGGAAGTCGCCGTGCCGTCGCTGCCCGGCGAGCGCTTCGCGGGGCGAATCGACTACGTCTATCCGGACCTCACCGCTGCCACCCGCACGCTGAAGGTGCGAATCATCATCCAAAATCCACACAGGACTCTGCGACCCGGCATGTTCGCAACCATGCGGCTCAAGGGCGTCCCGCTCACGCAAGTGCTCACCGTGCCGACCGAGGCGGTCATCAAGACCGGCACACGGTGCATTGTGATCGTCGCCGACGATGGCACGCATTTTCGCCCGGTGCGGGTGCGGGTCGGCGCGGAACAAGGTGAGCGCTCGCAGATTCTGGAGGGGCTTGCCACCGGACAGAGCGTCGTCGCATCGGGGCAGTTCCTCGTGGACTCGGAGGCCAATCTGCGCGGCGCCTTCGACCACCTCGCCGGTTCCAATGATTCGAAGACTGGAGATGTCGACGCGATGCCGACGCAGATGCCAATGCCCTCAGCGACCCAGGACAAGAAGCACTGACATGCTGACCTCTCTCATCCGCTGGTCGATTCAAAACCGTCTTCTGCTGCTGATGGCAACCGCCTTGCTCGCAGCGTGGGGCGTCCATGCGACCCTTGCAACGCCGCTCGACGCCTTGCCGGATCTCTCCGATACCCAGGTTATCATCCGCACCGAGTACCCCGGCCAGGCGCCCCAAGTGGTGGAAGATCAAGTCACGTATCCCTTGACCACGACCATGCTCTCGGTACCGGGCGCGCGCACCGTGCGGGGCTACTCGTTCTTCGGTGATTCCTACGTCTACATCATTTTCGACGACAAGACCGACCTCTACTGGGCACGATCTCGCGTGCTCGAGTACTTGAGCCAGGTCACGGGTCGTCTTCCGCCGACCGCCAAGCCGACCCTCGGGCCGGATGGCACGGGAGTGGGCTGGATTTACCAATATGCCCTCGTCGATCACGGCGGACATTACGACATTTCGCAGTTGCGGGCATTGCAGGACTGGTTTCTAAAATACGAGCTCAAAAGCGTGCCGAATGTTGCCGAGGTCGCCAGCGTCGGCGGCCTCGTCAAACAATACCAAGTCGTGCTCGACCCCGACCGCCTGCGCACACTCAAGGTCACCATCGCGCGTGTCAAGCAGGCGCTGAAGGACTCCAACAATGAGGCGGGCGGGTCGGTCCTCGAGTTGGGCGAGGCCGAGTATGCGGTCCGAGCAACCGGATATTTGAAAACCCTCGAGGACTTTCGCTCTGTGCCGGTGGGTCTAGGCGCCGGCGGCACGCCCATCCTATTGGGGGACGTCGCCCGTATCCAAATTGGACCAGAGCTGCGCCGCGGCATCTCGGAACTCGACGGTAAGGGAGAGGTGGTGGGCGGTGTCATCGTCATGCGCGCCGGCAAGAACGCGCTGGAAACCATCGATGCGGTCAAGGCCAAGATCGCGAGCCTGCGGCAAAGCCTGCCCGCAGGCGTCGAAATCGTGCCGACCTATGACCGCTCGACGCTGATCCATGAATCCGTGGCGACGCTGCGAGATCGGCTGATCGAGGAGTTCGTTGTCGTCACGCTCGTCTGCGCGCTGTTTCTGTTCCATCTGCGGTCGGCTTTCGTGGCCATCGTGAGCTTGCCCCTAGGGGTCCTCGCAGCCTTCACGATCATGAACTGGCAAGGGGTCAATGCCAACATCATGTCTCTCGGGGGCATCGCGATCGCCATTGGCGCGATGGTCGATGCCGCCGTGGTGATGATCGAGAACGCGCACAAGCACCTCGAGGCCTGGCATCACGCGAACCCCGAACGGCAGCCGACGAGCGTCGAGCAGGCGCAAGTGATCGGCGCGGCTGCGGCCGAAGTCGGGCCGGCGCTGTTCTTCAGTCTGCTCATCATTACCTTGAGCTTCGTACCGGTGTTCACGCTCGAGGCGCAGGAGGGGAAGTTATTCGGTCCGCTCGCCTTTACCAAGACCTACTCGATGGCAGCGGCCGCCGGCCTCTCCGTGACCCTGGTCCCGGTGCTGATGTTCTATTTTATCCGCGGCCGTATTCCCGATGAGCAAAGTAATCCACTCAACCGCTGGTTGATTCTGCTGTACCGACCGCTGCTCTACACCGCGCTCCGGCACCCGAGAGCAGTGCTCTTTGCCTCGGGGGCGCTCGTCGTCTTGACGCTCATTCCAATTAACCAGTTGGGCCGCGAATTCATGCCGCCCCTGATCGAAGGGGACCTCTTGTACATGCCCTCCGCGCTGCCGGGGTTGTCCGCAGATAAGGCGTCCCAGCTGCTCCAACAAACCGACAAAGTGCTAATGAAATTCCCGGAGGTGGCGCAGGTCTTCGGCAAGGTGGGCCGCGCCGAGACCGCGACCGATCCTGCCGGTCTGGAAATGTTCGAGACCACGATCGAGTTCAAACCGCGTTCGCAGTGGCGGAGCGGTCTGAGCCAGGATGAGCTGATCAACCAGATGGACCGAGCGCTGCAAATTCCGGGGTTGTCGAACCTCTGGGTCCAGCCGATCCGTAACCGCATCGATATGCTCTCAACGGGTATCAAGAGCCCGGTGGGTATCAAGATCGCCGGTCCCGATCTCAAAGTGATCGAGAAGATCGGTGCTGAAGTCGAAGCTGCGGTCAGGGAGGTGCCGGGCACGCGCTCAGCCTACGCCGAGCGCGTGGAGGGCGGGCGCTATATCGAGGTGCGAATCGATCGAGTTCGAGCGGCGCGCTTTGGCCTCTCGCTCGCTGACGTGCAAGAGGTGGTGGCGCTCGCCATTGGCGGTGAGAATGTCGGGCAAACGGTCGAGGGTCTGCAACGATTCCCGATCAACATCCGCTATCCACGGGAGCTGCGCGATTCGGTTGAGAAACTCGAGCTCCTGCCGATAGTCACCGATGCCGGGGCGACGACGACCTTGGGTGCCGTGGCCGATCTCGTGGTCACCGACGGGCCGCCGCAGATCCGCAGCGAAAACGCGCGCCTCAATGGTTGGGTGTATGTCGATATCGACGGACGCGATCTGGGGCGTTACGTCGCGCAGGCCCGGCAGCTGGTATCGCAGCGCGTGGCGCTTCCGCCCGGGTATTCGCTCACCTGGTCAGGCCAATTCGAATACTTGCAGCACGCGATACAGAAGCTGCAACTCGTCGTGCCGTTCACGCTCGTGATCATCTTCGTGCTGTTGTACTTGACCTTCAAAAGCTTCTGGGAAGCAGTGCTGATCATGGTCACCCTGCCGTTTGCACTGATTGGCGGCTTGTGGTTCTTGTATTTGCTCGGGTACAACCTGTCGATCGCCTCCGCCATCGGCTTCATCGCGCTCGCCGGCGTTGCTGCTGAGTTCGGCGTCGTGATGCTGATCTATTTGAATCAGGCCATCTCAAGACATCGGCAGGCGGGCGATTTCAATACCGAGCAAGACTTGATCGAAGCGATCCGAGAGGGCGCGGTGCTACGCGTACGACCGAAGGCAATGACCGTTGCGGTGATCGTCGCGGGACTTCTGCCGATCCTGCTGGGCGGTGGCACGGGTTCGGAGGTCATGCGCCGCATTGCGGCGCCGATGGTCGGCGGCATGATCACGGCCCCCCTGCTGTCGATGCTGGTGCTGCCGGCGGCTTACCTGTTGATGCACCGGCGCAAAGTGGACCGTTCGTTCGCCACGAGACAAGAGTGAACGCAGACTACTTGACGACAGTACCCGCGTGACCGCCTCCGCAAAATCAAATTGCCTCGGTGACCGCGTCGCGTGCGAAGCGGCGCACGAAAGGCTCGCTTTCCTGTCAGCGCCGAAGGGGCAACCTGAGTTGTTGAGGCATCCATGACCTATAGCGTGTTGAAGTTGATGCGGGCGCCACCGCCCGCCCGCACGTCACCAGAAAGATCGCGCCGAACACCGGCACCCATAAGCCTTGGAAGTGCTGCTGTTTCCTGGGCACTAATCAGCAAAAGATCAACGAATTTGCGACGAAGGCGGCCCGCCAGCACGAGAACAAGTCGCGCCCGGCGGGCACGGCACCCTTACGTCATACTCCCCATTTGAGCGTGCCGGCGCCGACCCTTTCTTTGGGAATATAGGCGATTACGTGGCCTCCCCTTCCCCCTTCGCAGCGCGCGGCCCCCAAGCTGCGATGGCCACCCGCAGTAAGGTCGACAACAGTGTCGTCAAAACAATGATCGCGATGATGCGCTGTTCGTCATGATGGACCTCCGTCGATCGAGCGGTGAGCAATCGTTCTTCGGACTGTTTGATCTGCGCAGTCACCTCGCGAATTCGATCCATGGCTTGCTTACCTTTTCGTTCCGCGACCAGGGATTGCGCTGCTGCGAATCCTTGGCGCTCGCGGGTGGTGATGGTAGATTTCAACTCATCGAGCTTCACGTCCGTCGCCCCCTTCAGCACGCGGATCAATGCGAGTTGTTGAGCGTTGTCGCCTACCGAGTTCATCAATTGCTTGAGGGCAGTGGGGATCGCCTCCGTGGTCGCTTGAGCATAAGGAGCGAGCAATTCCCGGTTGCCGGTGATGACAAAACCGCGCTGGCCTGTTTCCGCATCCAAGGAGCCGATGAGTACCTGGTCTGCGCCGCGAATCACTTCAAAGCTGTGATCGACCAGTTCGCGGTCGTGGCGCAACAACAGATGGGAACGGAGCGACAACAACGCACCCACCACCACGACCAGGCTCAGCGGAATGGCTGAGGTCCAACCGGCCCGATCTCCGGGGAGCAAGCGCATCAAGGATTTGGCCGCATCCATCGAGGTCTTCTTGAAAAGTAGGAGATGAGTACAATACCTGCGACCATCACGGCCGCTCCGGCCATGCGGCCCACGCTCGAAGCATGCGTCTCCATGCCGAAGAGCCCAAACTTGTCGATTACCAGAGACATCAGGATGTTCGACGTGATGGTCAATCCCGCGAAAGCGGCGGCGCCTACCTTACCGACAAACACCAGGCCTGCGACCACGGGGAAGGCACCTACAAGCCCTCCAAGAGGTGCCCACCAGGGCATTTGACTCACCGACTCCGCAGTGGGCATGGGCCGCGCCAAGTACATCCACATCACACCCAAAAGCGCCACGATCGGCAGGAAGGATATCAAGCTGCCGAGCCATGGATTGATCAGCGCCTTTTTCAGAGCGTTGTTCATCGGTGGTCCTCACGCCTGCAATCCTCCCGCGATGATGATGATTGGGTCGAGCCACGCGGCAGATAATTCTCCATTGCCGCGAGGTTCGTATTGATCGATTCGACGATCGCCAGAAAATCCAGATCGTTTTGCTCGCGCCCGCACGTGACATGCAAGTCCCCAATATGAGCGCAAAGTAATTTTTTGCCTCGCGTCGCGCTCATCGAAAGTCGCCTCGTCCTACTGGATAATTAAACTTTGCAACCGCCGTGCCAACGGCATGAATGCCAATCGCGACGATGCTGCCAAGGCGGGTTGGTATCCTGCCGTCCCCTAAAATGACATTCGGTGTCTTCTTTTGGGACACTCGCGAGCGCTTGGAGCCCTCTCGCTCCGCCAAATGACTCGGTCCAGTTATTTGCATCTCCTCGGTTGTTTACGGCGGGCGCAGGTGAACATGATGGGAACCCAATTTGTCGCTGCACGACGACAATGGGCAGTCGCCGTCCAATCACCCGGCGGCTTTTCAGGGAAGGAAGGCGTCGGCGAAAGAGACATCGTCGTGAGCGCAGAGAATTCTCGGGACAGCCAGCCGCGCTGAGTGGGTGTAGCGAATTGGTGCGCCCGGACGGATTATTCGGCGCTGCGCGCCTCACCCCTCCGGGGTCGCCGGCCAGGGCGCCGGCGATCGCCATCGCCGCTTCGCGGCGCTGTCGTCGAACCGGCTTGTTGTCGGTCGGCAGTTCGAATTTACAGCGCCGGGCGTACGGGGCCAGACCGCTTTTCTCAAACCCTAA
>CAZZVN010000018.1:0-51202 GCA_964657625.1 uncultured Steroidobacteraceae bacterium
CCCGCTCCCGCCGCCCCCGCGCCCGCCGTCGCGCCGCCGCCCGGGTCGCCCTGGACTCCCGCCGCTGCCACGCCCGGCACCTCCGCGCCGTCGTCGCCGCCCACGGCGCCAAGGAACTCAGGTTCCGCTGCGTCGGCTGCCCCAACCGCAGCCGCGCCTGCAACCGCTGCCGCTGCCGCACCCTCGCCCGTTACCGCGTCGGAAGCCACCAAGGCCGGCGCCGTCGCGGTTCCCCCGGTGGACGGAGCGGCCGCCGCGCTCGCGTTCGACGCGGCCCCCGTGCTCGAACCGCCTTCCGCCCTCGCATGGGTGTCGGCAGAGCGAGCGACCTCGCCTTCCTGCGCTCGCGAAGCTCCCTGGACCCGCTGTGCGCTGCCGCCCGGAGTCGTCCCTGCCACGGTCGCGGCCGACGAAGCGACCACCGCCGCGCCGGCCGGGGCCGCGATTGCCGAGCCCGCTGCGCTCGCACCCGCCGCGGCTGCACCCGGACCCGGCCCGGCCGGGTCCACGTTTGCCCCGGCTTCGCCACCCTGCGCCGTCCTCGCACTCGCAACCATTGCTGTCGGAACGGCAGCCGCCGCCCCGTCCGCGGATCCCGGCACCGTGCCCGCAGCACCCGCCCCTGCGGCTGCCGACCGCGCGTTTGCCAGGAAACTTCCCTGCTGGCCGGCAGCCTGCGCGCGTGGGTCCGCCGCCCCCGCACCGGCCGACCCGCCGGATGTTCCCGCCACGCCGCCGAGCGCCGCTGCGTGGGTGGCGCTCGTGCCCACCAACACGGCCGCGGCCGGCGCGGATGCAGGGGCGGGCGGCGATGCATTGCCGGCAGGCGGCAGCGGGCCGCCGCTCGGGGCGTCGTTCGCCGATTTGCTGGTCGAGGACCTGCGGGGTGGTTTGCTTGCAGCGTGCGTCAGTGCACCGGCAAACGTCGGCCCGGACGGGGTTTTCGCGGCATCTGAGCTCCCCGCGGCCTCAGATCGGACCAGTTGATTCGCCGCGGACGGCTGCAGGACCAAAGGACTTGTGTTCATGACCACCGAGAAAGCAAGCTATGTGCCAACCCTGGGAGCACTCATGAAATTGAAACGTATCGACGTGGTCTCGATTCCCGTCACCGACACGACCGTCGCCAAGCTCTTCTACACTGAGAAGCTCGGCTTCGAAATCATCCGCGACACCGCAATGGGAGGCGATCAGCGCTGGATTCAACTAGGCCTGCCCGGCGCAGAAACCTCCATCTCGCTCGTCACCTGGTTCGAACAGATGCCGCCCGGCAGCAAACAGGGGACGCTGCTCGTCACCGACGACATAGACGGCATGCACGGCGTGCTGACCGGGCACGGCATCCGCATCTCCGCCATCGAGGACGCGCCCTGGGGACGTTTCGCGACATTTCACGACCCGGACAACAACGGCTGGGTGCTGGCGCAACAGCCCGGGCAGTAATTACCCCGGGACCGCTGGAGGTTCATCGCGCCCGCGTGATGCCGACGCTATCCGTCTCCGGATCGTAGACGATGGTCGCCTCGCCCCGCGTCAATTGCCGCATCACGCGCGCCACCTTGTCGTCGAGTGCGAGTTCATGCTCTCCGTAGTCGGTGCCCTCGCGCAGCACGAAAGATTCGACCACGGCCTGCAGCAGCCCCGGCGCGAGCGCCGTATGGGGAACCGTGACCACTTCGCGCGGTTGCGGGTCGGCATCGGCATCATCGTCCGCCATCTGAACGGTGCTCCGCGGCGCCACTCCGGGCGTCCTTGCCGATCATAGCCTCATCGGCGTCAAACACCATCCCCGCCGCGCCGCGCGCCGATCGATATCCGCATCGCGGCATCGTCGCCCTCGAGCTGTTCGCGCCGCTCGGCGGCATGGACCTCTTCCTTGCGGAAGCGTTCGACCACACGGTTGAGCGATTCCGCCTCGACACGCTTGTCGCTCCACTGCCGGCGCCGTTTCTCGTACTCGGCACGGGCCTGCTCGAGCGTCGTCAGGTGCTGGCGCATGGCCTCGCCGAGCCGGCTCAGGAAGGCGCGGTAGTTCTGCAGCTTGACTGCATCCACGCTGCCGCCGGCCTGGCCGTTGCGCACGTACTCGTCACGGAACGTGTTCAACTGTTCCAGCTGCCGTTCCAGGTCGGCCACCCGTCGCGCGGCGTCGGCCATGGCACGGCTGAGTTCCTTCGCCGAGTTCTCGGCGATTTCCTGGATGGGTTCGAAGCGCTTGGATCTCACCATGCAGCACTATCGGATGGATGTCGACGACGGCGCCGAGAACTGCGTCACGAGTTGCCGGAGGGCGGCGAGGCTATTTGCCACGCTCACCGGGTCGTACATGTCCTGGCGCAGGAAATCGAGCATCTTCGGCCATTGATCGACGGCGAGGTCGATGCGCGGATCGCTGCCACGGCGGTAGGCGCCGACCGAGATCAGATCGCGATTTTGCTGGTAGGTCGAGTACACCTGTTTGAACCGGGTCGCGAGGTCGAGCTGTTCGCGCGTCGAGATCTGATGCATCGCGCGGCTGATCGACGCTTCGATGTCGATGGCGGGATACAAGCCACTCTCCGCGAGGCGGCGTGACAGGACGATGTGCCCGTCCAGAATGGCACGTGCGGCGTCGGCGATCGGATCGTTCTGATCGTCGCCCTCCGCGAGCACCGTATAGAAAGCCGTGATCGAGCCGACGCCGCGATCGCTGTTGCCCGCACGTTCCACCAGCTGTGGCAGACGGGCGAACACCGACGGCGGATAACCCTTCGTGGCGGGCGGTTCACCGATGGCCAGCGCGATCTCGCGCTGCGCCTGCGCGAAACGCGTCAGCGAATCCAGCAGCAACAGCACCTTGAGCCCACGGTCGCGAAAATATTCGGCGATGGCGGTGGCCAGCCACGCTCCGTGCAGCCGCATGAGCGGAGGATTGTCGGCGGGGGTGGCGACGACCACCGCGCGCCGCATGCCGTCCGGTCCCAGGGTATTGCCGACGAAATCCTGCACTTCGCGTCCGCGCTCGCCGATGAGCCCGACTACGGTCACGTCGGCCTTGGTGTAACGCGTCATCATGCCGAGCAGCACGGATTTACCGACGCCTGAACCCGCGAACAGGCCTATGCGCTGGCCGCCGCCCACCGCCAGCAGTGCATTGATGGAGCGTACGCCGACGTCGAGAGGATCACGGATGGGGCGACGCATCAGCGGGTTCAAGGGCGCACCGCTCAACGGCGCCTGATCCGAGCAGCGCAGTTCCCCCAGGCCGTCGATGGGCCGCCCCGCGCCGTCCAGTACTCGGCCCAGCAGTTCATCGCCCATGGCCAGCGAATCGACACTGTGGGTGGGTATGACCCGCGCGCCCGGCATGATGCCGCGGATGTCGCCGGTGGGCATCAGGAACAATTTTTCCCCGGAAAAACCCACCACCTCCGCTTCGATCTGCCTGCCCTCGGCGGTGTCGACCAGACAGCGACCGCCCACGGCGGCCTCGCAGCCCACGGCCTCCAGCGTCATGCCGACCATGCGGCTCAGCATGCCCTCGACGAGGATGGGCCGCACGGTTGCGAGACGTTCGCGGGAGCGCGCCAGCGACGCGGCCCATTGTTTCGAACGCACCCCGGGTGCGCCGGCGTCCGGGATCACTCGTCGCCGCCGCGCACCAGAGAGGCGTGCCGTTCGGTTCCGAGCAGTTCGCTGGCGATGGCGCCCAGGCGCGTTTCCAGGCGCGCATCGATGCGCGAGGTCGCCGATTTGATCTGGCATCCGCCGCGCGCCATGACCGGATCCTCGATGATCACCCACGCGCGTTCGCTTTCGGTGGGCGCCAGGCTCTGCCGTACGACGGCCGCATCCTCCGGATGCAGGTGCACCCGGATGTCCCGCGCGGCCACGGGTAATGCGGCGATGGCCTCGCGGATGACCCCGATGATCTGCGTGGGATCGATCTTCAGCTCGCGCCTGACGATCTGCCGCGCGATCGCCAGGGCGAGCATCGACAGTTCGCGTTCCACGTCGGCGTCCAGCGTTTCGAAGGGTCGCGCCAGACCGTTCAGCATTCCCGCCAGCATGTCCACCTGCGCCCGCACCTGGCCACGTCCGGCCTCGCGGCCCTCCGCGAGGCCCTGTTCGAAGGCTTCCTTGTAGGCCTCCCTCTGCAGATCGGCGAGCCCGCTCACGGTGGGCATTTTCTGCCCGGCGGGCGCTCCGACGTCCGGAGCGGCCCACAGCGCGGCACCGGCCGAGTCGTCCTTGCTGAACAGGCTAGACAAAATCGTCCCCGCCCTTCGCGCTAAGGCTGAGAGTTCCTTCCTCGGCCAGCCGCTGCGCGATCACGATGATCTCCTTCTGAGCCGCTTCGACGTCAGCGAGCTTGACCGGCCCACGCGCCTCCATGTCGTCCTTGAGGATCTCCGCCGCGCGCTTCGACATGTTGCGCAGAATTTTCTCCTGCACCTCGGGCTCCGCACCGCGCAGCGCGACTGCGAGCGTGTCGGATCCCACGTCACGCAGCAAGGCCTGGATCCCGCGATCGTCCACGTCGAGCAGATTGTCGAAGATGAACAGCAGATCTTTGATCTGTTGATGTATCTCGCCGTCGGCCTTTTCGATCTTGCCGAGTTCCTCCCCGCTCTTGTCGCGCTCCATCGCGTTCAATATGTTGGCGACGGTGCGCGCACCGCCGATGCGCCGCAGGCCGGCCGGTTGGGTCGCACTCGCCTGCTTTTCGACCAGTTGATCGAGTTCGGTCAGGGCCGACTGGGGTACCTCGTTGAGAGACGCGATGCGCATCAGCACGTCGGTGCGCTTCTCCTCGGACAACAGCGGTAGGATGCTCGCCGACTGCTCCGGCTCCAGATTCGAGAGCACGATGGCGGCGATCTGCGGATGCTCGCCGCTGATGATCTGCGCCACGGCCTTGGCCTCCATCCACTTCAGCGCCTCGATGCCCTTCCCCGTCTGTCCGGTGGCGAGACGGTCGAGCAGCAGATCGGTTTTCTGCTTGCCGACGGCCTGCGTGAGCACGCGCCGCACGTATTCCTGCGATCCGGTGGCGATGTCCGACCTGCCGTCCACCACGCCGATGAACTTGTCGAGCACGGACGTCATCTGATCGCGCGAAACCTCCTTCAACTCAGCCATCGCGAGGCCGAGCTTCTGTACATCCTTGGCGTCCAATTGCTTGAGCAGATTGGCAGCATCCTGCTCGCCGAGACTCATCAACAAGATCGCGGCGCGCTGCGTACCCGCGAGCTCTTCGGATTTAGCCATCGGCGGCGACCCAGTCCTTCACCACCTGTGCGGCACGTTTCGGATCCTGCCCGACCAGCGTGCGCGCGGCAGCGATCTGCTGCTCGAAACTAGGCGAAAGCTTGATTCCAGGGCCGCTGTTCCCGGACAGGCTGACGCGGTCGCCCGCCAGATCGTCCGCCTCCCCGGCACTCGACGTGAGCCGCGCGGGCGGCTTCGTCAGCGACTTCATCAGGGGCCGCAGCACCAGGAACGCCACCACCAGCACGAGACCGGCGCCGACCAACTGCTTCGCCAGTTGCGTGACCCAGGGGGTTTGCCACAGCGGCGGGCCTTCGACCGGACCCAGCGGCGCGGCGGTCTTGAATGCCTGGTTCATGACATTGAGCTGGTCACCACGGTCATCCTTCAGACCGATGGACTCCTTCACGAGCTGGGTGAAGCGCTTGAGATCGGTCTCGTTCATGGGGGACGTGGTGACCTTGCCGTCGGCGCCGACTTTCTGCCAGTCGTCGAGCACGACGCCAACGCTCAGGCGCTTCAAACTGCCGGTGGGTTGCTTGGTGTAGGACAGAACGCGGTCCACTTCGAAGTTGCGTGTGCTGCGCTGGGAAGTCGAGGTCGGACCCGCCGTGTTTTGCGCGTTCGCGGCATTGGGTGCGCCGGGGGTGGCCGGCGCCCCCGCGAGAACGGGCGCCCCCGAAGTTCCCGGCGGCTGATTGCTGAGCGCGCCCGGGATGCCTTCGGCGCCGTCTGCGCCCTTGTGCTGCTCGTTGCTGGTCTGCTCGCTGCGTACCGCGGTCTTCTGCGGGTCGTAGTTCTCGTGCGTCTCCTCCGTGACCGTGAAATCGAGGTCGGCGGTGACCGTGGCCCGCACCCGGCCGGGACCGATCATCGGTTCGAGCAGTTCGATGATGCGGCGCTGATAATTTTCCTCGAGCTTGCGCGTGTATTCGAGCTGGCGCGTATTGGCCGCCTGTTCCGCATTCTCGTCCGGCGAGTTCAGCAGGGAACCGGCCTGGTCGACCAACGTGACGTCGCTCGCAGCGAGTTCCGGCACGCTCGAGGCGACCAGATGCACGATGGCGGCCACCTGGCCGGGTTCCAACCGCCGGCCTGGATACAACTGCAGCATCACCGAGGCCGTCGCCTTGCGCGCGTCACGCAGGAACACAGACGGCTTGGGCAGCGCCAGATGCACGCGCGCACTCTGCACACCCTGCACCTTGACGATGGTGCGGGCCAGTTCGGTCTCCAGTACCGACTGATACCGCACCGTCTCCATCATGGAGCTGGTGCCGAGCGCCGAATCCTTTTGGATCATCTCGATGCCCATGGAGTCGCTTTGCGGCAGACCCTGGCTCGCCAGACGGATGCGCGCCTCCTGGACCTTCGTCTCAGGCACCGACACGGCACCGGACGGATTTAACTTGAATTCGATGCCCGCCGCGGTCAGCGCGTCCATGACCTGGCCGCTTTCGCGCTCGGACAGCTGGCCGTACAACACGGTGTAGTTCTGCCCCTGTGACCAGACCACCAGCCAGAGGGCCGCGGCCACCGCGGCCGCCACGCCGGCGAGCAGACCCGCCTGTTTGAGCCCGGGTATGCTGTCGAGCAGGCCGCGCGGCGGCGCAGGCAGAGCGGCGATGGTATCGGCCATGAATAACCCCCGAAAAAATGCTTAGACGGACATGTTCATGACCTGCTGGTACGCATCGACGAGCTTGTTGCGTACCTCCGTCATGGCGTGAAACGCGAGGCCCGCCTTTTGGACCTCGAGCATCACCTTGGTGAGATCGACACTCTTGTCGCCCGCCTCGTAGGCGCTCGACAGCGCCGCTGCCTGGTTCTGCATGCTCGCGACGCCGTCCACCGTACTCTTCAGCAGACTGGCGAAGTCGGACGTCGGGGCCGTGCTCGATGCCGTTTCCGTGGCACCGCCGCCGGCACGCGCCTGCAGCGACCGCATCTCGGCGAGGACTTGTTGTATTCCCATGCTGCTCATCGTCAGACCGCCGCGAAATCGGTTTCGTGCAGACGCGGCACGGCGACACCGGCCGCCTTGAGCTGCTGAAGCTTGTGGCGCAGCGTCCGCGGGCTGATGCCCAGCCGTTGCGCCGCGAGTTTTCGACTGCCGCCCGTCACCCGCAAGGTCGCCAGGATGAGTTCGCGTTCGCGCTCCTTCAGATCCTGGCCCAACCCTACTTCCTCGGACGCGGACTCGGACACCACCGCCGGCGCGGACACCACCGCCGGCGCGGCGACGGCGTCGGATTCCGAAACGCCGCCCATGCGGGTGCTCGTTTCCAGATCGACGGCATTGATCCGACCACCCGCGGCCAGCCAGGCCGCGCGCTGCACGATGTTGGTCAGCTCGCGGGCATTCCCCGGCCAGTCGTGGCGCAACAGTTTTTGTTCAGCCTCCGCCGTCAGCACCAACAGGCTCTGGTTCGCACGCGCGCAAGATTGTATCGCCCGGCGCGCCAGCGGCAGGATGTCCCCACGCCGCTCGCGCAGCGGCGGCAGGCGCAGCGACATCACGTTGAGCCGGTAGTACAGATCCGCGCGGAAACGGCCGGCGCGCGCCTCGTCGGCCATGTCGCGGTTCGACGTGGCGATCAGGCGTACGTCCAGATGAATGGTGCGTGTGCTGCCGAGCCGTTCGACCTCCCGCTCCTGCAGCACCCGCAGGATCTTCGCCTGCAGACCGAGCTCCATTTCCGATATTTCATCGAGCAGCAGGGTGCCCCCCTGCGCCTGTTCGAATTTACCCGCGTGAGCACCCGAGGCGCCCGTGAATGCACCCTTCTCATAGCCGAACAAGGTCGCCTCGAGCATGTTCTCCGGAATCGCGGCGCAGTTGATGGCGACGAAGGGCTTGTCCGCGCGCAGCGACTGATCACGGATGAAACGCGCGTACACCTCTTTGCCGGTGCCACTTTCGCCCGTGATCAGCACCGTGGCGTCGGTCTGCGCAATTTTGCGGGCCAGCAGCACGATTCGTTTCGACTCTGTGTCCGCGGCGACGAGTTCGTTTGGCATCACGCGCGCGGCGAGCTGTCGTCGCGCCATGTCTATCAATGCCTGCGCGTCGAAAGGCTTGACGATGTAGTCGGTGGCTCCCTCACGCATGGCGGAGACGGCCTGAGCGACGGTGCCGTATGCGGTCATCAGCACCACCGGCAGATCCGCCCGGCGTTGCTTGATGGCGGTGAGCAGTTGATACCCGTTGGGGCCGGGCATTTGCACGTCCGAAATGACCAGCGCGACATCCTGGGACTCGAGCAGACGCAGCGCCTCGCCGGCATCGGCCGCCGCTATCACGGTGAGTCCGGCGGCACGCAGCGTGTCGACCAGCGCTTCGCGCAGCGGCGCGTCGTCTTCGACGATCAATACGGATTCGACGGACGTGTTCATGCGGTTTCCTCGGCGGGTAGCTCGATCACGAAGGTGGCGCCGATGCGCGTTTCGGCCAGGTGGATGCGTCCTCGATGCGCTTCGACGACGGATTTGACGATGGCGAGGCCGATGCCGTTGCCGCGCGCCCGCGTGGTGAAGAACGGCTCGAAGATGCGTTCGCGGATGGGCGCCGGGATGCCGGGGCCGTTGTCGCTGACGATGATCTGCGCACGGCCGTCGTCGCCGCGTCGTGCCAGCAACTCGAGATCCAGTTCGGCGGGTGCGGCCTGCAGTGCGTTGGTCGCCAGATTCAGCACCGCCGACACCAACGACGGCGCATTGGCACGCACTGTTAAGTTTGGCGCCTGCGTACGGATGGTCAGACGGATTCCACGGCGCAACGCCGGCCGCAGCCACTGCGCAACCTGCTCGAGCAGGGCACTGACGCTCACCACCTCGCGTGCCGCGCCGCCTTGGGCGAACGCCAGCATGTCGTTCACCAACCGGTCCAGTTCCTTCAGGCTGCCGACGGCCTTTTCACCGCAGCGCATCAGGTCCGCCTGCGAACGATCCGGCATCGCGATCTGCGAGGCGTACAACAGGGCGGTGGCCAACGGGGTGCGGATCTGATGCGCGAGACCGGCCGCCAGCTCCCCCATCGTCAGCAGACGCTGCTGACGCGTCATGAACACCTGCATCAGGTGCGACTCGGTGACATCGGTCAACAGCACCACTTCGCCGCCCGCGGGCAGTTCCCGACGGGAGACGTTGACGAAGCGGCCGTTGCGCAGTTCCGTATGCTCGGCGGTTGCGCTCGCGACCACCGCACGCGCGAACACGTTCGCAAACGAGTCGCCGAGCAGAGGCTCACCGAGCAGCTGCACGGCGGCGGGATTGCTCTCCAGGATGCGACCGTGGGCATCCAACAGCAGCACGCCGCCGGGGAGCCCGCTGACCAGCGCCGACAGCCGCGCCGCCAGATCCTCCTTGCCGGCGTGCGCGTCGCTCAGATCCTGGCGCAGCTGGGTCACCTGCGCACGCAAAGCGTCGAAAGCGCCCGAGAGTTGTTGTGACACCGAACCGAAGGCAAGAAAGGCCGCCTGCAGCTCGTTACGCTTGTGATCTACCAGGTTGGGAGTCGCAGACATGCCGAAGAGTTTTGCAACATCCGTGCCTGCGCAAACTTCGTATTTTTTTTCAACCACTTGCGCGTCGGCGCCGACTCCGCACGGGGCGGACCGTCAATTTTTTGTCGCGCCGCCGGGCGGCCGCGCTCACGCGCTCAGGCGCTCAGGCGGTACTTGCGTAGTTTTTCGACCAGGGTGGTGCGGCGGACGTTCAACAAGCGAGCAGCTTCCGCCACCGTACCGTCCGCTTCCTTCATTGCCTGACGTATCAGGCCGATCTCGATCGCAGACATGTGGTCCTTCAGGTCGATCCCGCTGCGCGGCAGCGTCGGCGGCGGCGATTCCAATATTTCGAGGGTCTCCGTCACGTTCAATGTGTCCAGCGTCTCCTCCACCAGGGCGACGGGAACGACATACTGTTCGGCGGCCGCGCACGGCACGTCGCGCACATCGCCCGACATCCACGTGGATGCAGGCACGCGGTTGTAACGATCCGGCAGATCTTGCGCCGTGATGGTCTGTTCCGGAAAGAGAATGGCCAGCCTTTCCAGCAGATTGGAGAGTTCGCGAACGTTGCCCGGCCAGCGATTGCCCGCGAGACACCGCATCGCCTCCCGGTCCAGCTTGATGTGTCGGCCGTGAATCTGCGCCTGGCGCTGCACCAGATGCTCGATCAGCACGGGCAGATCCTCGAGACGCTCACGCAGGGGCGGCATCTGCACCGGGAATACGTTCAAACGATAGAAGAGATCCTCGCGGAAACGCCCGTCGACGATGGCGGCATCGAGGTCGCGGTGCGTGGCGGCGATGATGCGCACGTTGCAGCGGATGGTGCGGTTGCTGCCCACCCTCTCGAAGCTGCGTTCCTGCAGGACGCGCAGCAATTTCACCTGCATCTGCAGCGACATGTCGCCAATTTCGTCGAGGAACAGCGTGCCGCCTTCGGCGAATTCGAACCGTCCCATGCGCGTCGACAATGCGCCGGTGAAGGCACCCTTCTCGTGGCCGAACAATTCGCTCTCGAGCAGGTCTGCAGGGATGGCGCCGCAGTTAACGGGCACGAAGGGATGACCGGCACGCCCCGACAGCTCATGGATGTGCCGTGCGACCATCTCCTTGCCGGTGCCGGACTCGCCGAGAATCAACACGTTGGTGTCGAAGGGTGCCACCTGCTCGATCAGCCGATGGACGCCGCGCATGGCGCGGGAGCTGCCGCTCGGCCGGAAACGATGCTCACCGGGCTGTGTGGGATGACCGTTGCGCACGTTTTGCGCCTGATCCAAAACGGCCGACAGCCGGCGTTGTTTGACGGGGAAGTCCAGATGGAACCAGGCGAGATCGCCGCTGGTCTCCGCGATCTTCGGCAGCCCGTCGCCGCTGAGGTAGATGATGGGTAACGGCAATTCCATGGCACGCAGGTAGGTGACCAGGTCGCGCCCCTCGGCCGACACGACGCTCTTGCCGACGATCAATGCCAGTACGTCGTGCGACTCGGCACGTTGATACTGTCGAAACTCGGTGAGGTTGCGGACGTGCACCGGCTCCAGATCGAGGAACCGCAGCAACGTCTCCAGCGTTTGCGCCTGGGCGTCGGACGGCTCGATCACGATTACTTTTGCATCAGTCACGAGGGCACCCCTTTACCGCTAACTCATTGACATAATTGAGCCGAATCGCTGACACCCTTATAGTAACGGACGAGGGCATGCCCCACGGAGTGTCTAAATACGCGTAAAGATTGTAAGGACATCCCGCAAATATTTGTTAACGCAGTTCTCCTTCTGGTTAATCAATGTGAATTAAGTCGCAGCGAGCCTGGCACCGGCCACCAGCCGCCGGTGATGCCGAAATATGAGTTTTTCGAGCAAATCGACCACCGGGTCGCTGAGGCCGTTGAAACGCAATTCGACCGTGCGAACGCCGTCCTGCAGCCGCTCGCCTGCGGCGATGCAGGCGAATTTCAGCGGCTGCGGGATGGCAGGATTGATGTAGGCGCAGAGCACGCCCGTCTCGCCCGGGGCCGGTGCCGCCGCTCCGGTCCATTCCAGGCCGCGTGCCGACATACGCGCGGCCTGGGGCTCCGGCAGACTGTTATTGCGCACGGCCAGCTCCGCCGTCAACCGCAACAGGATGTTGATCTTGAATTCCAGCCGCTGCAGCTCGTGCACCAGCGCCGGCGATTCATCCTTGAGGGCCTCATGCACCCGGACGTCGTCGAGCAAGGCTTCCGCGCCGAGCAGCTGCTGGTTGTCTGCATTGAGCCTGGCCAGCGCCAGACCCTCGCTCAGGGGCCCCGGATTCCAGGCGAGCGGCAGCAGCTCTTCGAAGATCAACCCATCCCCGAGAAACGACTCCGGCATTTTCCGTGGCCTCGTGACTGACGGCTAGCGCGGCATCCGGTTGGTCGCGTAGGCCGCCACCGCACGACGGCCGACCGCCGCCAGATCCAGGGCACGCGCCTTGATGCGCCGATGATGCTCCATAAGACCTATCGCGCGCTCGTTCAACTGGAAGATTTCGCGCAGCATCCGCTCGTCGCCGGAGGTGACCGGCAGCGCGCCTGCGCGATACGACTCTAGCAGCTGCAGACGTCGTGCGTCGAGTTCGGCCACCGCCTCCATGTCGCCACGGTCGGCAGCCCCGAGCAAGGCGTTCGAGAATTCCAGTGCCCCGGCGAGGGCGGCGCCGGGTGACGCGTCCATCAGTGCGCGTCCGTCACGATGTGGTCCCAGCCGATTTTGATGTCCTGCACCAAACCCGTCACCTCAGCGACGAGCGCGGCGTCGTTGGTGGCATTGGCGAGCGTGAGCTTGCGCAGCATGTAGTCGTAAAGCCGCGCCAGATTTTCGGCGACCTCGCCCCCCTTCTCCATGTTGAGCGTGCCGTTCAACTGCGCGATCAGCCGCACCGCCTTGCCGATTGCGGCGCCCTTCGCCACCACGTCGTGCAGCGGTCGGTTCTGCTCGATGCGCTGCATGCAGCTGTGGGCAATGCCAAGCTGCGAGACGATGTGCTCGAACATGATCTGGACGAGACGTGTCGGGCTGGCGCCGGTCACCAATCCTTGGTTGCGCACGGCCCGGTACTGGGCCGCGCCGCTTTTGGAGTACATCATGATGAATTCTCTTTAACGTCAGGTGCTTAAGGTACCGCTGCTCAAACTGCTGCTCGAGGAGCTGCTGGAGGAGCTGCTGGAATTGAACTGGGCTGTGAGGTAGCTCTGGGTCTGCTTGAGCAGCGCCACCGCCGTGTCCATGGCGTTGTATTCCTTGGTGAGGGTCGCCGAATAGGTGGCCAGACGAGCGTTCAGCGCAGTCTGCTCGGTCGAGATATCGGTCAGGCCGGTCTGCAGACCCTTGTTGATGCCGTCCAGCAGGCCGCCGGATTTCGTATAAGTATTGACCAGCGTGTTCAGTTGCGAGGCGATGCCGTTGGTGCCGCCGAGCAGACTGGCCACGGCGCTCAGATTGCCGGACAGGGCATTGCCCAAAGTCGTCGAGTTGGTGCTGTAAGCGCCGGTGGAATCCGCGGTGATGCCCAACGAGGCCAGCGAGGTCAATCCGCTGCCCGTGTTGCTCGTGGTAACCTGACCGAGGATCTTTTGCAACTGGTTCTGAAAGCCCTGCAGGGTTGCATTGCCCAGCAGGGGACCGGCCGTCTTCGTCGACGGATCGTAGCTGGTGAGGCTCTGGATGCTCGTGATGAGACCGTTGAGCGCCGTCACGAACGTACCGATGGAAGTCTGCGCGCTCGTCGTGTCGTTGCCCACGGTCAGGGTCGTCGGGGTATCGGTGGCGGTCGTTTTGAGTAGGGTCACGGTGACGCCGCTGATGGCGGAGGACACCTGGTTGCTGGCACTGGTCGCCGGGAAACCGTTGAGCGTGAAGTTTGCGTCCTGGGCCGCCTGGGTTTGCGTGAAATTCAGGGACGACAGCCCGCCGTCGCCGCCCGAGCTGGTGACCGTGACGGCGTTCGCCGCACCGGTCGACGTGCCCGAGATCACCAGCCGGGCGCCCGCCGTCGTGCTGAGCACGGTGGCCGTGACGCCGGGGTTGTTCGAGGCGCCGTTGATCGCCGACGCGATCCCCGACAGCGTGTTGTCGCTCGAGTCGATGCTGATCGATGCCGAATTGCCGCCCACCGAGATGTTCAAGGTACCGGTGCCGACACTCGAATCGGCGGTGGCGATGGGCGCCGAAGACAGGCTCGAGGACGTCGCCAGATTTTGCACCGCGAGGGAATAACTCGCCGGGGTGGCACTCGAGGTGGCGGACGCGCTGGCCACGGTGGTGTCGGCGAGCGTCGCCGTGCGAGCCGCGAGGTTGCTCGGGGTCTGCAGGGTCGTCAAGGTGGCCTGCAAGGTGGACAGGGCGCTGCTGAACGTGCCGTAGGCCGACACCTGCGCGTCGATCGTCGATTTGCGCGAGGAGAGCTGATAATTCTCGGCAGACCCCGCGGCCGTAGTCAGCGTCGAGACGATGCTGTTGATGTCGAGGCCGGAGCCGATACCGGTCGAGGAGATGACGGCACTTCCCGCACTCGCTGCGGTGCTCGCCGTGCTAGCAGTCGATGAGCCGGTGGAAGAAACGGTTGAGCTCATATCCTAGGTCCTCGTTCGCTGTAAAAGGGTATCGGCGCCCGCCGGGAAGACTTAAGCAAGAGACGTACCAGGCGTGAATGCCGGGTGCTGCGGCTCAGGCGTGGCTGTTTACGAGTACGCCGGAAATTCCCAGACCACGCGCCAGGGCCGGAAATTCCGAAACGGAATACTCGCCGATGACTGCACCGTTGGCCGGGTTGACCTCTTGGATGACGCTGTCCCCCGAGCCGGGTTCCACGCGATATTGACTCGGGCGGCCCGAATCGTTCAGATATTTGTTGAGCTGGACGACCAGCGACTGCAGGGTTGCCTTGTTGGTGGTGGTGGCGTCTTTTTGCGGCGCCTTGCCGTCTGCCTGCGCAGCGGCCTGGGCGCTCGAACGGGTCGATGTGGCGGAGTCCGCCTCCCCGGCGCTGCCGGCGCTCCCGGCGGCACGATCCGCCCCTGCCGCCCTGCCGGTCGGCGGCAAGGATTTGCCGCCCGTCGAACCGGCCTTGTCCGCGACGGCCGCGCCACTGTCGCGCACGACTGCCGCCGTTGAACTCGATACGGTTGCCGGAATGCCGGCAGGGATGCCATCGCTCGCCATAGATCACCTGAGTGTTGCGGTCGCCGTCCGATACTCCTGCTCGCCGGGTCGCTCCGTGCGACCCAAAAACCCGGGCGTCTTCACGCCCGGGCACCTGGCCGATCGACTATGTTTCGGCAATTACGGCAAAAGCTTGAGAATCAATTGCGGTTCCTGGTTCGCCTGTGCAAGCACCGAGATGCCGGCCTGCTGCAATACCTGCGACTGGGTCAGTTTGGCAGTTTCGGACGCGAAGTCGGCGTCCTGCAACGTGCTGCGCGACTGCGTCAGGTTGGTGCTGGTCGACTGCAGGTTGCTCACCGCCGCCGTGAAGCGGTTTTGGATCGCACCCAGCTGGCTGTTGAAGGCGCTCACCGTCGACAAGGCCGCGTCCACCGCCGCGATGGTCGCATTGGCGCCGGCCACGGTGAGAACGTTCTGGTTGGCCAGGGTCTTGGTCCCCAGGGAGATATTGCCCGCTGTCTGGCCGATGGAGGCCGCATCCGTACCACCGACGGCAATGTTGCTGTTGGCGGACAAGGTCACGCTGCCGGAATTGGTGAACCCGGCACCTGCCACACCGCCGGAGATGCTGGTGTCGATGCCCGTACCCGCACCTGCTGCTGCCCCGGCACCGGTACCCGTCGTGCCCAACGTGACTGTCTGGTTGACCGCGACGTCGCTGCCGTCGGCAGCCGTCAGTGTGAGCTTGCCGCCCGCGACGGACGCGGTGACGTTGCCGTCCTGCGAGGAATACAGATTGATCTGCTGCGCCACGTTGTTGACCGTCAGGGTGGTCCCGGCGGCCACGTTGCCATTGCCCGAATAGATGGACACGCCGTTGATTGACAGACTGTACGACGATGCGGTCGCACCGACGCCGCTTCCGCCCGACACGGCGGAGAACGCGTTCGCTTCGGTGGCCGTGGTCGCGGCGCTGGCGGTCAGACCGGAGACGTCGGCACTGTTGATGGCCTGCGCCTTCGCATAAGCAGAGTTCGCCGTCTGGCCGGGCAGGGCGCCCGCCGTGCTCGCGCCCACCGTCACGGCCGTGCCGGTGCCCACCGCGAGGGTGAGGTTGCCGGTCAGCGCCGTGGTCGAGGAGACCTGGGTGGTGGCCGTGGCCACCTGACCAATCTGGTCGCCGCGCACGCCCTGCTGCAAGTTGATGGAGATGGTGTTGCCGACATTGGCGCCGACCTGGAAGGTGGTCACGCCGCTGCTGCCGTCGAGCACGTTCGAGCCGTTGAACGAGGTCTGCGAGGCGATCTGGGTGATTTCAGAGATCTGCTGCTGAACCTGGGCGTCGAGCGCCTGCCGGTCGGAGGTGCTGTTCGAGCCGTTCGCCGACTCGACCGCCAGGGTGCGGATGCTCTGCAGACTGTCGGTCAGCGTGGAAAGCGCGCCGCCGGCGGTCTGCGCTTCGGACACCGCATCGTTCGCATTGTTGATGGCCTGGTTGGTGCCGTTGATCTGCGTCGTGAACTGCTGGCTGATGGCGAGACCGGCGGCATCGTCTGCGGCGCTGTTGATGCGCAAGCCCGATGACAGACGCGTCAACGCCTGGGACAGAGAGGCCTGCGAAGAAGTCAAGTTGTTCTGGGCCGTGAGCGAACTGATGTTCGTATTGAGGGTAAGTGACATGTAAGGAACTCCTGAAAAGTTGATCTACCGGCCCGGAAGGCCCTGCTGCGCCGTGTTCACTTCACCCCCTTGAGCGGGCGGACCGGTGACACATGCAGGATGTTTATCGGACCCTAGGCGCCGTTCTTGAGCCGCGCCACGCGCGCGGAAGCGGCGTTTCCTTGCGCCGCGTCGCATATTCCGTGCTCAAGGTTTTGGAGTACCATACGTGCCCTCCCCGTCAACATCTCCATGAGCTTGAAAACCGTCAACCGCAAGCGCCCGAAAGTGGGCTTCGTCAGCCTGGGCTGCCCCAAAGCCCTGGTCGATTCCGAGCGAATCCTCACGCGCCTGCGCGCGGAGGGCTACGAAGTCGCACCGAGCTATCGAGCCGCCGACCTGGTGATCGTCAATACCTGCGGGTTCATCGATGCGGCGGTCGACGAATCGCTCGATGCGATCGGCGAAGCGCTGGCCGAGAACGGCCGGGTCATCGTCACAGGTTGTCTGGGCGCACAGCCGCAGAAGATTCTCTCGCGTCATCCGCAGGTGCTGAAGATCACCGGTCCGCAGCGCTACGAGGAAGTGATGGCGTCGGTGCACGAGCACCTGCCGCCCCGGCACGAGCCCTTTCTCGACCTGATTCCGGCGCAGGGCGTGAAACTGACGCCCCGTCATTATGCGTATCTCAAGATCTCGGAAGGCTGCAACCATCGCTGCACGTTCTGCATCATCCCGTCCCTGCGCGGAGACCTGGTGAGCAGGCCGATCGCCGACGTCATGCACGAAGCGGAGCGGCTGGTGGCGGCCGGTGTGAAGGAGATTCTGATCGTCTCGCAGGACACCAGCGCCTACGGCGTCGATTTGAAATACGCGGCGCAACCATGGCGCGGCAGTTTACGGCGCGCACGCTTCTACGATCTCGCCTCGGCGCTCGGCGAACTCGGCGTCTGGGTGCGCATGCACTACGTCTATCCCTACCCCCATGTCGATGCCGTGATCGAACTGATGCGCGAAGGCGGCGTCCTCCCCTATCTCGACATCCCGTTCCAGCACGCCAGCGCGCGCATATTGAAGTCCATGAAACGCCCGGCGGCGGCGGTGGACACCTTGCAGCGGATCGCCGCCTGGCGCAGGGCGTCGCCGGACATCACGCTGCGCAGCACCTTCATCGTCGGTTTCCCCGGTGAAACCGAGGCCGAGTTCGCCGAGTTGTTGGATTGGTTGCGCGAGGCGCGCCTCGACCGCGTCGGCTGCTTCGAGTACTCGCCCGTGGAGGGCGCCGCCGCGAATGCTTTGCGGCAGCCGCAGGTGCCGGACGAGGTGAAACGCGAACGCCGCGCCCGCTTCATGGAACTGGCCGCGCAGATCAGCGCGCAGCGGTTGGCCGGCAAGGTGGGGCGCACGCTCGACGTGCTCGTAGACCGGATCGAGGACGGCGTCGCCGTCGCGCGCTCATCGAGCGATGCGCCGGAAATCGACGGCACCGTGCGGATTGCCGCACCGAACGGCTTGCAGGTGGGTGCCCTCGCCCACGTCCAGGTGACCGCCGCCGGCGACTACGATCTCGAGGCCCGCCTGGTTGCTTAGGTGTAAGCTTGATCGCCTTTTTCAACCGTCAGACCGGTGGAGACAATCGTGGAAATTACCGCAGACCGAGTGGTG
Source organism: uncultured Steroidobacteraceae bacterium (assembly GCA_964657625.1). Taxonomy (GTDB): domain Bacteria; phylum Pseudomonadota; class Gammaproteobacteria; order Steroidobacterales; family Steroidobacteraceae; genus Bog-1198. The sequence goes on from CAZZVN010000018.1 coordinate 18,212, forward strand.
CTCATACATTACACCCTGAAGGATGACCAAGGAACGGTGATCGACAGTTCCGCCGGAGGGGAACCCCTCGCCTACATTCAAGGTCACGGCAACCTGGTCGCGGGGCTCGAGAAAGCGCTCGAAGGCAAGCAGGACGGCGATTCACTGGTTGTCTCCATCGCTCCGGCGGAGGGCTACGGCGTGCGCGACGCGGCGTTGATCCAGCGCGTGCCGAAGCGTTCCTTGCAAGGTTCGGGCGAGATCAAGAAGGGGATGCAGTTTCAAGCGCGCACCGAGGGCGGCTTGCGGCTGTTCACGGTCACCGCCGTGATGGGCGACATGGTGACGCTCGACGGCAACCATCCGCTCGCCGATCAGACGCTCAATTTCGACGTGCAGGTAGCGAGCGTGCGGGAGGCGACGGCCGAAGAACTCGAGCACGGCCACGTGCATGGCGCCGGCGGCCACCACCACTAGCAGCCAGCCGGGCCCGGGTCGAAGGCCGCGAACGCGGCGCGCCTCCGACTCACAGATACTTGAACAGCGACAGGCCCTGCGTGAGCGAGAACGCCTGCAGCGCCGCGCTCAACGTCGTTTGCTGCTGGGTCAGCGTGGTGATCGCCGACGCGTAATCGAGACCCTGCAGGGACGAGATCGAGGTCTGCAGCTGGGTCTGCGTGCTGGTGGCGACGGAGAGCTGGGCGGTGATCGAATTGAGCCGGCCACCGACGCTGGACCGCACCGTCGACGTCTGATCGAGCGCCTGATCGATGTTGTTGATGGCGGTGGTGATCGAGTTGCTCAAGTTAGCCTGTTTGCCGGTGGTGGCCGAACCGTTCTGCAGCGCGGTCACCAGGTTTTGCACGGTGGTGAAGATGCTTTGGTTGGTGCTCGGCGCGACGCTGAACGAGTCCCCCGTGGCGGGCGCGCCGGTCAGCGTGACCTGCACGCCTTTGAATGAAATCGCCTGCCCGTCGGTGTAGTTGCCCGTGCTCACCAGGGCGTTGTTCGCATCACGCACCTCGTAGGTGGTGGGCGAGGTGAAATTGATCGCGTAGGTGCCGCCGTCGTAGGCGGCGGGGTCGGACACCGTGGTGGCTCCCAATGTTCCGCCGCCGGTGTTGGCCGGATTGGCGGTGACGGCGAACGTGCCGTTGCCCGTCTTGACCTGATTGAACACCGTAGCGCCCGTATCGCCGTCCGCGACGCTCTGGCCGGCACCGATCTGTACCTGACGTTGTCCCTGATCGCCGCTGTACGTGGCGCCCGTGGCGCTCGCGGCAAACGGCTGCGTCTGCGACGAATAACCGCTGAATATGTATTCCCCGTTGCCGTTCTGGGTGTTGGCGAGCGCGAGCAGGCTGTTCTGGATCTGTGCGGCCTGGGTCGCGATGGAGCCCAGGTTCGAATTCGACAGCCCGCCGCTGTTGGCCTGCAGCGCAAGGTCGCGCAGGCTCTGCAGCTGCGTCTGCACCTGCGACAGCGCATTGTCTTCCGTGCTCAGGTTGGTCTGCGCGCTGTTGGCGTTCGTCTGGTACTGCTTGCTCTGCGCGAGCGCCTGAGTGTAGTTGTTCACGCTGCCCGCCGCGGTCGGATTTTGCGACGCGGTGGTGAAGGATTGATTGCTCGAGATCTGGTTCTGCGTGGTCGCAAGGTTCGTCTGCAGGGTGTCGAGCGAGCCCAGGAACTGGCTTTGGGAAAAACTTTCGGTGATGCGCATCGCGTGCCCCTGTATATGCCGTTGACCGCGTTATCTGCCGTTGACGGCGTTCAACAGGCTCGTGAAGAGCGTGTTGCCGATGTTCAAGGCCTGCGCAGCGGCCTGGTAGGCCTGCTGCCACTGCAGCAGGCTCGCCGCCTCCTGATCCAGATTCACGCCCGACGTCGACTGCACGCTGCTTTGCGCCGTCGTGTTCACCGCGGTCTGTGCGGTCTGCGCGGTGTTGACCTCGGCGGCCTGGCTGCCGATGCCGGTGATGAGCCCGCTGACCGCACCGGTGAGGCTCGTGGTGCCGCCGCTGAGCACGCCGGCCGTCTGCTGGTTGGCGCTCGCGAGAGCGTTGCGGTTGTCGCCCGTCCCGCCCGCATTGCTCTTCACCGTGAAGCTGTCGCCGGCCGCCGGGGTGCCGCTGATCTGCACCTGCCAGCCGTTGGCGGCGATGTTGCCGCCGTCGGTGTAGGCATAATTGCCGGCGCCGTTGATCGAGTAGGTGGTCGGCGTGGTGAACTGAATCGTGGCGGCGGTCGACAAATTAGGGTTGGTCGGGTCGGTCACGGTCGCGGGGGTGATCGCGGCACTGCCGGTGTTCGTGCCCGCCGCCGCCGACGCCACCGCGCCTGCCGCCGCTATTTTCGACGGATCGGTCAAGGTGACCTTGAGACTCGACGCAGTCTGCGCGGTCGGCTGTATCAGGAAAGTGTCGCCCGCGGCCGGCGTGCCGGAGAGCACGATGGAAATACCGTCGGCGGTCAGGGGGTTGCCCGCGGTTCCGGTGCCGGTGAAGGCGACGCTGGTCCCGTCGCTCGCATTCGCCAGGGCGTACGCGCCATTTTTGTAGCTCAGAACGTAGTCGTTCGAGGTCAGCGCGCCCAGATTGGTCACGCTGACCGTGGCCGTCGTCGCATCGGTGTTCTTGCTCGATGCGTAAGCCTGCGGCGTGGCGACTGAGAAGAGGTTGGCGCCGGTCTTGCCGCTGAGGTCGAGACCGGCGTTTTGCTGCGTATTCGCGGTCTGGCTGACTGCGGTCGCAATCTGTCCGAGCTGATTGAGTGCAGGGTTGATCGCCTGGGTGCGTGCTGCGAGCAGACCACCCAGATCGCCCGACGTCAAAGAACTGTTGATGACGTTGCCGCCGGCCGCCGTCGTCGAGACGTCCAACTGGGAGGCGTTGTATTGATCCGGCACCGTGGTCAGCGCGGTGGTCGTCGCACCGAGCACCAATGGCTGGCCGGTACCGATGAACACGTTCAGAGCACCGCTCGGATCAGTGGTGGTGGTGACGCTGGTCAGTTTGGACAGGCTCGACACCAGGTTGTCGCGCTGATCCAGCAACTCGTTGGGCGCCTGGCCGCCGGCCTGCGCCTGGCTGACCACGATCTGCTTGTTCAAGGTGGAGATGGAGCCGGCGATGGAATTGATCTGCTGCACGTCGCCGGTGATGCGCGTGTTCACGTCCGTGTTCAGACTGTTGAGCTGGGAACTCGTGTTCTGGAATGAACTCGCGAGGCCCTGTGCCGCGCTCAGCAGCGCCTGGCGCGAGGCCGTCGACGTGGGATCGTTCGCCACATTGGACCACGCGCTGTAGTAGCTCTGCAGCGCCGTGCTGATCCCGCCGCCCGTCGTGCCGACCAGATTGTCGATCTGACTGGTGTAGCTTTGCAGGCTGTCGAGCTGTCCCAGACTGCTCTGGGAGGTGTTGAGCTGATTCGCAGCCGCCTGGCTGAAAGCCCGGGTGACCCCCGAGACGAGCACGCCGTTGCCGACCGTCGCCGTACCGTCGGCCTGCGGCAGCGCCTCCGACAAGGTCACGGACTCTTCGTCGTAGCCAGGCGTGCTGGCGTTGGCAACGTTGTTGCTCGTCACCGTGATCGCCTGCTTGAACGCATTGAGCGCCGAAACACTGATACCGAAGATGTCAGACACTACGTTCTCCGCGTTTGGACCCCGACAACACGCACCAGGAGCATTATCGGCGGCCCGTCCGGTTTCTACAGTTTCGCGGTATGGGAGATGAGAGCGGCCTGCAGGGCGCCGCTGTTCAAAATTTGATTTAACTTATTGGCATACGCCGGATCGGACGCATAGCCGGATTTGCCGACGCTGCCCACGTACGCCTGCAGGTCGCCACCGGCGGCCATCACGTCGCGGTAGCGCGGCGAATTCTTGAGGAGCGCCGCGAAGTCGCGGACGCTCTCCTCGACCGATCCATAGGCCCGAAATGCGGCGCGGCGCGGCGTGGCAACGCCGTGGCTGAACTCCACGGTGTCCGCGGTGGCGCGTGCTCCCGCCCATTCTTCGCCGGCTTTGATGCCAAATAAATTATGGCTGGGTGCGCCGTCAGCAGTACGCGGCATCCGCTGACCCCAGCCGGTCTCGAGCGCCGCCTGAGCCAGCAGGCCGCGCGGATCGAGCCCGAGCTCGCCGGCGGCACGTTCGATGGACGGCATGACCTTGCTGACGAATTCGGCGGGCGTTTGCGCGGGCGCGCCGCTCTGGGCGGCGGCATCCGGCGCGACGCCCTCGGCACCCGCCCTTGCCGCGCCGGTCACGCCGTCGACGCCCGCAGTGCCCGCAGCAGACCCTTCCTTCGACGCCTTCGCCGGCACGGCCGCGCCGCGGCCCGACAGCTGCCGTTTCAACATTGCGCCGATGCCGATGTCCTGATGCTGACTGATGGACAACGCGATCTGCTTGTCGAACATGTCCTGATACATGCCCACCGCGCCGCCGCCGTCCAGCTCATCGCCCATGTTGGCATCGCGCATGCTCTTCAACATCATCTGTAGGAACATGGCCTCGACCTGCTGCGCCACCGCATCGATGGATTGCGCGGATGACGGGTCCTTCTTCAGCGACGCCAGGCCGTTCAAGTCGGTGTAGGTCGTCGCCGCGGAGGTGTCCAGCGGGGTCGAGGGCATCTGGCCGAGCGAATTCACGGAGCTGGTCATTTAGATCACGATGAGCTCGGCCTGCAGAGCACCGGCTTCCTTGAGCGCCTCGAGGATGGCAACGAGGTCGCCGGGCGCGGCTCCGACATCGTTGACGGCGCGTACGATCTGATCGAGCTCCACGCCGGGCTTGAACAAGAACATGCGATCCGAACCCTGATCCACCTTGATGGTCGAGTTGGTGATGACCGTGGTCTGGCCCAGCTTGGAGAACGGACCGGGCTGGCTCACCGACTGATCCTCCTTGATGCTCACCGACAAGGAGCCGTGCGATACCGCCGCCGGCGTGACGATCACGTGGCTGCTGATCACCACCGTACCGGTACGTGAATTGATGATCACCTTGGCCGATGCACTGGCGGGTTCGGCCTGCAGCTCCTCCAAGGTCGACAGGAACGCCACGCGCTGTGTGAGGTCCTGCGGTGCCTGCACGCGAACCGAGCCGGCGTCGACGATGGTGGCCATGCCCTCGCCCACCGCCTTGTTGATGCTGGCGACCACACGGGTGGCCGTGGTGAAGTCCGGATCGTTGAGATTGAGGGTGATCGAATCTCCCTGCGAGAGCTGCGAGGGGACCGCCCGTTCGACGGTGGCGCCGTTTGGGATCCGGCCGGAGCTCGGCACGTTGACCGTGAGCTTGGAACCGTCGCTGCCCTCGACACCGAAACCGCTGACGATGAGGTTGCCCTGGCCGATGGCATAGATCTGCCCGTCGAGCCCGCGCAGCGGGGTCACGAGCAGCGAGCCGCCACGCAGGCTCTTCGCATTGGCGATCGAATTGACGGTGATGTCGATGGTCTGGCCGGGCTTGACGAAGGCGGGCAGCACGGCATGCACCGCCACCGCGGCGACGTTTTTGAGCTGCGGAGTGACGTTGGCGGGCACCGTGATGCCGAGCTGCGCGAGCATGTTGTTGAGCGACTGCACCGTGAATGGAGCCTGGCTGGTCTGGTCGCCTGTGCTGTCCAGACCCACCACCAGGCCGTAACCGATGAGCTGGTTGGTGCGCACCCCCTGGATGTGCGCCATGTCCTTGATGCGTTCGGCGTGCGCGGGCGTCACCGGCATCGACAACGCCGTCGACAGCACCCAGATCACGGCGGCGAGTTTCAGTTTCATGACGTCAATAAGGCGCATAGGCGGAGTTGAAGAAGCGCGCCAGCCAGCCCATGCGCTGTGAACTGTCGATGACGCCCTTGCCGGAATAGCTGATGTGAGCATCCGCGATCTTGTCCGACGTGACCGTGTTGTCGGTCGCAATATCGGCACGCCGGACGACGCCGCTCAGACGCACGAACTCGTCGCCCTGATTGAGCTTCACCGTCTTCTCGCCCTGCACCACCAGGTTGCCGTTGGCCTGCACCTCCAGCACGGTGACCGTGATGCTCCCGGCCAGGCTGTTGCCCTGGGTGCTCGACCCCTCGCCGTCGAAGCTGCTGGCACCGTTCATCGAGGTCGTGAACAGGGGAATGCCGCCGGCGGTGGGTGTCTTGCCGAACAGCGTGGGACCGGTGTTGTTGACGGCGGTCGTCTTGGCCGTCTTGGTCGCCGCGCTCTTGCTGGCGGCCGTCGATTCCGTGAGACGGATGGTGAGCACGTCGCCGACGCGGCGCGCCTTCAGGTCGGCAAACAGCTCCAAATTCTGGCCCGCCTGATAGATGGCGCCATCGGTGCGCGGCGTGGGTGGGGGCAGCACCCTCACCGCCACCGGTTCCGCCTCGTGCTTCTTCGCTGGCAGCATCCCACACCCCGGCAGCAGTGCACAGAGCACCATGGACGCCGGGATGACGCGCAGAATCTTGAAAGGAGGGCGCGTCATGTGAGGTTGGTCGTGAGGTACTGCAGCATCGCATCGGTGGTGCTGATGGCCTTCGAGTTCATCTCGTAGGAACGCTGGCATTCGATCATGGAGACGAGTTCGGTGACCGAATTGACGTTCGACGTCTCGAGCGTATTTTGCTGCAGACTGCCGAGACCGTTGGTGCCCGCGGTGCCCACCTGCGGTGAGCCGCTGGCCGCCGATTCGACCAGCAGGTTGTTGCCGATGGGCTGCAGGCCTTCCTCGTTGATGAAATCCGCGAGCTGGATCTGGCCGATTTTCGTGCCGTTCGGGCTGCCCGAGGACACCGCCGTCACCGTGCCGTCGTTGCCGATCGAGACGGTCTGGGTACCGGCGGGAATGTTGATCGCCGGCTGCAGCGCATAGCCGGCCGAGGTGACCATGTTGCCCTGGTTGTCGCGCGTGAAGGAGCCGTCGCGGGTGTACGCAATGGTGCCGTCCGGCTGGGTGATCTGCAGGAACCCGCGTCCGCTCACCGAGACGTCGAGCGCATTGCCGGTCTGCTGCACACTGCCCTGGGTGTAATCCTTTTCCGTGGCGACGATGCGCACGCCCGTGCCCAGGTTGAGCCCCGTCGTGTACTGGGTGTTCTGAGTACTCTGCGAGCCGACCTGGCGGATGTTCTGGTACATCAGATCCTGGAACGCGGCGCGGCCGGCCTTGAAGCCCGTGGTGTTGGTGTTCGCAAGATTGTTCGAGATGACGGCCATGCGCGTGTTCTGCGCGTCGAGACCGGTTTTGGCAGCATAGAGTGCGAGATTCATTGAGGTTCCTCGAGGGTTATTGCGTGAGCATCAAGCGCTCGGCGCTCTGCTCGTTGGTGTCGGCGGAATTCATGCTCTTGATCTGAAACTCGTACAGTCGCTGCAGTTCGATCATGCTGATCAGCGATTGGGCGGCGTTGACGTTGCTCGACTCCAGCACGCCCGAAGTGATGCTCACCGTATCGTCGCTCTTGGCCTTGCCGCCGCTTTTCAGCCGCAGCAGTCCGTCCTCGCCTTTCACCAGATCCTTGCTCGGCGGATTCACCAGCTTGATCTTGTCCACCTGGGTCACCGCGAGCGGTGCCGAGCCCTGCGGCAGCACCGAGATGGTACCGTCGCCGCCGATGCTCACCTGCGTGGACGGCGGTATCACCAGCGGTCCGGACTGTGAGAGCACCGCGAGGCCGCTCGCCGTGGTCACCTCACCCTGCGGCGTGAGCCGCAGATCGCCCCCGCGGGTGTAGGCCTCCTGCCCGTCCGAACCCCGCACTGCGATGAACCCCTTGCCGTTCACCGCCACATCCAGGTTGCGACCCGTGGTCTCCAGCGTACCGCTCGAGAAATCCGTCCCGGCGTCTCCCGCCACGGAGTTCACGCGGGTGGCATAGCCCGCCCCGTACACCGGTTCGCTGTCGAACGACACCGTGTCGGCGCGAAACCCGATCGTGCTCAGATTGGCGATGTTGTGGTTGTTCACCGCCTGCGCCTGCATGATCTGCTTCGCGCCGGTCATCGATACGTAGAGGCCTCTGTCCATGATTATTGGCTCGGGTGCGCGCTAGATTTAGTGGGTGATGTTGATGACGGTCTGCGACAACTGGTTGGCCGTCGTGACGACCTGCGCGTTCGCCTGGAAGGCGCGCTGTGCGGTGATCATGTTAACCAGCTGCGTGGTCAGGTCGACGTTCGAACTTTCCAATGCACCCGATTGGATGCTGCCGAACCCCGCCGCACCGGCCGTGCCCGACACCACCGTGCCGGACGTGTAGGTCTCCGCCCAATCGGTGTCGCCCAGTTGCTTGAGACCCTGCGGATCTGGGAAGTTGGCCATGGCCAGCTGCCCGAGCTGGGTCGAGCGGCCGTTGGTGTATACCGCCGAGACGATGCCGGAACCGTCGATGGACACCGTGCTCAGCTGACCGGTGGTGTAGCCGTCCTGCGTGATGGACGTGACCCCGAAACCGCTGCCGTACTGGGTGCTGGTGCCGAAATTGAAATTGAAGGCCATGGGCGCCGCGCCGTCGGTCGGTGTGTAGCCGCTGAACCCCACCACCCCGCCGACGGGGCTGGTGACCGCGCCGGTGTTCGAAAAAGTCAAGGTCGCCGGCGTGGCGGTCACCTGCGTACCGTCGATGGTCATGTTCACGTTCCACTGGCTGGGGGTGGCCGATTGCGTGAAGTAGAACGTCGCCGAGTGCGCCGTTCCGAGCGAGTCGTAGACGGTGGTGGACGTGGACTGGTTGTAGGTGGCCGGGTTGGTCGGATCGAACGGCGTCACGGCCGGAGCGGTGGAGTTCGCCGGCAGATTGAGAACCACCGATCCCGATGCGGTCGCCAGCGGAGCGCTTTGTGCCGTCTGCAGATTCAGGTTGGTGAGCGCGCCGGTGTTGAAACCGCCGGTGGCGGTCGGCGGATAGACCTGCAAGTCCTGCCCGGTGGCGGTGACCACGTTGCCGTTCTTGTCCTCGGAGAACTGACCGTTGCGGGTGTACGAGATGCCGCTGGCGTTCTTGACCGTGAAGAAGCCGTCGCCGCTGATGGCCAGATCGAGGTTCGAGGACGTGGTGCTGATGTTGCCCTGCGAAAACTGCTGTGCCGTGGCGTCCTGTCGCACGCCCTCGCCGCTGACGGACGTATTGAGATTGACCGCGCCGGAGGCATAAACGTCGGCGAATTCAGCGCGCGAATCTTTGAAACCGATGGTGTCCGAGTTGGCGACGTTGTTGGCCGTGACGTCCAGATCCGAGCTCGCGGCCGTCAGACCCGATAAAGCAATGCTGAAAGATGACATGGTTACTCCTGGAAAATCAGTTCGAAATTTGTTGCAGGCTGCTGTACGGCACGCTGCCGACACCGGCCACGTTCAGGGTCATGCCGCTGGCGCCGCTCGTGCCGGTTGCGCCCATGCTCACGCTTTCCACCGTACCGTTGACCGCGGTGGTGGCGGCGGTGCTCTTGGTCGTCTCCCCGGCGTACTGCGCGGTGAGCGTGTAGGTGCCCGTCGGCGCCTGTGAGCCGTCGGATTCGAGACCGTCCCACAAGAAACTGGCGAGGCCGGTCGATTGCGCACCCAGGCTCAGGGTGCGCACCGTGTTGCCCGCGCCGTCGGTGACGCTCACCAGCACCGAGGACGTGGTCTGCGGCACGTTCACCGCACCGGTCACCGTCGCGCCCGCGGTCTGGTTGACCGTCGATGTGGTCACCAGCGCCTGGTGCCCCAACAACGAGGAGGCCTGGGTGGCCTGCGCGCCCGTCAGCGCGCTCGACAAGGAGCTGAAGGAGGTGTTCAAGGTGTTGATGCCCTGCACCTCGCTGAGCTGTGCGAGCTGGGTCAGGAAGGTGTTGCTGTCCACCGGACTGGTGGGATCCTGGTTTTTCAACTGCGCCAGCATCAACGTCAGAAAGTTGGTGCCGCCGAGCGTCGCGCCCGCAGCGACGCCCGTGCTCGAGGACGAACTGGAGGCGGCGGTCGTTCCGGTACCGGTCGTCGTGCCGGTGGTGGTGGTGTCGGCTTTGATCGTGTTTATCATGTCTTGTTCCTAATGGACCTCAATGTCCCATCGATAGGGTTTTCAGCAGCAGATCGCGCGCCGTGTTGATGGCCTCGACGTTGGTCGCGAACGAGCGGTTCGCCGAGATCATGTTGGTCATCTCTTCGATCGAATTCACGTTCGAGCTGAACACGTAGCCGTCCTTGTTCGCCTGCGGATTGTCGGGCTGGTAACGCATCAAGGGCGGCGAGTTGCTCTCCACGATGCCGAGCACCTTGACCCCCGTGGCGGCGCTCGCATCCGCCGAGAACGGATCGGATGCATCCATCATTGACTGGAACACCGGATGACGCGCCTTGTAGACCTTGGTGGAATCGCCGTTGACGCTCTCGGCATTGGCAAGATTGCTGGCGGTCGTGTTCAAACGGATGGTCTCCGCGTTGAGGGCACTGCCTGCGACATTGAATACATTGAACAAGGACATTGAAGAGTCTCCTTAGCGGGGGCGGCTACTGGCCGGCGATGGCGAATTGCAGCTCGGAAATCTTGAGATTGATGAAGGTCAGGCTGGCCTGGTAGCGCACGTTGTTTTCGGAGAACGCGGCCTGTTCGACCGGCATTTCCACGGTGTTGCCGTCGAGCGAGGCCTGGTAGGGATTTCGGTACTGGAGATCCGCCGCGGCGACCCCGTCCTGGGCGAGACTGATATGCGCCGTCTCGGTGGTAGCCATGGGCAGCGAGCTTGCGTCGGTCTGCGACAGCACGGCGCCGAAGTCGATGTCGCGCGCCTTGTAGTTCGGAGTGTCCGCATTCGCAAGGTTGGTGGCGATGACGCCCATGCGCTGGCCGTGCAGCAACAAGGCTTGTTCATGGATGCCGAATAGATTTTCAAACATGCTTGGATCTCCTTGGCAGAGGACTAAGCAAGTGCTGTGCCAACGGCGCGCAATCGCCAGCCCGGGCCTTGCCGACGCGATTGATGTGCATCGTGGATTCATCGCCGCTTGCCGCGTCGGCCGCCCCGCCGCGGCAAGCGGCAAAGAGTTGCCATCCTGCCGCGACCGCCGGCATCCTTCGGCAACGCGCCGCCTCGGCGCTCCGGCAACGGGCCGCCGCACCGCTCCGGCAACGGCCGGCGCGACGGTACGCAGGGTTGCGCAGGCCCGTTGGTTGGCACGCGGCTTGCTTGGTACTCCTTAGTATGTGGATAGCGCCAAAAATCCGTCGCCGCGGGCATGCCCTGTCATTCGCAGCGCTATGCTGCGCGGCGCTGGGCGCGCTCGCGGGCGGCATCGTCACAGCGGCAGCCGCGCCCTCCGACACGGTGCCGCAGGACATGGCAGCCCTCGAGGCACTCGCCCGCTCGGCCGCGGCCGCGCAGTTGCCCCCGTTGAGCGCGCAGCAGCGCCTGGTGGTAGGCCCGCTGCCGAATTTTCAGCTCGAGCGCTGCACCGGCGTGGTCAGGCCGGTGATCAGCCCGGCACACATGAAAGATCGGCTGATGGTGGAACTGCGCTGCGAGGGAACGACTGCGTGGCATCTCTATGTGCCGGTACGCCTCGTCGGCACCTCCCCGGCCACGGTGGCCGCGCATGCCCTGGTGGTCGGCAGCGTCCTCACCGCCGCCGATCTGCGCACCGAGCAACACGATCTGACCGAACTGCCGCCCGGGTATTTCGACGATCCCGCGGTCGCGATCGGCCTGACCGCGATGCGGCCGATCGCCGGCGGCACAATACTCACGAACCAGCAGCTGGCCGGGGCGAAAGCAGTCCAGCACGGTCAGGCGGTGACCCTGGTGGCCGACGCCGGCGGCATGAGCGTGCGGATGGCAGGCCGGGCATTGAGCGATGGACTGATCAATCAGCGGGTCAGGGTGCAAAATCTATCGTCGGGAAAAGTGGTCGAAGGCGTGGCGCGCTCCGCGCAGGTGGTCGAGATCATTTCGCAATGACGGGTTCGGTGAAGCGCGTCACGGTCGCGTTTTTAAAGTTCGCGGCCCGGCCGACGATAACTGGTTACGGGCCCCTTGACGCCCCAGGAGAAATGCGGTGACCGACAAGATCAGCGGATACAAGCCAAGCGAGGCGGTCGCGCCCAGCAAGGGTTCGAACGGCGGCGTCGTGGTTGCGGATAAAACGCAGGGGGGCGCGGCGGCACAGACGTCCGGGGCGCAGACCGCCGGCAAGACCGGCGACCAGATCACGCTCACCGATTCCGCCCGTTCCCTGCAGAAGCTCGAGTCGGCGGTTGCCCAGACCCCGGTGGTCAACAGCGCGAAGGTCAGCTCGATCAAGCAGGCGGTGAATTCCGGCACCTATCAGGTCGACGCCGGACGGGTGACCGACAAGGTCCTGCAGTTCGAGCGCGGCTTGAAGTGATCCCATGAGCCTGGATGCACATCGACATCTGGAAGACCTTCTCGACCGGGAAATCGAAGCGGCGCAGTCGCTCGCGGGCGCCCTCGCGGCCGAACGGGCGGCCCTGGTCGGCACGTCGCCCGAGTCCGTCCACGAACGCGTTGCCGACAAGGTGCGCCTGCTCGGCGCCCTGGAGCAACTGGAGGGCGAACGCCGCGCACTCTGGGGTACCGCGGATTCGGGTGCGACGGGACCGGTCGCCTCGCTGGCGGGCCGCTGGCGGGCCCTGCTGGAATTGATGGCCGGATGCCGGACCGCGAACGAGGTCAACGGCCGCATCATCCACGTACGCCAGAGTCAAATCCGTCAGTTGCTCGACATTGTCCGTGGTGGTCCGCCGATCACCTACGGACCGCAGGGTAAAACGTTTGCCAGGGCGCTGCGTGCGCTGGCGCGAGCCTGACATGCTGGTGCTCAGCCGCCGTCCCGATGAATCCATCGTCATCCAACCCGCCGACGGCGTGGACGGCAACATGACCATGCAGCAATTGTTCGCGAACGGCCCAATTCTCATCACCCTGCTCGGCGGGACCGGACGGCGCGTCAAGATGGGCATCGAGGCGCCCGAGCAGTTATCCATCCGGCGTAAGGACGCGATCGCCTGAAGCATCGTCCGGGGCGCGGCAGGTTTAACCTAATGCGTTGAATACCAGGACATAAATGCCAGTATTTCGCGAATACTTCGCGAACGGGAAAGCGCTGTGCATAATGATGCGAACTCAGCCACCCGAAACGAACAAGGATCAAAGATGGAGCGTCGTCTGCACACCCGCCACCGCGCGCGGACCACCGTTTACGTGGTCATGTCAGGCCACAAGAGCCGGATCTGCAAGGCGAAGAATTTGAGCGCGAATGGGGTGTTCGTGGAGACCGAGAACCTCGGCCTGCGCAAGGGTCAGCAGGTGCAGCTCGCCTTCGCGATCAACCTGGGATTGGTCACCAAGATTCATCGGCGCACCGCCATCGTGGCCCATGTCACGCGCGGCGGCACCGGCCTCATGATGGAGCAGTTCGCCGGCCGCTGACCGCCCCCGCGCGCACTGTCCGAGCGCTGCGCGGACCAGTCGCATGCGGGTGCGGCAGGGCCCCGTCATTTTAAGTAAAATAGCGGCAATGCCGCTCCCAAAGCCACCCCGTCCGGATGCCATCTGCATCCGCGGCGCACGCCAGAACAATCTCAAGAATCTCGATCTCGACCTGCCGCTCAACGAGCTGATCGTGGTGACGGGCGTCAGCGGCTCGGGCAAGTCCTCGCTGGTGTTCGACACCGTCTATGCCGAGGGGCAGCGACGCTATGTCGAGACGTTTTCTCCCTACGCACGGCAGTTCCTCGACCGCATGGACAAGCCGCAGGTCGACCGCATCGACGGCATTCCCCCCTCCATCGCCATCGATCAGACCAATCCCGTGCGCACGTCGCGCTCGACCGTCGGCACTATGACGGAACTGAACGACCACTTGAAGTTGCTGTTCGCGCGGGCTGCTGTCCTGCATTGCCGGGGATGCGGCAGACCGGTGCAGCGTGACACGCCCGAGACCATCCGCGCTGCAGTGGAGCAACGCGCACGCGAGCACGGCGATCCGCGGCTGCTGATCACGTTTCCGGTGGTCGTCCCCGACAATTTTACGGAGTCGGAGATCAAGTCACTGCTCGAGCGGCAGGGGTATACCCGCATTCACCTGCAGCGGGGCACTACCTTGCAGGTGGTTCAGGATCGTTTTCGCTGGTCGGCGGTGGATCCCGCCCGGGCCGGCGACGCCATCGAAGCGGCGCTCAAGGTGGGACAGGGGAGGCTCGACGTCTATCCGCAGACCGAGGACGGGACACCTTCCGCGCAGCCCATGGCGCCCTGGCGGTTTTCCACCGAATTGCATTGCCCCGACTGTGATGTGAGCTACAAGGACCCCTCCCCCAGTCAGTTCAGTTTCAACTCCGCACTGGGTGCCTGCGAGACCTGCCGCGGCTTCGGCCGCAGCATCGGCGTCGACTACGGTCTCGTGATACCGAACACCGCGTTGTCGCTGCGCCAAGGGGTCATCAAGCCGTGGCAGACGGATGCGTACGAAGAAAGCCAGGATGACCTGCTGAAATTCGCGCGCAAGCGGGGCATTCCACTCGACACGCCGTGGCGCGAGTTGACGGAAGCCGAGCGTTCCTGGGTGATCGAGGGCGAGGGCGAGTGGACCAAGAATGTCTGGTACGGGGTGAAGCGATTCTTCGCGTGGCTCGAGACCCGGGCCTACAAGATGCACATCCGCGTGCTGCTTTCACGTTATCGCTCGTACACCGAATGCCCGGCGTGCCTCGGCGCACGCCTGAAACCGGACGCCCTGCTGTGGCGTGTGGGAAGGCCCGGCCTCAACATCCGCGAACTCATGCTGTTGTCGATCGACAGGTGCCGGCATTTCTTCGCGACCCTGGAATTGCCACCGCCGCTGGACAACGCTACCGAGTTGCTGCTCAAGGAGGTGCGCGCAAGGCTCAAATATCTTGCGGACGTAGGATTGGGCTATCTTGATCTCGACCGCCAATCACGCACGCTGTCGGGCGGTGAAGTGCAGCGGATCAATCTGACCACGGCGCTCGGCACCTCGCTGGTCAACACCTTGTTCGTGCTCGACGAGCCTTCGATCGGGCTGCATGCCCGCGACGTGGGCCGGATCGTGGGCGTGATGCAGCGTCTGCGCGACGCCGGCAATACCCTGCTGGTCGTGGAGCACGATCCGAAGGTGATGCAGGCGGCGGATCGCATTCTCGACATCGGACCGGGTCCCGGCGAGCACGGCGGCGAGATGGTTTTTTACGGACCCGTCGGCGAACTCGCACGGGCGAAGGGTTCGCTCACCGCCGATTATCTGTTCCGTCGCCGGCGCGTCGAGCCGCCGCGCGGTGTTCCGACCGCCTCCGCGCGCGGCGCCGGTGCCGGTGGTGTGCTACGGCTGCGCGGTGCGGCCGAGCACAACTTGAAACACATCGACGTCGATTTTCCCTTGGGCCGCCTGGTGTGCGTGACCGGCGTCAGCGGCTCGGGCAAGTCCACCCTCGTGCACGACGTGCTGTATCCCGCTCTGCTTCGCGCCAAGGGCCGGCCCACCGAAAATCCCGGGCTGCACCGCTCGCTCGAGGGCACGGAACTCATCGACGACGTGGTGATGGTGGATCAAAGCCGCATCGGCCGCACCACGCGCTCGAATCCCGCGAGCTACGTGGGCGCCTTCGACGCGATACGTACGCTGTTCGGCAGGCTGCCGGAGGCCCGCGAACGCGGTTACACCGCCGGCACCTTCAGCTTCAATGCCGGCAACGGCCGCTGCCCCGGCTGCGGAGGCAACGGCTTCGAGCATGTCGAGATGCAGTTTCTTTCCGACGTGTACCTGCGCTGTCCGGACTGCGATGGACGACGCTTTCGCGCAGAAGTCCTCGAGGTCACGCTGACCCGCGGCGACGGCAGGCCGAAAAGCATCGCCGACGTGCTCGAGCTCACCGTCTCGGAGGCGTTGTCGTTCTTCGCGGCGGACAGCGACGTCTGTCTGCGTCTGCGGCCGCTCGCCGAGGTGGGCCTCGACTACCTGCGCCTGGGTCAGCCGGTTCCCACGCTGTCCGGGGGCGAAGCACAGCGGCTCAAGCTCGCCGGCCATCTGGCCGACAATG
Organism: uncultured Steroidobacteraceae bacterium; assembly: GCA_964657625.1. Lineage (GTDB taxonomy): Bacteria > Pseudomonadota > Gammaproteobacteria > Steroidobacterales > Steroidobacteraceae > Bog-1198. Next base: position 34,246 of record CAZZVN010000018.1, read on the forward strand.
CGATACGCGAACGCTCCCGGAAGAAAGGCTCCGAGCTCGGCTCGTTGTTCGTGTTCGACGAGCCCACCACGGGGCTGCATTTCGACGACGTGGCCAAGCTCCTGGGTGCGTTCCGCCGCCTCATCGCCGCGGGGCATTCATTGCTCGTGGTCGAGCACAATCTGGACGTGGTGCGCACCGCCGACTGGCTCATCGATCTCGGGCCGGAGGGCGGCGACGCGGGCGGCACGGTGCTGGGGGTGGGCACGCCGGAGCACCTCATGCGCGTCGCCGCGTCACACACCGGTCGCGCGCTGCTCGAGGCGGAGGATCCGGCCGCATTCGTCGACGCGGTGCACGATGCCGCCGACGCGCCCCGCGCCCGGAGGCCGGCCTCGATCGAAATCCGCGGCGCCCGCGAACACAACCTGAAGGACGTCGACGTCGATCTCGGGCGCAATCGCTTCACGGTCATCACGGGTGTGTCCGGCAGCGGCAAGAGCAGCCTGGCCTTCGACATCCTGTTCGCCGAAGGTCAGCGGCGTTATCTGGAATCGCTGAACGCCTACGCGCGTCAGTTCGTGCAGCCGGCATCGCGGCCCGACGTCGACGCGATATTCGGCATTCCGCCGACGGTGGCCATCGAGCAGCGCACCAGCCGCGGCGGGCGCAAGAGCACCGTGGCCACCCTCACCGAGATTTATCATTTCCTGAGGCTGCTCTACGTGAAGCTCGGGGTTCAGTACTGTCCGATGTGTGACTGCGCCATCGAACCGCAGACCGCCGACGCCATCGCCGCGCGGGTGCTCAAGGACTTCCGCGGCCGCCGCATCACTCTGCTGGCGCCGCTGATCGTGGCGCGCAAGGGCCTGTATACCGCGCTCGCCAAGTGGGCCCGCGGCAAGGGCTTCGATGCGCTGCGCGTCGACGGCCGGCTGCTGCCCACCGCCAAATGGCCCCGGCTCGACCGCTTCGTCGAGCACAGCATAGAGCTGCCGGTCGCGACCCTCGCCGTCGGCGGCGCCCGCGAACGCGAGCTGCGCGCGGGGCTGGACGCCGCTTTGACGCACGGCAAGGGCGTGGTCCACGTCGCCGACATCGAGAGCGGTGCGTCGGCCGTGTTCTCCACCAAGCGTGCCTGTCCCCGCTGCGGCACCGGCTTCCCGGAACTCGATCCGCGGCTGTTTTCGTTCAATTCGCGGCATGGCTGGTGCCAGAGCTGTTTCGGCACCGGCCTGCAGATGGAAGAATTCGATGCCGAACAAAGCGGGGAGGAAGCCCGCTGGCGCGATCAGCCGGCCGCCGTCGACAGTGCAACGCCGGTGGCGGCCGGGGACGACGGCGCGCAGGCTGCCTGCCCGGACTGTGCAGGGGAACGCCTGAATCCCGTGGCACGTCACGTGCGGTTCCGCGGCGCATCCATTGCCGCGCTCACGCATCTGCCGGTGCGCGAATTCGCCGCGTCGATCACAAGGATGAAACCGGTGGGTCGCGAGCGGGACATTGCGCGCGATCTGCTCGCGGAACTCGCCTCACGCACGACATTTCTGTGCGACGTCGGCCTGGGTTACCTGCAGCTCGACCGCGCGGCGCCCACCCTGTCGGGCGGCGAGGCTCAGCGCATACGCCTGGCGGCGCAACTGGGCTCCAATCTGCAGGGTGTGTGCTACGTGCTCGACGAGCCCACCATCGGGCTGCATCCGCGCGACAACGTCGCCCTGCTCGACACGCTGGAGCGGTTGCGCGCCAAGGGCAACACGCTGGTCGTGGTGGAGCACGACGAGGACACGATCCGCCGTGCCGACCATGTCATCGACCTGGGGCCGGGAGCGGGCACACGCGGTGGACGCGTGGTGGCCGAGGGCACCGCGACGGAACTTGCGCGCCTGAACAACTCGGCGACCGGGCGCTGCCTCGCACATCCGCTGCAGCACTCCCGCGGCCGGCGCCGTGCCGTCGGGCGCGACACGCCGATGATCGAGGTGCACGGCGCCACCTTGCACAATCTGCGCAAGGTGGATGCGCGCATTCCGCTCGGCCGGCTGTGCGTGATCACCGGCGTTTCCGGGTCGGGCAAGTCCTCGCTCGCGCGTGATGTGTTGTTGGGCAACCTGCGGCGCCTGCTGACGCGTCCCACCCGCGCGCAGCGCGCGCAACCGCCCCGGCGGCCGCCGGCTGCGCCCACGGGCTGCACGTCCATCGCAGGCTGGGAGCGCGTGAGCCGGGTCCTGGAAGTGGATCAAACGCCGATCGGCAAGACGCCGCGTTCCTGCCCCGCCACCTACATCGGCTTCTGGGATTCGATCCGCCGGCTGTATGCCGAGACCACCGACGCTCGCATCCGCGGTTTCACCGCGAGCCGCTTCTCCTTCAACACCGCCGGCGGTCGCTGCGAAGCCTGCGAAGGCCAGGGCATGCAGCGCATCGAGATGAACTTCCTGCCGGACGTGCAGGTGCCCTGTGATGTCTGCAACGGACGGCGCTTCAACAAGGAAACGCTGTCCATCCTGTTCAAGGGCAGGAGCATCGGCGAAGTGCTCGGCATGAGCGTCGAGGATGCCGTGGAATTCTTCGCGGCCCAACGCAGCATCGCGCATCCTCTGAGTCTGCTCGCCGACGTCGGTCTCGGCTATTTGAGCCTGGGACAGCCCAGCCCGACGCTGTCGGGCGGCGAGAGCCAGCGGATCAAGCTGGTGAGCGAACTGGCGAAGGTGCGCACCGACCTGCTGGGGATGGACACCGCGCGGCGCGAAGGGCTGCACACGCTGTACGTGCTGGACGAACCCACGGTGGGGTTGCACATGGCGGATGTCGAGAAGCTGTTGACCGTGCTGCACCGGCTCGTCGAGGCGGGCAACAGCGTGGTGGTGATCGAGCACAACCTGGACATCATGGCGGCCGCGGACTGGCTCATCGACCTGGGACCCGAGGGCGGAGCCGGCGGCGGCTGCATCGTGGCGCAGGGCATGCCGGACGCGGTCGTGCGCAAACCGGGCCGCAGTCACACCGCGAAAATCTTGGGCGATTTCCTGCAGGACCGCGGTATCGCCTGAACCGCCGTTCCGTGCGTACCCTGGCACAATGGGCGCTTCGAACACCCGACCGACCGGCATGCCCTCAAGCCCCACCCATCTTCTGACCGTCATCGGGACCGCCGCCGCCAGCGTGATCCTGTGTGTCGCGGCCGTATGGGGCGGATTCGCGTTGTGGTATCAGGGGCCGGGCAGTCCCCTCGGCAGGGCGCTGTACCTGACCATCTGGACCCTCGTCTGCCTGGCCGCGCTGGGGGCGACGTGGCACGGCAGATCCGTGCTGGGGCTGGGTTCCTTCGCGCTGATTTTCGCCGGCCTGCTGTTCTGGTGGCAGCGCATTCCGGCCTCCAACGACCGGGTATGGTCCGACGACGTCGCGCGCATGACGCATGGCACGGTCGAGGGCGGACGGGTGACGCTGCACAACGTACGCAATTTCGACTGGCGCAGCGAAACGGATTACACCGAGCGCTGGGAGACGCGCAGTTACGACCTGGACCGTTTGCGCTCCGTGGACATGATCATGTCGTACTGGACCATCGATGCGATCGCCCACATGTTGATATCTTTCGGCTTCGACGACGGCAGGCAGCTGGCCTTTTCGGTGGAGATACGCCGCGAAAAGGCCGAGACGTTCTCCGAGCTCGGCGGCTTTTTCAAGGAGTTCGAGCTCAGCGTGATCGCCGCCGACGAGCGTGACGTGATCCGCCTGCGGACCAACGTCCGGGGCGAGGACGACTACCTCTACCGCCTGCGCCTGCCCCCGTCGGCGCGACGTTCGCTGCTGCTCGCCTACCTCGACGAGGCAAACCGGCTGGTCGCCGCGCCGCGCTTCTACAACACCGTTACCGTGAACTGCACGACGCTGGTCTATCACATGATGAAGCACATCGTCGGCCATCTACCGCTCGACTACCGTCTGCTGCTCTCCGGCTACCTGCCTGAATACGTCTACAAGGTGCGCGGGCTGGACATGCGCCTCCCGCTCGGTCAACTGCGTGCGCTTGGCCGCATCACCGAACGCGCCAGGCAGGCGGACCGCAGCGCAGACTTCTCCGCCCAGATCCGTCGCGGCATTCCCCTGCTCGCTGGTGAGTGAAAGGCGCAAACTGTCGCGACCCGCCCTGGTGCTGCTGTGGTCGGCGCTCGCCCTCAGCCTGGGGGTGGGCATTCTAGGTCGCGGCTACTGGACGCCGGACGAGCCCCGCGAGGCCGACCTCGCCTGGCGCATGAGCTGGCAGCAGAACAAGGCCGTTCCCCTGCTCGCGGGCGAGGCATTCTGCGAGAAACCGCCACTCACGTATTGGGCGGCGGCGGCCGCAATCGGCAGCTTCGGCCCCTCCGCCTGGGCGGCCCGGCTGCCCAATCTGGTCTATGCCATGATCACCGCGCTGGCAGTCGGTCTGCTCGGCAAACGCAGCGAGGGACCCGTGGCCGGCGTGGTCGCCGCCGCCGCGATCAGCACGTTCCTGTTGTCGTATCAGGTGGCCATCTGGCTCGCCACCGACGCGCCGCTGCTCGCCGCCGTGTCGGTTGCCCTGCTCGGCCTGCACCGCGGCTTCCATGCGCAGGATTCCCGGACACGGCTGGGCGGATACTGCCTCATGCATGCGGCGCTGGCATGCGGATTCTTGTGCAAGAGCGCGGCCGGGTGGATGGTGCCGGTGTTGGCCCTGGCGACGCTGCTGGTGTGGGAGAGGCGCTGGCGCGAACTGGCGCGCTGGGAGCTCTATGCCGGTCTCGCCATCCAGGCGGGCATCGTCCTGACCTGGGTCGGGTTCGTGTACGCAGGCACCGACGGTCCCGCTCACCTCAAGGTGTTCTTCTGGAACAACCTGGTCGGACGCTTCGCCCAGGTCGATGCGCCCGCGGACCTGCAATATGCCGCCGCACATCGCAATTCCTTCGGCAAATACTTCGTCGAGCTGCCCGTGTATCTATGGCCATGGACGCTGGTCGTGGTCGCAGCGCTGCGTCGTGCGTGGCTGCAACGCCGTTCACACACCGTGCGTTTCGCGCTCGCCACGGTGCTGCCCACCCTGGCGGTGCTTTCCGTGGCGGCCACCGCACGCAACATTTATCTCGCGCCGGCGCTTCCCGGGGTCGCGCTGCTGCTCGGTTGCTGGGCCGCAGGCGGACTCGGTGCGCACGATCGCTGGGACGCGCGCGCGCTCACCGCGACCGCGGTGCTGCTCGTGCTTGCGTCACTGGTGGCGGCCGCGGCCGGGACACTGGTCGGTGCCGATGCTTGGCGCACGCTGCCGCATCCCGCCCGCTATGCGGGTGGTGTGTGCCTGGGTGTCATCGGCGCCCTGACGCTGGCCGTGCACGCCGCCGGGGCGGTCCGGCGACACTGCCTGCTGAAGGCCCAGGGGCTCCTGTTGTTCGCCTACTGCGCGTTGCTGATTGGTCCGGCGGCTCAGATCTACGGACCGGTGGATGCATGGCAGGATCTTGCTAGCATCGGCCGCGCCATCGGGCACGATGCACAGGGGCGAGACCTCGTCCTGGTGTCGCCCGACGAGACCACACGGGCGTTCATCGACATGTACACACGCCAGGCGGTCGCGCTGGTCGCCGGGCCCATCGACGCCGTGGCGCTGGAGCGGCTGCACGAGCGGCTGCTGCGTCACCCGCAGAGCCTGATTGTCGCCCAGCTCCCCGCGACGGCGCCGGGTGCAGCGCTGCGGCACCTCGACGCGAGTCCGGGAGCGTCGCGGCCGCCGGCGCCGCCCCCCGCTCTCCCACTCTGGATCGGCGCGTCGAATCTGAGCATCGTGCACGAATACGCCCTCCACAACGGACGTCGTTACGCGCTGCTCGAACCCCGCCGGCCGTCGCTGCCGCGGTAGACACCCGCCACGGCAGGCGCGCATCCCGCTCGAGCCGCACCGCCTGGAAAAACCTGGTGCGGTCGAATGCCGAGTGTGGCAGGCTGCCTGTGCCCGTCGACGACCCCATCCCTCACCGCGCCGATCATGCCCATGCGACACGCAGCTCGTAACAACACCGGACGATATGTCAGCCGCCTGACCAGCGGTACGCTCGCCGTCATCATGGCGGGCGGCCGCGGCGAACGGCTTAAGGCCCTGACGGAACATCGCTGCAAGCCGGCGACTCCCTTCGGTGGCAAATTCCGCATCGTCGATTTCGTGCTGTCGAACTGCGTCAATTCCGGCATACGCCAGATCGCCGTGCTCACGCAGTACAAGGCGCAGTCCTTGATACAGCACATCCAGCGCGGCTGGAGCTATCTGCGCGGCGAGCTCGGGGAATTCGTCGAATTGATTCCCGCCCAGCAGCAGATCGGCACCCACTGGTACCGGGGCACCGCCGATTCGGTGTACCAGAACCTCGAATTCATCAAGTCCCACCACCCCACCCACGTGTTGATCCTCGCCGGCGATCACATCTACAAGATGGACTACGGTCCCATGATCGCCTATCACGAACAATGCGAAGCGGACATCACCGTGGGAGTGGTCGACGTTCCCATCGAGCGGGCCAACGAGTTCGGCATCCTGACCACGGACGATACCAACCGCGTGGTGAAGTTCGCGGAAAAACCCCAGAATCCTGATCCCATCATCGGCAACCCGCATTTGGCGCGGGCCTCGATGGGCATCTACGTCATCGCCATGGATCGTCTCGAGCAGTTGTTGGACGACGATGCGGCCAACGAGACCAGCAATCACGATTTCGGCAAGAACATCATTCCACCGTCCATCGACAAGCTCCGGGTGTTCGCCTACCCGTTCGAGGATGTCGAGACGCGCGCCCAGAACTACTGGCGCGACGTCGGCAACGTCGACGCCCTGTACGAGGCGAACATGGAACTCGTGGCGCTGAACCCGGAATTGAACATCTACGATCACCAGTGGCCGATCTGGACCTATCAGGCGCAGCAGCCGCCCGCCAAGTTCGTATTGGACGACGAGGGCCGGCGCGGCACGGCCGTCAACTCCATGGTGGCCGGTGGTTGCATCATTTCCGGCGCGTACGTGACCCGCTCTTTGTTGTCGAGCGACGTTCGCGTCGAGGACGGCAGCATCATCGACAGCGCCGTTCTGCTGCCGAGCGTGACCGTCGGCAGGCGCGTCAAGATCCGGCGCTGCATCGTGGACGAGAATTCCGTCATCCCGGACGGCATGGAGATCGGTCACGACCTTGAGGCAGATCAGAAGCGCTTTTTCGTGACCAAGCGCGGCGTGGTGCTGGTCACCCAGGACATGCTGCGGGCACTGAACTAGAAACGCCGCGGCCCGTCAGCCCGACCCGTTCGAGCGCCGCGCCAGCGCATCCCAGGCAGCGGTCACGGCCGACGTCTCGATGCCCAGCATGTCGGGCTCGCCGTCGATCCGCCCTGTCAGCACCTTGACGTCGGCGGCCGCCAAGCCCCGCGGGGTGTACAGCGACGGCAGGGCTTTCCCGAACAGCACGATTTGCGGACATCCCACCGCCGCGGCGGCATGCGCGGGACCCGAGTCCACGGTGATGAGCGCGTCTGCTCCGGCGAGGAGCGCGATCAGTCGCGGTATCGGCAGATCGTCCGCCACGTTGTACAGTCGCTCCAACCGTGCGACCGCGACGACCTCTTCGTTCAGCTCATATTCCGGTCCGGTTCCCAGCAGCAGGATGGCGTGACCGGGCAGGCGTGCCCGCACGTGCCTGATGACCTGTACCCATCGCTCGCGGGGCCAATACTTACTGTTGCGCGCGAGGCGGCGCAGGCCACGGCGCATGGTGCGTTTGTTGCCCATTTGGATCGCGACGAAGGGGGGCGCCGGCGGAGCGCGCGACTTCAGCCAGGCCTCGAAGGCGGCGCGTTGTGCCCCGCTCACTTCGAGGTGGCACCCGGTAATGGTCGCAGCAGCAGTGGGCAGTCGCAGAGGCTGCGGCTGCGGCTGCGATGGTGACGCCGCCCACGCCGGCGCCACGACACCGCGGGAGTGCCGTACCACGTCCGGGTCGAGCCCCGCCAGCCGTTGCCATTGCTCCGTGGCGTGCTCGCCGGGGAGCAACCCATGGTCGCGCACGTCGACGATGAATTCCGCGCCGATTCCCGCGTGGGTGAGCATGCCCTTCGCCGCCGGGTTGCCGTCGCAAAACCACGTCGGGCCTGCTCCCCGCGCCCGCAACCGGCGCACCACCCGCTGCTGGTCCCGACTGAGCCAGTAGGGCATCTTGCGGCTGCGGACACAGAGGATCTCGCCGACACCGGGTTGCCCGCGCAGCAGCGGCTCGCTCCAGGGCCCCGACGTCAGCACATCCACTTCGTTGCGAAACCGCGCCGACAGCGCACGGATGAGCACCGTCAACAGCACCATGTCGCCGAAAGCTCCGCAGCGCACCACCAACGGCCGCTCAGTCAAGCACTGGACGCCGGCACCACCCGTGCCTCCGCGACACCCATGCGCAGCTTGCGCCACCCGCCATAGCGATAGTATCCAGACGCCATGACGATGGAGGTCAACGACGCGAGCGGAAAACTCCACCAGATCGCGTCCGCCTGCCACCGCTCCACCATCGCATACGCGAAGGGCACGCGAACACACCACAACGAAATGAGGAGCATGAACAGCGGCGCCAGTACGGCGCCCGTGGCCCGCACCACGCCGAACAGCACCATGGACATGCCGAAGAACACGAACGACCACAGCACGATTGCGTTCAAATGCACGGCGATGTTGATGGCGGCGCCCGTCGCCGGCAGGAACAGTCCCAACGCCGGTCGGTTCAGTCCGTAGATCAGCGCCACCAACGATCCGCTGATGAGAAAATTGATTCCGACGCCCGTGACGGTGATACGGCCCACCCGCTCCCACAACCGTGCACCCACGTTCTGGGCGACCATCGAGGAGACGGCTGCGGAAATGGCCAACGCCGGCATCTGCACGTAGTTCCAGAGCTGCAGGGCCGCGTTGAATGCCGCCGTGTAGTGCACACCGAACCGGTTCACCAGTGACGTGAGCGCGATCATGCTCGCCGAGACCACGAACAGTTGCAATCCCATCGGCACGCCCTTGGTCACGAGCACACGCACCAGCGACCAGTCCACCTTGAACAACGCCCGCTCCCGGCGACGGATGCATAAAAAATGATCGCTGCGGTAGAGGTGGGACACCAACGCCAGCAGGCTGGACGCCTGCGCGATCAGGGTGGCGAGCGCCGAACCTGCGATGCCCAGCCGGGGCACGGGGCCCCAGCCGAAGATCAACAGCGGGTTCAAGGCGATGTCGAGCGCGACGCAAAGCAGCAGGTATCGAAAGGGCGTCTTCGAGTCGCCCGCACCCCGCAACGCCGCCATGACGAAAAACAGCCCGCCCATGAAGGGCAGCGCCAGGAAAATGATGCGCAAATAGACCAACGCCAAGGGCAATGCGTCCGGGGGCGTGCGCAGCCAGGACAGCAGCGGGCGGGCGAGTCCGAAGCCCAGCAAACTCATGGCGACCGAAACACCGAGGAAGAACACGGCGCTGGTTCCCACCACCCGCTTCGCCTCCGCAACGTTCTTCGCGCCCACGCTCTGCGCGACCATCACCGTGGACGCCATGGAAAAGCCGAACATCACGCCGAACAGCAGAAACATCATCACGTTCGAATTTCCCACGGCGGCAAACGCAGTCTCCCCCAGGTATTTACCCACCCAGATCGCGTTCACCGAGCCATTGACGGACTGCAGCAGATTGCCGAACAAAATGGGCAGGGAAAATGCCAGCAGCGCGCGAGGAATCGACCCCTCTGTCAATGAATGTTGGGTGCGCAAGATGGATGCGATGGTTCAGTTGTGCAGATGGCCCGTCATCACGGCCACGACCAGCGCCACACCGAACAACAGGCGGTACCACACGAAGATCCAGGTGCTGCGCCGCTCGAGATAGTGGAGCAGCCCGTAGATGGCGGCGAATGCCGTGACGCTCGCGAATACCAGCCCGACCAGCAAGGTCAGCCAGCCGTCCGAGTTCAGACCGGCCTTGACCAGCACGTATATCTCATACAACCCAGCCAACGTCACCGCGGGCAGTCCCAGTAGAAACGAGAAGCGGGCGGCCGTTTCGCGCTGCATGCCCAGGAACAATCCGGCCGTCAGCGTCGCGCCCGAGCGGGACACGCCCGGCACCAGCGCGAAGCCCTGGGCGAGACCCACGATCAGTCCGTCGCGCAGGGTCAGTTCGGAGAACTGCCGACGGTGGCTGGCAAATTTTTCGGCGGCCGCGAGCAACAGTGACATGACGATCGATGCCCCACCCACCACCAGCAGCCCGCGCAGGGGAGAATGACAGGCATTGAGCACGGACTTGAGCGCCAAGCTGGCCACGACCAGGGGAAGCGTCCCCACCAGAATGCCGAGCGTCAACCGGAAATCCGCGGACGCATAATTTCGCGCCGCCGCCGCCCGCAGCGCTGCACCGCCGACTCCGGCGATGTCCTTGCGAAAATAGGCGATGACCGCAAAAAAACTCGCCAGCTGCATGGCGGCTGAAAACGCCGACCCGGGATCGCGCCAGCCGAGGATGCCTGGAATCACCCGCAGGTGGGCCGTGCTGCTGATGGGCAGCAGCTCGGTGATGCCCTGGATCACGCCGAGCGTGCCCACCTGCAACAGCGACAATTCGACGAAACCCAGATCGACGCCGTGGACGTCGGTGCAAGACGGATCGACATCGGCTGCACGCATTACAAAAGGCTCCTGTACAAGTTGAGGAAATCGGTCGCAGCCTTGTGCACGTTGCCGTGCCAGTCGCTAGCTGCCGCGTGATCGGCGCCGTCGCTGACGTACTTCACGCACGCAAAACGGGTGCGTTCGAGCCGGCACACCTTGGCGAGGGCGTATGCCTCCATGTCGAGAACGGTGCACGCGACGGGGCAGGGACCGGTGGCGAAGGAGTCGCCGCTGCCGCAGACGGCCACGGGCAGCGTGCCGAACACGGGCTCGAAACTCAGACACGCCGGACCTGCATCGAAGGGCGTTACGCCGAGTGCGAAGCCCAGGCCGCTGACGTCCATGTCGCGTTGTACGAACTCATGGCAGGCGAGCAGCGCACCGGTGTCGTGAACGCGGCTGCCTGCCGTGCCAAAGTTGATCACCAGCGGCGGCGGCGTCCCGGCGTGCCCGCGCCGGACGAGTTCACGGGTCAACGCATGCGCGGCATTGATTTTGCCGACGCCGCAGAACAGCACGGACACCCCGGCCGCCTGGAACACCCCGTCGGCTTCCGCCTCCAGCGCCATCACCACCAACGGCAGTCCGGAGGACTTCATGGATAGCTGACGACGGTGCGTACGGCCAGGTCACGCCAGCGATAGTCGGCAAGAATTTTCAGGTCGATCAACACCATCAGGGCGCTGACCTGGTAGCCTGCGCTGACGCACAGGTCGGCCGAGGCCGAGAGCGTGCCGCCGGTGGCCAGCACGTCGTCGATCAACAGCAGGCGGCCGCTGCCGCGTTGCATCTCCAGAACGTTCGAACCGTACTCGAGATCGTAGGCCACGCGCACCACCGGCGGCGGCAGCTTGCCCTGCTTGCGCACCAGCACGAAACCCTTGCCGCGTCGCGCGGCGAGCGCGGCACCCAGGATGAAACCGCGCGATTCGATGCCGGCCAACGCGTCGATGGCCGCCCATTCCGTCTCGCTCAGCAGATCGTCGAGCGCGTCCAGGGTCTCGACAAAATGCTCGCGCAACAACGGTGAGATGTCACGGAACAGGATGCCCGGAAGCGGAAAGTCCGGCACGTCGCGAATGACGCGCTTGAAGTCCGGCATGTCAGTGCCCGACCGGGCCGCGTTTGGTCCTCTCGATGAACGCCGCCGCGTTCGCATGCAGCGCCTTGAGATCCGGTTCATGCGCATAAACCATGTGGCCGGACGAGTAGAAATGCATCTCGATGTTGCCCTGCAGGGCCTGCTGGATGGGGAGCTGGTGGAGTTCGTAGACGGCGGCAAAGTACGGCGTGGCGAGGTCGTAGTAACCGGCATTCAGCTGAACCTCGAGATGCGGATTCTGTTTCATGGCCACGGCCAGATCCGGCATCACGTTCGTGGTGCCGGGAATCTTCTGTTCGGCACCGGGAGGTTGATGAAGAAAATCCCAGTTCCTGCCCACGTCCGTGACCGGCTTGTAGATTTTTCGTGCACCGAATTTCAACGTGCCGCGTACATAGTCGTTGAAGACGGATACGTACGCGGAAGAGAGCGCCGCCGACTGCGGGTCATAGTCGGCTTCCTTGCTCATCGGGTCGATGGTGGGACCCGCGAATCGCGTGTCGAGTCGTCCGGTCGTGGTCTCGCTGCCGAGCAGGGTTTTCTCGAACTCACCGCCATTGACGCGCAGGTTCGCACGCTCGATGTAATCGGCGGGAAGACCGGTGTAGCCGTGCAATCGGGCCGCGATGGCGCTCTTGCGTTCCGCGGACAGCTGCGAGCCCGCGGACAACGCCTGGGCATACTCGGACAGGGCAAAGCTCTCCACCTCGCGCAACAAGGGCTCGAGCGCCCCGACCTGCCCCGCCGCCTGGCCCGTCGTCGCCGAGCCCGGCGCCTGCCCGGGTAACTTGTGGTGGTACCAGGCGGTGGCCGCATAAGTGGGCAGCGCCAGCTCGTAGGGCAGATCCACGCCGGGATTGAATTGCGGCGCATCCGCGCTGTTGTCGAAGCTCAGGATCTGCGACAGCAGCAGCACCCCGTTCAGGTCCAACGCCTTTTCGTTTTGCAAGATGGCCGCCAGCGCGGCGGAGCGCGTGGTGCCGTAGCTCTCGCCGAACAGGTATTTCGGCGAATTCCAGCGACCGTGACGCGACAGGAATTCAACGATGAAATTGGCGAAGGCATGCGCGTCCTGATCGACGCCGTAGAACGCCTTCTCCTTGTCGGCACCACGAAGATGGCCGAAGCCGGTACCGGGCGCGTCGACGAACACCAGGTCGCTCGCATCGAGCAGCGTGAACTCGTTGTCGACCAGGCGATAGGGTGCGGCCGGGCCGTGCGTACCGTCCGGTGTCGAAACACGCCTGGGTCCGAAGGCGCCCATGTGCAGCCACACGGTCGACGAACCCGGTCCGCCATTGAACAGAAACGTGATCGGCCGCTGTGTATCCTCGCGGTCCCCCTTGAAATACGCCACGTACGACATGCCCGCCTCGGGCGCTTGCGGCGGCGGCGGCCCGCTGCGCTCCTCCTTCGGCGGCGGCGCATCGTCGTCCATGGGATCCTTGACGTGCACCACCAGAATTCCGGCTTCGGCGGCGTAGCTCAGGGCGTGTCCCGCCACCGTCACAGCCCCCTTGGAGGTCTGATGTTCTTCTTTGAGATGGCGCGGGGACTCGTCGGATTCGGTATCGACCGCGTTCTTGTCGCGCATCTCCTCGGCAGGTTTGGGCGAGGCTGCCGTACAAACCGAAGCCAGCGCCACGGCGCCGAAACACGCCGCCGCCGATAGATAACCTGCTCTCACCCGCATCGCGTCTCCCTTGGAACTGCCGGGCCCGCGCGCCCGTCGCCGGCATGATAATACGCGGCGTCGCCCTGCGGGGCGCTTGCGGTATCGTCAGGCCGTATCGAGCAGCTTTTCGATTTCCGCCTGGAGCTGCGACTGCTGGTACGGCTTGGCCAGACGGGGCAGGTTCGCGAGCTTGCTGGTGGGCAGATCGGTGAAGCCGGTTGCGAGCAGTACCGGGAGCCGGGGCCGCTTCGAGCGCACGATTTCCGCAAGTTGGATTCCCGTCATCCCAGGCATCGCCTGATCCGTCACCATCAGATCGATGAGCTGTCCCGTTTCGAGGATTTCGAGCGCACGCTGGCCGGAATGCGCTTCGATGACCTTGTGCCCGAGATCCTCGAGCATGTCGACGGTGCTCATCGCGACCAACGGGTCATCGTCGACCACCAGAATGACGGCGATACGACCGGCGACGGGCTGAAGTATCGGCGTCTCGCTCTCCACCGCAGGTTCGGTGGCCATCGGCAGCCACAGCGTCGCCGTCGTACCGCGACCCACCGCGCTGACCAATTCGAGGCGTCCGCCGAGCTGCACCGCGAGCCCGTGCGTCATCGACAACCCGAGGCCGGTGCCTTTGCCCAGCGGCTTAGTGGAGAAGAACGGCTCGACCGCCTTGCCCAGCGTCGCCGCGTCCATGCCGCAGCCACTGTCGGCGATGCGGACACGCAGATAGGTGCCGTCGCTCAGACGACTCTCGCCGCTCACCTGCTTCTGATCGACCTGCACGTCGATCACCCCGCCGTCCGGCATGGCGTCGCGGGCATTGATGGCAAGGTTCAGCACCGCGAGTTCCACCTGGTGCGGATCCACTTCGGCCGGCGGCAGATCCGGCATCACCCGCAGCTGCAGCGCAATTTGCGGCCCCAACGAACGCCGCAGCAATTCCTGCATGCCCGTGACCAGCAGACCGAGATCGGCCGATGTGGTCTTGAGATCCTGCTGCCGGGCAAAGGCCAGCATGCGCTGGGTCAACGACGCTCCGCGCTGTGCTCCCTGCAACGCACCGTCGATCAAGCGGTGCAGCCCGGCGTCCTCGGGCAGTCGCTTGCGCAAAATCTCGAGGTTGCCCATCACCGCCATCAGCAGATTGTTGAAATCATGGGCGATGCCGCCCGTGAGCTGGCCGACGCTCTCCATTTTCTGCGACTGGAGCAGCTGCTCCTGGGCCTTTTCGCGAGCGGCGATCTCCATCGTCAATTCGCCGGTGCGTTCCATCACACGTTGCTCGAGCGTACGCGTGAGGTTCGACAGCGCCGTACGCTCGACCGCCAATTCACCGAGCAGGCGTTCCCGTTCCAATTCCGAATGCTTACGGGAGGAGATGTCCGAGGACACGCCGACCAGCTCGGCAACCCGTCCGGTGCCGTCTTTCAGTGCACGCGCCCGCAGATCCACCCACGACACGCCGTCTTCCGTATCGACGGCACGATACTCGACGACGAGATCTTTGCCGCTCTGCACCGCATCCTGCACCGCCTGGTGCAGGCGCGCGCGATCATCGGGATGAACCACGCCTTCGAGTTCGCCATAGGTAAATTCATGTCGTTGCGAGCAGCCGAAATGGATGCGTGAGGTTTCCGAGGCATGGAACAGCGTGTCTTCCACATCGAAGGACCACGAGCCCAGGCGACCTGAAGTCAGTGCCGTCTGCAGCTGCTGCTCGCGTTCGATGATTTCCTCCAGGCGGGCGCGCGCCTCGTACTGCCGGCGGCGCCCGCGCACCGCGGCGCGAACCAGGCTGCTCAACGTGGTCGGATGAAAGGGCCGTTCGAGAAAACTCACGTTACCGAGTATGTCGCCCAGTTGTAGCGCCGCCGGGTTGCGTTCCGGGCCACCTCCGCGATGGGTCAGCAGGATCACCGGCAGATCCGACCAGGCAGGCTGCAGCTCGAGGAAGCCGACCAAAGACCGCAGGTCGGCATTGTGGATGGCCTCGTCGGCGATGATGAGGAGCCCCGCACCGAGCTCCATCTCCCGGCGCAGCGCCGCCAGATCTGCGCAGATCTCCGCCGCATACCCGGCTTCCTTGAGCAGCAACACCGTGAGAGGAGCATCCCGGCCGGTCGGCGCCAGCACCAGCGCCCGCAACGACTGAGGCCCCGTCCGATTCACGCCGGCCATTCCTTCGACGGCACTTCATCACCGGAATATTCGGGTATCCCGCGCAGCACTCCTTGAAATCCCGTCAACGGCTTGCCGACGTGCAGTCCGGTATGGTCGATCTGGTATTCACGGATGGTGACCTCGTGGCGCCCCGTACGCTTCTTGATGACGGAAAGCGCGCGGCGGACCTCCCCGCGTGCTTCGAAGTAGCGCAGCAGCACCACGGTGTCCGCGAGATACGTGATGTCGACCGGCGCGCGCATGTCCCCCACCAGCCCATGCTGTGCCACCGTCAGGAACGTGGTTGCGCCGATTCGATTCAAGAACTGCAGCAGTTCATGGACATGCAATATGAGCGAGTTTTCCTCGGGCATGGCGGCCCGGTAGCCGTTCAAACTGTCAATGGCGATGGTTTTGACGTCTTTCTCTTCGGCGATGTGACGCACCCGATGCGCAAACTCGCCCGGCGAGAGCTCGGCGGCATCGATCTGTTCGATGAGCAACAGCCCGGCATCGCGTGGCGTTTCCAGATCGATGTTCATGGACTTCATGCGGTCGAACAACAGACCCAGCTCCTCGTCGAACACGAATATCGCCGTCCGTTCGCCGCGTGCCAGCGCGGCAAGCACGAATGTGACTGCGATCAGCGATTTGCCGGTCCCGGCCGGCCCCAGGATGAGCGTGCTCGATCCGGATTCGATGCCGCCTCCGAGCAGCCCGTCGAGTCCCTCGATGCCGCTCGACAACTGCCGGCGCGCCACCCGGCGGCGATGCTCGGCCGCGATCAGCCGCGGAAACACCCGGATGCCTCCTGTGTTGATCGTGAAGTCGTGATGGCCGCCGCGGTATTTCTGCCCCCGGTACTTCACCACGCGCAGACGGCGCCGTTCGGCGCCGTATTCGGGCGCGATCTGTTCGAGACGGACGACCCCGTGCGCGATGCTGTGCACGGTCTTGTCGGTGGCCTCGGCGGTCAGGTCATCGAGCAGGAGCACCGTGGTGCCGAGCCGCGCGAAAAAATGTTTGATGGTCAGGATCTGCCGACGGTAGCGCAGCGAGCTTTGCGCGAGCAGCCGGATCTCCGACAAACTGTCGATCACCAGGCGCGACGGATTGTCGCGTTGTACCGCTGCGAATATCTGCCGCGTGGTTTCCCCGAGTTCGAGATCGGAGGCATACAGCAAGCTTTGATGTTGTTCGCCCTCCAGGAGGGTTTCGGGTGGGATGAGTTCGCACACCGTGATGGCGGGGTCCAGCGCCCACAGATGCGACGCGGCACCCTCGCGCAATTCCTTTTCCGTTTCGGACAGGGTGATGTACAGGCACCGTTCCCCTGCTGCGGCTCC